>NZ_JBIUCI010000004.1:424973-761815 GCF_044593635.1 Streptomyces sp. NPDC051913 | reverse complement strand
ATCAAGACCATGAAGGAGACCGGCGCCGACATGAGCGTCAAGTACAAGGAGACCGCCCGCGGCGGACTCGCGGTGAACATCATCGAGTGCTGAACCCGGACGCGACGGCGGCCCGGTCCGTTGGGTTCCCACGGACCGGGCCGCCGGTGCGTTCACACGTATTCCGTCGCCGCGTCGAGCAGCCAGTCCGCTAGATAGCCGGCGAAGGACGAGCGGACCAACACCCAGAACCCGGCCCGGGGTTCGCCCCGGGCGACCAGGACGACCTGGGTGCGGCCGAGGGTCGTCTGGGCGCAGCGTCCGGCGCCGAAGGCGCGCGGGTGGAGGTCCAGCGCGCAGCCGTGAGCCAGCAGGTCGCGGGCGCCGGGGCCGGTGACGAGGAGCGTGGTGCGCTGGGCGGAGACGTCGATCACGGAGACGAGTTCGTCGCCGGCCGCCTCCCGGACGCGGCTCTCCAGGTCCCCGGCGGAGCCGGGCGGGGCGACCAGCAGCCATTCGTCCGGGCCGAGCCAGAGGGCGGTCAACTCCCCCGCGCGGACCGCGGTGTTGGGCTGGAGGGGCAGTTGGAGGTCGAGGGCCAGTCCTACGGCCTCCGCCGCCGCGCCCTTGGCGTCGAGACGGACGTTCAGCTGGGTCAGGAAAGGGAGTTCGGCCAGCCGTATCGCGCCCCCGGACGTCCGGGTCGCGGCGGCGAAGCGGTCCGCGGCCGGGGCCAGCGGGCTGCGGAGCGGGGCGGCGGTCAGGGTGGTCTCAGCCATCGCGGCGGGCTCCTTCGGGGTCGTAGAGGACGGGGCTCGCGACGGTCACCGCGACCAGCCGGTCGCCGACGGGGGCGTACAGGCGCTCGCCGATGCGGTCGCGACCGCCCTTGATCAGGGCGAGGGCGAAGGTCCGGCCGAGGGCGGCGCTGCGGTAGCTGCTGGTGACATGGCCGAGCATCGGGACCGGCGGGGCCGAAAGGACGCTGTCGGTGATCAGGTGGGTGCCTTCCGGGAGGAAGGTCGCCGGGTCCTCGGGGAGCAGGCCGACCAGGTGCTTGCGGTCGGCGCGGACCGTGTCGGCGCGGGCGAAGGAGCGCCTGCCGATGAAGTCGGGCTTCTTCTTCGAGACGGCCCAACTCATGCCCAGATCCTGCGGGGTGACGGTGCCGTCGGTGTCCTGGCCGATGATCGGATAGCCCTTCTCGGCGCGCAGGACGTGCATCGTCTCGGTACCGTAGGGGGTGATGCCGTACGGGGCACCGGCCTCGTACAGCGCCTCCCAGAGGGCGCGGGCCGCCCACGGCGACACGTTGATCTCGTAGGCGAGTTCGCCGGAGAAGCTGATCCGGCACACCCGTGCCTCGATGCCGGCGACGGTCGTCTCGCGCCAGGCCATGAACGGGAAGTCCTCGTTGGCCACGGCCAGTTGGGGCGCGAGTGAGCCGAGGACCGCGCGGGACTTCGGGCCGACCAGGGCGACGGTGGCCCACTGTTCGGTGACGGACGTGCAGTGGACCTTCAGCTCCGGCCACTCCGTCTGGAGCCACTCCTCCATCCAGTCGAGTACGGCGGCGGCGTTGCCGGTCGTCGTGGTGACCAGGTAGCGGTCCCGGTCCACGCGGATGACGGTGCCGTCGTCGAAGACCATGCCGTCGGGGCGGCACATGACGCCGTAGCGGATCATGCCGACCTTCAGGGTGCTCATCATGTTGGTGTACAGCAGGTCGAGGAAGGCGCCGGCGTCCGGGCCCTGGACGTCGATCTTGCCGAGGGTGGAGGCGTCCATGAAGCCGACGCTCTCGCGGGTGGCGGCGCACTCGCGCAGGACGGCGGCCTCCATGTCCTCGCCGGCCCGCGGGTAGTACCAGGGGCGCTTCCACTGACCCACGTTCTCGAAGAGGGCGCCGTGCTCGATGTGCCACTCGTGCAGGGCCGTGGTGCGGACCGGGTCGCTCAGCGCGCCGCGGTCACGTCCTGCGAGGGCGGCGAAGGAGACCGGTGTGTAGGGCGGGCGGAAGGTGGTCGTGCCGAGCGCCGAGATGTCCACGCCGAGGAGTTCGGCGACGACACCACTGGCCAGGACACCCGAGGTCTTGCCCTGGTCGTTGGCGGTGCCCGCGGTCGTGTAGCGCTTGGTGTGCTCGACCGAGCGCATGCCGGCGCCGGTGGCACGGGTCAGGTCGTCGACGGTGACGTCGCGCTGGAGGTCGACGAAGCGCGGGGCGCCTTCGCGGCCGGGGACGGTGAAGACCTGCATGGCCGGGGTGGGCCTCGGTCGGGCGGCCGGTTGCGGCAGGCTGGGCGGCCGCGGGGTGTATCCCTCCGCCTCGATCGCGCGGGCGCCCGCCGCCGCGCCCTGGGCGAGGACGCGGGCGACGTCGAACACGCCGCTCGCGCCGCCCGCGACCTCGACGGCCTGGCGGCAGGCGTCCGGGACGAAGGTGCCGAGGTCGGCGTCGTGGCGGAGTCTGCCGCCCGCCTGGCTGTAGAGGTGCGCGACCGGGTTCCAGCCGCCGGAGACGAGGAGCAGGTCGGCGGCGAACTCGCGTCGGCCTGTGGTCTCGCCGTACGGGGCGACGGTCACCGCGGTCAGGCGGGGGTCGCCTTCCGTACCCGTGACGGCGTGGCCGGGCAGTACCTCGATGCCGGCCGCCCGTGCGCGCTCGGCCCACTCCCCCGGTTCGGGGCGGGTGTCGACGATCGCCGTGACGTCGACGCCGGCGGCGGTGAGGTCCAGGGCGGCGGCGTAGGCGCTGTCGTTGGTCGTGAACACCACCGCGTGACGGCCGGGCAGGACGCCGTAGCGGTTGACGTAGGCGCGGGCGGAGGCGGCCAGCATCACGCCGGGGCGGTCGTTGTCCGCGAAGGCCAGGGAGCGTTCGTGGGCGCCGGTGGCGAGGACGACCCGGCGGGCGCGGATGCGCCAGACGCGTTCGCGGGAGACGTCGGTGGGGGCGGCGGCGCCGAGGTGGTTCGTGCGGCGTTCCACGGCGAGGAGGTGGTTGTCGTCGTAGTAGCCGAAGACGGTGGTGCGGCGCAGGACGCGGACGTCAGGGGCCGTGTCGAGTTCTTCGGCGGTCCGCGCGACCCAGTCGAGGTGCTCGGCCGTGCTGAGGAGGCTGCCGCCGGGTTCGGGCTGGTCGTCGGCGAGGATGACGCGGGCGCCGGTACGGGCGGCGGCGGTCGCGGCGGCGAGGCCGGCGGGGCCCGCGCCGACGATCAGGAGGTCGCAGTGGGCGTGTACGGCGTCGTAGCGGGCCGGGTCGGGTTCCGTGGCGAGGCGGCCCTGGCCGGGGAGGCTGGTGGCGACGAGGCCGTCGTAGAGCTCGATGGACGGGGCGGGGAGCATCGGTTCGGGGAACGGGGCCTCTATCTGGACGACCGCGTTGGGTTCTTCGACTCCGGCCGAGAAGATGCCTCGGGGGCGGCCGAGTTTGATGCTGGTTCCGGCCTCGATGACGCCGTTGGCGAGGAGGGCGGAGGCGAGGGTGTCGCCCTGGTTGGCGTGGTATTCGATGCCGTCGAAGGTGAAGGCGAGGGGGTGTTCGCGGTCGATTCGGCCGCGGGTGGGGTGCCTGAAGGGCGGGTTCTCGCCCCCGCCGCCCCTACCCGTCCCATCCCCAGGGGCTGCCGCCCCTTCGACCCCGCTCCCAGGGGGCTCCGCCCCCTGGGCCCCCGTCGGCCCTGAAGGGGCCTCGTCCTCAAACGCCGGACGGGCTGAAAGAGATGCGCCGGCGTTGAGAGGTGCCGGACGGGCTGGAGTTGCCGGTCGCGGTTCACCAGGCGCGGGACGTTCTTCTCCCGCCCTGTACACCGCCAGTACCTCGTTCGTCGACGTGTCCCGGATCGCGTTGAACCAGCGGCGGCAGCCCGCGGCATGGGTCCAGCGTTCGGCGAAGGGGCCCTTCGGGTTGTCGCGGAAGAAGAGGTAGCGGGCCCATTCCTCGTCGGAGAGGGAGGCGGGGGTCTCCGGGTAGGGGACGTGGGCCTGGCCGCCGTAGTGGAACTCGGCCTCGTCGCGCGGTCCGCACCACGGGCAGGGGATGAGCAGCATGTCGTTCGGCTCCCTTGAGGATCCCTAGTGGGCCACCGCGGCCGCGCCGTGCTCGTCGACGAGCGCGCCGGTGGTGAAACGGTCGAGCGAGAAGGGGGCGTTGAGGGGGTGGGGGGTGTCGTGGGCGATGGTGTGGGCGTAGACCCAGCCCACTCCGGGCGTCGCCTTGAAGCCGCCGGTGCCCCAGCCGCAGTTCAGGTAGAGGTTCTGGACCGGGCTCAGGCCGACGATCGGGGAGGCGTCGGGGCTGACGTCGACGATGCCGCCCCAGGTGCGCAGGACGTGGGCGCGGGCGAAGACGGGGAAGAGCTCCAGGGCCGCGGACATCTGCTCTTCGATGATGTGGAAGGCGCCGCGCTGGGTGTAGGAGTTGTAGGCGTCGATGCCCGCGCCCATCACCAACTCGCCCTTGTGGGCCTGTGACACGTACACGTGGACCGCGTTGGACATGACCACCGTGGGGTGGACGGGTTCCAGGAGTTCGGAGACCAGGGCCTGCAACGGATGGCTCTGGAGCGGGAGTTCGATGCCCGCCATGGCGGCCAGGACCGAGGTGTGGCCCGCCGAGCACAGGGCGACCTTGCCGGCCGCGATCGGGCCGAGTGAGGTCTGGACGCCGACCACCTTGCCGCCGACCACGTCCAGCCCTGTGACCTCGCAGTTCTGGATGATGTCGATGCCGGCCGCGTCCGCCGAGCGGGCGAGGCCCCAGGCGACGTGGTCGTGTTTGGCGATGCCGGCGCGCGGCTGGTAGGTGGCGCCGAGGACGGGGTAGCGCACGTCCGGGGAGGTGTTGACGATCGGGCAGACCTCGCGCACGCCGTCGGCGTCGAGCCACTCCGCGTCCACGCCGTTGAGGCGGTTGGCCTCGACGCGTCGCACGCTGTCGCGGACGTCCTGGAGGCTGTGGGCGAGGTTGAGGACGCCGCGCTGGCTGAAGAGGATGGGGTAGTCGAGGTCGTCCGCCAGGCCCTCCCAGAGTTTCAGCGCGTGCTCGTAGATGCCCGCGCTCTCGTCCCAGAGGTAGTTGGAGCGGATGATCGTGGTGTTGCGGGCCATGTTGCCGCCCGCGAGCCAGCCCTTCTCCAGTACGGCGACGTTGGTGATGCCGTGGTTCTTCGCCAGGTAGTGCGCGGTGGCCAGGCCGTGTCCGCCGCCGCCGACGATGACGACGTCGTACGACCGCTGGGGGGCGGGGTTGCGCCACAGCCGGTCGGGGTGCTCGGGGAGTTCGGCGCCGGGGGTGCGGGGGCTCATCGGATGTCTCCGTTCGGCACGTTCATACGGTGTTCGCGTTCCTCTCGGCGGCCTCGACCACGTTGGCGAGCAGCATCGCCCGGGTCATGGGGCCGACCCCGCCCGGCATCGGTGCGACCCACCCGGCCACCTGCCGGGCGTCCGGGTGGATGTCGCCGACCAGGCCCTGCTCGGTGCGGGTGATGCCGACGTCGAGGACCGCAGCGCCGGGGCGCAGCATGTCGGCGGTGATCAGTCCGGGTGAGCCCGCGGCCGCGATGACGATGTCCGCCTCGCGTACATGCCAGGCGAGGCCCTTGGTGCCGGTGTGGCAGAGGGTGACCGTGGCGTTCTCGGAGCGGCGGGTGAGGAGCAGGCCGATGGGGCGGCCGACCGTGATGCCGCGGCCGATCACGCAGACGCGGGCGCCGGCGAGGGGGACGTCGTGGCGGCGCAGGAGTTCGACGATGCCGCGCGGGGTGCACGGGAGGGGGGCGTCGACGCCGAGGACCAGGCGGCCGAGGTTGACGGGGTGCAGGCCGTCGGCGTCCTTGGCCGGGTCCATGCGTTCCAGTACGGCATTGGCGTCCAGCTGCTTCGGGAGCGGGAGTTGGACGATGTAGCCGGTGCAGGCGGGGTCGGCGTTGAGTTCGTCGACGACGTCCTCGACCTGCTGCTGGGTGGCGTCGGCGGGCAGGTCGCGGCGGATGGAGGCGATGCCGACCTGGGCGCAGTCGCGGTGCTTTCCGCCGACGTAGGCGTGGCTGCCGGGGTCGTCGCCGACGAGGACGGTGCCGAGGCCGGGCGGGCGGCCGGTGGTGGCGGTCGACTTGGCCACGCGCTCGGTGAGTTCGCGGCGGATGACGGAGGCGGTCGCCTTGCCGTCGAGCAGCTGCGCAGTCATCGTCTTCCCTCGGTCAGCCACGGAGGCGGGACATGGTCGGGTCGAACAGGGGCTCCTCGGTGACGGTCGCCTCCACGCGCTGGTCGAAGTAGCCGATGTGCAGGGCCGTGCCGGGGGTGGTGAGTTCGGCCGGGAGCCAGGCGTAGGCGATGCCCTTGCCGATGGTGTAGCCGTAGGCGGCGCTGGTGACGTAGCCGACGGCGCGGTCGCCGGCGTAGACCGGTTCCTTGCCGAGAACGACCGAGCGCGGGTCCTCGATGGTGAGGCAGGTGAGCCTGCGCCGTACGTCGGCCTTGCGGCGCTCCAGGGCGGCCTTGCCGATGAAGTCGTCCTTGTCGAGCTTGACGGCGAAGCCGACGCCGGCCTCGTAGGGGTCGTGCTCGTAGGTCATGTCGGTGCCGAAGGAGCGGTAACCCTTCTCCAGGCGGAGGCTGTTGAAGGCGCCGCGGCCGGCGATGACTCCGCCGAGCGGCTTCGCCGCCTGCCACAGGGTGTCCCAGAGTTTCTGGCCCTGGTCGGCGGTGGTGTAGAGCTCCCAGCCGAGTTCACCGACGTAGGACAGGCGCATCGCGGTGACGGGGACGCTGCCGATGTAGGCGCGCTTGGCGCGGAAGTACTTGAGGCCCTCGTTGCTGAAGTCCTCGTCCGTCAGCGGCTGGAGGACCTTGCGGGCGAGCGGGCCCCACAGGCCGACGCAGCAGGTGCCGGGGGTGATGTCGCGGACCTGGACGGTGCCGTCGGCGGGGAGGTGGCGGGTGAACCAGTCGAGGTCGAGGTTGCCGTTGGCGCCGACCTGGAACTGGTCTCGGGCGAGGCGGGCCACGGTGACGTCGCTGCGGATGCCGCCGTCGTGGTCGAGGAGCAGGGTGTAGGTCACGGAGCCGACGGACTTGGCGACCTTGCCGGTGCACAGCCGCTCCAGGAAGGCGCCGGCGCCGGGGCCGGTGACCTCCAGGCGCTTGAGGGCCGTCATGTCGTACATCGCGACGGTCTCGCGGGTGGCCTGGGCTTCGGCGCCGACGATCGGTGACCAGTACTGGGCGGCCCAGTCGTTCGGGGTGGGGATCGAACGGCCTTCCACCAGGCCCGCGTTGGCCTCGTACCACTGGGGGCGTTCCCAGCCGTTCGCCTCCAGGAAGAAGGCGCCGTGTTCCTGCTGGCGGGTGTGGAAGGGGCTGGTGCGGATCGGGCGCGGCTTCCCGGAGGGCTGGAGGGGGTGGAGGATGTCGTAGACCTCGACGAAGTTCTGGCAGTCGCGGGCCAGGACGTACTCCGGGGAGAGCTGGTGCGGCTCGAAGCGGTTGAGGTCGCACTCGTGCAGGTCGAAGGTCGAGCAGTGGCCGTCGACCAGCCACTCGGCCATCGCTCGGCCGACGCCCGCGGAGTGGGTGACCCAGACGGCCTCGGCGACCCAGAAGCCCTTGACGTCGGGGGACTCGCCGAGGAGCGGGAAGTTGTCGGTGGTGAAGGAGAAGAGGCCGTTGATGCCCTCCTCGATCTTCGCCTCGCGCGTCGACGGAAGCAGGGACTGCGTCTCGGTCCAGGCGGGGTCGAAGTCCTCCTCGGTGAACTTCAGGACCGAGGGCATCTCGGCGTTCTCGTCGAAGGCGCGGATGTCGTCGGCGGAGATGGGCATGGGGCGGTGGCCGTAGTAGCCGATGCCGATGCCGTCGTAGCGGTCGCGGTAGTAGAGGTCGGCGTCCTGGTGGCGCAGGATCGGGCGGACCGCTTCCTCGGTCTGGCCCGCGAGGGCCGGGACGGGGCCGGTCCAGGCGAGCTGGTGGGCGAGGGGGGTCAGCGGGAGGTTCAGGCCGACCATGCGGGCGATCCGCGGGCCCCAGATGCCGGCGCAGCACACGACGATGTCGGCTTCCAGATCGCCGTGGTCGGTGCGGACGCCGGTCACCTCGCCGTCGGTCCGCAGGATGTCGAGGACCTCGTGGCGGGCGAGGAACCGCACCCCGCGCTCGGTGGCGCGGCGGATCTGGGCCTCGACGGCGAGGACGGCCTTGGCGAGGCCGTCGGTGGGGACCAGGAGGCCGCCGAGGACCCGGTCCGGGTTGACCAGGGGGTGCTGCTCGACGCACTCCTCGGGGGTCAGCAGCCGGGAATCGATGCCCCAGGCGGTGATCCAGCCGTGCCGGCGGTGCAGTTCGGCGAGGCGTTCGGGGGTGGTGGCCACTTCGAGGCCGCCGACCTGGAGGAAACAGGGCTTGCCGTCGACGTCGAGGGAGCTGAACTTCTCGACGGTGTACCGGGCCAACTCGGTCATGGTCTTGGAGGAGTTCGTCTGGAAGACCAGGCCCGGGGCGTGCGAGGTGGAGCCGCCGGTCGCCGGGAGCGGGCCCTGGTCGACCACGGTCACCTCGGTCCAGCCACGCTCGGAGAGCTCGTCCGCAACGGCCGCGCCGACGACGCCCGCTCCGATGACGACCACTCGGGGTCCCGCCATTGCCGCACCTCCGGTTCAGTTGCTTTCTACGCAACGTGATTCAGGTTGCGCAACTCAATGTGCCTGTCGCGCAGGTGGGTGTCAAGAGCCCGGTGACGTGCGAGAACACCCCTCGGAAAACAGGAATGCCCGGTGGGCGGCGCACGTCCCGCGCGCCGCCCACCGGGCATCCGTCAAGGAGTTACTTGATCCAGGCGTCCACCTTGGCGCGGTTGGCCTCGACCCACTTCTTCGCCGCCGCCTCGGGCGTCATCTTGTCCACGGCGATGTACTTCGCGACGGTGTTCTGGTCGTCGTTGGTCCAGTTGAAGTTCTTCACCAGGTCATAGGCGGGGCTGCCGGACTTGGCGAACTTTGCGCTGACTATCTTGTCCAGGTCGTACTCGGGATAGTCGCAGGCGACCTTCTCCGCGTCGGCGTCACAGCCGTCCTTGTAGGCCGGCAGCGCGACCTTCTTCAGCGGCACCTCGGACAGGAACCACTGCGGCTCGTAGAAGTAGCCGATCACCCATTCCTTGTTCTTCTCCGCCTTGCGGAAGGCCTGGATGAGCGCGGTCTCACTGCCCGCGTACACCACCTTGAAGTCGAGCTTCAGGTTCTTCACCAGCGCCTCGTCATTGGTGACGTACGAGGGGTCGCCGTCCAGGAGCTGGCCCTTGCCACCCGACTCGGAGGTCTTGAACTTCGCCGCGTACTTGTCGAGGTTCTTGTAGTCGAGGATGTCGGGGTGGGCCTTCGCCAGCCACGGCGGCACGTACCAGCCGATGATGCCCTTGTTGCCGGTGGAACCGGCCTCCACGGCGGTCTTCTGGTCGGTGATGTACTTCTTCTTCAGATCGGGATGGCCCCAGTTCTCCAGGACGGCGTCCACCTCGCCGGTGCCGAAGCCCTGCCAGGCGATCTCCTCCTTGAGGTCCTTGGAGTTGACCTTGCACTTCAGGTCGTTCTCCGCGACGTACGCGACGACGGCCGCGTCCGCCTCGTAGCCCACCCACGGGTTGACCGCGAGGTTGAAGGTGCCGCACTTGCCGGACTCGCCCGAACCGGCGCTGTCGTCGCCGACCTTCGCGCCGCCGCAGGCGGTGAGGGCCAGGCCCAGGACCGCTGCGCCGGCCGCTCCGGCTCGCCAGTGTCTTGCCATGGTGTGGTGCTCCTTATGCGCTGGTGCGGCGAGCCGCCGCCTGAGTGATCCGGTCGAACATGACGCCGAGCAGCACGATGGCGAGCCCGGCCGCCAGGCCCTTGCCGTACAGCTGTCCCTGGGAGAAGCCGGCCACGACGTCGTAGCCGAGGGCGCCCGCGCCCACCAGGCCGCCCACCACGACCATCGACAGCACGTAGATGAGGCCCTGGTTGGTGGCGAGGGTCAGTGCGCTGCGGGCCATCGGCAGCTGGACCTTGGTGATGATCTGCCAGGTGTTGCAGCCCGCGGAGGTGGCGGCCTCCACGGTGGTGGCGGGCACGTTCCGCACCCCGTCCGCGATGATCTTCATGGCGACGGGGGCGGCGTAGACGACGGCGGCGACGATCGCGGTGAAGCGGGTCGCGCCGAACAGCGCGAGGAACGGCACGAGATAGACGAACGGCGGCATCACCTGGGCCGCGTCCAGCGTCGGCCGCAGCACCCGGTCCACCAGGGCACTGCGGCCCATCCAGACGCCGAAGACGATGCCGAGCAGCATCACGAGCACGGTGGCGACGGCGGTGGACGCCAGTGTCGTCATGCTGTCCGACCAGACGCCGGTGCCGACGAGCAGGCCCACGCACACCGCCGTGGTGACCCCGGCCCGCCAGCCGCCGAGGACGGCGCCGATCCCGACCAGGGCCGCGCCGACGAGCCACCACGGGGAGTCGGTGAGCAGCGACTGGAAGGGATTGAGTAGACCGTTGGTGATGGCATCACGGAACGCGTTGGTGAGGCCCGACAGATTGTCCTGCGCCCAGGTGGTGACGTTGTCCGCCGCGCTGCGGATGGCGGTGCCCGTGTCTCCTTCGCCCGGGAACTCCGCCGCCCACAGGTAGGTGTGCGAGAGGTAGACGAGGACGGCGGTGGCCACCGCGCCCGCGCCCAGCAGCGGGCGCCGCCAGGCCAGCAACCGGTTCTTGGAGCGCCGGGCCGCCTCCTCGCGTCCGGCCGCCGCGGTCGTCACCCGGTCGAGCACGATGGCCATGACGACGATGGCCAGACCCGCGTTGAAGGCGGTGCCGACATCGAGCGACTGAAGGGCCTGGAGCACGGTCTTGCCGAGACCCGGCGCGTCGATCAGGGCGGCGATGGTGACCATGGCGAGGGCGGCCATGATGGTCTGGTTGACGCCCATGACGACGGTCCGCTTGGACATCGGCAGCAGCACCTTGGTCAGGGACTGCCGTCGGGTCGCGCCGAGCGAGTCGGCCGCCTCGACCGTGGTGTGCGGTACGGAGCGGATGGCGTGCGCGGTGATACGGATCGAGGGCGGTGCCGCGTAGATCAGGGTGGCGATGGTGGCGGAGGCCGGGCCGATGAGGAAGAACAGGGTCAGCGGGGCGAGGTAGACGAAGGTCGGCATCGTCTGCATGAAGTCCAGGAAGGGCGTCATGATCCGGTTGAACCGGTCGGACAGCCCCGCCCAGACGCCCAGCGGGATCGCGAACAGCAGGGCCACGCCCACCGCGGAGACGGTGAGCGCGAGGGTGTCCATGCTCTCCTGCCACAGGCCCTGGAGGCCGAGGAAGGTGAAGCCGGCCACCGCGAGCAGCGCGACCCGCCAGTTGCCGACGGCCCAGGAGACGAAGCCGGCGATGCCGACCACGCCGAGCCAGCCGATCTGCGGGAGGGGCCGGTCGCCGGAGGGCTGCGAGATGAGGTCCTGCACGAAGGTCACCACGGAGTCGATGACCAGGCGGATCTCGTTGAAGAAGTACAGGAAGAGAGGGTTGGAGTTGCGGTCCGCGCCGATGGAGTCGTTGACGTCGTTGAACCAGCGGTGCAGATCGGTCAGGTCGGCCGCGGCCAGCGTGAGGGTCTGCTTGCCGCGCAGCACGAAGAAGAGCAGCAGCCAGACGACGAGGATCGCGGCGATCACCATGGACCTGCTGACGCGCCGCTCGGCCTTGACCGGCGGGGCCTTCTCGACCGTCCCGGTCTTCTCGGGCTTCTCCATGACGACGGTCATCACGCGTCGCCTTCCTGCCCGGCGACGACGGCGAGGATCTCCTCGTCGCCGACGATGCCGAGCAGTTTGCCGTTCTCGACGACCTTGACCGGCCGGTCGGCGGCGAGCACGGCCCGGGTGGCCTCCTTCACCACGACGTCCGGGCCCAGTTCGGGGCCGTCGAGCTCGTCGCCGTCCTCGGGGGCCCGCATGATCCAGCGCAGGGTGAGGACGTCGCCGCGCGGCACGTCCTTCACGAACTCCCGTACGTAGTCGTCCGCGGGGGCGCCGACGAGTTCGTCGCCGGTGCCGCACTGGACCATCTTGCCGTCGCGCATGATGAGGATGCGGTCGCCCAGCTTGAGGGCCTCGGAGAGGTCGTGGGTGATGAACACCATGGTCTTGCCGACCTCGTGGTGCAGCCGGATGACCTCGTTCTGCATGTCCCGGCGGATGAGGGGGTCGAGCGCCGAGAACGGCTCGTCGAAGAAGAGGACGTCGGGGTCGCCCGCCAACGCCCGGGCCAGGCCCACGCGTTGCTGCATACCGCCGGAGAGCTGGTCGGGGTAGGAGTTCTCGTAGCCGGCGAGGCCGACGAGTTCGACGACCTCCTGGGCCCGCTTGATCCGCTCCCCCCGGCCCATGCCGCGGATCTCCAGGCCGAACGCCACGTTGTCGACGACGCGACGGTGGGGCAGCAGACCGAAGTGCTGGAAGACCATGGAGAACTTGCGCCGGCGCAGATCGCGCAGACGTGCCGCGTCGGCCTGGCGGATGTCCTCCCCCTCGAAGACGATCTCGCCCGCGGTGGGTTCGATCAGCCGGGTCAGACAGCGCACCAGCGTGGACTTCCCGGAGCCGGACAGCCCCATGACGACGAACACCTCGCCGGGCGAGACGTCGAAGTGGACGTCGCGTACGGCGGCGGTGCATCCGGTGCGGTCCATGAGCTCGCGGCGGGACAGGCCGCACAACTCCTCGGAGTCCGGGACCTGGTCGGCCTTGGGTCCGAACACCTTCCACAGCCTGCGCACGGAGATGACCGGGGTGGAGCCCGAGTCCTGGGGCGTGCCGCGCCGCTGCGGCACCTCGGTCTGTGTGGTCACGATCGACCTCTTTTCGGCGTTCAGCCGCGGAACCAGTGCTGCGGCCGGGGTTGGATGTTCTGCCAGATGTGTTTGGGCTCTCGGTACTCGTTCAGGCCGGTCGGTCCCAGCTCCCGGCCCACGCCCGAGTGCCCGAAGCCACCCCATTCCGCCTGCGGCACATAGGGGTGGTAGTCGTTGATCCACACGGTGCCGTGGCGCAGTCGGCGGGCGACCCGCTGGGCCTTCCCGGCGTCCTGCGTCCACACGGCGCCCGCGAGTCCGTACTCGGTGTCGTTGGCGATCCGGACGGCGTCGTCCTCGTCGGTGAAGCGCTCGACGGTCAGCACCGGCCCGAAGGACTCCTCGTGCACGACCCGCATGTCCTGGGTGCACGCGTCGAGGACGGTCGGCGGGTAGTAGTGGCCGCCCGCCAGCGCCGGGTCGGTGGGGCGCTCGCCGCCACAGCGCAGGACCGCGCCCTCGGCGAGGCCCGCGGCGACGTACGCCTCGACCTTGGCCAGGTGCTGGGCGGAGATCAGCGCGCCGGTCTCGGCCTCGGGGTCGAAGGGGCCGCCGAGCCGGATCTGCCGGGCGCGCCGGACGATCTCGTCGACGAGGCGGTCGTGCAGGGAGTCCTCGACGATGAGGCGGGCGCCGGCCGAGCAGACCTGGCCCGAGTGCAGGAAGACCGCGGTGAGGGCGAAGTCGACGGCCGTCTCGAAGTCGGCGTCGGCGAAGACCACGTTGGGGTTCTTGCCGCCGAGTTCCAGCGCGACCTTCTTCACGGTCGCGGCGGCGGTGGCCATGATGCGCTTGCCGGTCTCCACACCGCCGGTGAAGGAGACCAGGTCGACCGCCGGGTCCTCGGAGAGCGGCGCGCCGACCTCGGGTCCGGTGCCCAGGACGAGGTTGGCGGCGCCGGCCGGCAGTCCGGCCTCCTCCAGCGCCCTCATCAGCAGGACGGAGGTGGAGGGGGTGAGTTCGCTGGGCTTGAGAACGATCGCGTTGCCGGCGAGCAGCGCCGGGGCGACCTTCCAACTGGCTTGCAGCAGCGGGTAGTTCCAGGGGGTGATCAGCCCGCACACCCCAACCGGCTCGTAGACGACGCGACTTACGGCGTCGTCCCGGCCGGTGTCGATGACGCGCCCGGCGTCGGTGCCCGCCAGTCCGCCGTAGTAGCGGAAGCAGGAGACGACGTCGGCGATGTCGTACTCGCTCTCCACGAGCCGCTTGCCGGTGTCCAGGGACTCGGCGCGGGCGAACTCCTTGGCGTCGCGCTCGATCAGGTCGGCGGTGCGCAGCAGCAGTGCTCCGCGCTCCGGTTCGGGGGTGCGCGGCCAGGGGCCCTCGTCGAAGGCGCGGCGGGCCGCGGCGATCGCCGCCTCCGCGTCCGGACGTGTTCCTTCCGATACGGCCGCCACCAGGGAGCCGTCGGCGGGACATCGGATGTCCCGGTGCCCACCGGACACCGGGTCCCGCCATTCACCATCCACATACAGGTCTGCCACGCGCCGAGCCTTTCAAGGGAAGTTCGTTGCGCATCGTGCACCCGATTGCTTGTGGTGGAACACCCTGGCGAATGTGCAGACATACGTCAAGGGGTTCGCCGATGACGATTCGGCACCGGGCCCAATGGGTCGCGATCTCTTGACCGAGGGCCCCTTTGACGCCAACCATGTTGCGTATCGCTCACCTTGTTGTGCAATACGCACCGTCGGAGGCTGATGTGTCCACCCCGTCCCCCAGGCCCCGGCCCGGTCGCGAGTACGTGCTCACCCTGTCCTGCCCCGACCACGCCGGTCTGGTCCACGCGGTGAGCGGCTTCCTCGTACGGAACTCGGGCAACATCCTGGAGAGCCAGCAGTTCGACGACCGGCTCCAGGGCCGTTTCTTCATGAGGGTCCACTTCGACGTTTCGGACCCGGACGCGGATCTGGAAAACCTGCGTTACCGGTTCGGCCCCGTCGCCCAGGCCCACCGCATCACCTGGAGCCTGCGGGACGCGTCGACCCCGACCCGGACGCTCATCATGGTGTCGAGGTTCGGCCACTGCCTGAACGACCTGCTCTTCCGCCGGCGCACCGGCGCGCTGAACATCGAGATCCCCGCGATCGTCTCCAACCACCGGGACTTCGAGCAGCTGGCCGACACCTACGGCATCCCCTTCCACCACGTCCCGGTCACCAGGGACACCAAGGCCGAGGCGGAGGCCCGACTGCTGGAACTGGTAACGGAGTTGAACGTCGACCTCGTCGTCCTGGCCCGCTACATGCAGATCCTCTCCGACGACCTCTGCAAGCAGCTCGAAGGCCGCGCCATCAACATCCACCACTCCTTCCTCCCCAGTTTCAAGGGGGCCAGACCCTACGAGCAGGCCTACGACCGCGGGGTGAAGCTGGTGGGCGCGACGGCGCACTATGTGACGCCGGACCTGGACGAGGGCCAGATCATCGAGCAGGACGTGGTCCGGGTGGACCACTCCCTCGACCCGGCCGAACTGGTCACGGTCGGGCGGGACGTGGAGGCGCAGGTCCTCGCGCACGCGGTGAAGTGGCACAGCGAGAGCCGCGTCATGGTGGACGGCAACCGCACGGTGGTCTTCCGCTGAGCGACGCCGGCGACGACGCCCGCAAAGGGGACGGACCGGAGATCCGGCCCGTCCCCTTTGTATACGGCTTCATGTACGGCTCCATGTACGGCTTCGCGTACGGAAACCTTTCAGCCGCCCAGCCGCTCCAGCAGCGCCCGCCGCCACGCCTCCGTCTCGGCGATCTGGTTGAAGGTGAACAGGTGCAGCCCCGCCACCCCCGCGGAGGGCCGGGTGAGCGCCTCCTCTGCGCGGGTGAGCAGCTTCTCCGGCGAGTAGCCGCCGGGCGCCGCGAAGCGCACGAACCAGGACGCGTGCTTGGTCAGGAACCGCGTCGACTCCCCCACCCCGATCTTCGCGGCCATCGCCAGCAGCTTCGCCCGCTGCACGGGACCGGCGACCCCCACGTGCACGGGCAGGGTCACGTCCCGGCCCCGTACGCGCGCGATCCACTCCCCGAGGACCCGTGGGTCGAAGCAGAGGTTGCTCACGAGGTACGTGGCGTGCTCCCGCTTGTCCCACATGGCCTGGATGGTGAGGTCGTCGTGGATGAGGGGGTGGCTCTCGGGGTAGCCGGTGATGCCGACGTGGGTGAACGGGTCGCCCAGTTCGCTGAGCTTGCGCAGCACGGGCAGCGCCCCTTCGTAGGGCCCGGCGGGCGGGTCCGCGTCGCCGGCCGGGACGAACACGTCGTCCACCGCGGCCTCCCGGAGCCGGGAGGCGACCTCCTTCAGATGCACCTCGTCCCGCAGCAGCCGCGCGGGCACGTGCGGGACGACCCGGTAACCGTGCCCGGCGAGCCGCTCGGCGAGGGCGAGCGTGGGCTCCAGGCCCTTCACCGGGGACGCCGTCACGGTGACGACGACATCGCGCGGGACATGGGCGAGGACCTTGTCCTCGGTCGCCTTCGCGGGCAGCACCTCGTAGCGGACGCTGTCCAGCAGCGCCCGGAGTCCGACGGCACCCAACGTCTACCCGGCCTGCTTCTGGGCGTCACGGTGGCGGTAGAAGGCGGCCTTGGACGGCGCGAGCGGCTCCTTGCCGAGGATCAGGTCGGCGGCCTTCTCGGCGACCATCATCACCGGGGCGTAGATGTTGCCGTTGGTGACGTACGGCATGACCGAGGCGTCGACGACGCGCAGGCCCTCCACCCCGTGCACCCGCATGCTGGTCGGGTCGACGACGGCCATGTCGTCGGTGGCGGGCCCCATCTTGCAGGTGCAGGACGGATGCAGGGCGGTCTCGCCGTCCTTGGCGACCCAGCTCAGGATCTCCTCGTCCGTCTCGACGGAGGGTCCGGGCGAGACCTCCCCGTCGTTGTAGGGGGCGAGGGCCGGCTGGTTGAGCAGCTTGCGGGCGACCCGGATCGCCTCGACCCACTCGCGCCGGTCCTGTTCCGTGGAGAGGTAGTTGAAGCGCAGTGCGGGGTGTTCGCGCGGGTCCTTGCTCTTGATCTTGACCGAGCCGATCGCGTCGGAGTACATGGGCCCGACGTGCACCTGGTAGCCATGGCCGCCGGCCGGTACGGAACCGTCGTAGCGGACCGCGATGGGCAGGAAGTGGAACATCAGGTTGGGGTAGTCCACGTCCTCGTTGCTGCGCGCGAAGCCACCCGCCTCGAAGTGGTTGGTGGCCGCCGGGCCCCTGCGGAAGAGCCACTGAAGGCCGATGAAGGGAGCGCGCCACTTCGCCAGGTACGGCTGCATGGAGACGGGCTGCTTGCAGGCGTACTGGATGTAGACCTCCAGGTGGTCCTGCATGTTCTCGCCGACGCCCGGGAGATCGTGCACGACCTCGATGCCGAGGGCGCTCAGTTCCTCCGCGTTGCCGACGCCGGAGAGCTGGAGCAGCTGCGGGGAGTTGATGGCGCCGCCGCACAGGACGACTTCCCTGGCGCGGACCTGCTGGGGGGCTCCCTTGCCGCGCTGGTACTCCACGCCGACGGCCTTCTTGCCCTCGAAGAGGACACGGGTGACCAGGGCCCGGGTCTTCACCGTGAGGTTGGGCCGCTTCCTGACGGGCTTGAGGTACGCCTTGGAGGCCGACAGCCGTCGTCCGCGGTGGACGTTGCGGTCGAACTTGGCGAAGCCCTCCTGCCGGTAGCCGTTGACGTCGTCGGTGGGGGCGTAGCCGGCTTCCTCGGTGGCCTTCTGGAAGGCGGTGAAGAGCGGGTTGGTGGCGGGGCCGCGTTCCAGGACGAGGGGGCCGTCGTGGCCGCGGAACTCGTCGTCGGGGTCGGCGGCCAGACAGTTCTCCATGCGCTTGAAGTACGGCAGACAGTGCGCGTAGTCCCAGGTCTCCATGCCGGGGTCGGCGGCCCAGCGCTCGTAGTCCATGGGGTTGCCGCGCTGGAAGATCATGCCGTTGATGCTGCTGGAGCCGCCGAGGACCTTGCCGCGGGCGTGGTAGACGCGCCGGCCGCCCATGTGGGGCTCGGGCTCGGACTCGTACTTCCAGTCGTAGAACCGGCTGCCGATCGGGTAGGTCAGCGCCGCGGGCATGTGGATGAAGACGTCCCACGGGTAGTCCGAGCGGCCGGCCTCCAGGACCAGCACCCGGTTCGCCGGGTCCGCGGAGAGCCGGTTGGCCAGCGCACTGCCGGCCGAACCGCCACCGACGATGACGAAGTCGTATTGCAGGGGAGCCATGGTGCCTCGTCTCGCTCGCGCCGTAGATACGCGAGGCATGCTAGTACCAGTATCGCTATACGCACTAGGTTGCGAACCACGCAACTTAGAGGGGTTTGGTTTCGCCGTCGTTACTTGCAGTGGTGTTGTTTACTACGCGTATAGTTTCACTGTGAGCAACTACAGCACTGACTCAGAAACGTCGAACTCACAAGCCGGCGGGGTCCAGTCCGTGGACCGCGCCATCAGCGTCATGGAGATCCTCGCCCAGCGCGGCGAGGCGGGCGTCAGTGAGGTAGCGGCCGAGATCGACGTCCACAAGTCCACCGCCTTCCGCCTGCTGGGCGCCCTGGAGGCCCGAGGTCTGGTCGAGCAGGCCGGCGAGCGCGGCAAGTACCGGCTCGGCTTCGGCATCGTCCGGCTGGCCGGCGCGGTCACCGGACGCATCGACATCACCCAGCAGGGCCGCCCGGTGTGCGAGCGCCTCGCCGAGGAGATCGGCGAGACGGTGAACATCGCCGTCATGCAGGAGCACTACGCGATCAACCTGTACCAGGTGCGCGGTCCGGGAGCCATCACCGCGCACAACTGGGTCGGCCAGCTGACCCCGCTGCACGCCACGTCCAGCGGGAAGATCCTGCTGGCGCATCTGCCCACCCAGGACCGTGCCGACCTGCTCGCCGAGGCCGGCCTGAAGAAGGTCACCCCGCGCACCATCACCGCGAAGACGAAGCTGGAGAAGAACCTCGCCGAGGCCCGCGAGCGCGGTTACGCCTGGACGCTTGAGGAGCTGGAGATCGGCCTGCACGCCATGGCCGCCCCGATCCGCAACCGGGACGGCGACGTGATCGCCGCGCTCAGCGCCTCCGGCCCGTCGTACCGCTTCACCGAGGAGCGGCTGCACGAGCTCTCCCCGGTGCTGCTGAAGGGCGCGGAGGAGATCAGCCACCGCATGGGCTACCTGGGCTGAACCGGCCCGCGGTCACCCCTGGGGGTTGCCCAGGCGCTCGTTGACCCAGTCGTGGAAGGCCCCGATGTGGTGCTCGCTGGGCACCAGGACACCGCCCTTGGCGTACATGCGGGAGCTCATCCCGGGCTGGGTGCGCTCGCACGCCTCGAAGTCCTGCCGGTTGACCCGGTCGAAGAGCTCGACGGACCGGCTGACGTCCTTGCCGCTCTCCACCACGTGCGGCAGATAGAGCCAGTCGCACTCGACGATCGTGCGGTCGACGGCCACCGGGTACATGCGATGGAAGATCACATGGTCGGGGACGAGGTTGATGAACACCTGCGGCCTGACCGTGATCGCGTAGTAGCGGCGGTCCTGGTCGTCGGCGACGCCCGGAATCCGGTCCAGGCCCTCCGAGCCGTCGACGGTGAACCCCTGCACCTCCTCGCCGAACTCGGCGCCGTGCCCCACGTAGTACTGGGCCGCGTAACCGTCCGCGAACTCCGGGAGCACCTCGGTGAGTTCGGGGTGGATGGTGGCGCAGTGGTAGCACTCCATGAAGTTCTCGATGATGAGCTTCCAGTTCGCCTTGACGTCGTAGACGATCCGCTTGCCCACGGAGAGATGGTCGATGTCGTAGTGCTCGATCGACTCCACGTCACCGAGCCGGCCGACGATCTCGCCGATGACGTCGTCCTCGAAGGAGGGCGGGTTCTCCGCGAGGCACACCCACACATAGCCGAGCCATTCCCGGACGGCCACGCTCACCAGGCCGTACTCGGTGCGGCCGACGTCGGGCATCTTGGTCAGGTTGGGCGCGGCGACGAGCTTGCCGTTCAGGTCGTAGGTCCAGGCGTGGTACGGGCATTGGAAGGCCCGTTTGACCTCGCCGGTCTCCTCCGTGCAGAGCTTGGCCCCGCGGTGCCGGCACACGTTGAAGTACGCGCGGATCGACTGGTCGCGCGAGCGCGTGACGAGAATGCTCTCGCGGCCCACGTCGACCGTGCGGAACGCGCCGGGTCTGGCCAGCTCCGAGGAGCGGGCGACGCAGAACCACATGGTCTCGAATATGCGCTCCTGTTCCTGGGCGAAGATCCCGGGATCGGTGTAGGAGGAGCCGGGGAGGGTGGCGATCAGGCTGTCCGGCAGGCTGGTCGAGGTCACGGTGCACTCCTCGGAGAACGTCGTGGATCGGTCATTCACGCGCCGGCTACAGCGACTCCGGACGGCGTAGGTATGGGGGTGAGAAGAGGCGTCAAGCCGTCGCGAGCTGCTTGCGCCAGCGGGTGAACAGCCGCGGCTGGTTCAGCCCGAGGACGGCGACCGGCTGCCCGGCCCGCCGGTAGACGGCCAGGACGTCGCGGTCGTCCGCGGTGCCCTGTTCGACCGTCACGCTGTCGGCGCCGGCCGCGTGACCGGCGAACTGGATCCGCACGCCGTACTGGTCCGACCAGAAGTACGGCGGCCTGGGCGTGCCCGGCTCGACCGCGCCGCCCGCGAGCAGGGTGGCCACGGCCGCGGCCGGGCGTTCCAGCGCGCCGGTCCAGTGCTCGACGCGGCGGTGGGCGCCCGCGCGGGGGTCGTACCAGTTGGCGCAGTCGCCGACCGCGACCACGCCGGCCAGGCTGGTGCGGCCGTCGGCCCCGCACTTGACGCCGTTGTCGAGCGCCACGCCGGATCCCTCCAGCCACTCGACGCAGGGCCGGGCGCCCACCCCGACGACGACGATGTCCGCGGGGAGACTGCGACCGTCCTCCAGCAGGACGGCGTCGACCCGGCGCTCCCCGCCGAGCCCCTTGACCCCGACCCCGCACAACAGCCGTACACCGTGGTCGGTGTGGAGGCCGGAGACGACGGCGCCCATGGTCTCGCCGAGCGGTCCGGCGAGCGGTGTCGGGGCCGCCTCGACCACCGTCACGTCGAGCCCGAGGGCGTACGCGGTGGAGGCGACCTCGGCGCCGATGAAGCCGCCGCCGATCACCACCAGCCGTCCGCCGGCCGCCAGTTCGTCGCGCAGGGCGCGGGCGTCGTCCAGGGTGCGCAGGGTGTGCACCCCGGCCAGGCCTTCGCTGCCGGGCAGGCCGCGCGCGGCGGCCCCGGTCGCGATGACGATGCCGTCGGCGCGCAGGGCGCGGCCGTCGGCGAGCCGGACCGCCCGCTCGGTGCGGTCGAGCCCGGTGGCGCGGGCGCCGAGCAGCCACTCGACGTCCAGTTGCTCGTCGTCCGTCTCCAGGGCCAGGTCCGCCTCGCCGAGGGTGCCGGCCAGGAACTCCTTGGACAACGGGGGCCGGTCGTACGGGCGGTGGAGCTCGTCGCCGACGACGACCAGCCGGCCGTCGTAGCCCTGCTTGCGCAGCGAGCGTGCCGCCGACAGTCCGGCCAGCGAGGCGCCGACCACGGCCACCGTCCTCACGCGGGACCCCCGGCGAGCCGGGCGGCCACGCAGGGCGGCAGGTTGGGGGCGTCGGCGGAGAGCCGTACGTAGATCATGCCGTCCTCGACGGCGACCTCGTGGGTCCGCACCGGGAGCTTGGCCGGCGGGGCGTCGACCGCGCCGGTGCGCAGGTCGAACTTGGAGGCGTGCAGCGGGCATTCCACCTCACAGCCCTCCAGCCAGCCGTCGGCGAGCGAGGCGTCCTGGTGGGTGCAGGTGTCGTCGATGGCGAAGATCTCGCCGTCGTCGGTGTGGAAGACCGAGACCGGCGGATCGATGTCGAGCCTCATGGCCTCGCCTCGCGGCAGATCCGCGAGACGGCACGCGGGAATCATCATGACACCTCGGTGCGTATAGCGAAACGGATTGCGGTAAGCGCAACGCCAGTCTGCGGGCCGCTCTGAACCGTTGTCAAGGCGTCCCAAGGCCTGGTTCCAACGGTTCTCACGGCTTGTCTCCAGGCAGCTCGAAGCGCCCGAACCACCTGCGGAAACAGGCGGAACGGGCGCTGTACGACAGCGTGCGGACGGGGGTTCAGAAGCCGCGGTCGATCCACTCCTGGAGGTGCGGAGCCTCGGCACCGACGGTGGTGGTGTCGCCATGTCCGGTGTGCACGACCGTGTCGCCCGGCAGCACGAGCAGCCGGTCCCGGATCGACTCGACGATGGTCGGAAAGTGGCTGTACGACCGCCCGGTGGCCCCCGGCCCGCCGGCGAACAGCGTGTCGCCGCTGAAGAGGGCCCGCAGAGCGGGGGCATGGAGGCAGACCGCCCCGGGAGCGTGTCCTGGTGTGTGCAGCACGGTCAGCTCGACGCCGGCCACCGCGAGCCCCTGGCCGTCGGCCAGTTCGGCGTCCGGTGCCCGGTCGGGATGGGTCTGTTTCCACAGCGGCAGGTCGTCCGGATGCAGGAGGACCGGTGCTCCGGTGCGCTCGGCGAGTTCGGGCGCGGCGTCGATGTGGTCGTTGTGGGCGTGGGTGCACACGATCGCCGTGAGCCGGCGTCCGGCGAGGGCCTCGACGATCGCGTCGGCGTCATGGGCGGCGTCGATGACGATCGCCTCGGTGTCGTCGCCGACGATCCACACGTTGTTGTCGACGTCCCAGGTGCCGCCGTCCAGCGAGAACGTCCCCGAGGTGATGAGGCGTTCGATGCGGGCGGCCATCAGAGCACCACCACCGAGCGCAGGACGTCGCCGTCGTGCATCCGCTCGAACGCCTTCTCCACCTCGTCCAGCGCGATGGTCTCCGTGACGAAGGCGTCCAGGTCGAGCCGGCCCTGGAGATAGAGGTCGACGAGCATGGGGAAGTCGCGGCTGGGCAGGCAGTCGCCGTACCAGGAGGACTTCAGGGCGCCGCCCCGGCCGAAGACGTCCAGCAGCGGCAGTTCCAGCTTCATGTCCGGGGTGGGTACGCCGACGAGGACGACGGTGCCGGCGAGGTCACGGGCATAGAAGGCCTGCTTGTAGGTCTCCGGGCGGCCCACCGCCTCGATGACGACGTCGGCGCCGAAGCCGCCGGTCAGCTCGCGGATCGCCTCGACCGCGTCGGTGTCGCGCGAGTTCACCGTGTGGGTCGCGCCCAGCTTCCTCGCCGTCGCCAGCTTGCGGTCGTCGATGTCCACCGCGATGATCCGCGCCGCGCCCGCGAGGTTCGCCCCGGTGACGGCCGCGTCGCCGACGCCGCCGCAGCCGATGACGGCGACCGTGTCACCGCGGCCGACGTTGCCGGTGTTGATCGCGGCACCGATCCCGGCCATCACCCCGCACCCGAGCAGGCCGACCGCGGCGGCGGACGCGGCCGGGTCGACCTTGGTGCACTGGCCGGCCGCGACCAGCGTCTTCTCGGCGAACGCCCCGATACCGAGGGCGGGCGACAGCTCGGTGCCGTCCGTCAACGTCATCCTCTGCTGGGCGTTGTGCGTGTTGAAGCAGTACTGCGGCCGACCGCGCAGACACGCCCGACACTGCCCGCACACCGCACGCCAGTTGAGGATCACGAAGTCACCGGGCGCGACATCGGTGACGCCCTCCCCCACCGACTCGACGACACCCGCCGCCTCGTGCCCCAGCAGGAAGGGGAAGTCGTCGCTGATGCCGCCCTCGCGGTAGTGCAGGTCGGTGTGGCACACCCCGCAGGCCTCGACCTTCACCAGCGCCTCACCGGGCCCCGGGTCGGGCACGATGATCGTTTCCAGGCTGACGGGGGCACCCTTCCCCCGCGCGACGACAGCACGGACCTGGTGCGACATGGCCACTCCTCGGCTGATACGAGACTCAAGGCAGACTGTTGCTCATTACGGCACTCATCTCATGTGCCGCAACACAGCATCGTGGAGCGCCGACCCGGGGTCAAGGACTCGGATCCGCCGAATACACCGCCGTCGCCCCCGCAGTCCTACCGGCGCCCCCCGAACTCCCAGTCGTGGATCTCGACGCTCTCGTACAGCCCCGCCCGGGCGTACGGCTCGGCCGCCATCAGCGCCTCGGCGGCGGCCCGGTCGGCGAGCTCGACCAGCAAGGCGGTGCCCAGCCAGGTGACACCGTCCTCGTCCAGCAGCGGCCCGTAAGCGATCAGGCGGTCGCGGTAGCCGTCTTCGAGATACCGCCGCTGCGCCGCGTCCAGCAGCCCCAGATCCGCGGTCGCGTCCGCCCCGCCCTGCGCGAGGATCAGGAACCGGCCGAATCCGGCCGTCGCTCCCTTGTACTCCCACATGGTGCGGCCCAGCGTGTTCCGCCACCGACGGATCAGCACGTCCCGGTAGACGCCCGCCTTGTAGTTGGGCTCCTCGAACGCGAACGTCCGGGCGGCGGCCGCGTCGGGCAGCTCGACGATGTGCATGCTGCCGCTCACCCCGTCGCCCTCGGCCGGGAACGTGGGTCCCCGAGCGATCAGCTCCTCGGCATAGCCGTCCATGAACGTCCAGTGCGCCTCGGTCAGTTCCCTGCGCAGATCGAGGGAATCCGCCCGGTCACGGCAGTAGACGAAGTACTCCATGTCACTCCTCAACAAGGTCGTCCGTACGAGATGGCCGGTTCGGATCGCCACCCCGTATCGATCTTCTAGTGTCCGTGGCCATGACACGCCCTTCGCCCCCTTCGCCGTTGTGGCGTGACCAACGGTTCCTCCTGCTGCTCTCGGCCCGGGTCGTCTCCGTCCTCGGCAACGGCTTCGCCCGGGTGGCACTGGCCTTCGCGGTGCTCGCGCTGCCCGGGGCGAGTGCGGGACGCCTCTCGCTGGTGCTGGCCTGTCAGGCGTTGCCCCAGCTGGTGTTCGTCCTGGTGGGCGGCGTGATCGCGGACCGGATGTCACGCTCGCGGCTGATGGTCCTGGCGGACGTCCTGGGCGCCTTGGCCTACGCGGGCCTGGCCGTGATGGTGCTGAGCGGGCACGCTCCACTCGCGGGCATGTGTCTGCTGGCGGTCGCCGCCGGGACCGCCACCGCGCTGTTCGCCCCCGCGATGGACGGCCTGGTGCCGCTGCTGGTCCCGACAGCGCGCCTGCAACAGGCCAACGGTCTGCTGCGGATGGGCACCAACGCCTCCCTGCTGCTGGGGCTCGCACTGTCCGGGGTGACGGTGGCCCTCGTCGGCGCCGGATGGGCACTCGCGCTCAACGCCGCGTCCTTCGCGGTCAGCGCCGCTCTCACGGCCCGCCTCCCGGTGGCGGCCCGGCCACGCGGCAGGACCTCCGGATGGTCCGAACTACGCGAAGGATGGCGGGAGTTCGCCTCCCGACAGTGGCTGTGGGTCGTCGTCGCGCAGAGCGCGGTCGTCGTCGCCGCGCTCAACGCCGATGTCGGCGTCCTCGGGCCGCTCATGGCCGAGCGGCACCTCGGCGGGGCACGCGCGTGGTCCGTCGTGGTGGCCGCCCAGGCCGTCGGCACGATCGGCGGGGCGGGGCTGGCCGCCCGGGTGCGGGTGCGCCGCCCGCTTCTGGTGGCCGTGCTGTGCATGTTCCCGGCCGCCGTACCGATCGCGCTGCTGAGCGCGCGGGCCCCGGTGTGGACGATCGCCGCGGCCATGTTCACCGCCGGGGTCGCCAGTGACGTCTTCGGCGTGCTGTGGGCCACCACCGTGCAACGTGAGATCCCCGAGCACCTGTTGTCGCGGGTCAGTTCCTACGACTGGTTCGGCTCCCTCACGCTCGCCCCGCTCGGCCTGCTCGTCGCCGGGCCCGTCGCCGCGGCCGTGGGCATCGGCCCCGCGCTGGCCGGCTGCTCGGCCCTGGTGGTGCTGGCCACCGCGGGGGCGCTGCTCTCACCGCAGGTCCGGACCCTGCGTCACCCGGCGGGCCGGGCGACGGCGGACGCCCTGGAGGGCGCCGGTTCCTAGACTCGTGGGCCGGACACGAGGGGGGTCGTCATGGTGCCGGACGCGGAGTGCGACGTATGAGCGGTGACGGGCCCGAAGCCGTGGCGGCCCGGCTCATCGGGCGGTCCGCGGTGTCGTCGCGGCGGCTCACCGGGGCGGTCACCGAAGTCGCCCTCGCCGAGGGACCGGTGGTCGTCAAGGACGCCGGAAGCGCTGCGGCGGCACGTGCCGAGGCCGCGGGGCTGGAGTGGCTCGCCGCCGCCGACGCGATCAGCGTGCCGGCGGTGCACGGGCGGGAACGGCAGTGGCTGGTCACCGGGTGCGTCCCGCAGGGGCGGCCGGAGACCGCGGTGGCGCTGCGCTTCGGCCGTGCGCTGGCCGCGCTCCACGCGACCGGCGCCGACGCCTTCGGCGCCCCACCGCCGGGCGGGCCGACGGACGCGTACATCGGCGCCGCCCCGATGAGCAACGTGCCCGGCGACGACTGGCCCGACTGGTACGCCCGGTACCGGGTGCTCCCCTATCTGCGCCGCGCGGTCGACGACGGGACCCTGCGGGCCGCCGAGGCCGCCCCGATCGAGCGGGTCTGTGAGCGCGTCGGGCAGCTCGCCGGCCCCGCCGAGCGGCCCGCGCGGCTGCACGGGGACCTGTGGAGCGGCAATGTGCTGTGGGGCGCCGACGGACAGGTCTGGCTCATCGACCCCGCGGCACACGGCGGGCACCGCGAGACCGACCTGGCCATGCTCCAGCTCTTCGGCTGCCCCCATCTCTCCGAGGTGCTGGAGGGCTACGAGGACGCCATGCCATTGGCCGCCGGGTGGCGGGAGCGGGTGGGGCTGCACCAGCTCTTCCCACTGCTGGTGCACACCGTCCTGTTCGGCCGCTCCTACGCCGAGCAGACCCTCGCCGTGGCCCGCCGGTACGCCGTCGGCTGACCTCGCTACGGCTGCGGTTGCAGGTAGCGGGCGAGCAGGTCGTCCAGCGTCACCATCCCCGTCAGCACGCCCGCCTCGTCGCGTACCACCGCGAGGGAGGCGCGGTGGCGGCGGAGCAGTTCGATCGCGTCGGCGACCGTGGTCGCCCGGGTCAGCTCCGGTACCGGGCGGGCCAGGGTGCGGGCCGTCGTGGTGCGTGAGCGGGCGCGGGCCACGAGCGCGTCGCGGGCGTGGACCGAGCCGAGCACCTCGCCGCCCTCCTCGCGTACGAGCAGACGGGTGCGGTCGTGGTCGCCGGCGAGGCGGAGGATGTCGTCGATGCCCGCGTCCCCGGCGACGGAGGTGATCCGGGCAGCCGGGATCTGGAGCTCGACGACAGGGGTCTCCGGCTCGACGAGCGAGCGGGTGAGCAGCTCCGAGTCGGTCTCGCTGATCAGGCCGAGGCGTTCGGACTCCTCGACGAGATGGGTGAGTTGCTCGCGGTTGTGGACCGAGGCGAGCTCGTCGCGCGGGGTGACCCGGCACAGCCGTACGAGCGCGTTGCTGATCCGGTTGAGGACGCCGATCAGCGGCCGTACGACCTTGACCACGGCCCGGAAGGGCGGCGAGAGCAGCATCGCGGAGCGCTCGGGGTGGGCGATGGCCCAGGACTTGGGGGCCATCTCGCCGACCACCATGTGCAGGAACACCACCACGATCATGGCCACGGCGAAGGCGATGCCGTAGCTGACGGCGCTGGGCAGACCCAACTTGTGCAGCAGCGGGTCGAGTTCATGGGAGATCGCGGGCTTGGACACCGAGCCGAGGCCCAGCGTGCAGACAGTGATGCCGAGTTGGGCGCCGGCCAGCATCAGCGACAGCTCCCGCATTCCGGCGAGTGCCGCCTTGGCGCCGCGCCGGCCCTGGGCCACCGCCTTCTCCATGCGGTGCCGTTTGGCGGCGACCAGCGCGAACTCGGCGGCGACGAAGAACCCGCTGCCGATCAGCAGCAGGACGGTGACGAAGACCGCCATCGGGAAGCTCATGCCGATTCCTCAGCCGTCTGCTGGATGCGGACCCGCTCCGGTACATGCCGGTCCAGGGTGCGTACGTCGATCAGGGCCCGTCCCCCGCCGGCGAGGTCGACGGTGAGCCGGTCGCCGATGGCCGGGAAGCGGCCGAGCCGGTCCACGATCAGGCCGGCCACGGTGTCGTAGTCCTCTTCCTCGGGCAGCTCGATGCCGGTGACGTCGGCGATCTCGTCGAGCCGCCGCCCGGCGTCCACCAGCCAGCCGTCCCCGTCGGGGACGGCGACCTCGATGACCGTGTCGGTCTCGTCGGCGATGTCACCGACGAGTTCCTCGGCGATGTCCTCGTAGGTGACGATGCCGGCGACACCGCCGTGTTCGTCGAGGACGACCGCGAACTCCTCGTCCCGCTGGCGCAGTTGCTCGACCGCGTCCGGCAGCGGCAGGGTGTCGGGGAGCAGCAGTGGGCGGCGGGCCAGCGCACCCGCGGTGGTGGCGGCCAGGGCGGCGGCGGGCAGGCGCATCAGCTCGCGCACGCCGATGACGCCCGGGACGTCGTCCGGGTGGTCGCCGAGCACCGGGTAGGTGGAGTGGCCGTGCTTGGCGATCAGGTCGACGGCCTCGGCGGCGGTGGCGTCCTTGCGGACGAAGACGGCGTCGACGCGCGGGACCATGACCTCGTCGAGGGTGCGCTCGGAGAACTCCAGGGCGTGGTCGATGAGGGCGGCGGTCTCCCTGGGCAGCTCGCCCTGTTCGTGGGACTCGCCGATGAGATGGCCGAGTTCCTCCAGGGTGGCCCCGTGGTGCAGTTCCTCGACGGGCTCGATGCCGACCTTGCGCAGCAGCCGGTTGGCGGCACCGTCGAAGATGTGCACGAGCGGCCCGACGACCTTGAGATAGGCGAGAGTAGAGCCCGCGAGCGACTTCGCCAGGCGTTCCGGTACGGCGATGGCGAGGTTCTTCGGGGCCAGTTCGCCGAGGACCATCTGGACGACGGTGGCGAGGACGAAGGCGAGCACCACGGAGATGCCGCCGACCGCTCCCTCGGGCACCCCGGCGCCGGTCAGGGCGGGTTCCAGCAGCGCGGAGACGGAGGGTTCGGCGATGAAGCCGACGACGAGGCCGGTGACGGTGATGCCGAGTTGGGCGCCGGACAGCATGAACGACAGCCGCTCAAGGACCGTCAGCGCACGAGCGGCCCTGCGGTCGCCCGTCTCGGCCTCGCGGGCGAGGGCGAGCCGGTCCGCGGAGACGTACGCGAACTCCTGGGCGACGAAGTAGCCGGTGCCGGCGGTGAGGACGAAGACGGCCAGCAGGCCGAGCAGGGCGCTGGTGGTACTCATGCGGGTCCCGGGGAGTCCGTGGGTCGGGCGGACAAAGCGTGCTCCTTCAATGGTCGTTTCCAGGATCGCCGGAACTTATCGGCCCAGCCGCTAGTTTCTACGTTGCTGTAGATATTAGGGGGTGCCGGTCCGTCAGCGGGACGGGCCGGGCCCCGACACACCTTTGGGAGTTGCGATGGCCCTGTGGGACCGCATCAAGGAGTCCGCGTCGACGATGCAGACCCAGCTCGTGGCGAAGAAGAACGACCTCAAGAGCGGTGCGTTCCGCGATGCCAGCATGGCCATGTGCGCACTGGTCGCGGCGGCCGACGGCACGGTGGATCCGTCCGAGCGGCAGCGCGTCGCCCAGTTGATCGCCGGCAACGAGGTGCTCCAGAACTTCGACGCCATGGACCTTCAGCGGCGCTTCGACGAGAACCTGAACAAGCTCACCGCCGACTTCGCGTTCGGCAAGGTGAGCGTGCTCCAGGAGATCGGCAAGGCGAAGAAGAAGCCCGCCGAGGCGCGTGCCGTCATCCAGATCGGCATCGTCATCGGCGGCGCCGACGGCGACTTCGACAAGACCGAGCAGGCCGTCGTCCGGGAGGCGTGCTTCGCCCTTGACCTGCCGCCACACGAGTTCGACCTCTGAGTCCGGTGCCCGGCGACGCCTCGCTACAGGGGCGTCGCCGCGCGCAGGATGAGGACCATCGTCACCGCGGAGTTGGCGGACGACATCGCCGACACCGCGGTCCCGGCGGCGGCCGCCCAGGCGGCGAGGCCCACCGCCGTGAACATCGACGGCCAGCTGCGCGGCGCGGGCGCCGGCCGCAGCAGCGCGGCCACCCGGCGCGGGACGGGGCCGGGCAGCGCGAACCCGGCGAGCGTGGGCACCGGAGTCCCGCGGGAGACCAGAGCCGCCCTGCCGATCGCGCGCGCCACGGTGCGCCGGTCGCCGACGGCCCGGGCCGCCTCCTCGTCCGCCCAGCGCTCGGTCGTGTAGGCCACGGCCGTGCGCAGCGGTCCCAGGAACGGGTTGGCGCGCGCCGCGAGTTGCGCGACCAGCAGGAACCGGTGGTGCCGGGCGGCCAGATGGGCCCGCTCGTGCGCGAACAGAGCCCGCCGCTCGGCGGGCCGCAGCCCGTCCAGCAGCGCCGTCGTCACGACGATCCGGCCCCGGGCGCCACCGGGCAGGGCGTACGCGTACGGCTCCCGTTCCGAGAGTACGACCACCTGCGCGCCCGGCAGCCCGGCCAGCGCCCGGTGTGCGCGCCGCCGTGTCCGGCCGTGCCGCCACAGGGCGCGGCCGCACACCAGGGCGACGGCCAGCAGCACCGGAATGGCGGCCCGCCCGGCCACCTCGTCGTAGGGCACGGCCGCGCGGACCTCGGGGTCAGACCAGCCGTCGGGCAGCGGGTTCCCCGGCAGCTGTGCGGTGCCGACCACCATCAGCAGCGCCAGGCAGACCGTGCTGCACAGCGCCATCACCCCGGCCACGGCCGTCAGCAGCCGGGTGGCGAGGCGTGGATGCAGATGCTGCTCGGCCAGCCGCGCGATGGGCCAGGCCGTCAGGGGCAGGATCAGCGGCAGAAAGACGAACACCCCCATGAGGTCTCAGTCTTCCCCTTCGCTCTCCGCCTGCCCCAGCAGCTCCCTCAGCAGTCGCTCGTCATCGGGTTCCAGGGAGGTGACGAAGCTGGCCAGGACCGCTTCGCGGTCGCTCTCGCCGTCGAGCAGCCTGCGCATCCGGTGCGCGGCGAGCCCCGCCTCGTCCGACACCGGCGTCCACACGAAGGAGCGCCCCGCGCGTTCGCGGGTCACGGCGCCCTTGGCCAGCAGTCTGGTCAGGATCGTGATCACCGTCGTATAGGCCAGATCCCCGCCGAGACGCTCCTGGACCCAGCCCGCGGTCGCCGGTCCGTCCGCCGTCCGCAGGGCCGACAGGACCTGTACCTCCAGCTCGCCCTGCCCCCGTCGCCGGGGACGCCGGTGATCCGTCACTCCCTGTCTCCCTTCCGCTGCCGCGCACGTCACGGGCGGTCCATCGTAAGGACACCTGGTGCCGGATCCTCAGGCCCGGGTGGTCCCATGGCCGAACGCACCACCTGGACCCGGTCCGCGAGGGCGGCGGCGGGGATGTCCAGGAGCTCGTAGCCGAAGGCGTGGTAGCTCTCCTCGTGGATCCTCTCGAACTCCAGCGACTCCTCGAAGCTGATGCGGCGTGCGCTGGTGGGCTCGCAGAAGCCGAGGTTGCGGACGAAGAACACCCGGCGTTCGTAGATGCGCTCGGCCGTGATCCGCTCGATCTCCGCGGTCAGCGACGGGGGAATCGGGCGGCCGAGGTACCGGGCCAGGGCGTGGGTGCAGATCGGTGACCGGTCGTACACCTGCACCGGGCCGGTGGCGGGGGCCGCCAGTTGCCGTGCCTTCTGCATCCCCACGATGTCGTCCAGGAACGAGGCCCGGGTCCATGGCTCGTCCTCGCCCCGGGCCTGGGCCTGGGCGATGACGGCGGTGGCCGCCTCCTCCACGACCGGGAGGCCGAGGTCGGCCAGGCCGTGGAGGAGGGAGGTCTTTCCGGCACCGGGGGTGCCGGTGAGGATGTATCGACGCATGGTCGCGCAGTTTAGGGGCGCTGGACCATCAACTGCCCGGGCACGCGGCTGACCGGCGGACGCATGCCGCCGCCGGTCAGCCCGGAGCACCGGTGGTCAGCCGGAGTGGGGGATCAACTGGTCGCGCAGGTGCTGCCGTTGAGCGTGAAGGCGGTCGGTGCCGCGTTGGTCGTGCCCTTGGCGCCGATGAAGCCGACGGTGACCGAGCCGGCGGCGGCGATGGTGGACGTGTACGAGGCGGGGGTCACGCTGACGGCGGCGCCGCTCTGGGTCGGGGTGCCGCCCCACATGTTGGAGATCGTCTGGCCGCCTGCGAAGGAGAAGCCGAGGGTCCAGCCGTTGATGGCGGTGGTGCCGGTGTTGCGGATGGTGATCTCGCCCTGGAAGCCGCCCGGCCACTCCCCCACGACCCGGTAGCCGACCGAGCAGTTGAGCACCGGGGCCTTGCCGGTCGTGACGTTCACGGTCGCCGAGCGGGCCGAGCGGTTGCCCGCCGCGTCCCGGGCGTAGACGGCGAAGGTGTACGCGGTCTCCGCCGAAAGCCCGGTCACGGTCACCGAGTTGGTGGTGGAGGCGGCGACCTTGGTCTCGGTGCCGCCGCTGACACGGACGACGTCGTAACCGGCGACGCCCACGTTGTCGGTGGAGGCGGTCCAGGTGAGGCCCGCGGAGGTGGCCGTGACCGCGGAGGCGCTCGGGGTGCCGGGGGTCGTGGGCGCCTGGGTGTCGCCGGAACCGCCACCGCCGTAGACGGTGGCTTCCTTGGCGGTCTGGGCGATGCCGTTGGTGCCGTTGAAGATGCGCTGGCCCCAGGAACTGAGCTGGTTGGGGTCGAAGTCGATCGCGAGGTCGAGGATCGGGTCGGTGTTGCCGCTCCACGACCAGGCCAGGTACCCGAGGTCGAGCTGCTCGGCGGTGGCCATCATGGTGTCCTCGTCCGGGTCGCCCCACTGGTCGGCCGGACCCCCGAACTCACCGATCAGGATGGGGAGTTTGGCGTTGACGAAGGCGTTGAGGTAGTCGGTGATCTCCGCGGCGGTGTCGAAGACGCTGTACATGTGGATCGAGAAGATCAGGTTGCCGGTCGTGTCGGCGTTGTAGACGCTCTGGGCGTTGGTGCGCATGACCTGTTGCCAGTCCTGGCCCCAGTTGGGGGCGTCCACCATGATCGTGTGCTCGAACCCGGCGTTGCGCAGCTTCTTGACCGCGGCGATGGTGGGGTCGGTCCAGCCCTCGGGGTTGGTGTTGCCCCAGGGCTCGTTGCCGATGTTGATGATGATGTAGTTCTCCTGGCCCGCGAGCACGCTCTTCAGGCCGATCCAGTAGTCGGCGGCCTGGTCGAGCGTGCCGGCCGCGCTGTCCTCGCCGTAGCCGGTGGTGTCGTGCACCTCCAGGACGCAGATGAGCCGGTTGGCCTTGCACTGGGTGACAACGTTGGCAACGTCCGCCGCGGTGTTGGCGGTCCAGCGGTGGCCGTCGGCCAGGACGACCCGGACGGCGTTGGCGCCGAGCGCCTTGATGTCGGAGAGCGACTGCGTCTCGTTCGGGTACCAGGTGTGGGCGTGGTTCACGCCGCGCATCACGAAATCGTTGCCGTTGCCTTCGAGCAGCCGGCCGTTGCTGATGTGGAGGCCGGTGGCCTGGATGCCCGGCGGCTCGGCCTGGGCGTGGGCGGCGGCGGGCCAGAGCGCGCCGAGCAGGACGAGCCCGAGGAGGGCTGCCGCCAGGCGGCCGAGGAGGCCCGATGTCGTGCTCTTTCTTGTCGTGCTTCTTGTTCTTCTCACTGCGACTCCTGGGAGTGAGCGCCAAGAAACTCAGGCATGGGAGGAGAGCGGTATGGGAGCGCTCCCATAAAAGCCATCGCGCCAGGTACACGTCAAGGGAATGAGCAAAGACCCCTCAATACACCGCAGACTGTCGACACTATCGGGAATGACGAACGCCATCACCCTTGACCCCGCCATAGTGTCGACACTAGGAAGGGGGTGAGCCGCACCGCGGTCTCGTACGACTGCCTTGAGAAGGGGGTCCCAGTGACCGGCAGGCTCTCCGGAAAGGTCGCCCTCGTCACCGGCGCGGGCGCCGGGATCGGACAGGGGTGCGCACTGCTCTTCGCCGAACAGGGCGCGACCGTCGTCGGCTGCGACATCGACGCGGGGGCGGCGGAGCGGACCCGCGAGCTGGCGGCCGAACGCGGTCTGGGCCTCGACGTGCTGGCCCCGCTGGACATGACCGAACCCGCGGACGCCCGCCGGTTCGCCGACGAGGCGGCGGCCCGCCACGGGCGGATCGACGCGCTGGTGACGGCGGGCGCCATCGCCCCCCACATGGCCCCGGCCGTCGCCATGGACTTCGAGGCCCAGTGGACGCCCACGATGCGCGGCGAGGTCGACGTCGTCTTCCTGCCCGTACAGGCGGCATGGCCGCACATGGAGGCGTCCGGGGGCGGCTCGATCGTCAACTTCGCCTCGGTGAACGCCTTTCGCGGCAGCGGCACCTTCGGCATGGTGGCGCACTGCGCGGGCAAGGCCGCCGTACTCGGACTGACCCGTCAGCTCGCGGTGGAGGGCGGACCGTTGGGCATCCGCGCCAACACCGTCTCCCCCGGCATGGTCCGCACACCCGCCACCGAGTCGGCGGGGGCGCACGAGGGTGCGGCGCGCGAGACACTGCTCGCCCGGATCCCGCTGGGGCGCACCGGGACACCCGAGGACATCGCGTGGTGCGCGCTTTATCTGGCCTCGGACGAGGCCGCGTGGGTGACTGGCGGCAACTTCCCCGTCGACGGCGGGGTCCTGGCCAAGTGAGCGGCGCTCAGGGATCGTTGGGCGCCGGAGTCGGCAGCGGCGGGCGCACCGGGGAGGCCCGGCCGCCGGGCCTCACGACTCCGCGCGGCGCTTGCGGGCCGGCTTACGGACGGCCGGGTCCTGCTCCAGCTGCTCCTCCACCGCCCGCAGCGCCCGGACGGTCGCCCCCGCGATCAGGGCCGAGGCCAGCTCGCCGTCGCGCTCCTCGCAGGCCTGGAGCAGCCGTTCCTGGTCGTCGATGCTGTAGGCGAGCCGACCGGCGCGGGTCAGGCTGAGGTGGCGCAGCATCAGGGTGCGCAGGGCGAGTGAGTCCAGGATCTGCTTGAGCGTGCCGTTGCCGACGACCTCGGTCATCCGTTCCTGGAGCTGGACATGGGCCCAGAAGTAGGAGTCCACGTCACCTGAGTCGGCCAGCTCGCGCATCCGCTCCACCCGGGCGCGCAGCTCGGAGAGTTCGGCGTCGGTGGCCCGCTCGACGAGGAGGCCCGCGAGCATCGCAAGGAGCTGCCGTCTGACCTGGTAGATGTCCCGGATGTCCTGGAGGGAGGGCGCGGCGACCCGGGGCCGGCGGCGCGCCTTCATCTCGACGAGGCCCTCCTGTTCGAGGAGCATCAGCGCCTCGCGGACGGGCGTACGGCTGGTGTCGAACCGGCGGGACAGCTCCACACTGTTGAGGTCCTGTCCCGGTTCGAGGCGGCCCTCGATGATGCCCGCGCCGACCCATTCCGCGATCTGCGCCACGAGCGGTTCCCGGCGGTCCCGCAGCCGCAGGAGGCGTTCCAGCACCTCGTGCGTGTCCTGATCGGTCATCGGGCGCCTCTCCCTGCCTGCCACGGGCTCACAGCCGGTTCAACGGTGTCGACACTATCTCATCCCTCCGCAAGCCCCTCCGGGGATCCCCCTTCACCTGTCGACAGACAGCGCTGTCTGCGGCTGTCTGTCGCTCAGCCACGCCAACCGTCGTACGACGACCTATGGAGGACACATGAATCCGGACCGCACGCCCTTCGAGCCCAGCCGACGGGCGGTCGTCGGGGGCGCCCTCGCCGCGCTCGCCGTCACGGGCGCTGTCGAGGGCACGGCTTCGGCCTCGTCGCAGAGCGAGCTGCCGTGGGAGCCCGTCCCGGTGCCCGGGCAGGTGCCGGTGACCGAGTACCAGGTGCCCGTCGCCGGCGGTGGCAGCCTTTGGTGCTGGGACACGGGGGGCGACGGCGAGCCGGTGGTGCTGCTGCACCCGGGGTCCGGCAGCGGTGAGAGCTGGCCGTACCAGCAGCCGGTGCTGGCCGGGGCGGGCTTCCGGGTCGTCGCCTACTCGCGCCGGGGCGCGTACGGGTCGGTGGCCGGGACCAGGGCGGAGGCCGACACCGCGTCCGGGGACCTGGACACCCTCGCCGACCATCTGGGCCTCGGAGCCTTCCATCTCTCCGGTTCGGCGGCGGGCGGCCCGGTCGCCCTCGACTACGCCCTGGCCCACGGCGACCGGCTGCTCAGCCTCACCGTGTCCGGCAGCGTGATGGGCATCCAGGACGCCGAGTACCAGGACCTGACCTCCACGCTCCAGCCGGATCCGTTCGGGGACATGCCGGTCGAGTTCAAGGAGCTGGGTCCCTCGTACCGGGGCGGCGACCTGGCCGGGGTGGCCGCCTGGCTGGATATCCACGAGCGGGCGAAAACCGCCGACTCCTTCCCGCAGTCGTCGACGAACACGATCACCTGGGCGGCGCTGGAGACCCTCACCCTGCCCGTCCAACTCATCACCGGAGACTCCGACTTGTACAGCCCGCCGTCGGTGATGCGGCTCAACGCCCAGCACCTCGCCGACGTCGAGACCCACGTCGTCACCGAGGCCGGCCACAACCCGCACTGGGAGCAGCCGGCCGCCTGGAACAGGCTCCTGATCCGGTTCCTGCGCCGCCACCGGACCCGTTCCTAGACGTCCAGGGCGACCAGGAAGCGGGACACCATGTTGTACGCCGCCACGGTCGCCGTCAGTTCGACCAGTTCCGCGTCGGTGAAGTCGGTGCGCAGCGCGGCGAACAGCTCGTCCGGGACCTGGACGTCACGGGTCATCGCGTCGGTGTAGGCGATGACCCGTCGACGCCGGGGGTCGAAGTCCGGTTCCTCGCGGCGCAGTTCGGTGAGATCGGCGTCGGCGAGGCCGGCCCGGCGGGCGTCGGGTTCGTGGGCGGTCCACTCGTAGGCGGCGCGGTTGAGGACCGCGATCCGCAGCACGACCAACTCCCGTATCGCCGGGGACAGTTCCATCCGGGTACGGACGGCGCCGAGCAGGCTGTTCCAGCCGTCGGCGAGCTGAGGGCTGTGCAGCAGCATGCGGTCGAGGGGATGCAGGTCGCCGCCCCGGCGGGCGCGGATGCGGCCGGCGACCTCGCCGTTGCCGTCGGTGTCGGGGAGTCGGGCCATGCGGGGTCCTTTCAAGGGGTTGGCGCGTGTGATGGGCCTGACGGGGTTCACGGGGCTACAGGGGGCGGGGGCAGCGGGCCAGGTGCCGCAGTGCCTCGATCCGGTCCATCTGACCGGCGCTCACCGTGTCGCCGAAGACCATGGCCTCGGTCCCGGTGAAGGCGGGCCAGGGCGGCAGGCCCTCGCCGTTGGGGTCGCCCGTCGTGACGAAGCGGGCCCAGGTGTCCGCCATGGTGCGGGCGAGTGCGCGGTCGGTCGGGGTCCAGGGCCAGGGCCGGCAGTCCAGGGTGTCGAGCGCGTAGGGGAGTTCGGCGGTGTGATGGACGCCGTAGGAGGGCAGTCCGTCGCGTGGTGGTGCCAGGTCCAGATCGGCGGGCAGGGGTGGGGTGCGTTCGAAGCGGTAGAGCCAGGTCGGTGCCTTGGCGTGGTGGCTTGTCGCCCAGTGCCACACCGGGTACGTGAAGCGGCTCTCCCCGGTGAGGAGCCGTGCCGTGCGGCGGGCTTCGGCGCCGTCGCGTACGGGGTAGTGGTCGTCGGTGCCGGGTTCCACGGGGAGGCTCCGCAGGGCGTCCAGGGTGGAGTACACCGACCCCTCGTCGCTGTTGGTGCCGACCAGGAGGGGTACGGGGTGCTGGCGGCCGGTGGCGAAGACGTCATCGGTGGGTTCGATGAGGAAGTCGCCGTCGACGACGGGGCCGAAGTGCCCGGCGAGGGCGAGTTCCACTCCGTCGGTGCGGCGCAGGGCCGCGATGTCCCGGTCGCCGAACTGTTCGGCCCAGCGCAGCCCCTGCTTCTGCGCCTCCCCCTGTTCGGGCAGGTGCCCCTCCGCTCGTCCGATGCCCGATGCGCTCTGGCCGAGGGCGGCCCGGAAGAGGGGGCGGGCCGCGGGGGCGGCCATGAGGTGGCAGACGTGGGCGGCTCCGGCGGAGTTGCCGGCGAGGGTGACTCGGTCGGCGTCCCCACCGAAGGCCGCGATGTTCTCCCGGACCCAGGTGAGGGCGGCGAGGATGTCGAGGAGGCCGTAGTTGCCGGAGGCGCCCTCGGGATCCTCGGCGGCCAGTTCCGGGTGGGCGAGGAAGCCGAGGGCGCCGAGTCGGTGGTTGAGGGTGACGACGACGAGGCCGCGGCGGGCCATCGCCCGGCCGTCATGGATCTCCTGGCCGCCGTGGCCGTAGCGGTTGCCGCCGCCGTGGATCCACACCATCACCGGCAGTCCGCCGCCGGTGTCCGGGGTCCACACGTTGAGGTAGAGGCAGTCCTCGCTCATCACCAGGGCCCGCCGGTCGGCGAAGTTGGTGTGGTACATGATCGAGTCGCGGGGTGGTTGCGGCTGGAGGGGCGCGGGTCCGAAGGTGTCCGCACGGCGCTCGCCGTCCCAGCCCCGGGCGGGTCGGGGCGGACGCCAGCGCAGGTCACCGACGGGCGGTGCGGCGAACGGGATGCCCTTGAACACGGCCACCCCGTCCTGCCGCTCCCCCACCAGCCGCCCGCCGGACGTCCGTGCCCTGATCATGCCGGCGCCTTGTGCAGCCGACCGTCCTTCATGACGGCCGTCAGCCGGTGGCGGTCCTGGAGGAGGGCGATGTCCGCCAGCGGATCCCCGTCGACGAGCACGAGGTCGGCGAGGAACCCCTCGCGGATCAGGCCGAGTTCGTCACCCATGCCCATGATCTGGCCGCCGTGGAAGGTCGCGGCGCGCAGTGCCTGGGCCGAGGTGAAGCCGAACCAGTCGACGAAGAGTTCGAGGTCCTTCAGGTTGCGGCCGACCGGGTTCCAGGCGAAGCCGTAGTCGCCGCCGGGGAGCACCCTGATGCCGCGGCGGACGAGTTCGGGTACCACCTGGCGTACGGCTGCCGCGGTCGCCTCGACCTCCATGCCGGGTTCGGGTTCGCCGCCGGCCTCGTGGAGGTTGGCGTGGATGATGCCGGGGGTGGGGGCGACGAAGAGGCGGTCGCGGGCCGCTTCTAGGAGGTCGAGGGTTTCCTCGTCGGCGAAGGTGCAGTGGTAGACGGCCCGGATGCCGTGGCGTACGGCCATCTTGATCGAGTCGGCGGCATGGGCGTGGGCGGTGAGCCAGACGCCGTGCCGGTCGGCGGCCCGCGCGGCGGCGGCGACCTCCTCGTCGGTGAACTGCACGATCCGCGAGGTGCCCTGGACGACGGCGCTCTCGCCGGACAGCGACAACTTGACGATGTCGACGTCGAGTTCGGCCATCTCGGTGACGAAGCGGGAGACCGATTCGGGGTCGGAGGCGCGTCCGTCGACGCCGGGGAAGTCGTAGACCCCGGGTTCCACCATGCCGGCGCTGCCCTCCCAGGAGGCGGCCTTGAGGCGGGGTCCTGGCATCCAGCCCTCGGCGAAGGCCTTGCGGGCCGCGGTCTCGGTACGGGGGAGCCGGTTGCCGCCGGAGTAGGCGCTGGTGATGCCGTGGTCGAGCAGGACGCGCCCGGCGTGGGCGACGAGCAGGGCCTTCTCCGCGTCGGGTTCGTCGCGCCGCGGGGAGCGGTGTTCCACGGTGGAGCCGAAGCCGAGGTGGGCGTGGGCGTCGACCAGCCCGGGCAGCAGGGTGCCGCCGGCTCCGTCGATCACCCGGACGTCGGCGCGCAGATCGCGCGGGAGGCGGTCGGTGACGGCGGTGATGCGGTTGCCGTCGACGAGGACCTCGGCCGGGAAGGGGTTCCGTCCGGTGCCGTCGAAGACGCGGACGTCGGTGAAGAGGGTACGGGTCATCGGGTCGCGCGCCTCCGGAAGGTGTGCCGCATCTCCCCCACCCCGCCGATCCGGCTGACGAGTTCGTCGTCCGGAGTGAGGAACCGCTGGGGCGAGCGCCGGTTGCCGACCCCGGCCGGGGTGCCCGTGAAGATGAGGTCGCCGGGCAGCAGGGTGCAGAACTCACTGAGGTAGGACACGAGTCGGGGAATCGGGAAGATCATGTCGCCGGTGCGGTCGTGCTGGACGACCTCGCCGTTGAGCTCGCAGGTCAGCTCCAGGTCGTCCGGGTCGTCGACCTCGTCGAGGCTGACGAGGGCGGGCCCGAGGGGGCCGAAGCCGGGGTGCGACTTGGCGAGGGAGAACTGGGCGGGGCGGCCCGCGAGTTGGGCGAGCCGCTCGGACAGGTCCTGGCCGACGGTCAGGGCGACGACCGGCTCCCAGCCCTTCTGGACCGGGATGTTCCGTGCCTCGTGGCCGATGACGGCGACGAGTTCGAGCTCCCAGTCGACATGGCCCGGCGGGAGTTCGACCGTGGCGTACGGCCCGGTGAGGCAGGTGGGGAACTTGGTGAAGACGAGGGGTGCGGTGGGTTCCTCGTAGCCGGCCTCGGCCGTGTGGGGGCGGTAGTTGAGGGCGACGGCGAAGATCTGGCGGGGGGCCGGGACCGGAGCCTGGAGGTCGCAGGGGTCGTAGGGGCGGGCGCCCGTGGCGTGGGCGGACCACTCGCGCAGGTCGTCCCAGCGGGCGAAGAGGTCGGCCGCCAGGTCGACGGGGACGTCGATGACGCCGTCCTCGGTCAACAGCACGGGGCGGCAGTCGAGTTGTGCGATGCGCATGGGCTCTCAGACCGTCCACTGCTCGGCGGGCGGCTCGTCCTCGCCGTATGCGTCGTACCAGGAGACCACCGGGTTGCGCAGCACCCCGAGGCCCTCGATCTCGGCCTCGACGACGTCCCCGGGCTTGAGGTAGTTCGCGAAGGGGTCCTCGGTGCTCGCGGCGACGCCGGCGATCGTGCCGGTGGTGATGATGTCGCCCGCGCTGTAGGTCTGCGGGGAGTGGTAGGCGACCAGTTGCGGGATCGACACCGACATGCGGGCGGTGTTGGACTTCTGGCGGACGTCGCCGTTGACCCGCAGCTCCATGTCGAGGTCGTGGGGATCGTCGATCTCGTCGGCGGTGACGATGTACGGGCCGATCGGGCAGAACGTCTCGATGGCCTTGGAGAAGGAGAAGACGCCGGACTCCATCTCCTTGCGCTGGATGTCCCGTGCGGTGATGTCGTTGAAGACGAGGTATCCGACGATGTGCTCGACCGCCTGCTCCGCGCTGAAGAACCTGCCGGGCCGGCCGATGATCACAGCGAGTTCGAGTTCGTAGTCGAGTTCCCGGGTCAGGTGCGCCGGGTACACGATCGGCTCGTCCGGGCCGATGACAGCGTCGACGTTCTGGAAGAAGACGATGCCCTTGTTGACCGGGTGGGACCAGTCGACACGGACCAGGTCCTCGTGGTGCTCACGGAAGTTGCCGGCCGTGTGGAAGAACTTCTTCGGCACGATCGGCGCCCGCAGCCGCACCTCACCGAGCGCGAACGTCCGCCCCGTCTCGCTCACTTGGCCCTCACGTTCGAAGAACGCCCGGGTCGAGGGCACGTCCAGCTCGACGACCGTGTCGCCGTCGATCCGGCCGACGAGCCCCTCGTCGAATGTCACCAGCTTCATCAGACCTCCTTAACTGTCGACACTCAGCCTGCCCAGGACGTCTTTGATCGTCAATAGCTGCGCCAAGTGTGGACACAATTCATGACTGTGGCCTAAGTTCCCGAGCATGCGCACTACATGGGACTTCACAGGCACCCGGGCGCTGGTCGCCGGTGCGGGCGGGATCGGGGCGGTGATCGCCTCGGAGCTGGGCTCGGCGGGCGCCTCGGTGGTCGTCCTCGACGTCGACAGGGAACGGCTCCCGGAGAACGGCATCGCCGCGGATCTGACCTCCTCGGACGCCTGCCGCGCAGCCGTCGCCGAGGCCCGTCAACTCCTCGGCGGAATCGATGTGTTCGTGCACGCGATCGGCGTCAACGACCGTCGTCCGGTACTGGAGACGCCGGACGAGGTGTGGGAGCGGCTCATCGCCGTCAACCTCACGAGCGCCTTCCATTTGGGCAAGGCGGTCGGTGCGGTCATGGTGTCCGGCGGTCACGGGCGGATCGTCTACCTCTCCTCCGTCTCCGGCCTGCTCGCCCACCAGCACCACGCGCCGTACGCCGCGACCAAGGGCGGGGTCAACCAGCTGCTGCGGGTCATGGCCCGGGAATGGGCGCCGCACGGCGTGACCGTCAACGCGGTCGCACCCGGCTACACCGAGACCGACCTCACCCGCGAGTACCTCGCGAACCCCGGCATGCGCGCCTCGGTGGAGGGGCTCGTCCCGGCCGGGCGGCTGGGCCGCCCCGAGGACCTCACCGGGCCGGTGCTCTTCCTCGCCTCCGCCGAGTCGGCGTTCGTCACCGGGCAGGTCCTGTACGTCGACGGTGGCCGGACTCTCGTATGAACATCCCTTTCGCAGCGGACGACTTCACGATCGGAGCCCGTATGACCCCCGTCCCCGGCCGCTTCGCCGGCAAGACCGTCCTCGTCACCGGTGCCGGTACCGGATTCGGTGCCGAGATCGCCGTACGGGCCGCGCAGGAGGGCGCCGACGTCGCCGTCCACTACCGGCGGTCCCGTGCGGGCGCCGATGCGACCGCCGAACGCGTCGCCGCGCTCGGCCGCACGGCGCTCGTCGTGCAGGCCGACATCGCCGAGCACGAGCAGATCAAGCGGCTGGCCGACGAGGTGTGGGCGCACTTCGGGCGGCTCGACGTGGCCGTCAACAACGTCGGTGATGTGGCCCGCGAGCAGATGTCCTGGCGGGACATCACCGAGGAGTCCATCGATCACGTCCTCGCCGTGGACGTGAAGGGCACGCTGCTGTGCACGCATGAGTTCGGGGCGCGGATGCTGGAGCAGGAGGGCGGGGGTGCGATCGTCAACGTGGGGTCCACCGTCGTCGTGCGCGGTAGCGCGCGGGCGCCTCAGTACGCCGCCGCCAAGTACGGGATCATCGGGCTGACCAAGTCGTATGCCCATGCGTTCGCGCCGGCGGTGCGGGTGAACGTGTTCGCGCCGGGGTTCATCGAGACGGAGGCGACGCTCGGGCGGGAGGACTGGAAGGGTGGGCGGGGCGAGGTGTTGCGCGACGCCACGCCGATGGGGCGGATTCCTGGGCCTGCGGAGTTGGCGGGGGCTGCGTTGTTTCTTGCGACGGAGGATGCGCAGCACATCACTGGTGGGTTCCTGGTGGCCGATGGTGGCTACAACATGATTGGGGCCTAGCGGGTTCGGGTTCGGCTGCGGGTCCGTGGGGGCTGGTCGCGCAGTTCCCCGCGCCCCTTGGGCCGGCTGCTCGCCCCTTCTCAACAGGTTCCGGCCCCCGGGAGATGGTTCGCGTCCCGGGGACCGGTTGTCTGTCGTCTGTCACGCCACCGTCAGGGTCAGTGCTCCCGTGTAGCTGGTGCCCGGGGTGATGGGCGTCGCCGTGCCGTTCACCGTCAGGGTGACCGTCTTGCCCGACGGGGCCGTCACCGTCGCGTCCGATGCCAGGGTCAGGGCGCTCAGGTACGACGTTCCCCTCACCGTCCAGGTGGAGCCGGCGCCCAGCGTCACCAGGACGCCGTTGTTGACCACCGCGCTCGGGGTGTTGGTGACCTCGCTGATCTCACGGTATTCCGCCGAGGTGATCGTCGAGACGCTGTGCCTGGCCGTCGTCGCCGAGATGACGCCCTGTACCGCCGAGCCCGTGAACGTGAGGTTCAGGTTCTGGCCCTGGAGGCTTCCGATGCCGCCGCCCCAGACGGAGTTGTAGAAGTCGCCCTTGAGGTCGATGTCGGTGAAGGTGCCCTTCGCGTCGGTGGACTGGGCGCTGGTGGTGACCCAGGTCGAGGACCTGGTCGGGGAGCCGGTGGGCTCGGTGTACGTGCCGATGGTCTCCGTCTTCCACGGCTTGCCCGAGACCGAGACGCTGCTGGGGCGGTCGGTGTCCATGAGCTGGAAGATCACGCCGTTGCCGGAGTTGATGGCCGCCCCGTCGGAGCCGTCCACCGTGACCGAGCCCGCGACCGCCTTGCACATGAACGCCGTCTCGCCCGTGTTGACCTGGGTGCCGCCGTCGATGGTGACCGAGCCCGCCGCGTACCACAGGACCATGAAGCGTCCGGCGGTCACCTCGGTGGACCGCACCGGCAGCTTGTTCAACTCGGCTGTGGTCAGGCCGAGTTCCAGTGAGGTGTTGAGCGCGGCCACCGCGGCCTTCGTGCTGTCGCCGTAGTGGGCCGAGGCGCCCCAGTGGATGAGGGCGTAGTCGCCGACGTCGAAGGTGCAGCCGAGGAAGTGTTCGGTGACGTTGCCGATGGCGTAACTGCCGTAGCCCTGGCCGCCGGTGTTGGCGATGGTGGAGTTGATGGCGGTGAGGGTGCAGTAGCTGCCGCCGTCGACCGAGAGCGCGCCCCATTTCTCCGAGGAGATGGTGGAGTTGATGTACGACGCCTTGGTGCTCGTGCCCAGCAGGTTGGTGGTGCGGACGTTGCCGGACAGGCCCAGCATCCAGGGCACGGTGATCATGTAGCGGGTGTCGCCGGTGCCCGCGGTCGGGTACTCGTCGGGGACGATGCCGTCGGCGCAGTGCAGGGTGGAGTTCTTGACGATGACATGGGCGGTGGCGTCGGCGACGACCGCGGTGCGGACCACGCCCTCGTTGCTGATGGTGGCGCCGTCCAGGACGAGGGTGGTGCCCGCTCCGGTGCCGACGACGCAGGCGCCGTAGCCGATGAAGTCGCAGCGGCCGTTGCCGGCGAAGGCGATCTTCGGGTCGGTGAGCGTGTAGGTGCCGCCGCCGGTGACGTAGACGCCGTTGAACGCCTCGCCGTTGGAGAGGAGTTGGATGTTGGTGGCGGCGGTGTCGGTGACCTTGCCGCCGCGTACCTCGGAGGGGACCGACTTGGACTCGTCGACCCCGTCGGCGTCGACGTAGATCGCCTGCCGGAAGGGGAAGGTGAGGTCGCTGTAGGCGAGGTCGTTGGCCTCGGCGACGCTCAGGACGATCGTGCCGCGGTAGGTGCCGGCGGCGATCGCGGTGGCCGCTCCCCCGTAGCCGTCGGTGAGTTCGGCGAGCCGGGCGCCGGTCTCCACGCCGTTGACGGTGAGGGTGAGGCGGTAGCCGTCGGGGACGGCGATGACGCCGCCCTCGGCGATGGTGAGGCGGGACGCGGTGGTCGTCCCGGTCAGTTCCAGGGTCTCCCCGGAGCCGACGGTGATGCGGTTCCCGGCCTTCGACGCGGCGTGCGCACTCGCGGGGGCGACGAGCGTGGGTGCCATGGCGGCGGCGACCGCCACGAGCAGCGCGCGGGGACGGGCCCGGTAGGTGACCTCGGGGCCTTGCGTGCCGGTGCTTGTCACGTGAACTCCCTTGTTCTCAGTGGTTTTCAGGCATGGCTGACCGCCGAGAGGGGTGGCGGTCGGCCGGGTGAGGGGTAGCTGAACCGGACGGTCAGGGGGCCCGGTTGATCAGCTCGATGAGATTGCCGAACGGGTCGGCGACGAACGCCATACGGGCGTCCGGGCGGGGCGCCGGGCGCGGGCGCATCCGTACGGCCGCGCCCGCGGCGACGAGCCGGGCGAACTCGGTGTCGACCTCGGCGGCGGTGTCGACACTCAGGCACAGGTGGCCGTAGCCGAGCGTGCCCGCCGCCTCCAGCGGGCCGTCGGCCATCAGGCCCGGCTCGGCGTCCGGCCGGTGCAGCAACTCAACGCGGTAACCGCCGGCATGACGGAGCATCACACCGCGCAGGCCGGTGCCGGGGACGGAGAACGCGCGCTCCTCGGTGAGGTGCAGGGCGGTGCGGTACCAGCGGGTGGCGGCCTCCAGGTCGGGGACGGAGATCCCTATGTGGTCCAGCCTCACTGGCGGGCCGCTTCCGGGCCGGCCGGCACCTTCTCGCCGCGGATCCGTGCGAGCACCCGGGTGCGGAGTTCGGCGAAGCGGGGGTCGGCCCGGGTCGTCAGCTGGTCGCGGGCGTCGCCGAGGGGGATGACGAGGTTGTCGAGGACGGCGGTGGGTTTCCCGCCGAGGACGATGACACGGTCGCCCAGGTAGACGGCCTCGTCGATGTCATGGGTGACCACGACGACCGTGATGCCGAGCCGTCGGCGCAGTTGCAGGGTGAGGTCCTCCAGGTCGAAGCGGGACTGGGCGTCGACCGAGCCGAACGGTTCGTCCATCAGCAGCACCGGGGCGTCGTACGCCAGACCGCGCGCGATCGCCACCCGCTGCTGCATACCGCCGGACAGCTGCCACGGGTACTTCTCGCCGACGTCCTGGAGGCCGACCGCCTCCAGACACTCCAGCGCCCGGCGCCTGCGGACCGTCTTCTTCACGCCCCGGCCCTGGAGCGGGAAGGCGACGTTGTCCCAGACGCGCAGCCACGGCAGCAGGGAGCCGCGGTAGTCCTGGGAGACCACGGCGATGTCGGCATGCGGTGCGGTGAGCGGCTGGTCGCCGTAGCGGACCCGGCCCCCGGTCGGTGGGGTGAGACCGGCCAGGCAGCGCAGGAGCGTGGTCTTGCCCGCGCCGGACGGTCCGACCAGGCACACCGCCTCCCCCGGGTCCACGCGCAGGGACAGCCCGTCCAGCACCCGGTGCGCCCCGAAGCTCATGGAGAGGTCCTCGACGTACAGGCTCGATCCGCGGGTCATACGACGACTCCGTTGCTCTTCTCGCTACTCGTGGCGGGCGGCGTCCGCGGGGCGCGTTCACGCGGGGCGCGCTGGTGGTACCAGCCCAGGAGACGGTGTTCGACCAGCAGGAGCAGCACGCTGAGGGCGTAGCCGACGATGCCGATCAGGAGGGTTCCGGCCCAGGTCTCGGCGACGTGGAAGCTGGAGCCGCTCTGGAGGATGAAGTTGCCGAGCCCGATCGGTGATCCGTAGATCTCGCTGACGACCATGAGGACGACGGCGATGGACAGGGCGACGCGGACGCCGGCGAGGATCTGGGGCAGGGCGCCCGGCAGGATCACCCGGCGGAACCTCAGTGGCCAGGGGATGCGGTAGCCGCGGGCGGTCTCGTGCACGGCGGGGCCGATGGACCGTACGCCGCTGATGGTGTTGAGCAGGATGGGCCACACGGAACCGAGGAAGATCAGGAAGACCTTCGGTCCGGAGCCGATGCCCAGGGTGAGGATGATGACGGGCACGAAGCCCACGGTGGGGGTGGCGCGGGCGAAGTCGAGCAGGGGGCCCGTGGCCAGGCGCAGGGCGCGGACCTCTCCGATGACCAGCCCCGCTCCCACCCCCACCGCGGTCGCGAGAGCGAGGCCGAGCACGATGTTGCGCAGGCTGAACAGCAGGTCCTCGACGAGGCCGCCGTGCGCGAGTTCGTGCCACAGGGCGGCGAGGACCTCGGTGAGGGGCGGGAAGTAGAAGCTGGTGCTGCCCGCGGTGGCGACGAGGAGGACGACGAACACCAGGGCCGGCAGCCACAGTTGGCGCAGAATCGATTTCCATGGCATGGCCTGCTACTCCTCTCCGGCGTGGGCGGGCGGCCGCCAGCGCAGCAGGCGGCGTTCCGCGGTCTGGGCGAGCAGGGTGATCGTGTAGCCGATGCCGCCGGCGGTCAGGATGTAGGCGTACGCCTTGGCGGAGGCGCCCGCCTGCTGGGACTCCATGATCATGTGGCCCATGCCGGGCAGCGTGGTGAGCACCTCGACGCCGATGGAGACCAGCACCGAGGTGGTCGCCGCGAGGCGCAGCCCCGTCATGATGGACGGGGCCGCGGCCGGCAGGACGACCCGGCGCATCCGCAGCATCCGGGGGATGCGGTAGCCGCGCACGGTCTCGTGTACGGCCTGGCTCACGCTGCGCGCCCCGTACTGGGCCTGGAGCAGCACCGGGAAGACGCAGGCGATGAAGACGACCGTCGCCTTCATGCCCGGGGTCGAGCCGAGGACCAGCAGGAACACCGGCAGGAGCGCGATCACCGGGAAGGAGCGGAGGATCTCCATGAGCAGCCGGGACGATTCCTCCGCCGCCGCACAGACGCCGGTGACCAGCCCCACCGGGATGCCCACGGCGATGGCCACGAGGAGTCCGGTGACCGCGCCGCGCAGGGTCTCCCCCATCGCCTGCCAGAAGGCGCCGCTGCCGAGGAGGTCACCGAGGGCGGCGGCCACCGACGCCGGGCCCGGCAGCGCGGTCGAACTGACCACGCCGACCGCGGCGATCAGCGCCCACAGCAGCAACACGGCGACCAGCGCGCCGAGTTGCAGCAGCCGTACCTTGGCCATGAGCGCTACTCCCCGGCCGTGGTGGGGGCCTGGTCCCAGTAGAGGGCGTCGTCCTCGGGCTCCTTGTCGAGGAGATCGAACGCGTGCATCTTCGTGATGACGGTGCGCATCACGGTCGTGTTGAGGGTCTTGTCGTAGTAGTTGGTGTCGTGGGCGTCGATGAAGTCGGCCGGGACCTGGGTGTACTTCTTGTCGATCGCCTTCACCGCAGCGGGGTTGGCGTTGGCGTAGGTGATGGCCTTGGCGACGGCGTCGATGAACTTCTTCGCGGTGTCCTCGTTCTCGGCCAGGTACTCCTGGCTGGAGAAGAGCAGGCCCTGGACCATGCCGGGCACGTCGTTCATGCCGTTGCCGATGGAGCGCAGTCCGCTGTCGAGGCCGGCGAAGTAGAAGGGGCCGAAGGAGAAGACCGCGTCGGTCTTGCCGGAGGTGGCGGCGTCGGTGAGCGACGTGGTCGGCAGAGCGACGAACTTGACCTTCTTCGGGTCGCCGCCGGCCTTCTGGACCAGGTACTCGCAGATGAACTGGATGGTGCCGCCGAGCGCGGAGATGCCGACCGTCCTGCCCTCCAGGTCGGCGAAGGACTTGATCTCGCTGTCCTTCTTCACCAGCAGACCGTCCGTGGGGTCGGTCTTCGTGGTCGCCGACTGGAGCCCGGTGACGATCCGTATCGGCATGTCCTGGGCGGCGCCCTTGAGGAAGCCGGAGCTGTCCGTCATGGCGAACTGGGCCTCGCCGTTGAGGACGGACGGAGCGTTCTGCGAGGTGTCCTGGGCGCCCGCCTTGATGGTGACGGAGAGGCCGGCGTCCTTGAAGTAGCCCTGCTGCTGGGCGATGTAGAGCGGCTCGAAGATGGCGCCGTTGGAGCGCAGGACGGTCACCTCGGCCTTGCCGTCGGCCGTGGTGGCGGTCGCGGAGTCGCCGCCGCAGCCGGTGGCGGTGAGGGAGGCGACGGTGGCCAGGGCGGTGAGGGTGAGCAGGGTGCGGCGCCGCGGGTTTCTGGTGGTGTCCATGGAACGGCTCTCCTTCAGTGGTTCCGCGCGTGTCCCGCGGCGGCGTAGGCGGTGGTGGATTCCCGCGGGGCCATATAGGTCCGGAACAGTCCCTCGGGGTCGTAGGCGGCCCGGATCTCCTCCAGGCGTACGGCGTTCGCCGGGCTGAGTCCGTGGTCGAAGCGGTCGGCGAGGTTGTTGTCGGAGAACTGAAGGCCCCTGGACAGGTGCTGGATCTCCGCGAGTCGCCCGTGCGCCCAGTCCTCGTGGGCGAGGTCCTCGGCGGGGTCGGTCCAGCCGGCGTTGGGCGAGAGGTAGAGCTTGGCCTGGCTGGACCAGCAGGCGTTCGCGCGCTCGGGGTGGCCGCCCCACAGCATCCACAGCACATGACTGGTGGTGTCCGGGATGGTGTCGAACAGCGGGCGGGCCGCGTCGAGAACCTTGTCGACCGGCTCGTCGGTCCAGATGCCGTCGAGGGCCCAGCGCAGGTCGGGCGGGGTCATGCGGTCGGCGTAGTCGTAGAGCTCGGCCATGGTGGTCTCCTGCGCGACCAGCTCCCGGATCGCCCGGTCGCGGAACGGCGCGTCCTCCAGCGGGGCGAGCGGGTTGTCGTCGGTGTCGCAGAAGGCCGTGGCCGTGACGGAGACGGTCTGCCGGTCGAGCCACGGGGAGAACCCCACCTTCGCCGAGAACTCGACGGCGGGTGGGAGCAGTTCGAGAGTGTCGTACGACCAGGTCAGCACCTCGTCGAGGAGGTCGAGCGGATAGGTGTGGGCGGTGCGCAGGATGCGCCGTGGCAGGTCGTGCAGGTCGAGGTGGAAGCGGGTGACGACGCCGAAGAAGCCGGGGCCGCTTCCGCGGGCCGCCCACAGGAGGTCGGGGTGGGTGTCGTCGGTGGCGTGCACCAGGGTGCCGTCGGCGAGGACGACGTCCACGGCGCGGATGCTGAGACAGGCGGGGCCGAGGCGGCGGGAGTTCCAGCCGTAGCCGCCACCGAGGATGAAGCCACCGATACCGACGGTCGGGGCATGACCGGTGGGGAGGAACAGGCCGTGCGGGGCGAGTTGGTCGAGGAGCGCCGGGCCCTTCACCGCGGGCTGTGCGGTCGCCGTGCGGGTCGTGGGGTCGACGGTGATGTCCTGGAGTCGTGACAGGTCCAGCAGCATGCCGCCGTCGCGGACGCCGTTGCCGACCCAGCTGTGGCCGCCGGAGCGGATGCCGATCGGGAGGCGTTCGCTGCGGGCGAGTCGTACGGCCGACACGACGTCCCGCTCGTTGTGGGCGAGGACGATGACCTCGGGGTGACGGTCGGGCTTGCGGGCGTTCCAGACGGCGTCGAGACGGGCCTGTTCGTACGCCGGCTCGCCGCGACGGAGGAGCCTGTCCCGGGACAGCTCAGGCATGGCCGTTCTCCTCACATGGGGTTCGAGTCGGGACACTACTGTCGACACTTTGGGGCTTCAAGGGATGTGACAGCGAAATACCTGGCATCTCTGCCGACACTCGTAGATTCATGGCCCGCCCTCAGGCACGGGAGGGAAATCAAAGAGTTCGGCCGGGTTGTCGACCATCAGGCGCCGAAGCCGCGCGGGGTCGGGGGCGATGCGCTCGACGAGGTCGACGAGCAGTCCGTCGTCGGGGGCTTCGCCGACGATGTTGACGTGCGGATAGTCGGTTCCCCACACCACACGCTCGGGCGCCCGAGCCACCAGGGCGGCGGCCAGACGCACGGCGTCGTCGTACGGCGGGCCCTGACGCGATATCCGGTCGACGCCGCTGACCTTCACCCAGACCCGCCCGGTGTCCAGCAGGCCGTGGAGTCCGCGCAGAGCCTGGTCGTCGGCGGGGTCGACACGGCCCATGTGGTCGACGACGACTCGCCCCGGCAGAGCCCGCACGACGTCCACCAGGGTCGCGATCTCCCGTCCCGTGACGTGGAGTTGGACGGCCCAGTCGAGACCGTCGACGCGTTGCAGCACCGAGTCGATCTCGGCCCGGGTGGGCGGAGTCCGCAGATGGGGCAGGAAGTTGAGCCGGAACGCCCGGACACCGACCTCGTGCAGGCGCTCGATCTCGCCCCGCGTGGTGCTCTCACCGATCAGCGCCACGCCCCGCAGCCGACCGTCCCCGGCCAGCAGGGCGTCCACCAGCACGGAATGATCGTGCCCGTGACAGGAGGACTGCACGACGACGGCCCGCTCCAGCCCCAAGTGAGCATGCAGGGCGGCCAGTTGCCCCTTCGGCGCGTCGACCGGCGTGAAGGTGCGGTCCACGGCGTACGGGAAGACGTCGGCGGGCCCGAGGACATGACAGTGGGCGTCACAACTGCCGCGCGGGAGCGCGAGCGACGGACTGCGCGGGGCGGGATGCGGAGGCGGACAACCGAGCGAGGGCCCCACCTGCGGGGACGGGCTGCGGGGCGATGACCCCACCCGCGAAGACGGACTGCCGGGCGATGACCCCACCCGCGAAGACGGGCTGCTGGGCGATGACCCCACCCGCGGGAAGCGGCCGCCAGACGCAGGCCCCACCTGCCGGGACTGACAGCCGGGCGAAACCCCCACCTGCCGGGACGGACACCCGGACACGCACTCCCCCAGCGAAGACGGACACCCGGACACGCACTCCCCCAGCGAAGACGAGCACCCGGACAAGGACCCCACCAGCGAAGACGGGCCGCCAGACGCAGGCCCCACCTGCCGGGACTGACAGCCGGGCGAAACCCCCACCTCCCGGGACGGACACCTGGACACGCACTCCACCACCGGAGACGGACACCCGGACACGCACTCCCCCAGCGAAGACGGGCACCCGGACAAGGACCCCACCAGCGAAGACGGGCCGCCAGACGCAGGCCCCACCTGCGGGGAGCGGCCACCAGACGCAGGCCCCACCTGCCGGGACTGACAGCCGGGCGAAACCCCCACCTCCCGGGACGGACGCCCGGACACAGACTCCCCCAGCGAAGACGGGCCGCCAGGCGCAGGCCCCAACCGGCGGGGTGAGCTGCCGGGCGAGGGCTGCCGGGGCGGGGCGGCGGGCGATGGCCCCGCCCCCGGGGCCGAGCCGTCCGAGGAGGGCTCCACCTGCGGGGACAGGTCGAAGGGCGTCCGTGAAGGCGGGTCACCCGGCGTCGGCTGTGACTCGGTTGTGTGGGCGGTCGGTTCAGTCACAGCGGGCCGTCATTCCGCCGTCTACGACGATCTCCGTGCCGGTCACGAAGCGGGCCTCGGTGGAGGCGAGGTAGAGCGCCGCGTACGCGGTGTCCCGGCCGTCGCCCATGAAGCCGAGCGGGATACGGGCCTGCCGCTGGGCGAGGAGTTTGTCGACGTCTCCGTCCGCGCGCTGGTGCGCGAGCCGCGCCTCGACCATCGGGGTGTGCAGCTGGCCGGGCACGACCGTGTTGACGCGGATGTTGTGGGGCGCGTGCTCGACGGCGGTGACCCTCGACAGCTGGATGACCGCGGCCTTGGCCGACGCGTACGCCACCTGCGCGGCGCCCGTCCAGCGCAGCCCCGAGGCCGACGCCGTGTTGACGATGGCGCCTCCGCCGCCGCGCCGCATGACGGGGATGACGTGTTTGCAGGCCAGGAAGACGCTGGTCAGATTGGTGCGCAGCTGGCTCTCCCAGTCGGCCAGGCTCAGTTCGACGGCACCGCCGGCACGCGATCCGCCGACGTTGTTGACGAGAACGTCGATCCTCCCGGCCTCGCGCTCGCACTGCGCGAAGTACGCCTCCACCGCCTCGGGTTCGGTCACGTCGAGGACCGCGGTGCGGGCGGTGCCGCCCTCCTCACGGATCTGCCGTGCGGTGACCTCCAGGGCGTCCTTGTCCCGGTCGGTCAGGAAGACGGTGGCGCCCTCCCGGGCGAAGATCACGGCGGTGGCGCGGCCGTTGCCCCAGCCCGGGCCGACGCTGCCGGCGCCGCCGATGACGGCGATCCGGCCCGCCAGGCGGCCCTGCCGATGCTCGGACAGGTCTTGGTTCACGGGATCTCCCTCGCTCGGACTGCCGAAACTGTCGACAGTTCTAGCCAGGTGTCGACAGAAAGTAAATATCTTGGCTCCAGATGCATGCGTATTGCCTTTAGTGTCGACACAGAGGTTGGATGGTCGGTATGGACAAGCCCCTCGTGTTCACGCCCGACGAGATCGCCCGCTTCCGTGCCGAGCTGGCCGCGCGCCGCGCTCCCGGCGCCTACGAGCCGGGCCGCTGGTCGGTCAGCCCGCTCAACCGCCGTACGGACGTGGTCGGTTCACTGCCGACCTCGGTGCGGCTGCGCGACGCGACCCTGCGCTCGGTGGAGACGCTGCCGGGTGTCGTCGCGTCCACGCCCGCGAAGGAGGAGTTCCTGCGCCGACTCGTGGGCGCGGGGGTGGCGGAGGTGGTCACCGCGGGCCTCGGCGGACGCGACGTAACGGCCCTCAAGTCGGAGGTGGAGCTGGTCAAGGGCGCGAACCCCGGGTGCCGGGTCGTGTGCCCGTTGATGCGTTCCCCCGACGACATCGACCGTGCCGCCACCGCGGGTTACGACGCCGTGCAGGTGTGGGTGCAGGGCTTCGGGGAGACCTCCGTGATCTACCAGGCGCCCGTCTACGCCCAGGCCTGGCGGGGCGAGGAGTGGCGCACCGATGCGACCCCGCGCGAGCGGGCGGCCGTACTGTCGCGCGCGGCGCGCCTCGTGTCGTACGCCCGCGAGCGCGGCCTCGACGTCGTCGTGCCGCTGCTGATGGTGTCGTACGCCACCGAGGAGAGCCACCAGGAGACGGTCACCGTGCTCGCCGCGGCCGGAGCCACGGAGCTCACCCTTTTCGACGGTCCGGGTGCGATGAGCCCGGAGGCGTACGGCCATCTGGTGCGCCGCACCCGCGCGTTCGCCCCGGAGGTGGAGGTGGGCCTGCATCCGCACAACACCTTCGGTCTCGCCGTGGGCTGTGCGGTGGCCGCAGTCCGCGCCGGCGCCTCGGCAGTCGAACTGTCGGTCAACGGCTACTGCGGCGGCCCGGGCAACGCCGACCTCGCGGCCACCGCGCTCGCCTTCGAGGCGTTGTACGGAGTGAGGACCGGCATCAAGACCGAGCGGCTCACCGAGCTCGCCCGCACCGCCGAGGCCCTGACGGGCTGTCACCCCGCCTGGAACCACCCGGTCACCGGCACCCACGCCTTCTGCTGGGGCGGCATGGACCTCATCACCCAGGAGACCGAGGTCGACCCCCTGCTGCACAACTGCCTGGAACCGGCACTGGTCGGCAACGAGCGCACCGTCCCCTTCACACCCGACAGCGGCCCCTACACACTCGCCGACAAGCTGACCGAGGCGGGTGCGCGGGCCACCCGTGCCACGGTGGACGACGTGCTGGCCCGGGCGAAGGAGTTGATGGCCGAGGAAGGACGGCTGCTCACGGACGAGGAGCTGGTGGCGTTGGCACGGGAACCGCGCTGACTCACCCGCAGCAGCCGTCCCCGCCCCCTTCTCCGTTCCCCGACACCACGTCGAGCCGGCAGAAGCAGGACGCCTCGATCGGTACGTCCGCCAGCGCGACCGCGATCTTCAGCTGCTGGGCGACGATCCGTGCCTCCCCCGCCTTGCCGAGCCGGACCAGGCACTCGTGGAAGCCGTGCAGCGCCCAGACGTTGCCGGGGTGCTGCACGGCGCGGGGCAGTGTGTCGTCCAGGCCCAGGTCGGCGCGGTAGACCGCCTCGGCCTCCGCGACCCGCCCCTGTTCCAGGAGCAGGGCTCCGTAGGCGTGCCGGGTGGGCTGCATCCAGCCCCACGGCTCGTCGTAGGGCAGGGCGTCGGCGAGTGCGATCGACCGCTCCAGCGCGATGAAGGCGGTGTCGAAGTCGCCTTCGCGGTAGGCGAGTTCGCCGTCGAGCATCGCGGAGGCGATGGCGAGGATGTCGGCGCAGGTGTTGTTGAACAGCATGCGCGTCTCGGGGACTCGGGCCACCGCCGCCCGGAACACGGTGCGTTCGGCCTCGGCCTCGGGGAGGCGGCCGAGGGCGGACAGGGCGACCCCTCGGGCGTAGTGGAGCATCGCGGTGGTCACGCTGTACAGCTCCGGGTCGGCGGGCAGCGGCAGTCGGAGAAGGTCGGACCAGCGGCCGAAGCGGATCAGCGCATGGACCCGCATGGCGAGGAAGCCCTCCAGCCAGTCGGCCATGGGCGGGCTCGGCACCCGCAGCAGGTCCTCCGGGATCGACGCCTCCAGCTCGGCGGCGGTCTCCAGGGCGACGCGGGACTGGCCGAGGAACATCGCGCCGTAGATCTTGAAGTGGTAGTTGTGCGATCGGTACAGGGTGTAGAAGTTCATGGCCCCGGCCCGTGCCCGGTACTTCTCGTCGGCGGTGATGGCCGCGCTGTTGTCCGCCACGACCCTGCGGTAGTCGCCGCACAGCACGTCCAGGTGGGACGGCATGTGCTGGAGGTGTCCCGCGTCGGGCACCAGGCCGCGCAGCCGGTCGGCGACCGGCAGGGCCGCCTCCGGGGTCGGGGACATCTCCATCAGGTGGATGTACAGATGCAGCAGGCCCGGATGCCGTGCGCCGGCGTCCGAGGCGAGCGCGCGGTCGAGCACCGCCTTGGCCGTCAGGGTGCGCGAGCCGTCCGCCGGTTCGCCGGTCCCCAGGTCCCACAGCTGCCAAGGGGTCAGGTTCATCAGGGCGTCGGCGTACAGCGCGGCGATGTCGGTGTCGCCGGGGGCGAGTTCATGGACGGCGCGCATGCTGTCGGCGTAGGGCTCGTTCCACACCGCGCAGTCCGCCACGGGGTGCGCCTGCGGATACCGGGCGCGCAGCGCTTCGATCAGGGCCCGCTCCACGGGGGTGGCGCCGGTGGCCGCCTTCTCGTGGGCCCGCTCCACCGCGGCGTGGGTGCGCTCGACGGTCCGGGCGAGGTCGTCACCGTCGAAGAACTCCCACGGCTTGTTGTAGTTGGGGCCGAGCGCGTACGCGATGCCCCAGTGGGCCATGGCGCAGTCGGGATCGGCCTCGGCGGCGGCCTGGAAGCATCTGACGGCCTCCTCGTGATGGAAGGCGTACGTCCACACCAGCCCGCGGTCGAACCAGAGTTGGGCCTCGGGCGAGGCGGTGGTCACGGTGCGGGTGTGGGTGCCGAGATCGTAGTAGTCCATGGGGTTCCCCCGAGCGCGAGCCAGGCCTGGACGCGTGACGTTACAGGGCATTTCGCCTCCGACACGCCGACATGGAGGGACGGACGGCCAGGCGCCACAGCGAGGTGACCTCCGCGGCCCTGGCGGCGTGGAGCGGGTCCGTGGTGTCCCTCGACCGGGGGTGCCGTGGCCGGGTGTCGAGCCGGTCCACCACCCGCAGGCCCGCGGCCGCGACGGCGGTGAGCAGGTCGTCGCGGGTCCGCAGACCGAGATGCTCCGCGAGGTCGGAGAGGACGAGCCATCCCTCGCCGCCCGGGGCGAGGTGGTCCGCCAGGCCGTCCAGGAAGCCGTGCAGCATCGCGCCGTCGGGGTCGTACACGCCCTGCTCGACGGAGGACGTGGGCCGGGCCGGCAGCCAGGGCGGGTTGCACACGACGAGGTCGGCGCGGCCCTGCGGGAACAGGGCGGGGCCCACGATGTCGACCCGCCCGGTGAGTCCCAGCCGTCGCACGTTGTCGCGGGCGCAGGTCAGGGCGCGCGGCGCGATGTCGGTGGCCACGACGCGTTCGACACCGCGCCCGGCCAGGACGGCGGCGAGCACCCCGGTCCCCGTGCCGAGGTCGAAGGCGGTCCGGCAGGGCACGGCCGGGGGCAGCGGCGCCCGTGCGACGAGGTCGACGTACTCGCCCCTGACCGGGGAGAACACCCCGTAGTGCGGGTGGACGCGGGCACCGAGGGCCGGCACCTCGACGCCCTTCGCACGCCACTCCCGCGCGCCGATGACTCCGAGCAGCTCGGTCAGGGCGACCGCCATGGACCCGGCCGGCGGGCCGTACGCCTCGGCGCACGCCCGGCGTACATCGGGGGCCCGGCGCAGGTCCAGGCTGTGGTCGTCCTCCAGCAGCACGATCAGCCTGCCCAGGATCCGGGCGCGATGGCCGCGCGCCCGGCGGTGCAGATGAAAGGACTCCTGCGGGGTGTCGCCGGGCCGGGCCGGTCGACCGTCGGCGCGGCGGCGCATCGCGCTCAGCAGGTGACGTGCGTGGTGGAAGTCGCCCCGCCACAGCAACGCCGTGCCCTCGCAGACGAGTCGGTAGGCGGTGGCGGCCTTCGTCCGGTCGTCGGCGACGACGATCCGGCGGGGCGGTGGGGCGGCGCTCTCGGAGTGCCAGCGGGTGGATCGGGCGGTGCGGTCTTCGGTCCAGTGGATCGTGGACACGGAGGTACTCCTCGTGGTCGAAGTGCGGGGGCACGAAGAGCACTTCGACGAGGAGCAGCACGGGCGGCCCGTACCGCGGCACGGGCTCGCAGATCGGGGGCGGGAAGGGTTACGCCTCCCGCGGCGCCCGCGACTCCTGTGACTCCCGCGTCGAAGCGCGTGAGGAGGCGTCGCCCAGAACCATGCCGAGTGTCACGAGGGGTCCTTCCGGAGAGATGACGTACGAGGCTCGCACGGCGTCCCGCGCCCGGGCAAACCGTGTCGGTCACCGGCCGCCGAAAACCCGTTGCGACCGCCCGCCGCCGCCAGGACCCTGGCCCTCATGCCGTACCTTCAGCGCCACGCCGGGCTCGCCGACGCGCCCGCGATCACCGAACTGCTCAATGCCGTCGACGAGATCGAGATCGGCCGGCGGGAGACCGATCTCGCCACGGTCGAGGCCGATCTGGGGCATCCCGAGGTCGACCTGGAGCACGATTCCTGGCTGGCCTTCGACGGGGAGCGGCTGGTGGCGTACGGGCTGCTGTGGGACGACTCCGGGAACGAGCGGATCGACGTCGACCACTACGTCCTGCCCGAGCACCAGCGGGCCGGGGCACAGATCCTCGACGCCCTACAGATCAGGGCCCTCGCCAGGGCCCGGGGCAACGGCGCCGCCAAGGCCGTCGTCCATCTGCATCTCAACACCCGTCCCACGCTGCACACTTCGCTCCTCGACGAGCGCGGCTGGTACGTCGTACGGCGCTACCACGTGCTGCAACGCCCCCTGGACCGGGCCGAGGACCACACGCCGGAACCACCCCGAGGCGTGCGTCTCCGCCCCTGCACGGCCGAGGCGGATCGCCGAAGCGCCCATCTGCTCCACCAGTCCACCTTCGCCGAGCACTTCGACTTCCAGCCGCGTACGTACGACCAGTGGCTGCACGACATCGACGCCGAGCGCCTCGACTGGTCCCTGGTGTGGCTCGTCGGCACCGAGGAGTGGGGGGACGCCGGGTTCCTGATCGCTCGGGACGACCGCGAGGCCATGGGGTGGATCCGCAGCGTCGGGGTGCTGCGGGAGGCGCGCGGAAGGGGACTGGGCGGGCTGCTGCTCCGCCAGGCTTTCGCCGCGTTCGCCGCGCGGGGGCGGGACACCGTGGGGCTGGGCGTGGACACGGCGAACGCGACCGGGGCGCCAGAGCTGTACGGGCGCAACGGGCTGAGCCTCCACTACGCGGTCGATACTTGGGAGGCGGTGCTGATCTGACGGTGGCGGCGAAAGGTGTGCGCATGTCCTCGACCCGGGACTTCTACGACGACCTGGCCGCCGACTACCACCTGATGTTCGCGGACTGGGAGGCGAGCACGGCCCGTCAGGCCGCCGTCCTGGACACCCTGCTCCAGCGGCGCCTCGGGGCGGGGCCGCATCGCGTCCTGGACTGCTCCTGCGGCATCGGCACGCAGGCGATCGGGCTGGCCGGGGCCGGGTACGACGTCGTCGGCAGCGACCTGAGCCCCCGCGCCGCCGCGCGCGCCACGGTCGAGGCGGCCTCGCGGGGCGTCCGGCTTCCGACGGCCGCCGCGGACATGCGCCGGCTGCCCTTCGGGGCGTCCGTCTTCGACGTCGTCGTGTGCGCCGACAACGCGCTGCCGCATCTGCTCTGCGCGCAGGACGTCTCGGCGGCGCTGGGCGAGATCCGGCGCGTGCTGCGGGACGGCGGGCTGCTGGTGCTCACGCTCCGGGACTACGACGAGCTCCGCCGCACTCGGCCCACCTCCGCACCGCCCCAGGTCGGACAGACGCCGGACGGCCGAGTGATCACCTTCCAGCTGTGGCACTGGCACGAGGACGGTGAGCGCTACGACCTGGAGCACTTCCAGATGATCCCCGCGGGCGAGAGCTGGACGGTCCGGCGGCGTACCACCACCTACTGGGCGTTGACGCGACCCGTGCTCACACGGCTGCTCGCGGAGGCGGGCTTCGCCGACGTCCTGTGGCACGCGCCCGAGGCGACGGGGTTCTACCAGCCGGTCGTGACGTGTCAGGAGCGGCGGGCCAGCACATAGGCACGGCGGGTCTCCGCCTCGTGGGCGTGGTGCGTGCGCTCCAGCTTCATCTCGACCGTGAGGCCCGCCGCTTCGAGCAGGCCCGCGACATGGGCAGGGTCGAGGAAGCGGAAGTCGACGTCCACGGAGTGGCCCCACCACTCGTCCAGGTGCCGGACCTCCTCGCCGATGTGGAAGGAGAGAAGGAGCGGGCCACCGGGGCGCAGCACCCGCGCCATCTCCTCGAAGGCGCGCGGCAGTTCGGCCGGTTCGAGATGGATGACGGTGTAGAGCGCGACCAGGGAGCCGAACTCGGCGTCCTCGGCAGGCAGTTCCAGCAGGTCGCCCTGGCGGAACTCCACCTGCGGGAACCGGCTGCGCCCCGCCTCGACCATCCCCGCCGACAGGTCGATGCCGACCGTCCGCGCACCCTTCTCCGCCAGCCAGGCCGCCACATGTCCGGGCCCGCAGCCCAAGTCGCCCACCGGCGACCCCGGTTCGGTCTGTTCGAGGAGCGCCGCGAGCAACGCCCGGTCGAGGGGCTTGCCTTCGAGCTCGGCGTGCAGCCGGGTCGTGTACTCCTCGGCCACGGTGTCGTAGCTGTGCCGAACCGAGTCGTGCCGCGCGTGATCACCCATACGGCCAGCATGGCATCCCCTCCTCCGAGTCGAGTGGGCGGTCCGCGTCAGCGTGGTCCCGACGTCGGTCGTACCAGCCCGGTCTGGTAGGCGATGACGACCAGTTGGGCGCGGTCGCGGGCGCCTAGCTTGGTCATGGCGCGCTGGACGTGGGTGCGCACGGTCAGCACGCTGAGGACGAGGTGGTCCGCGATCTGCCCGTTGGACCGGCCCTCGGCGGCCAGCACGGTGACCTCCCGTTCCCGCGGGGTCAGGTCGGCCAGGCGTTCGGGCGGCGCCAGGAAGTTGCCGGGGGCCGGGGCGCTCAGGAAGCGGGTGATGAGGGCCCGGGTGGCGCCGGGTGAGAGCAGGGCCTCGCCGGAGGCGACGGTACGGATGCCGGCGAGCAGGGCGTCGGTGGTGACGTACTTGCCGAGGAAGCCGCTGGCACCGACGCGCAGGGCGCGGGCGACGTACTCCTCGGTCTCGAACATGGTCAGGACGAGGACACGGGTGCCGGCCAGGTCGGGGTCCTCGCAGATGGCGGCGGTGGCGGCGAGGCCGTCCGTGCCGGGCATGCGGATGTCCATGAGGACCACGTCGGGTCGGTGCGTCCGGGCGAGTTCCAGCGCCTCCTTGCCGTCGGCGGCCTCGCCGACCACCTCCATGTCCGCACAGGAGTCGATCAGCAGCCGGAAGGTGCCCCGCAGGAGTGCCTGGTCGTCGGCGAGCAGGACGCGGATGGTCACGGGGTCGTCCCTTGTTCGTCGGTGACGTGGGAGTGCAGGGGCAGGGCGGTGGTGACTTCGAAGCCGCCCTCGGGGCGGGGGCCGGCCCGGAGGTCGCCGCCGACGGAGTGGGCGCGTTCGCGCATGCCCATCAGGCCGAAGCCGCCGCCCGGCACCGGCGGGGCGACGCCGGCGCCCTCGTTGGAAACCGTGATGAGCAGCCGGGAGTCGGAGTAGGCGAGCCGGATGCGGGCGGTGTGGTCGGAGGCGTGTTTGGTGGCGTTGGTCAGGGCTTCCTGGACGATCCGGTACGCGGTCAGGTCCACGCCGGGTGACAGCGGCCGGGGCTCGCCCTCGGTGGCGACCGCCACGGTGAGGCCGGCGGACTCGCAGGCGGCGATCAGCTCGGGGAGCCGGTGCAGTCCGGGGGCGGGTTCCAGGGAGTCGGGGTCGTCGGGCTGGCGCAGCACGCCCACGGTCGCGCGCAGTTCGAGGAGCGCGGCGGAGGTGGTGGCCGTCAGCTCGTCGAGGATCTTCTGCGCCTGTTCGGGCTGGGTGGGGGCGAGGTGGCGGGCGGTGCCCGCCTGGGCGTTGGCGACGGCCATGTGGTGGGCGACGACGTCGTGGAGCTCGCGGGCGATGCGCATCCGTTCCTCGGCGACCCGCAGCCGTGCCTCCTCCTCCCGGGTGCGTTCGGCGTGGACGGCCCGGGACTGCACCGATTCCAGGTAGGCGCCGCGCAGGCGGGCGTTGCGGCCGCCGACCAGGGGCAGCAGCAGCCACAGGACGGGGCCCACGCTGCGCAGCAGCAGCATGTCGGTGGTCGGCCGGTCGAGGATGGCGGTGATCACGATCATGACGGTGGCCCCCACGCCCAGCACGCGAGTGATCGTCACGTGGGTACCGGCGGCCACCCAGTACAGGGCCATCATGAGCGGGGCCAGGATCAGGGGCGTGGGCAGGTAGCCCTGGGCCAGGGTGGCGATCGTGCAGGCCGTGACGACGGCGGTGACGGTGCGCGGGTGATCGCGTGCCATGAGCAGGGCGAGACACGAGACGGCCGCGAGGACGACCGCGGGCGTGTCGTCGCTCGGCTGGCTGGTGCCGGGAATGCTCAGCGAGGCGCCGAGGGTCGCGCAGCCGAGCAGCGCCAGACCCGTCATGACGTCCAGGGCGCAGGGATGGCGCGTGGTGAGGCTCTGCGGGCGGGTGCTCATCGGTGTCTCCGGATCAAAGGCCTGCGTCCATGGTGACCGACGCACGGGCGGCCGGTGGACGGCACTCCCCGTACGCCGCCGGACCGCCCGCGGCTCTCACCACGGGCGGCCCGGCGGCCGGGGCTGCCCCCGTCAGACACGTACCTGCGCGGACTCGTCCGGCGTCGGGTCCGGGTCGGGCTCCGCCGCCCCGGCCGGGTGCCGGGTGAGGGACTCGCCCTCGATGTCGACGCGGGGCAGCAGCCGGTCCAGCCACTTCGGCAGCCACCAGGCGCGGTCGCCGAGCAGGGCGAGGACCGCAGGCACCAGGGCCATCCGGACCACGAAGGCGTCGAAGAGCACGGCGGTGGCGAGCCCGAACCCGATCATCTTGATCATGGAGTCGCTCTCGCCGATGAACCCGGCGAACACCGCGATCATGATCAGCGCGGCGGCGGCGACCACGCGGGCGCTGTGCCGGAATCCGGAGACGACCGACTGCTTGGCGGACTCGCCGTGGACGTACGCCTCCCGCATCCGGGAGACGAGGAAGACCTCGTAGTCCATGGCCAGACCGAAGACGATGCCCACCAGGAAGATCGGCATCAGGCTCATGATCGGCCCGGTCTGCTCGACGCCGAACAGACTCGCGCCGTGCCCCTCCTGGAAGACCACGACGACGGCGCCGAGAGCGGCGAGCACGGAGAGCAGGAAGCCGACGGCCGCCTTGAGGGGGACGAGCACGGACCGGAAGACGACCAGCAGCAGGATCACGGCCAGACCGACGACGGTGATGAGATACGGCACCAGCGCCGCCTGCACCTTGTCCGAGATGTCGATGTTCAGCGCCGTGGTGCCGGTGACCTCGAAGTTCTCGGTGCGCTCGGCGCGGATGGTCTTGACGAGGGTCTTGGTCCGTTCGTCGGTGGGGCTGGTGGACGGGATCGCGCTGAACACCGCGGTGTCGCCGGCGTCGTTGAAGCGGGGCTGGGTGACGGAGACGATGCCGTCGGTGCCGGCGATCTTGTCGCTGATGGCTGCCACGCCCGCCTTCGGGTCGGCGGTGCCACGAGCGTCCACGACGATGGTGAGGGGGCCGTTGAAGCCGGGGCCGAAGCCTTCGGCGAGGTCGTCGTAGGCACGGCGTTCGGTGGTGGAGGTGGACTTGGCCTCGTCGCCGGGCATGCCCAGCTGAAGGCCCGTCATGGGCAGGGCGAGGGCGCCGAGGCCCACCACACCGAGAAGCAGTACGGGCAGGGGGCGGCGCAGGACGAAGCGGGCCCAGCGGGTGCCGCCGTTGTCGGCGGCTTCCCTGGTCGCGGGGTTCTTCCGGATCCGTCGCGCCAGGACCGCGTTCGGCCACGCGCCCAGCAGCGCGGGCACCGCCGTCAGCGCCACGAGGACGGCGACGACGACCGCCCCGGCCGCGGTCAGCCCCATCTTGGACAGCATCGGGATGCCGACGACGGTCAGCCCGGCGAGGGCGATGACCACGGTCAGACCGGCGAAGACGACGGCCGAGCCGGCCGTGCCCACGGCCAGTCCGGTGGCTTCTTCGGGCGTGTGGCCCTTGGCGCGCTCCTCGCGGTAGCGGGAGACGACGAAGAGGGCGTAGTCGATGCCGACGGCCAGTCCCAGCATCATCGCCAGGGTGCCGGTGCTGGTGGACAGCCCCAGGGCGCTGCCCAGGAGCGTGATGGCGAGCATCGTGAAGGCGACACCGATGAGCGCGGTGAGCAGCGGCAGCCCCGCGGCGGCCAGCGAGCCGAAGGTGATCAGCAGGACGACGGCCGCGACCGCGATGCCGATGATCTCGGCCATGCCGCCGGCGCCGCCGCCGCTGTCCATGGCGGAGCCGCCCGTCTCGACGGTCAGCCCGGCGTCGCGCGCCTGCTCCGCCGCCTTCTCCACCGCCGTACGGCTGGCGTCGGTGACGTCATTGGACTTCACCTTGTAGGTGACGGTGGCGTAGGCCGTGGACCCGTCCTTGCTGACCGCCCCGCTCTGGTAGGGGTCGGCGACACCGGCCACCTGGGAGCCGGTGCCGAGGGCGGCGACCGTCTCCTCGACGGCCTTCTTGTTCGCCGTGGCGGTGACCTTCTGTCCGTCGGGGGCGACGAAGACGACGCGGGCGGTGGCGCCGTCGGCGGCGGCGCCGGGGAAGCGCTCCTGCATCAGGTCGTACGCCTTCTGGGACTCGATGCCCGGCATCGAGAACTCCTCGTCGGAGGTTCCCGGGGCCTGCATGGCGCCCAGTCCGACGGCGGCCAGGACGGCCACCCACATCAGGGCGACGTATCCACGCCGCCGGAAGGCCAGTCGGCCCAGTCGATAGAGAAAAGCAGCCACGTCAGGGGACTCCACATCCGTGCTCGATCAGATCACCCAGACTGTCCCGGCGGGGGTCCCCGAGTCGTCGTACGGCTGCTGGCAATGCCGCCTGCTGCACTGGCAGGACCGCCTACTGAAACCGCAGTACATGCCCGGTCGGCCGATCCTGCCCCGGGACTACGCCCGCCCCGTCACCCGGTGGCGCGCACCGCCCGCAGCACGGCCTGGGCCATGCCTCGCTCACCGCGCTCGTTGGGGTGCACGGGGGCCGCGGGAGCGGCCGGGATCAGCGGTTCGACCCAGCGCACGTCGGCCTGCGCGCAGGCGTCGCGTCCGTCGGAGGGGCCATAGGTGTCGACGTATCCCGCCCCGGCGGCGTTCGCGGCCTCCCGCAGCATGGTGTTGAGCTGCTGCTCCTTCTGCCGCAGGTAGGTGACGTCGCCGGGAGCCAGCCCCATGTCCGGGCCGCAGTCGGCGCCTCGGGCGGGCAGGATCGTCGGGTACCCCACCACGTAGACGCGCGCCTCGGGTGCCCTGCGCCTGATGTCACCGAGCACGTCGGCCACGCGCCCGCTCGTCGCCTCGATCCTCGTCCCGACGGCGTCGGTGCCGTCGGAGGTCTGCCGCTCACGGCACGGTGCCCGGTCGGGCGCCGAGTCCCCGATGCGGCTCTCCAGTTGGTAGCGGACGCCGGCCTTGACGCAGCTGGTGATCAGGGAGCCGAAGCCGATGTCGTTGCCGCCGATCCCGACGGTGACCAGCCGCGTCGACGCGGACACGGCCGACAGTTGCGCCGGGTTCGTCCCGTCGTCGGTGTCCTGCGCCGCCAGCAGGTCGCCGGTCGTGGCCCCGCTACAGCTCACATCACGGAACTCCGCCCGTTCCAGGCCGAGTTCGGCGGCGACGAGCGCGGGGTAGTTCCGGTCGGAGCGGTCGCACCCCGCGGGTTTCCCGTTCTGGCCGGGGATCTTCGGACCGGCGGTGTACGAGTCGCCGAGGGCGACGTACGGGCCGCGCGGCGGCGTGGTCGGGGAGGCCGCCGTGTCTCCGACGCCGTCCCGGGCGACGCCGACGACGGTGACGAGCGCGGCGCACGACAGGGTCACCGCCAGCCCGAGGCTGGTACGAGTTCTCATCCGGGGTCACGCCTTCCGGTACGGCGCCGACGCGGCGCGGGCGGTGCTGCACACCGCCTCAGGCTCGCCTCGCGAACCCGCCCGCGTCGTCGTCCCGCTGCGGGCTGTGCGGGCTACTGACCCCGCAGTAGCCGCCACCCGGTTAGTCCTCCGGAGGGACGAGACACTCCGGAGGGGCTGGACACTCCGGAGCGACGAGACCTCCTCGCCCTCGGAGAGAGGCCGCCGTCACTCCATCAGCCCGGCCGCGACCGTCGCGCCCAGCTCCCAGCAGGCCTGCACATCGGGCTTGCCCGGCGCGCCGGTCACCGTCACGGCGTCCGCCGCACGGCGCCAGCCGAGGCCGGTGGTGATGGCCTCGATGCCGCGGACCGCGCCGGTGACATCGCTGCCGCCGTGGACGTAGTAGCCGAAGGGCCGCCCCTGCGTCTCGTCCAGGCACGGGTAGTAGACCTGGTCGAAGAAGTGCTTGAGGGCCCCGGACATGTAGCCGAGGTTCGCGGGTGTGCCCAGCAGGAAGCCGTCGGCGGCGAGCACGTCGGAGGCGGTGGCCGCGAGGGCGGCCCGCCGCACGACACGGACGTTCTCGATCTCCGGGTCGGTGGCCCCGGAGACGACTGCTTCCAGCAGCTCCTGGCAGTTGGGCGAGGGGGTGTGATGCACGATCAGCAAGGTAGGCACACCCCGCACCCTGCCGTCGGCCGGGCACCCGGCGCAAACGCGCCGGCCGCCCGGACGGCCGCTACTTCACCTTGCCGGTGAAGATCGCGGTCTCCGACTCGTAGTCGGGTGCCACCTCGATCTGGAGGAAGGACTGGCCCTTCGGCAGTTCGCAGCCCCAGGGCACGGAGAGCGAGCGGCCCGCCAGGATGCTGGTGTCGGGCAGACCGTCAAGTCCGTCGTCGTAGATGGACTCCCCTTCCTTGCCCTCGTCGCCGTAGGCGCAGTTGACCGTCATCATCGAGGCGTCGATCTTCTTGTCCGACTTGTTCACGATCTTGATGGTGAACTTGGCGTACGGCGTCTTCTCCGGGGACGCGTACTCGCCGGAGACCGCCCGAGTGATCTTGGTCAGGCTGATCTCGACGTCGTTGTCGTACGCGATCGTGTCGTCGAAGCCGTAGGAGTCGTCGCCGGACTCCTCGGCCGGCGCGTCGGAGTCCGCCGCGTCGGTCGCGGAGTCGTCGGCGGCGGTGTCGCCCTCGGCGGGCGCCGTCCTGGTGACGGTGACGGTCGGCGCAGCCTCGGCCTTGCCGTCGCCGCTGACGCTCGCGGTGACGACCGCGGCGAGGACGGCCGCGACCACGGCCGCGCCGGCCGCGATGAGGACCGTCGTGGTCCTCTTCGGGCCCTGCGGCGCCTGAGGCGGCTGCGGCGCGTAGTAGCCGGGCGCGGGCGGCGGCGTGTAGCCGGGCATGGGCGGCTGCGTGTTGTCGTAACTCATGGTCCCCCCAGGGATGGTTCTGTTGCGCGATCAATCATCGCCCGGGGGACCACCGTTGTGGAGGTGTCGTAATGAAAATGTGCTGATGAGGGCTCTGTTCGGCTACTCCGTGCGCAGTGCCGTCGCGGTGCGGGCCTTCGCCGCCCAGCTCGCCGGGAGCAGCGCGCCCAGTGCGGCGATGAGCAGGCCGGCGCAGCCGAGCGGGAGCAGTTCCGGGGTGTCGTACACATCGAGGACGGCCTTGGGCAGTCCGGTGTCGGCGGTCTCCGCCATCTTCGGCAGGACGTAGCCGTGCAGGGCGTACCCGAGTGGCACCCCGATGAGTCCACCGACCACGCCGATCCCGGCCACCGAGGCCAGCACCAGGCTCACGGTCTGCCGGGGTGACATGCCGAGTGCTTTGCACACGCCCAGGTCGTGGACGCGTTCGCGGGTGTCGAGGACGACGGAGTTGAGCACGCCGAGTCCGGCCACGGAGACCAGCATCAGGGTGAGCAGCGCCGCCATCGCGTCCAGGACGAGGATCAGGTTGTCCTGCCGGGAGGAGGAGTTGGCGATGGCCGCGCCGCCGAGCGTGTTCACCGTCTCGTCGAGTTTCGTGGCGTACTGGGTGGCCTGGACGCCCGACTTGAGCTCGACGAGGAACATCTGCGGCTCGGCGTCGGGGAAGTCGGCGAGGCTCGCGTGGAAGCGGAGTCCGTCGTCGGAGGTGTCGAAGGCCTCGCCGACGATCGTCAGGGTCCGCGTCTGCTTGCCGACCGTCACTCGTAGCGTGTCACCGACGTCGGTCTCGGTGGTGTTCAGGAAGTGGGTGGAGACCACGACCTGGCCGGGTCCGGTGATCCAGTGGCCGGAGATCATCTCGTAGGAGGCGGAGCGCAGGTCGCCGTCGTAGAGCACCGCCTGCACGGCACCCGAGACGCCGACCGCGGTGCCGTCCGTCTGCGTCCTGCCGTAATAGGTGTCGGTGCCCGACTGCTGCTCGATGGCGGCGGCCACTCGCGCCGGATCGGCCGTGGCCGTCTCTCCCCCGCCGGGTCCGGAGCGGGGCTGGCCGGTGAACACGGTGACGGGGGCGCGGTCCTCCGGGTCCTGTGCCGATCCGACCGCGTTGAGGGACGCGGTCAGCCCGAGGGCGAAGGTCGCCGCGACGGTGCCGAAGGCCACCGCGAGCAGCATCGCGAGGGTGCGCACCGGGTGTGCGAAGGGACCGGCGAGGCCATAGGTCACGGCGCGCGGCAACGGCAGCCGTCCCGCCGCCCGGTGGGCCCACTGCCCGCGCCCGGTGCGCGGCGCCCGGCCGACCGCGATCGCCTCCACGGTCGGCAGCCGTCCGGCCCGCAGCGCGGGCACCAGCGCGGCGACCGCGACGACGAACAGCGCTGCCCCGGCCACCAGGACGTCCACCCACCAGGCCACCGACAGCGACGCGCTCCCGTAGACCGTCTCGGTGTCCTCCAGGAGCGGCATGGCCATCAGGTTTCCCAGTACGACGCCCAGCGCGATCCCGGCTCCGGCGGGGACCAGCGCCTGGGCGACGTAGGCGCGCACCACCTCGCGCGGGGTGAAGCCGAGGGCCTTGAGGATGCCGATCCTGCGCAGGCTGGTGCCGACGGCGCCGCTGATGACGCTGCCGACGATGATGACCGACATGACGATGCCGAGGACGCCGAACGCCATGAGGAAGGGGATGGTCGGCGCCGCGTTCTGGTCGGCGGCACGCTTGGTGTCCAGCCAGGACTCGGTGCCCATCAGCGCGCCGGAGGGCAGGTCGGCGGTGAGCTTGAGGCGGTCGGCGGCGATCTGTGCCTTGGTGCCCGCGGAGTCGAAGCGGTAGAGCATCTGGCTGGTGACCCGGGTGACGTCGGAGGCGAGTGCGGTGACCTGTGCGGGGGTCGCCCAGGCGTCGGCGCTCTCACCGATCGAGTGGGCGAAGCCGACGACGGTCAGCGCCGTACTGTCCGCGGCGTCCGAGGTGTTGAGCGTGGCGCCGAGCCGGAGGGCCGGGCCGTCGAACTCACTGGAGAGCACGACCTCACCCGCCTTCGTGGGCCACCGGCCGGACTTGAGGTTCAGCCGGTCGACGTCGGTGTCCGGTGCGGACCGTCCCACCAGTGTCACCGGCGGCAGATGGCCGCCTCCCTCGTCCACCGGACGGATGGTCGTGACGGGGTACGGTCCCGCGCTCCCCGTGACCCCGTCCAGCCGTCCGGTGGCCTTCAGTTGGGCGGCGCTCGCCTTGGCCGGGTCGAACTGCGCGACCAGGTGCGCCCCGTTCTGCGCGGCGAAGGCGTGGTCGAAGGGCGCGTTGGAGGCGACCATCAGCGATCCGGCGACCACGGCCGAGGCCACGGCCATCATGGTGGCGAGGGCGATGACGACGGTCTGCACCCGCCGCCGGCCCGCCCCGGACCGTACGACGCGGCTGAGCGCGCTCATCGGACCGCCTCCGCCTGGGTGTCGAGGGCGAGATGGCCGTCGACCAGGTGGATCGTGCGGCTCGCGACCGCCTCGGCGAGGGCCGGGTCATGGGTGACCAGCACGATGGTCTGCCCGCCCCGGTGCAGGTCCACCAGCAGTTCCCGTACGTCGTGGCCCGAGGCGCTGTCGAGGGCGCCGGTCGGTTCGTCGGCGAGGAGCAGCGCGGGCCGGTTCACCAACGCCCGCGCCACCGCGACCCGTTGCCGCTCACCGCCGGACAGCCGGCCAGGGTAGGCGCGGGCGTGCTTCTGGATGCCCAGGAGCTCCATGAGCTCACCGGCCCGGGCGGCGGCCTTGCGCCGTGCGGTGCCGGTCAGTTGGGCGGGGAGCTGGATGTTGTCGGCGACGGTGAGGTCGTCGAGCAGGTTGAAGAACTGGAAGACCATGCCGATCCGTTCGCGGCGGAACCGGGCCGAGGCGTGCTCGCTGAGCTGGTCGACACGCTCACCGGCGACGGTCACGGTGCCGGTGGTCGGCCGGTCCAGGCCCGCGACGAGGTTCAGCAGCGTGGACTTGCCGCTGCCGGAAGGGCCGGTGACGGCGAGGGCCTCGCCCTGGGCGACACCGAGGTCGATCGGTCCGAGCGCGGGTGCGCCGGAACTGTCGTAGCGCTTGGCCACGCCCGCCAGTTCGATCACTTGAGTCATGGGAGTCGTCCGTCCTTGTGAGTGGAGTGGGCCTGTGCTGTGCACCGGCCCAGCGAACGTAGGGGCGGGCTCGGGTGCGGCGCGTCGGCCGGGGCACCGACTTGCCGCCCTTCGCGCGGACGATCCGGGTGCGGGGTCCTCCCTGCGGAGTACGCCTCGGGGACGGTCCGGTGGTCGCCGGGACGGACGCGGGCCGGAAGGAACGGGTCGCACAATGTGCGGATGGAGACGGAGGGCGTGCCGCGACGGCGCACGGAGGACGGGCGTGATTGGCGTCGGCAGCTGCGTCAGGCGCTGCGGCCCGAGGCGAGGCGGGAGCCGTTGTCCCGGCGGGCCGTGTGGGCGGACGTGGTGCTGGCGGTGCTGCTGACCGCCGTGGCGCTGTTCGTCGCGGCGCGCTATCCGGGCGACGGGCCGATCAACGTGGCGCCGGTCGACCCCGGCGCGCCGATCCCGCCCCGGCCGCCGGATCCGGGCCGGTGGATGGTGGCGGAGGAGCCCGCCGCCCCGCCCTTCGTCCTGGTCGTGCTCTCCGCGCTGCCGCTGGCCGTCCGGCGGCGGTATCCGTTCCTGGTGTTCGCCGTGGTGATGGCCGCGGTCCTGGCCATCGGCGACAACGCCTCCTGGATCAATGTGCTGACCTGTGTCGTCGGCGCCTACAGCGCCGTGATGTACAGCAGGCACCGGGCGGGGTCGCTGGCCGGTCTGTTCGTCGCGGCCGTCCTGGCCGGGCTGGCGTTCCGGGACACCGAACCCGTCCTGCCGGGCTGGTCGAGCCCGGCGGTGGTGCTGCTGATCGCCGGGGTGCTGGCCGGGCTGGCCCGGGTGTGGCAACGGCAGATGGCGGCGGGGCGGGAACGGCTGGCCCGCCTGGAGCGTGACCAGGAGGAGGCGACGCGCCGGGCGGTGGAGGAGGAACGGGCCCGCATAGCCGCCGAGTTGCACGATGTCGTGACCCACAATGTGAGCGTGATGGTGATCCAGGCGGGGGCGGCACGCAAAGTGATGGACGCGGCGCCGGAACGGTCGAAGGAGGCGCTGCTGGCCGTGGAGGCGGGCGGCAGGGCCGCGATGGCCGAACTACGGCATGTCATGGGGCTGTTGGCGGCACCGGATCCGGACCAGCCCGAGGCGCTGGAACCGCAGCCGGGACTCGCCCAGCTCGACGCGCTGATCGTCCGCGTGCGGGCCGCCGGTACGCCGGTCGGCGTCGCGGTGTCGCTGCCCCCCGAACCCCTCACGCCCGGCGTCGACCTGACGGCGTACCGCGTGGTGCAGGAGGCACTGACCAACACGATCAGGCACGCGCCCGGCGCGGAGGCCTCCGTCACGATCGGCTACACCGGCGACCGGCTGGAGATCGAGGTGGTCGACACCGGCGCCGTCCGCGACGCCCCGCCCGCGGACGGCAACGGCCGCGGGCTGATCGGGCTGCGCGAGCGGCTCGCCGTCTACGGCGGTGAGGTGACGGCAGGGCCGACACCGGCCGGCGGCTACCGCGTCAGAGCCGGCATCCCGTGGCGGGCGGCGTGAGCGGGCCGGCGCTGCGCGCCGTCATCGCCGACGACCAGGGGCTCGTACGCACCGGTTTCGGCATGATCCTCGCCGCCGACGGCATCGAGGTGACCGCCGAGGCAGCCGACGGCGCCGAGGCGGTCGCCGCGGTCCGGCGTACCCGCCCCGACGTGGTGCTGATGGACATCCGGATGCCCGGCATGGACGGCATCGAGGCCACCCGGCGCATCCTCGCCGACGACACGGCCGAGGGCACCCGCGTCATCATCCTGACCACCTACGACCTCGACCACTATGTGTACGCGGCGCTCACCGCCGGCGCCTCCGGGTTCCTGCTCAAGGACGTCACCCCCGAGCACCTGGTCGCCTCCGTCCGTCTGGTGCAGTCCGGCGACGCCCTGCTCGCACCGGCGATCACCCGCCGGCTGATCGAGCGGTTCGCCCAGCGTGAGGAGCCCCGCCCGGCCCCTCCCCTGCACCGCGACCTCTCCGGCCTCACCCCGCGCGAGCTGGAGGTGCTGCGGCTGCTCGCGACCGGTCTGAGCAACGCCGAGCTCGCGGAGCGCCTCTTCCTCAGCCCCACCACGGTGAAGACGCACATCGGCCGCATCCTGTCGAAGCTGGACCTGCGCGACCGCGTCCAGGCGGTCGTCCTCGCCTACGAGTCGGGGCTGATCACCCCGGGAAATCCGGAAGACGTGCCGGACGTCGATCGTTACCGTTGACCCATGGAGGTCACCCAGCACAACCGCACCGCAGCCGCGCGAGCGACCAGCTCCCCGGCTGCCACCGTCTGACCTCATCTCACCCCCGGCGGCCGGAAACGGACCGCCGGTGCAGTGTGCTCCACCTTCCTGCCCGTCGTCGCGGTTCTTTCCGGTCCCCCGACCCCAAGGAAGACCGCCATGAACACGGACCGGACCCTGCGCACCTTCACCGACTTCTACGTCGAGCGCGGCCACCATCTGATCACCGGCAGCACCCTGCTCCCGCCGCCCTCGGACCCGGTGCTGTTCACCACGTCCGGCATGCACCCCCTCACCCCGTACCTGGAGGGCCGCCCGCACCCGCGGGGCCGCCGCCTGGTCAACGTCCAGCGCTGTCTGCGCACCACCGACCTCGACGAGATCGGGGACTCCACCCATCTGACGGTCTTCGAGATGCTCGGCTCGTGGTCGCTGGGCGACTACGGCCATCCACAGAGCCTGCGCTGGGGGTTCGAGCTGCTGCGCGACGGATTCGGCATCCCCGAGGGACAGCTGTACGTGACCGTCTTCGGCGGCGACGACCAGGTCGGCCCGGACACCGATTCGCTGCGCACCTGGGAGGAGTGGGGGGTACCGGTGGAGCCGACGACGGAGGACAACTGGTGGTCCAACGGCCCCGTCGGCCCGTGCGGCCCCGACTCGGAGATCTTCGTCTGGACGGGCGGCGACGACACCCCGCCGGAGGGCACGCCGACCACCGATCCGCGCTGGGTGGAGGTCTGGAACCACGTCAGCATGCGCTACCGCCGTCACGAGGACGGCAACCTCTCCCCGCTGTCGCAGCCGAACATCGACACGGGCATGGGTCTGGAGCGGCTGCTGACCGTCCTCCAGGGCCGTGACTCGGTCTACGAGACGGATCTGTTCGAACCCTGGACACGGCTGCTCCCGCGCCTGTGGGACCTGGACGAGCCGTCGTTCCGCGTGGTCTGCGACCATCTGCGCTCCGGCGTCGTCGTCATCGGCGAGGGCGTACGGCCGACCAACACCGGACGCGGCTACGTCCTGCGCCGCCTCGTCCGCCGGCTGCTGACCGTCCTGTGGCAGCAGGACCCCACGCGCACCCTGTCCGACCTGCCGCGGGAGCTCGTCGAGCACACCCTGGACCACTTCCGGCTGTCCGGCACCACCGACCCGGTCCTCGGCGTCCTCCTGGACGAGGAGGACCGCTTCGGCAAGCTCCTCGACCGGGGCCACCGCGTCCTCTCCCACCCGAGGTACCAGGGGCGGTTGACGGAGGAGGACTACCACTACCTCCACGACACCCATGGCCTGCCCCGCGATCTCGTCGTCGGAATGCGGAGCCTGCGCCGATGAACCGCCGTACATGATCGTGGCCAGCCCCCGGCCGCGTTAACCCTTGCGCGGCCGGGGCACTCGGGGGCCGCGGCGGCCTCCCTTCCGGAGTCGCCCGGTCCAGTCGGAGGTGGAGAGCATGGGGCACGGTGGAAACGTGATCGACGAGCTGGTCGCCGATCACCGCGAGGTCGAGGAGTTCTTCGGTCGCATCGAGGCGCTGCCCCCCGGTGACAAGGACCGCAAGGTCCATGCCGACCAGGCCACCATCGAGCTGGTCCGGCACTCGGTCGCCGAGGAGGCCTATCTGTACCCCGCCGTGCGGGAGCATCTGGCGAACGGGAACACCCTCGCCGACCGGGAGATCGAGGACCACTCCAAGGCGGAGCAGCTCATGAAGGACCTGGAGTCCTGCGAGGCGGACGATCCGGAGTTCGACCGGATCGCCGGCGAGCTGATGGCCGAGGTGCGCTCGCACATCGCCGACGAGGAGGAGAACCTCTTCCCCCAGCTCCGCGCGGTCTGCCCCGCGGAGCGGCTGGACGAGCTGGGCGAGAAGATCCGCATGGCCAAGAAGGTCGCGCCGACCCGGCCGCACCCGTCCACCCCGAGCGAGCCCCCGGCGAACAAGCTGCTCGCGCCGGGCCTGGGTCTCGTCGACCGGATGCGCGACGCGCTGACGGGCCGCGGCAAGGAGGACTGACCCGGGCCTTCCTCAGGCGACCAGCGGCTCGCACGGCTCTCGTCGGTCGAGAACGTCCAGGCGCCGCGCATGATGCAGTTCCGCCACGGGCGCGACGAGGTCGGGATGGCGCAGCAGAGCCGCCGCCCCCTGGTCGCGCCCGTCCGGTGCGATGCGACACGCACGGGACGACACCGGTTACCTGCGCCGCTTCGACCCGTCCTACGAGTTGAGGCTGCCGCGCTGGCGACGTCAGGTCCGCTCCTGGAGGCGCACGAACAGCGGTTCCGGCGCCGGGAGCGTGCCGTCGACGGGGGTGACCCGGCGGGCGATGCGTTCCGCCGCCGCCGGGACGAAGGGCCGCAGTTCGTCGCCCAGGACCCGGCACGCCCCGACCAGCGCGGCGAGCACCGCGTCCAGACGTTCCGACGCGCCGGTGTTGCCCTGCCGTTCCGCCCGGGCCAGTTCCCAGGGCCGGGTGGTGTCGATGCAGCGGTTGGCCTCTTCCACGATGTCCCAGGCGGCGTCGACGGCCCGCCGGAAGTCGAAGTCGGCCAGCGCGATGTCGATCCGTCCGGGTGCGGCCCGGCACACGTCGAGCAGTGGCGTCACAGCGAACCGGTCGGCGCCGAGCGCCGGTACGGTCCCGCCGCGGTAGCGGTGGACCATGGTCACGATCCGGTGGACCAGGTTCCCGAGGCCCCCGGCGAAGTCGGCGTCGGCGCGGGCGCTGAGCCGCTCGACGGTGAAGTCGGCGTCCCCGACCCGGGGTACGTCACGCAGCAGCCACCACCGCACCGCGTCAGTGCCGTACGCGGTGGTCAGGGCGACCGGGTCGACGGTGGTCCCGTTTCCGGACTTGCTGATCTTCCGTCCGGCGACGGTGAGGTAGTCGTGGACGAGGATGTCGGTCGGCAGCGGCAGGCCCGCCGACAGCAGCATGGCCGGCCAGTACACGGCGTGGAACCGTACGACGCCCTTGCCGACGAGGTGGACGCGGCGGTCCCCGGCTGCCCACCACCGCTCGTACGCGGGGTCGTCGGTGCCGTAGCCGAGGCCGGTGACGTAGTTGCCGAGGGCGTCCCACCAGACGTAGACGACCTGCTGGGGGTCGTCGGGGACGGGGATGCCCCAGCCGCGGGCGCGGGTGTGGGAACGGGAGACGGAGAAGTCGTGCAGGCCGCTGTCGATGAGCGCGAGGACCTCGTTGCGGCGGGCGGCGGGCTCGATGCGCAGTGCGCCGCTGGTGATCAGATCGCGGATCCGGTCGGCATGGCGCGACAGCCGGAAGAACCAGTTCTCCTCTGCGACGCGCTGTGGCTCGGTGCCGTGTTCGACGCAGCGCCCGTCGACCAGTTCGTCGGGCGTGTAGAACTGCTCGCAGCCCACGCAGTACAGCCCCTCGTACTCCTTGCGGTAGAGGTCGCCGGCCGCCGCGCACCGGCGCCACAGCCGTTCCACCCCCGCACGGTGCCGGGGGTCGCTGCTGGTGCGGATGAAGTCGTCGAAGGAGAGCGCCAGCGGGTCGCGCAGGGCGGCGAACGCGTCGGCGTTGCGGTCCACGAACTCCCGCACGCCGACGCCCTCGGCCTCCGCGGCCAGCACGTTCTTGAGCGAGTTGTCGTCGGTACCGCTCAACAGGCGCACTTCATCGCCCCGCCCGCGTCGATGCCGGGCGAGTGTGTCCGCCTGCACCAGCTCCAGGGCGAAGCCCAGGTGCGGGCGGGCGTTGACGTACGGGATGGTCGTGGTGATGTAGTGGCGTGATGCGGTCATCGGTCCTCCCGCCGGTACCGGGACCTGCTCCGCACCACGCGTCGAGGCCCCGTCCCGGGGCCTCGATTCGGTACGCGTCCGTGCTCAGCAGCCCCAGTGCGGGGGCATCATCCGGTGCTGAGTCGAAGGCGTGATCATGGGGTCGAGCGTAGCAAGGGGTTCCGGCGCCGGGCATCCGCTTTGTTCTGCGCGTCCCCTGGGGTCGATCACCAGCGGCGCGTGCTGACGGGGCCGAAGGCAGGCCGGACGAGGTGCAGTTGATCGAGTTCGCCGCGCGGGCCGGATACGAGGGGTTCATGGCCGACCCGCGCCGAACGGCTCTGGCGGACGAGCGCGACGCGGCGGTCGCCCGTACCGATCTCTTTCCGGTCGAGCTCGTCTGACCTCGTCCCCCGTCAGCCGCTGACGTCCGGGAGGCGGCCGGTCAGTGGTCGTCTCCGTGGGTGTGCGCCTCGGCCAGCAGCAGATAGCTGGCGGCGGTCCACGTGTAGGCGCGGTCCCGCAGGCCCGTTCCGGTGACGGCGTCGAAGTTCTCGGCGAAGCCGTGCGTCTCGCAGAGGGCGCGGAAGCGGGCGCTGATGTCGTCGGCGAGCCGGTGATGGCCGGCGCGGCGCAGACCGTCCTCGATGAGGATGGTGGCGGGGGCCCAGATGGGGCCGCGCCAGTAGCCGTCGGCGAGATAGTGCGGGGAGGTGGTGAGCTCGGTGGCCAGGCCGTACGGCGTGAGGTGGGCCTTGATGTGGTCGGCCAGCGTACTGCCGATCTCCGCGGGCAGATGCTCGCCCAGCACGACGGGCATCAGGTCGAGGAGACTGGCGGTGCTCCAGGTGTCACCCGAGGCGGCGCCCCGGGTGACGAACCGGTCGCCGGTCCAGAGCTGGTCCAGGAGCGTGGCCTGCATCTCCTCGGCCGCCCCGGTCCAGCGAACTGCGTCGCCCTGTTCGTCCAACTCCGCTGCGAGAGCTGCGAGTTCACGCATCTGAAGGATCAGGAAGGCGGCCAGGTCGGCGGTGACGACCACTCGCTCGGGGTCGAAGGCGGTGGCGTTGTCCCAGCCGCTGTCGTTGCCGTGCTGGTAGTACGGCAGTGCGGCGCCGGGGGCGCGGCGGGCGGTGAGCCAGAAGTCGGTCCAGCGCTCCAACCGCTCGTAGACCTCGGCCAGTTCGGCCCGGCTCGGCGGCGTCGGCAAGCGACGGCGAAGGCGGCCGAAGGCCCAGCCGTGGATGGGCGGTTTGACGAAGTTGTGGAGCACCTCGGAGTGGGTGACCGAGTCGGGCAGGGCGCCGCTGGCGTCCTGGTGGTCGAAGGGCAGCTGGAACTGGTCGAGACCGAGCGCGGGGCAGCCCGGCGCCAGGGCGAGGGCGTTGAAGCAGTGGTCCCAGCTCCACACCTTGTCCATCCAGTGCTTGGACATCAGCACGCCGGGCCGGGTGACCAGACCGGCCGGGCGGACGGTCGCCGACCAGATGACGTATGCGGCGAGTTCGGCGGCCGGGGTGTCGGCCGATCGCCAGGGGGCCACGGCGTCGACGAAGGCGGCGAAGGCGTCTCGCGCGGACTCCACGACGTCGTCGAAGGCGGTCGGGGCCGTGTACGGCGGGCGGGCGGTGTCGAGTTCCTCGACCGCGATCTCCCATCCGCCGTCCCCCTCGCCGCCCACGGTGAGACCGCGGTCGCCGCTGCCCAGGACCTGGTCCCCGGTGGTGTCCGTGATCGTGCCGGACAGCACGGTGACGCGGTAACGGCGTCCGGTCTCGTACGACGTGAACACATACGCGTCCGCCGCCGGGTCGTGGAAGAAGTACGTGCCGCTGAACGGGGTCAGGGTTCGCGCCGCGGCGAACACCCCCATGTCCAGGCCGCTGCCCCGCAGCCGTACGGTGTCGGGCGACTCGTAGGCGAGATCGACGTGGCCCTGTTCGCCCGCCCAGGTCAGCAGTCCGGGGGTGGCCTGCCAGGTGGTCCGGGCCCGCTCGCCCTGCGTCAGGGGGGCCAGACGCAGGACGGCGTGCATGCCGTTCTGGTGCGAGACGAGGTGGAGATCGTCGGCGTACGTCTTCTCGGCCACGACGGGCGAGATGTCGAACCAGGATCCGTACGTGCTGAAAGGGATGTCGGAGAGGGAGAAGGCCGGGCCGGTTCGGGCGACGGTCATGAAGGGGCTACTCGTTTCTTCAGCGAGGGCATGTCCTCGGCGAGGGCGTGCGGAGGTGGCGTCAGTCCTTGACCGCACCGGAGGTCACGCCGGCGGCGACGTAGCGCTGGGCGAGGACGAGGATGACCGCGGCGGGGAGGGAGGCCACGACGGCGGTGGCCATGATGGCGTTCCACTCCTGGTTGTTGTTGCCGATGTAGTGGTAGATGCCGAGCGTGATCGGCTCGTGGGCACCGCCGTTGACGAGGGTGCTGGCCAGCACGAAGTCGGACCAGGACCACAGGAACGCGAACAGCGACACCGTGACGACGGCGTTGCGGCTCATCGGCAGCACGACGGACCAGAAGGTGCGCAGCGGTCCGGCGCCGTCGGTCCGGGCGGCCTGGAGGAGTTCGCCGGGGATGCCGGACATGAACGCGGTGAAGATGAGCACCGCGAAGGGCACGGCCAGGGTGGAGTCGGCGACGATCAGGCCGGGGACGGACTGGAGCAGGTCGAGCTGGAGGTAGATGGCGTAGAAACCCATCGCCATGATGATGCCGGGGATCATCTGGGCGGCCAGCAGGACGAAGCTCAGGACGCCGCCCCCGCGCGGGCGCAGCTTGGCCAGGGCGTAGCCGGCGGGTGCGGCCAGGGCCACGGTCAGCAGGACGGTGCCGAGTCCGACGACGAGGCTGGTGCCGAGGTAGGGCAACTGGTCGTCGAGGACGGCACGGTAGCCGTCGAGTGTGCCGTGGAGGGGGAACAGGTCGGGTGGGCTCTTGCGCATGTCCTCGTCGCGGGTGAAGGACACGTTGACCATCCAGTACACCGGGAAGAGCATGATTCCCGTCAGCAGCACACCGAGGGCCGTCTTCCAACCTGTCTTCATGACAGCGCCTGCTTTCTCTGCACCCGGACGTAGACCAGGCCGAAGACCAGCGCGGCGACCACGAGGAGGTTGCCGACGGCCGCGCCCGGGCCGAAGGCGGGCACCAGGTTGCCGAAGCCGAGCTGGTAGGACCAGGTGGCGAAGGTGGTGGACGAGTCCGCGGGACCGCCCTTGGTCATGATCCAGATGATGTCGAAGACCTTGAGGGTGTAGACGAGGCCCAGCAGCAGAGTGATCGCGGAGACCGGGCGCAGCAGCGGGAACGTGATCCGCCAGAACCGCTGCCAGGCGCCCGCGCCGTCGAGGGCGGCGGCCTCGTACAGCGAGGTCGGGATGGACTGGAGGCCGCTGTACAGCACGACCAGGTTGAAGGGGACACCGATCCAGACGTTGGCGATGATCACCGAGGTCAGTGACCAGTCCGGCGAGGTCAGCCAGTTGACCGGGTCGATGCCGACGGCGCTCAGGAGGGCGTTCACGATGCCCGATTCGCTGTTGAGCATCCAGGACCAGGTCGAGGCCGACACGATCAGCGGCAGCAGCCACGGCACCAGGAACAGGGCGCGCAGGGTGGCCGAGAGCCGGAAGTGCTGGTTGAAGAAGACCGCGAGGGCCAGACCGAGGGCGTACTGGAAGACCAGGCACACGGCGGTGAAGACCACGGTGTGCAGCAGGGCGGGGGCGAAGGTCGGATCGTCCAGGACGGTGCGGTAGTTGGTGAGGCCGGTGAAGGGCGCGTCGCCCTGGACGAAGGAGCGGACGGTGTAGTTGCGCAGGCTCAGATCGAGGTTGCGGTAGAGCGGATAGGCGTAGAAGAGGACGAGGTAGAGCGTCACCGGGGTGAGGAACGCCCAGGCGGCCCACTGCTGGGAGGTGGGGCGGCGGCGCGGTGCGGCGGGGGCCGGGCCGGTGAGCGCGGCCCGGTGGTCCGACTTGTGGAGTGTGGCACTCATCAGATCGCCCTGACGTGGGGTCACTTGACGGCGGACTGGGCGGCGGACAGTGCGTCCTTCGGGGAGTTCGAGCCGCTGAGGGCGGACTGGACCGCCTTCCACAACTGCTCGGAGATCTTGGGGTACTTGGTGCCCAGGTCGTCACTGGTCCGTCCCCGGGCCGCCTTGACCGCGTCCACCCACGGCTTCAGCTCGGCGTTCGCCGCGACCTGCTTGGCCTGGACCTCGCTGGTGGGGGCCACGTAGGACAAGGTGGTGTCGGTGTCGAAGAGATGGTCGGTGTGGGTCAGACAGGCGACGAGCTTCTGCGTGGTGGCGTAGCGGCCGGTGTCGCTCTGGACCGGAAGGGTGACGAACTCGCCGCCGGTCGGGGCCGCCGCGTTGCCGCCCTTGGCGCCGGGTATCGGCAGGACGCCGTACGCGAATCCGGCCTTCTCGGCGTTGGCGAGCTGCCAGGTGCCGTTCTCGGCGAAGGCGTAGTCGCCGCTCGCGAACTCCTGCCAGCTGGTGGTCTGGGTGTTGTTGATGACCGAGTTGGGCGCGTACCCCTTCTTCAGCCAGTCGCTCCACAGGGCCAGCGCGGAGACGGCCTCGGCGGAGTCGAGTTGCGTCAGCCGGGCGCCCGATCCCCAGAACCAGGGCAGGAACTGGAAGCTGCCTTCCTCGGTGCCGATCGCGGAGAAGGTGATGCCCTTCTTGCCCGCCTTGTCGACCTTGGCCAGGGCCGCCGTCAGCGAGGCCCAGTCCTTGATCGAGGTGATGTCGACGCCGGCCTTCTTCAGGATGTCCTTGTTGTAGTACAGGGCGAGGGTGTTGGCGCCGATCGGGGTGCCGTACGTCTTGCCGCCGGTCTGGCCGGCCGCGAGCAGGTTGGGGTCGACCTTGGAGGTGTCCAGCTTGTTGTCGTCGGTCGTGGTGAGCACACCCGCCTCGGCCAGTGTCGAGACGACCGGGTTGTCGACGATGAGGACGTCCGCGGAGTTGTCCTGCTGGGCCGCGAGCAGCGCCTTGTTCGACAGGTCGCTGGTGTCGAAGGCGGTCCGCTTGACCTTCACACCGGCCTCGGTGCCACAGGAGTCCAGCAGCTTCGCCCAGGCCGAGCTCTTGTCGAACTGGGGGTAGGGGTCCCAGATGGTGTACGTCCCGCTGTCCGCCGTGTTCGATCCACCGTCCGAGCCGGAGCCACAGGCGGTGGAGGTGACGGCGACGGCCAGGGCGGTGAGGGCGGCGGCGGTCAGGCGGCGGCGCCTTGAGGAGCTGTTCATCGCGGATTCCTTCGGTTCTTGGCATGCGGGTGCCGAGGCACGGGCTTTGCGGGCAGGGAGGTGCCGAGGCAGTGGGGTGCCGGGCGGAAGCGGGCACGGCGAAGGGCGCCGTCGCGCAGTGTGCGCGGGGAGAGGCGTCAGGAAGGAAAGGAGTGGAGCGGAGTGCGGTCAGGCTGAGGTGTCGGCCCGCGTCACCCCGGAGGGCCCCGTGCTGGCCCGCAGCGAGATCGGCGGCGTGAGCAGATGATGGCGGGGCGGCGCGTCAGGATGGTCGAGCCGCTCCACCAGCAACTCGACGGCGAGACGGCCCAGTTCGGCCGCCGGTACGTCCGCCGCGGTGAGCGGCGGGGTCACCGTCTCCGCCCAGCGGCCGGCCACGACGCCGGTGACGGAGAAGTCGCGCGGGACGTGGCGGCCCGCCCGGGCGAGCCCCCGGTAGATACCGCCGAGGGCGGCCTCGTTCAGGGTGACCAGGGCGGTGGTGTCGGGGTCGTCGTGCAGGATGCGTTCCACACAGGTCTGGCCCGAGGCGGCGTCGTCCCCGCAGCAGTACGTCCGGACCGTGAGCCCGCGCTCGGCGGCGGCCTTGGTGAAGCCGTCCAGTCCGCGGTGGGCGGACTCGTACCCGGCCCGCAGCAGCTGTTCGGGCCGGTTGACGAAGGCGACCCGGCGGTGGCCGAGGTCCGCCAGGTGGTGGACGCACGCCGCCGCGAGGGCGGTGTGGTCCAGGGCCACCCACCAGCCGCCCTCGGGGTGGGCGGTGCGGCCGATGGCGACGGAGGGGAAGTCCAGCTCGGCCAGGTGATCGACCCGATCGTCCGCCAGCCTGATCTCCATCAGGATCGCGCCGTCCACCCGCCGCTCCCCCAGCAGCCGCTGGAAGGAGCGGTCGCTGTCGACTCCGCTGGGCGACAGCAGCACGTCGTAGTCGTAGGCCGCGGCGGCCTCGACCACGCTGCCGATGAAGTCGAGCTGCATGCCCGTGTAGTGGTTCCCGGCCGGCGGGAAGACCAGCCCGATGGTGCTGGTCCGCCCGTTGGCCAGGGCGCGGGCGCTGGCGCTGGGCCGGTAGCCCAGTTCGTCGACGACCTGCTGGATCTTGCGGCGGGTGTCCTCCGAGACCGGGCGCTTGCCGCTCAGCGCGTAGGAGACGGTGCTGCGCGAGACACCGGCCCGCCGGGCGATCTCACCGATGTTCACGGGGGACTCCTTCGTCGCGTACGCCGAACCGGTTCGCTCGCGAACCGCTGTCGAACCGGTTCGCGTGAAGTGACGGTAAGAACGGCCGGAGCGGCTGTCAACACCTGCGTCGGTATCGAGATTTGCTGGTGTCGAGGGGATTGCCCGCCTGATGCCCCGGTGCTAGCTTGCCGAACCGGTTCGACAGGAAGATCCGAAGGGATGGCTGGGCCTCCTCCTCGGCCTTGTCGAACAGGTTCGCCTTGCTGTTACTCAAGGATTGAGGACGCAATCCATGGCATCCCCCGAAAGACCAGCCCTGCGCCGCGCCCCCGCCGCCGTGGCCCTCACCCTCGGCGCGGGTCTGCTGGCCGCACCCGCCGTGCCCGCGCAGGCGGCCGACACCCCGCAGCCCACCGCCCACTACACCTTCGACCAGGACGACCTCGCCTCGGGCCGGATCACCGACAGCTCCGGCAACGGCCTCACCGCGACCCTGGTGAACGGCTCCACCGCCCGGTCCGTCGACGGCACGGGCGGCGGCAAGGCCCTCTCCCTGCCCGGCGGGGCGCCCACCTCCGACGGCGCCTACGTCCGCCTCCCCCGAGACGTGGTCGGCGACTCCAGTGACCTGACCGTCTCCGCCCGCGTGAAGTGGAGCGGCGAGAAGTCGTCCTGGCAGCGCCTCTTCGACCTGGGCACCGACACCACGAGGTATCTGTTCAGCACCCCGTACAACGGCAACGGACTGTTCCAGACCTCCGTGACCACCGGCGGGGGCGGCGCGGAGACCCAGGTCCGCGGCTATGCGATGCTCCCGGCGGACGAGTGGCGCACGGTCACCGTCACCCTCGACACCGCGGCCGGCCGGCTCACCACCTACCTCGACGGCGTCGCGGTCTCCTCCTCGGCGACCGGCATCAAGGCCAAGGAACTGCTGGACGGCTCGGCCACGGCCGCCGGGTACATCGGCAAGTCCTTCTGGCCCGACCCCCTCCTCAAGGGCGCGATCGACGACTTCACGGTCTGGCACGCGGCGTTGAACGCCGACCAGGTGGCCGGCCTGGTCGGCGCGGTCCCGACCGTCGGCGAGCTCGCGCAGACCTCCTTCGACGTCCGTACGACCACCGGCACCGCCCCGTCCCTCCCCGCGGCCGTGCGTTCCGCCTACTCCGACGGCTACGACCGCGACACCCCGATCGCCTGGGACGCCGTGCCGTCCGAGAAGTACGCCCGGCCCGGCACCTTCACCGTGGCGGGCAAGGCGGCCGGACGGGCCGTCGAGGCGAAGGTCACCGTGGTCCGCGAGGGCGCCCTCACCGTCGACCTCGGCTCGGACACCGGCGCGTTCCACGGCGGCGCCTCCGGAACCCTCTACGGCGTGTACGGACCGGACGTCCCGACGAACAACCTGATCGAGGGCATGGGCCTGCGCACGGTCTCCACCAAGGCGCAGGACGGCCCCCAGCACCCGGGTGCCGATGCCCTGGAGGTGGTGAAGCCGCTGGCCGACTCCACCGACGGCGATGTGTACATCTACATGACGGACATCCACCGCGGCTTCCCCTACGAGTGGCCAGGCGACACTCCGGCCGAGAAGCTGAAGCTCTACGAGGAGAAGCTGGCCAAGCAGGTCGACCAGGTGCTCCAGCTCCCCGCGGAGTACCGGGACAACATCGTCTTCGTGCCGTTCAACGAGCCCGAGGGCAACATGTTCGGTACCGGGCAGTGGAGTTACGACAAGGTCAGCTGGCTCAACGACCCCGATGCCTTCTTCGCCGCCTGGGACTCGGCGTACAAGCTCATCAAGGGCAGGATGCCGGACGCCCGCATAGCCGGCCCCAACACCAGCGTCCTGTACGACCAGGTGAAGGGCTTCCTCACCCACGCCCTGGCCGCCGGCACCCTCCCCGACGTCATCACCTGGCACGAGCTGAGCCACCCGGAGGCGGTGCGCGAGAGCGTCGCCAAGTACCGGACCTGGGAGAGGGACCTGTTCAAGGGCACGGCCCGCGAAGGGACCCAACTCCCCGTCAACATCAACGAGTACGCCTTCAACTACCACACCTCCGTCCCGGGCCAGATGATCCAGTGGGTGTCCGCGATCGAGGAGTCCAAGGTCGACGCCGACATCGCCTACTGGAACATCGACGGCAACCTCTCCGACTCCGCGGTGCAGTCCAACCGCGGCAACGGCCAGTGGTGGCTGCTGAACTCGTACGCCTCGATGACCGGGCACACGGTGGCGGTGACCCCGCCGTTCCCCGGCGAGAACTACACCATGCAGGGCGTCGCCACCCTCGACGCGAAGAAGAAGCAGGCCCGGCTGCTCTTCGGCGGCTCCACCGGCAAGGGCCACATCACCTTCGACAACGTCCCGAAGGAGGTCCTCGGCTCTCAAGTCCACGCCTGGGTACGGGAGATCGAGTGGAGCGGCCAGGTCGGCGACAACTCCGGCCCGAAGCTGCTCACCGAGACGAACCTCAAGGTCGGTGACGACGGCAAGGTGGCCGTCGACTTCGGCGACGGCACACTGCCGACGCTGAAGGAATCGTCGGCGTACGAGATCGTCCTCAGTCCGGCGGGCAAGGCGAAGGCCGCACAGAGCGCACCTGTCCGCTGGCAGGGTGCGTACGAGGCGGAGGACGCCGCCCACGCCGGGTCCGGCTGGTCCAAGAACGGGCCCGAGGGCTCACCGCGTGACGTGTCGAAGTTCTACACCTCCGGCGGCTACGACGTCGGCGGTCTGCGCACCGGCTCGGACGTCACGCTCGACTTCACCGTGGACGTGCCCGAGGACGGCACCTACGACCTGAGCGTCTTCGCCAACTCCCTCAACACCTACGACAAGGTGAAGGAGCAGGGTCCCACCAACGTCTTCCTGCGGGTCGACGGCAAGGCGGCCGGCGAGCAGGAGTTGAACCTCCCCCTCGGCTACAAGTGGGTGGTCTGGGACCACACCGACACCCAGGTCCACCTCACCCAGGGCAAGCACACCCTGACGCTCGCCGCGAAGAGCCTCGACGGCAGGCGGGTCACCAAGGGCGACGCCATCGTCGACCGCCTCACCCTGACGCTACCGGCGGCCTCGGCCGGCACGCAGGTGTACGAGGGTGAGCTGGCCTGGCTGGGCGGTGGGGCGCGGCCCGTGTACGACCTGCCGAAGCGCGCGGCCACGGGCTCGGGCGCGGCCCGGCTCGCGAAGGGGCAGACGGCCACGTTCTGGGTCTACTCCCCCGCCGACCGCGAGGCCACCCTCAAGGTCGACACCCTGGGCGGCACCGGCGCCCGGCTCGCCGTCAACGGCCACGACGTCCTGCGCCTCGCCAAGGACCGCACCAGTGTCGCGGTCTCCCTCTCCGGCGGCCTCAACAAGGTGACGCTGACCGGCAGTTCATCTCCCGTGCTGGTCGACCGTCTCTCGGTCACGCCCACCGAGGGCACCCTGCCGGTGCGAACGTACGAGGCCAAGGACGCCGTCCTCGCGGGCTCGGCCACGCTGACCCCGCTGTCCCTGGCCACCGACGGAACGGCGATCACCGGGATCGGCGGCGACCCGGGCAACGCCAACACCGCGAGGTTCACCGTCTCCGCGGACCGGGCCGGCCTCTACGCCCTCCGTGTCCGCTACTCCAACCCCGAGCAGTCGGAGGCCACCCACTACAACCCGGACCCGCTCGCCCGCCACGCGGACATCAGCGTCAACGGCGGCGCTGCCCAGCGGGTCGGTTTCCCGCACAGCTTCCACCAGAACAACTTCTGGGAGCTGACCGTCCCGGTCCAGTTGAAGAAGGGCGGGAACACCGTCACCTTCCGCTCCGAGGAGCTGCCGAACTTCGACGGCACGACCTACGCCTCGGACACCTTCCCCGGCGTACTGCTCCGCTCCCGGTACGCCCCGCTGATCGACCGGATCACGGTCGCGCCGTACGCGAGGGAGGTCCGGTGAGCTGATCAGCGCGGGCGCACCGCACCGGGCGTACGGCCGTAGTGGTCGCGGTGGACCCGGGTGAAGTGCGCCTGGCCGGCGAATCCCCAGCGGTGGGCGATCTCGGCGACCGTCATATGGCGGGAGCCGGGGTCGCCCAGCTGCTCGTGGGCCCGGGCCAGTCGCTGTGCGAGCAGGTATCGGGCGGGGCTGACGCCGCTCGGTGCGAAGACGCGGCTCAGGTGCCGGGCGGACACTCCGACGGCCGCCGCGACTCGGTCCGCGCTCAGCCCGGGGTCGGTCAGATGCCGGTCGATGTACGAGCGGGCCATCGCCAGCAGGGCGGACCGGCCGCCCGTGCGGGGCACCGCCAGCGTGCGGACCAGGTCCAGCACCGTCTCCTCGGTGGGCGCCGGGTCCTCACCCGCGGCCCCGGCCGCCCAGTCGGACAGCACCGACTCCAACGCGGTCGCCGCGGCTCCCCTGTCGAACAGCAGGGGCGCCGCCATCTCCCGGTCGGCACATCGTTCGGCGAACAGTTCGCGCGGGATGTCCATGAGGAGCTGGCGCATACGGGTGGGAAAGCCGAACAGGTACGAGCGCCGGGTGTCGTAGAGGACGATGTCGCCCGCCCGGACGGTGAGACAGCCGCCCTCGTGGAAGAAGACCGCCTGGCCGTCGGTCAGCAGGCTGACGAACACCGCGTCCTTGGGGAGGTCCTCGCAGGTCCTTCGGGTGCGTTGGATGACGTGTTCGTTGCCGCTGATCTCGGCGAACCGCAGGCCGCCCAGCCGGTAGTTGGTCTGCGTGGCCAGCAGACCGTCCGGGGAGTACGACGAGCAGGTCAGGCCGACCAGTTCCCGCCGGTTGTACTCCTCCCAGAAGGCGATCCGGTCGGCGGAGTCCATGGCGAGCGTGGACACCCGGGAGACGAGGGGCACGCTCACCCGGTCCTCCTGCCCCTCGCCGGAACCGGACTAGCGGAACAGCGAGTTCACGTATGCGGCTCCGATGCCGACCTTCTCGTAGTGCGTACGGCACATCTCGATGTAGTCGTGGACGTCGAAGTATCCGTCCGGCTCGCCGTTCTCGTCCAGCCAGATCAGAGGCCCCTTGACGATGAAGAACGTCTTCATCGGCTGGTCGCTCTCATAGGCCACGAGCGTGTGCCCCTCACCCGGGGCCTCGTAGACGAAGTCACCGGCGTGTGCGGTCCAGGGCCGCTCCAGATAGCCCCACTTGCCGGAGATCGTGTAGGCGAAGACCTCGTGCGGGTGGTAGTGCCGGTTGACGAGTCCGGCCTCCTCGGCGCGCAGGATGTCGGCCCACGAGTTGTCCTTGACGTTGATCCACAGCGGGCGCGAGCCGACGGTCTCGGTGAAGGGCACGTAGTACCGGTCGTCGTCGGTGGCCACCTGGGACAGATGGATCTCGGGCAGGGCGTCGGGCTTGAGGGAGTCGGTGATCGGCTTGAGGTTCTTCCAGAACTCGCCGCCGGCTGCTTCGGGCATGGTCGGGCCCCCTTGGGTCGCGGGTGGGTGGCCGTCAGTGAACCGGCGTGGTGCGGGACGGGTCTTCTCCGTGGCGGACCTCCCGCTTTGCCTGTTCGGGACCTGCCCCGCACCGCGCGCCCGGCTACACGCCGGCCGTCGCGTAGAAGTGCGCGCGCACCCGCCGCAGCCACGCCTCCACCGGCGCCTCGTCGGGCTGCTCCGGCAGTGCCGGGCGGGACTCGGCGAAGGCCGCCTCGTAGTGCGCGAGGAGCGGGCGCGCGGCCGTCGGGTCGGCCTTGACGCGCTCGCCGAACTCGACGTACTCCGCCGGGTTCTCGACGCGGATGGTGAGGTTTCCGGTGGTGTACAGCTCCAGGCCCTGGTGGCACAGCCGTTTGAGGTGACGGGCGTGCTTCGCCGTGCGGGCGTCCGGCTCGCGGTTCTCCAGACGGCGGAACTGCTGGGTGGCGTACCCGAGATAGGCGTCCCGGACCCGCCTGGCGCTCAGGAACGCGGTGCGCAGGCCGATGAGTTCGTCGCCGAGCGGGGTGCGGACCTCGTACAACTCCGGCGGCAGCCAGGCGAGTTCCATCGCGGTGGGGTTGCCGCCCAGGGCGAGCCGGCACCACTTCGCGGCCTCGTGCAGGGTCCGGTCGGGGGCGGTGCTGACGTGTGACTCCTTCGGCCGGTGCAGCCCGTGCAGGGCTTCGGTGGGGGCGGCGAACATGCCGAGGCGGTCCACGTCGGAGTCCGCGTGGGCGAGGCCGTAGGCGGTGGAGCCGACGATGCCGGACAGCAGTACGTTCGGGACGGTCATGGCCGGTCACCTCTCCTCGGGGCGGGGTCGTCCGGCCTCATTCTGGTGACCTGCGAGGATGCGGTCATCAGATTTATTTGGGGCAGGGGATCCGAGGGGAGTCGGCGCGGTGCTGGTCGGGGTGGGGAAGGCTTGGTGGCGGACGGCTGGGGCGGCCGTGCTGGTGAGCGTGTTGGCAGGCTGCTCCGGGGCCGCGGAGAAGGACGCCGCGTCGTCCCCGGGCCCGACCGCGAGCCCGTCTGTGAGCCCCTCCGAGCAGGTCAGGAGCGGTGGCAGGGTCGGCGCGGCCGGCTCCGCCTGTCTGCTGCCGGTCGGCTTCGACCTCGCCGCCGAGTGGAAGGCGGACGCCATCGACGGCTCGGCGGCGGACGCCGAGGCCGACGGCGGCGGTGCGGCCGAGGTCGACGAGGACATGGCGTCCCTGCTGCGCCAGGGGCCGGTCACGCTGGTGTGCGAGATCGACGCCAAGCCCGCCGGGCACCTCGGCTTCCTCCGCGTCTACACCGGCGAGTCCGGCGACGGCGGCGACGCCCGGGCCGTGCTCCAGGCGTTCGTCACGGCGCAGGACGGGGCGAAGAAGGCGCGGTACAGCACGTTCGAGGCGGGCGGCCTCCCCGGTGTCGCGGTCGAGTACCTCGCCACCAGCGAACTCCTGGACGAGACGAAGCAGGAGAGCGCCTTCGCCGTCGTCACCCCGGACGGCCCCGTCGTCGTCCACCTCGGCGGCGCGGACACCGAGGAGCACCAGGACATGCTCCCGGCGTTCGAGCTGGCGCGGAAGACGCTGCGCACCGTCTGAGCGTCGGGGTGATCGCGCGTCGGTCAGGACGCCGTACCCCCGCCACCTCCGCCACCGCCACCGCCGGATGTGGAAGCCCACGCAGTCGGCGGTGCTCTTCGCGTTGCTGCGGCGAGACCCGAGACCCAGTTTCGGAAGCTCATACCGAGACAAGGTGCAACCTTTTCCCGAACCGGGTTGTCTCATCAGATAACAGACACATGAATCCCGGGGGACATCATGCGACGCAGCAGAACGACATGGGCCACCGTCGCCCTCATGAGTGCGACACTCGCCGTGGCCGCGGCACCCGCACAGGCCACCACCAGCTGCCCCACCGGCTGGGGCAGCCTCGACAAGAGCCGCGCGGTCGGCTCCACGGAATCGGTGACGAACGCCAGGACCGGCCACCACACCTGCTACGACCGGCTCGTCGTCGACATACCCGGCGCCGAGAAGGCCGACCTCGGCTATTCCGTCCGGTACGTCGACCAGGTCCACCAGGACGGCTCGGGCCGACTCGTCCCGGTCGCGGGCGGAGCGGTCCTGGAGGTGCGGGTGGCGGCACCCGCGTACGACATCGACACCGGCGCCCCCACCTATCCCGGCCGGGTGGGCCGCCCGCTTCCCGGCGTGGACCTGGACGGGTACCGCACCTTCCGGGACGCCCGCTTCGTGGGCAGCTTCGAGGGCGACACCCAGTTCGGCCTCGGCGTCCGAGCCCGGCTGCCGTTCCGGGTCCTGCGCGTCGACGACCGGGTGGTGGTGGACGTCGCCCATACCTGGAAGTGAATCGCCGAGCCCTAGGCTCCCGTGTAGAACGCGATCGTCGCCGCGGTCGTGGACTCGACGGTCCCGGTGTCCGCGCCCGACGCGCGGTACGCCGCGCCCCAGGCCTCGCCGGAGCGGGTCGCGCACTCCTTGCCCTCGTCGGAGAGCTGCCAGGCCACCGCCTCCTCCTGGGTCATGGCGCCACCGGCGAGGTGCAGGGCGAGACCGAGGGACATCAGGTCCCAGCCGACGCCGGTGGCGCCCGGGCCGTACTGGCCCCAGAACGCGTCCGGTACGACGGCCACGTGCTCCAGCACGAACACGGTCCGCCCCTCGCCCTCGGCGGTCAGCCGCACCTCGACCTCACTGAAACCCGGGTCAGGCCCGAACAGCCAGCTCACCCTGAGCCGCTCCGGCGCCACGCACTCCAGGATCTCGCCGCCCGCCTGGCCCTCCAGCTGATAGCGGCCGCCGACCTTGAACTCACCGCTGACCGGCAGGAACCAGCGGCTGATGCGCTCGGGCGACGTCACCGCGTCCCACACGTCGGCGATATCGGCCTCATAGGTGCGCCGCAGCAGCACGGTGCGGGCGTCGCCCGCGTCGACCTCACGCGTGCCGACCTCCCGGTGCAGCCGCTTGATCTCCTCGACGAAGTCAGTCATCTCCGCTCGTTTCCTCTCTCGGTCTGCGCTCACGCCTGCCTCGCGCGAGCTCCGTCCCCAGCGCGTCGAGGCGCTGCTCCCAGAACCCCCGGAACCGGTCCAGCCAGGCGTCCACCTCACGGAGGGGCTCGGCCTGGACGGCGTACAGCCGTCGCGTTCCCTCGGCCCGCACGGACGCGAATCCGCTCTCCCGCAGCACCCGCAGATGCTGTGAGACGGCCGGCTGGGAGATCCCGAACTCGCTCCGGATCACCGCGCTGACCTCGCCCGACGTCTGCTCGCCCGAGGCGAGCAGCTCCAATATCCGGCGTCTGACCGGATCTCCCAGTACGTCGAAGGCGTGCACGTTCCCGACTATGCCATGGGCTGCTTATATAAGGCAACACTTAAATAAAGGGGCTGGGCATGCCCCCGGCTCGTGAGCGGTCAGGGCCGACTCAGTCGTCGGCCTCGCGGCGCAGGTACCAGACCGTGGCGGCCACCGCCGCGAGCCACACCGCCGTCACCGCGACCGGGCCGCCGATCAGGTCGCCGTACTTGTACGACGGGAGCGCGAGGACGACGGCGAACCAGGCGACCAGCCCCCACCCGCCGAGCGAGCGCGGCGGTTCCCCGCCCGCCCGGAACACCACGACGGAGCCCGCGCCGATGCCGTAGAGCCCGGCCGCGAGCAGGGCGAGGGCGATCGCCGTGTCGAAGGCGGGGTCGTCGTCCGCGGCCCACACCTCATGCGCGGTCAGCACCGTGAAGGCGCCCAGCAGGACGGCGCCCGTCCCCCACAACCGACGCCACAGGGCCCGTCGACGGCGGTGGATCCTCTGGTGCGTCGGTCCCTCCGCACGGCGCCGCTCGGCATGCTCCCGCGAGCGCCGGGCCGCCCGCACCCGGGCCCGGCGCATCCGGATCTCTCGCCGCCTGCGCCGTTCGGCCGTGTCGCGCCAAGGTCCGGGCATCAGCAGACTCCCCCCGTCGCCCCTTAGGGAGGAGCCTTGGGAGCGGCCGGTGATTCAGGCCGGGACGCGCACGAACCGGTCCAGCGCGCGGGTCAGCTCCTCCGGCTTCTCGACCGGGAGTTCGTGACCGGCGTCGATGATGCGGACCTCGGCGTCCCGATACGCCTTCGCCATCCGCAGCATCTGCCGTACCGGCAGCTGGATGTCGTGGTAGCCGTGGATCATCAGGGTGGGAACGCCGATCTCGCCGACCCGGTCCAGCACGTCGAAGGCGCGCATGGCGCCGTACAGGGTCATGACGACCTCGCGCGGCGTGTCCGCCGAGGCCTTGACGTAGGCGCGGATCTCGTCGCGCGGGTAGCCGGGGGCGAAGGCGCGCTGGATGTTGGTGGCGACGAACAGCTTGAAGGGGACGAGCGTCGAGACGCCCAGCAGCAGTCCCCTGCCCCGGCTGTAGGTCATGCGTCCGATCGAGTTGACCAGCACCAGGCGCTCGACCCGTTCAGGGTGGGCCAGCGTGATGGTCTGCGCGATCATGCCGCCCATCGAGTGGCCGACCAGGACACAGCGCTCGATCTCCAGATGGTCGAGGAGCGCGAGGACGTCGTCCGCCAGCTCCGCGATCGTGCGCACCCCGGCGCCGCCGCTCTCGCCGTGGCCGCGCAGGTCGAGGCGGATCACCCGGCGCTTCTCGGCGAAGTGCGCGAGCTGGTGGTCCCAGCGGTGGCGGTTGGCCGTCCAGCCGTGCACGAACACCAGGGGCACGCCCCCACCGTCGCGGGGGCCCTCGTCGTCGTACGTCAGTGCTGCGCCGTCGACTTCGAGCTGCGGCATGGCGGCCTCCCTGCGGTCCCGTGGGTTACTGACCGGTACGGTAGCCGCCCGCGGGGCCGACGTCACCGTGCGGTGGGCCACTGCGCCGGCCGCCCCGGTACGCCCCATGACGAGGCGCCCGGCCGGTTGATCCCTGCCGGGCGCCGCTCTGGACCGGGGTCAGCCGCCGTTCAGTCGCGCGCGCAGCAGGCCCTTGCCGATCTCGGCACCCTTGCGGCTGTCCGCCTGGGCCTTGCGGAAGAGGTCCGCGACCTCGCTGTCCTTGTCGCGTTCGGCGTCCTGGATGTACGACTCCAGGCGCAGCGCGTTGTTGAGGCATGCCTCGACGTACCAGATGAGGTTGTAGTCCTTGTCCGGCGTACCGGTCACGCCGCCGGTCTCCGTGCTGCTGGTCATGGGGGCTCCCTCCAGCGGTTGTCGTTCCGGGACCGGCCGGGTACCCGCTCCGCGCGGCTCAATCGGCTTCCCCGCGGGTCTGTCAGCCCACGTCCCACAGGAAGCGGTGCGTGTGGATGCCGAAGTAGGGGAACGAGCGGACCTCGCGGACCCCCTCGACGGCCCGTACGACGTCGTTGACGAAGTCCAGCAGGTCGCGCGGTCCCGGGGCGACGACCTCGACGAACAGGTCGAAGCCGCCGGAGGTGAGCACCGAGTAGATCACCTCGGTGCGCCCGGCGAGTTCGTCGGCGACGGCACGGGGATCGCCGTCCACGCCGATGCCGAGCAGTGCCATGGCCTGGCCGCCCATCGCCATCGGGTCGGTGACCCCGACGACCTGAACCGCCTTGGCGTCCAGGAGGCGTTGCAGGCGCTGCCGGGCGGCGGAGGCCGAGAGGCCGACCTTGGGGCCGAGGTCGGCGTAGGCGATACGGCCGTCGCTCTGCAGTTCGCGCAGGATGGCCCGGTCGATCTCGTCCATGCTCAGCCCGCCAGTTCGGTGAGCGCGGCGGCGAAGACCTCGGTGTGGGTGTCGACGTCGCGTTCGGTGGTGTCCGGGCACATGAGCGCCATGTTGTGGAACGGCGTCAGGAGGATGCCCCGGTTGGCGAGGTAGAGGTGGAGAAGGTCCTCCAGCTCCTCGTCGCCGGCCGCCGCGGACTCGGTGCCGGTGCGGGGCGCCGGCGAGGCGAAGCGGTACTCGGTACGGGCGCCGAGTCTGCTCACCGACCAGGGCAGCGCGTGGGCGTCGATGCCCGCGCGGACGCCCGCCTCGAAGCGTTCGGACAGCTTGGCCATGTGGGCGAACGCGTCGTCGGTGAGGACGTGTTCGAGGGTGGCGCGCATCGCGGCGACCGAGAGCGCGTTCCCGGCCAGGGTGCCGCCGACGCCACCCATGTCGATGAGGTCGAGGTCGGCGCGGCCCAGCAGCCGGTCGGCGAGTTCGGCGGACAGTCCGTACGCCCCGGCCGGGATGCCGCCGCCGATCGCCTTGCCGACGGTGAGGAGGTCGGGCTCCAGGTCCCAGGCGGCCGTGCAGCCACCGGGTCCGGCGGAGAGGGTGTGCGTCTCGTCGTTGATGAGCAGGGTGCCGTGCCGTCGGGTCGACTCCCTGACCCCTGCGAGGTATCCGGGCTCCGGCAGCACGATGCCGATGTTGGTGAGGGCGGGCTCCATGAGGACGGCGGCCACGTCGCCGTGGGCCAGCTCGCGCTCCAGCTGCTCCAGGTCGTTGAACTCGGCGACCCGGCTGGTGAGGGTGACGTCGCAGGGGGCGCCCACGTTGCCGGGGCGGGCGATGCCCTGGCCGTCCGGGCCGACGACGATGAGGGACTCGTCGACGCTGCCGTGGTAGCTGTAGCTGTTCACGAGGATCTTCGGGCGGCCGGTGACGGCCCGGGCCAGCCGGATCGCCCACCGGTTGGCGTCGGTCGCGGTCAGCGAGAAGCTCCAGCGGGCCAGCCCGAAGCGGCGGGTCAGCTCCGCGCCGACCCATTCCGCGTCCTCGGTGGGCAGCATCGCGGTCGCCCCGCCGAGCCCGGCGAACCGCCGCTGGACGGCCTCGGCGACCGGCGCGGGCGAGTGTCCGGCCATGGCGCCGGTGTCACCGAGGCAGAAGTCGACGTACTCGTGGCCGTCGATGTCGGTGACCCGCGCACCGCGGGCGCTGTCCAGGTAGCGGGGGAAGGGCCCGGCCGTCTTGTTCATCCAGGTCATCGGGACCCGCCCGAAGAGATGGTCGGCACGCGCGTAGGCGTCCCTGGAGCGCGGACAACGCCGCTCGGCCTCCGCCTTCTCGCGGGCCAGCAGGTGGGAAAGGCGAGTGCGGTCCATGGATACCCCGAGCCGTGAGTGCCGACTGATCGATGGCAGCGTAAGGCTGAAAACGCACAGATCTCCAGATCCAAGAAACGATTCGATCGTCGCCGCGATCGATTCGAGTGTCGTCCGGCCGTGGAGAGAACACGCGCGATGCGGGTCAGCTGCGAACTCCTCGGTGTACCGACCGCAGCGCCCGATGCGGGGCGGCCGGCCGCGGCCATCATCGGCACCCGGCGTCTTCCCCGAGCACGCCGGGTCCGTCCAGCGGCAGATCAGAACACCGCTGCCCAGACTGATCGGCCCCCGCGGGGCGCTCGGGAGAGCTCGGCCGGGAGACGGGCGTCGACGAGGCCCTGCGCCGCCGTCCCTCATCGCGTACGGCCGGCAGGCGCCGGTGCGGCTGGGACGGGAACAGGGGCCCGACCGGTCCCCCGTTCCGGTCGTGCCCCTGCGGCCCGACGAACTTACGTGAATGACACCGCGGTTGTGAATCGCGTTCATGCCAGATGCGGCGTCACGGGCACTCACCTGTGCACAGGTGCGTCCGAATAGCGCGCTTTCGCACGCCGAGCCGCTACCCGGCGAGCCGCGGTTGCCGGACGTCCCCGGTGGCCAGATGGGCGAGGACGACCTCGTACAGGTCGCTGCCGCCGGCGAGGAGCTGGCGTTCCAGGACGGGTTCCGCGCTGCGGACGTGCTCACGCACCGTCTGCGCGTGCACGCCCAGGGCCTGTGCGGTGCGTTCGGAGTTGCCGCCGGCGGCGATCCAGGTGCGCAGGGTGCGGCGCAGGTCGCGGGCGTCCGGGGCGAGGCGGCCGACGAGGTCCTGCCCCCAGGTGCGCAGCGCGGGCCCGGACAGTACGTCGCCGAGCCCGGCGGGCGTCTCCTGCTCGGCCTCGGGAGCGGCGGGCACCGACTCCATCCCCACCTGCGTGTTCAGCGCCAGATGGACGACGGCCCGGGCGGTGAGGTCGGTGAAGGACACGCCGAGCAGCCCTTCGACACGCTCCATCCGGGCGCGCACGGTGTTGCGGCTGACGCCGAGGACCTTGGCCGCGTTCACCGCGGTGAACTCCAGGCCGAGGCGGGTGGTGGCGAGGAGCTCGGCCCGGGTGTGGTGGGCCAGCGCGTCGAGGGGGCGCAGCAGTTGGGCCGTCCAGCTGTGCAGGAGCGCGGGGTCCATCAGGCGTTCGGGGTGGGTGCGTTCGGCGTAGACCGCCGCGTTGTCCGGCCGGAAGTGGGCGACCGCGAGGGCGCTGACGGCCTGTCCGTAGGCGGTGGCGGTGCGGGCGAGGCTCTGCCGGGCGCTGCCGCCGAGGAAGGTTCCGGGACGCCGTTCGATCAACGCCCGCAGGTCATGGGCGGCGGTGTCGCCGGGGATGACGACGATGACGTGCTGGTCCATCGCCGGACAGCGCACGACGAGGGCCTGTTCGGCGATGGCGTTCAGGCACTCCTCGAGCAGCCGGTCCCGGTCGCCGGCGGCGCTCTCGACGACGTAGACGCACGCCGAGTCCGTGTCGAGCAGCCCCGGCCACAGGCCCGCGGCGACGCGACGGGCCGAGACGATGTCCTCGACCATCAGCAACTGGAGGATCGCCAGCCGCAGATCGGAGGTGGCCCGTTGCAGACGGCGCCCCGCGACCGTCGACTCACGGGCCCTGAGCAGGAGTTCGACGACCTGAGCGGTGTGCGTCACCATGTCGGAGGCGTGCCGGTCGAACGGGGTGTCCCGGGAGACCGCCAGGACGCCCGCCGCGGCCGAGTGCGGCTGTGCCACCCGGACCAGGCGCTGGTGCCGCCCCTCGCCCTCCCAGGCGGCGGACGCGATCCGGCCCGTGACGAGGTCCGCGACCAGGACCTCGTCCAGCGGAACGGGGGTGCCCGCGACGAGGGTTCCCGTGTCGTCCTGGAGCAGGGCCGTTCCCTGGACGCCGTCCGCGAGCCAGGCCACGACACGGCGGACGTCCCGCCCCGTCGGCCGCAGATGCTCAAGCAGTTCCCGCGCCCACGTCACCTCGGCGCCCGTCGTCCGCGCGCCGTCCTCACTGCCCGCCACGTCGCCCTTCTCCTCGTCCCTCGCGTCGACCCCGCCCTGCCGGTGCAGGTGCCGGGACGTTACCTCACCCCGTGGGTTCTTGGGTCGTACGGTGAACCGGTGGCCGCGGCCCTCCCCGCCCCCGTCCTGCACGGCGGCCACCCTCGTACGGCATAAGCTCGACGGATGGCGAAGTACTTCGACGTGCACCCCGACAACCCCCAGCCGCGCACCGTCTCCCAGGTCGCGGACAGCATCAGGGCCGGGGCACTCATCGCGTATCCCACGGACTCCTGCTACGCGCTCGGCTGCAAGCTGGGCAGCCGGGAGGGCATCGAGCGGATCCGCGCGATCCGCCGGCTGGACGACCGGCACCACTTCACCCTGGTGTGCCAGGACTTCGCGCAGCTGGGCCAGTTCGTCCGGGTCGACAACGACGTCTTCCGTGCGGTGAAGGCCTCGACGCCGGGCAGTTACACGTTCATCCTGCCGGCGACCAGGGAGGTGCCGCGCATGTTGCAGCACCCGAAGAAGAAGACGGTCGGCGTCCGTATCCCCGACCATGTCGTCACCCAGGCCCTGCTGGCCGAGCTCGGCGAGCCGCTGCTCTCCAGCACCCTGCTCCTGCCCGACGAGGACGAGCCGATGACCCAGGGCTGGGAGATCAAGGACCGTCTCGACCACGTCCTGGACGCGGTGCTCGACTCCGGCGAGTGCGGCACCGAGCCGACGACGGTCATCGACTTCTCCGGCGGCGAGGCGGAGATCGTACGGCGGGGAGCGGGCGACACCTCACGGTTCGAGTGAGCGGAGCCCGGGCCCAGGGGGTCCTCGCACCCCAGTTACGTGGTGCGTGAAACGATATTCCCGGCCCGACCCCGCCGGGCCGGCGAGCTGCTCGCCGTCATATGCACAGAGAGGCGCCCCCATGACCTCGGTACAGGGAACCCCCGTCGACATCGCCACCGCGGACGGCGTCGCCGACGCCTATCTGGCCCGTCCCGACGACGGGCTCCCCCACCCCGGTGTCCTGCTCTACCAGGACGCCTTCGGGCTGCGCCCGCATCTGCGGTCCATGGCCGACCGGCTCGCCGGGGAGGGATACACGGTCCTGGTGCCCAACGTCTTCTACCGGCACGGCCGTTCGCCGGTCTTCGACCTGCCGGAGTTCATCGACACCGACGCGCGGCCCGACCTGTGGAGCGCGATCGGTCCGGTCATGCAGTCGCTCACCCCCGAACTCGCGATGCGCGACGCCGGCGCCTATCTGGCCTTTCTGGCGGAGAGCCCGTACGTGACCGAGGGTCCGGTGGCACTGACCGGCTACTGCATGGGTGCCCGGCTCGCCGTGCTGACGGCGGGTACCCATCCGGACCGGGTGGCGGCCGCGGCCGGTTTCCACGGTGGCCGTCTCGCCACCGACGCCCCGGACAGTCCGCACCGGGTGGCCGAACACATCACCGCCGAGCTGTACTTCGGACACGCCGACGAGGATCCCTCGATGCCGCCGGAGCAGATCCGGCTGCTGGCGGACACGCTGACCGAGGCGGGCGTACGGCACCACGGCGAGGTCTACCCGGGCGCGCACCACGGGTACACGCAGGCCGACACGGCGGCGTACCACCACGAGGCCACGGAGCGGCACTGGGCGGCACTGCTCGACCTGCTGAAGCGGACGTTCTGAGCCAACGAGGCGGCGCCCGTGAACTCCGTGGGCGCCGCCTCGCGGTGCATTCGGTCGACTTCATTGACATGCTCGCGTCGCGGCGCGACTCTGAGAGCGCTCTCAAAACTGGTACGGACCAATCCCCGTACCTCTCCCATCCCCCCACGGAGGTGGAGCGTGCTCGGATTCCAACGACTCGGACGACTCGGACGGCTGAGGCACCGACTCCCGGCCGCGGCAGGCGCGGCCACCCTGCTCGGCGCCCTGCTCACCCTCGGCGCACCGTCGACCGCGACCGCGGCGGTGCCCGCCACGATCCCCCTCAAGGTGACGAACAACTCGGGCCGCGGCGACGCGGTGTACATCTACAACCTCGGCACCAACCTGGCGACGGGCCAGCAGGGTTGGGCCGACGCGGCCGGTACGTTCCACGCCTGGCCGGCGGGCGGCAACCCGCCGACCCCCGCACCGGACGCGTCGATCACCGGCCCCGCGGCAGGTCAGTCGAAGACGATCCGCATGCCCAAGTTCTCCGGCCGCGTCTACTTCTCGTACGGCAGGAAGCTCGACTTCCGGCTCACCACCGGCGGTCTGGTGCAGCCGGCGGTGCAGAACCCGAGCGATCCGAACCGCGACATCCTCTTCAACTGGTCGGAGTACACGCTCAACGACTCGGGTCTGTGGCTCAACAGCACCCAGGTGGACATGTTCTCCGCTCCCTACGCGGTCGGCGTCCAGCGCGCCGACGGCAGCACGGTCAGCACGGGACGCCTCAAGTCCGGTGGCTACAACGCCGTCTTCAACGCCCTGCGCGCACAGTCGGGCGGCTGGGGCGGCCTGGTCCAGACGCGCGCCGACGGCACGGTCCTGCGCGCGCTGTCCCCGGCGTACGGCCTGGAGACCGGAGCCCTGCCCGCCACCGTCCTGAACGACTACATCAACCGCGTCTGGCAGAAGTACGCCACCTCGACGCTCACCGTGACCCCGTTCGCCGACCAGCCGAACACGAAGTACTACGGCCGGGTCTCCGGCGGCGTCATGAACTTCACCAACTCCTCCGGCGCGGTGGTGACGACGTTCCAGAAGCCGGACGCGAGCAGTGTCTTCGGCTGCCACAAACTCCTCGACGCCCCCAACGACGCCGTCCGCGGCCCGATCTCCCGCACCCTGTGCGCCGGCTTCAACCGCTCGACCCTGCTCACCAACCCCAACCAGCCGGACACCTCCGCGGCGGCCTTCTACCAGGACCCGGTGACCAACCACTACGCCCGCGTCATCCACGACCGCATGGCCGACGGCAAGGCCTACGCCTTCGCCTTCGACGACGTGGGCCAGCACGAGTCCCTGGTCCACGACGGCAACCCGCTCCAGGCGTATCTGACCTTGGACCCGTTGAGCTGAGCGACCCGGCCGTCACCCCCCGCCCCCGTCCTGTCCGAACGGGCACCGACTCGGCCCATTTGCACTAAAGTTTCTCCGTCACATCGGGGGATGGGGGTCACCAATGGACACGTCCGGCGCCGTACCCGGCGAGCCGACACTGCCCTTCTGGGTTTCGTACGACGAGGAGTCCGACCCTGACGGCGAGGACTCGATGGGACTCTTCGGCAACCGTCAGGAGGCGGTGCTGCGCGGCGTACCGCTGGGTGTGCTGCGCAAGAACCTCGCCGACGCCGTCGACGCCCTTCAGGACCTCTTCGCGGAGGTCGCGGCCCGGGGCGGACCGCTTCCCCTGCGAGAGGCCCAGCTGTCCGTACAGGTGACGGCGGCCGGCGGGGTGCAGTTCGTGGGCAGCGCGCAGGTGCAGAGCAGTCGCGGCATCGTCCTCGTCTTCCGGCAGTGACCGGGCGCCGGTCATGGGGCACCACCGCGCGCTGCTCATCGGCGCCAGCGACTACGAGATGCGCGGCATCCAGCCGCTGCCCTTCGTCCCCGGCGATCTCACCCGGCTCGGCGCGGTACTCACCGGGCGCGGCTTCGCCGACGTCCAGGTGCTCGCCCGGCGCCCCGGCGGCAAGCAGATCTCCGCGAACTACATCAACGCCCGGGTCATCGGCTTCCTGCGCCGGGTACGGCCCGGTGACACCGCGTTCATCCTCCTGAGCGGACACGGGGTGCACGCGCGTGGCCAGGACTTTCTGGTGCCGGAGGACATCGACGAGGACGTCCACCCCTTCGAGTCGGGGTGCGTTCCCATCGACTGGCGGCGACACCTCGACGAGACCCCGGCCGACCATGTGGTGTTCCTCATCGACGCCTGCCGCGAGGGCATCGAGCAGGACTCCATGAGCGTGGCAGGCGTCAGGGAATGGGGGCGCCAGCAGATCAGCGCGGCACTGCGCCGGAAGGTGGCCTATCTGTACGGCTGCTCCCCGGCCCAGCTGTCGCTGTTCGTCCGCCCGCACGAACAGGTGCGGGACGGCCGCGACCACGGCACACGCCCGGGCGAATCGTTCAGCATCTTCTCGCGGTCCATCGCCGACGTGGTGACCGCCCACCCGCACGGCCGGCCGCTCGCTCTCGCCGAGTTCCGCGACGCCGTGCAGGACCGCGTCCCACGCACGACTTCTTCTTCCTGCCCCGTCCCGGCACCGCTCTGGCCCCGCACCAGAACCCCTCGCCCTGGCCGGGCCGCGACACGGCGGCGATGAGCATCGTCGCGATGCCCGAGGTGGCACCCACCCCGCCTGCTCCCGCTTTCGGCCCTCCGCCGACCATGCCGTCGCCGCCGTCGGGCGAGAGGTGGCGGTTCCGGTGGCCATGGGGCCGAGGCCGCTGGACGCGTCGGAGGAAGTTGTTCGCGGTGCTGAGCGGGGTCGTTCTGACAGCGATGGGCGGCGGGCTGTACGGCTTCTACCAGTGGACGCAGACCCAGTACTACGTGGGCAAGCTCAAGTACCTGTCGCTGTACCAGCAGAGCCAGATCGAGGACACGATCGCGTACCAGAGCCGCTCGCAGGCGCAGGCGGCGGCGATCAACCAACTCAGTGTTCAGGCCTCCGCGTGCAAGAAGAACGCGCAGAACCAGGCCGGAGGCAGCAAGGTCACTCTGACCGAGGATGAACAGAAGGTCGTCTCACTGTGCAGCTCCAAGACCCCGTAGCCGCCGCGAAGCTCACACGGGCGCACAGTGGAGCCATGAACGCGGACGACGAGACGTTCGAGGAGGTCGACCTGCCGGGGCTCCGGACGAAGGACGGGATCGCCGACATCGACGGGAACTACCCGAGCAAGGGGGCCCGTGGGGAGCGCGCCGCCTGGTTCCGGGACAGCGAGGGCAATCTGCTGGGTGTCGGGCAGCCGGTGGTCTGAGAGCGGCACTCCGCCGAGGGCGGCCCCGTGTCACTCTCCGCGCCGCAGGAATTCGCGGGCGCCGCGCAGCCTCGTCCGCAGAGTGCGCTGCGTCCGCCCGCTGTCCAGGCGGACGTCCAGCGCGCCCGGGGTGTTCAGGTCGGCGTGTCGTCCGGTGGGCAGTCTCGCCGCGTCCAGTCCGTCGCGGGCGGCGATCAGGACGCCGAGCTCGTGGCGGCTGACCGCGTCGGGTCCGCCGAGGTGGACCACGCCCGTGTGGTCGGTGGCGGCCAGCTCCAGCAGTGCCGCGGCGAGGTCGGCGACATGGACGGGGCACCGGATGACATCGGTGAACAGCACCCCCTCGCGCCGCCCCTCGGCCAGATCATGGACGAACTCCTCGTGGTCCGAATCGCCGTCGCCGACGATCAGTGAGGTGCGGGCGATGACGGCGTCGGGAGCGAGCAGCCGGATCGCCGTCTCGGCGGCGGCCTTCGCGGCGCCGTACGGCGTGACCGGATCCGGCGTGGCGGACTCGTCGTAGGGGACGGCGGAGCCGGAGAAGACGGCGTCGCTCGACACGTGCACCAGCCGGCACGCCCGCGCGCCCGCCGTCCGCGCCAACCGGGCCGCCCCGTCGGCCGTCGTGGCCCAGTCGCCCTTGCGGTAAGCCGCGTTGACGACGACATCGGGCCCGGTCTCATCGAGCGTCGCGTCGATCTCGTCCGCCCGCCGCAGGTCCAGCGGCAGCCAGCGCACCCCGGTGAGGTCACCCGCGCGGGTCGCGAAGGTCGCCGTCACGGTGTGCCCGGCGGCCCTTGCCCGTTCGGCGACCTCCCGGCCGAGAAAGCCGCTGCCGCCGACGATCAGGATCTTCATGATCGGCCACGCTAGGGCCCAGCCCGGCCGGTGCGGAAGGATGCCGTCATGCCCAGCCACGTCTACCGGGTCACCAAGTACGACCCCGCCGACCGCGACGAGCGCGGCCACTACCACGGCCCCGAGGACGTCGTCAGCGACCACGGCGAGGTCGAGGCGGCCTGTCTCAAGGCGGTGGCCGCCTTCGCCGCGGACACCGGCGTCGATCATCTGGTCGTACGGGAGCCGGAGGTTTCCTCGCTCGTCCACTTCGGTGGGGAGCCCGCGCGGGAGGACTTCGGCCTGGACGCGCTCTTCCCGTCGGGTCGGGACGGCTTCCATGACGGGGCGCGGGTGCCGCTGGACGTCGGGCTGGAGCTGGTGCGGGTGATGCTGCGGGACGGCGGCGCGTGGTGCCGGCTGGAGGTGGAGGACACGTTCGCGGTGCACGTGGGGTGGGACCAGTACCTCTACGTCGGCTCCGACCGGGCCTGTGAGCAGGCGCTGGCCCGCACGCGTGCGCTCGGGCTGTTCCCGGAACGTCTGGCCGCCTCCCCGTACGCCTTCGGGGCCGGTGATGGAGAGGAGGCGCCGGGCGTCCAGCGCGCGGCGGACGACGCTTTCTGGGTGGACGTGCGTCACGCAGTCGCCGCCGGGCGTGCCGGGATCCTGGAAGAGATGTATCTGGAGGGCGCCTCGCGGTGGCATCACCTCACCGGTGACTCCGTCGACCCGGTCCGCGCGGGACTGGCTCCCCGGGCCCGGCTGGCGGTCTGGCCACCGCTGTCGACCGACGTCGAGGCCGTCCTGGACTCCCTCCCCGCCGACGGCCTCGTCGAAGGGGTGTGGCAGTGCGAGGACGGACTCGTCCACAGCGCCGTCGCCCACGAGGAGGTGTTCACGGAACTGGCCTCCCGGATGTCCGGTGCCCGCGCCGCCGCGCTCCTTTCCGTGTACGCGGACGAACGCGTGCCGGTGTGCACGGCGGTCATGCCGGACCAGGACGGGGTCCTCCGGGCTCGCTGGCGCATCTGACCGTGTGCGAGCCGGGGTCGCGAAGTCGTTCATGGCTCAAATTCATCGCCCCGTGACCGAAGTGAACACGTGGTGCTCCAGAGTTCACTGGTTACTGCCGGTAAATCCTTGCTTTACGCGGCCCTTACGGCGTAGACCTTGCCCCAGCACTAGCGGTGGCTCTGGGGGGAGTTGGCGTATGGAAGGCACCGTCGACGGATTTCGCTACGGCGTGGTGACGCCGATCGCGGCGTATGTGATGGCGTGTCTGGGTGGGGCCCTGGGGCTGCGCTGCATCGTGCGGTCGCTGCTCAACGCCGAATCATGGAAGGCCGGTTGGCTCGCGCTGGGCGCCGCGTCGATCGGGTGCGGCATCTGGACGATGCACTTCATCGCGATGATCGGCTTCCAGGTCGAGGAGACCAGGATCCGCTACGACGCGGGGCTCACCCTGCTCAGCCTGGCCGTGTCGATCGTCGTGGTCGGCATCGGCGTGTTCATCGTCGGCTATCGCGGCGCCGGCACGGCGAACCTCTCCCTGGCGGGGATCGTCACCGGGATCGGCGTCGCGGCCATGCACTACCTGGGCATGTACGCCATGCGTCTCAACGGGGCGATCGGCTATGACGCGTTGACCGTCGGCCTCTCGGTCGTGATCGCGATCGTCGCCGCCACGGCGGCCCTCTGGGCGGCCGTCACCATCCGGGGCTTCATGACCAGCCTCGGCGCCAGTCTCGTCATGGGCGTGGCCGTCTCCGGCATGCACTACACCGCGATGGCCGCCGTCAGCGTCCATGTGCACGGCACGACCGGCGGCTCCTGGGCCGGTGACTCGGCGTCCTCGCTGCTGTTGCCGATGCTGCTGGGGCCGGTCATCTTCCTCGTCCTGGCCGGAGTTGTCGTCATGTTCGACCCGCTGCTCGTGCTGGGCGACAGTGAGGGGAGCCGTCCCGCCGCACGCCAGGAGCCGGCTTCAGCCCGGAAGCCGACCACCTGGTCCGCCGAAGAGGCTCCCGCGCCGACGCACAGCTCGCTCTTCGAGACCCCCACGAGCCCCGCACGGGCGCGCCAGCACCCCTACGACACCCCGCAGCGCGCCGGCGAATGGTGACGACGCCCCCAACGCCCGCCGCCAACCGGCTCGTTCACGGGCATCGAGGGAACCCGCCGCCCGGCCTCCGCTAGATCATTGTTACGGTGCACCGGTGTCTGACTCCTCACGCGATACCGCCGAGGGCGCCGGCTGGGGTGCTGCCGAGCGCGGCGACTTCGAGCGCCTGATGCCGTCCGAGGTCGAGAAGATCTCGTGGCTCGACCCGAGGATGCTGTGGGCGGCCCGCAACGGCGTCCTGGCCTCCTGGTTCGGCGACCCGACGGGCCGCACCCGAAGCCGCTGGGTCGCCCAGCGGGCCAAGGCGGGCGCGCCGGCGGACAAGGTGATCCGACGGGACGACCCGGACCGCTTCTCCTTCATGGTCATCGGCGACACCGGCGAGGGGGACGCATCCCAGTACGCCGTCGTACCAGGCTTCCTGAGGATCAGCCAGGACACCCGTTTCACCGTCCTCGCCAGTGACGTCATCTACCCGGTCGGCAGCGCCGACGACTACGGCACCAAGTTCTTCCGCCCTTACCAGGACTATCGCGCGCCCATCTACGCGATACCCGGCAACCACGACTGGTACGAGGACCTCGGCGGGTTCATGCGCGTCTTCTGCGACGACGCCCCGCCGCTCACCCCCGAACCCGCCCCGCGCCCGCTCAGCCGTGCCTGGCTGCGCTCCCTGCTCTGGCACCGCCCGCGCCGCGATGACGGTCAACGTCTGGACGAGGTACGACAGTTGCGGGCCGACCGGGGCCAACAGGCCGTCCAGCCCGGCCCCTACTGGGCGATCGACGCCGGACCGGTACGGATCATAGGCATCGACACCGGCCTGCTCGGAACCCTCGACGCCGAGCAGGGCGCCTGGCTGCGCGAGGTCTCCCAGGGGCCGCGCCCGAAGATCCTGGTCACCGGCTCACCCCTGTACGTGGACGGCGAGCACCATCCCTGCCCCATCGACGGCGGCGGCACCGTCGACGACATCGTCCGCGACCCGGCGCACCACTACGTCGCGGCGATAGGCGGCGACATCCACAACTACCAGCGCTATCCCGTCGACGTGGACGGCCGCACCATCCAGTACGTGGTCTCGGGCGGCGGCGGTGCCTTCATGCACGCCACCCACACCATCCCTCGGGTCGACATCGCGAACGTCACCGAGGACACCTTCCGCTGCTACCCGCTGCGCGGCGACTCCCTGGCCTTCTACAGCAGGCTCTACGGCCGCCGGCTGCGGCTGCGCCGCTTCTTCACCCTCAGCGCCGCCGAGGCCGCGGCCGTGGTCGCCGAGCGATTGCAGATCAGGCCGGGACGCGCCCCCGGCCCGGAGGCCCGGGTCACCCGGCGCACCCGCCTCGTCGCCGGGCTGCTGGGCACCGGCCGCCGCCCCGACCGGGCCAAGCGGTTCAGGCTCCCCGTGCGCAAGATCTACACGCAGCTGTTCTCCCCGAGCTCGGCCACGTACGGCCCGCCGTTCTTCAAGTGCTTCCTGCGCCTGGACGTCACCCCGGAGTCGGTCCGGCTGCGCTGCCACGCCGCGACCGGCAACCGCGCCCAGGAGGTCGACCCGCCGATCGAGGACGAGGTCACCATCGCCCTGACCTGAGGGGAACATCGCGGGACGCGCCCGGGTTGGCACTGCCGTACGACGTTGATCCATGACCCGTGGAGGGGCCCGTGCCACCCACCTCTCGTCCGCTGCGCAAGCTGGGCTTCCTCACCATCGGACTGTTCGACGAGGCGGACCCGCGACGGGGTCACGAGTCCACGCTGGAGATCATCGAGCTGGGCGAGCGGCTCGGTTTCGACAGCGCCTGGCTGCGCCACCGGCACCTCCAGTACGGCATCTCGTCCCCGGTCGCCGTCATGGCCGCCGCCTCGCAGCGCACCCGGCGCATCGAGCTGGGCACCGCGGTCATCCCGCTCGGCTGGGAGAACCCGCTGCGGCTGGCGGAGGACCTGGCGACCGTCGACCTGCTGTCCGGGGGCCGCATCAACCCGGGCGTGAGCGTGGGCCCGCCCATGCACTACGACCAGGTCAAGGAGGCCCTCTACCCGGACACGGCGGACGCCGAGGACTTCTCGTACGAGCGGGTGCGGCGGCTGCTGGACTTCGTGCGCGGCAAGTCGGCGACCGACTTCAGCGGGGTCGAGGGTTTCGAGGTGTTCTCGGACCGGGTGCAGCCGCAGTCCCCCGGTCTCGGGAGCCGGCTCTGGTACGGCGGCGGGAGCCTCGGCTCCGCGCGGTGGGCCGGCGAACACGGCATGAACTTCCTCACCAGCAGCGTCGTCAAGGCCGAACACCCCGAGGAGACAACGGACTTCGCCGAGATCCAGCTGTCCCACATCCGCGCCTTCCGCGCCGCCCATCCGGACGGCGAGGCCGCCCGGGTCTCCCAGGGGCTCGTCGTCATCCCGACCGACTCCGCCTCGCCCGCACAGCGCGCGAAGTACGAGGAGTACGCCGCCAAGCGCACCCCCCGCACCACGACCCCGCAAGGCCCCGCCCGCCTGATGTTCGCGCCGGACATCGTCGGCACGTCCGACGAGATCGCCGAACGGCTGCACGCACACGCCGCGTTCCGCGAGGTCGACGAGGTCGCGTTCGCGCTGCCGTTCACCTTCGGGCACGAGGACTACGTCCAGATCCTCACGGACATGGCGACCAAGCTCGGCCCGGCGCTGGGGTGGCGGCCCGTCGGCTGAGGTCACCAGCGGCCGGGGGCGGTCCCCACGACCGGCCGCGACGGCTTGCCGTCGACGCCCACGGGGACGTCGCCCGTCAGCATCACCCGGTGCATGGTGCGGGGGAAGTCCAGGTGGGCGTTGTCGCTGGGAGCCAGGTGGATCGTGGCCCGGTTGTCCCAGAAGGCCACGCTGCCCGGCTCCCAGCGGAAACGGACCGTGTACTCGGGCCGGACCGCCTGCTCCAGCAGCATGTCGAGGATCGCCCGGCTCTCGGGACGGGAGAGGCCTGCGATCTGCTCCAGGTAGTAGCCGTTGACGAACAGCACCCGCTCCCCCGTCTCCGGGTGCACGCGGACCAGCGGGTGCTCGGAGGCCGTCTGGTGATCCAACAGGTGCCTCAGATAACGGTCGTCACCGGGCCGCGGCTGATAGCCGACGCCGAGCCGGTGCTCGGCGCGCAGCCCGTCCACGAACTCCCTCACCGGGGCGGACAGTCCGGCGTAGGCGGCGGCCAGGTTGGACCAGGTGGTGTCGCCGCCGTAGGGCGGGACGCTCTGGGCGCGCAGGATGGTCGCGGCGGGCGGGTCGACGCGGGCACCGTGGTCGCAGTGCCAGCCGCGCAGCAGGCTGTGGCGGCGGCGCTGGAGCCACTCGTCGTGCTCCATGCCGAACTTCCCGCCCAGTTCCAGCCGGTCGGCGGTCGTCTCGACCTCGGGGAAGTCGGGAGGCGAGGCACTCCCCCGCCTGGGCAGCACCACCGGCTCACCGAACCGGCGCGCGAACGCCACATGCCCGGCGTGATCGAGCTTCTGGTCCCGGAAGAACACCACCTTCCACCGCAGTACGGCCGCACGGATCGCGGCGACCATGCTGTCCTCGATCTCTCCGGCCAGGTCGACGCCCGTGATCTCCGCCCCGATGTGTCCGGCGACCGGTTTCACCTCGATCCCGGACGCCCTCTCCGCTGCTGTCGCGTCCCTGTCCGCATTCGTCGTCATGACGAAGATCGTGTCAGCGATCACGGGCTCTGGCGACCGTGCCCGGCCAGGATCTCCTCCACCAGGTCGGTCACGGTCCGCCCGGTCGTGTCGACGCGGCACAGCCCGGCCGCGTCCACGGACTCCCGCACGAGGTGCTGAAAACGCCGGGCGCGGGCCACGAACCGGTCCACCAGGTACCGCTCCTCGGCGCTCGCCTCCCCGTACCGTGCCGCCGCGTGCATCCGGTCGGCCAGCACGCCCTCGTCCGCGGTGAACCAGACGGCCTCGACCCGCGGAACGTCGAGCGCGGCGACACGGCTGGGCCAGAGCGCGGAACCCTCCAGCACCAGACCCGGCCCGGTGCCCACGGCGTGCTCGGTGATCAGCTCCTCGATCCGCGGCCACAGCCGTGCGTAGTGGTCGAGCACCGAGTCGATCAACTCGTCGACGCCGAGGGTGCCGTAGTGCTCGGCGACCTGCGGCGGCACCTCACGGTCCGGCGTCCGCCAGGGGCGTCCCGGGTGCCGGGCCAGCAGATCGGTCGGACGGTAGGTGAACCCGAGCCGCTCGGCGGCGGCCCGGGCCACGGTCGACTTGCCGGTGTGGGAGGTCCCGCCGATGAGCAGTACGCGCATCCGACCGACCCTAGACGACCTCAGACGCTGAACTCCCGTATCACCGTGTTCCGGAAGACCGCCGTCCCGTCGATCGAGAACAGCGCGAGCCCGGTGTCGACCAGATACGGGAACGCCTCCGACGAGTGCACGTACCGGCCGTCGTCCACGAACATCTCGACGGACGTCCGGTCGACCAGGATGCGCAGCTTCACCGTGCGGGCGGAGCGGTCGAAGGGGCTGTGGCTCTCCTGCCACCTGCCGGAGGTGTCGGGGTTCACGGTGTTACGGCGGTTGAGGAACGCGTAGTCGCCGTAGACGCCGGCGTCGATGTGCCGGCCCCCGTCGGCGGAGCGGCGCAGCTGGAGGCCGGCGCCGGTCAGCGAGTCCCAGGTCACCTCGGTCGTCACCTCGTAGGAGATGCCGGTGTAGTCGAGGACGCGCGTGCCCGTCACCGTCAGGTCGCCGAGTTCGATCGTGCGCGAGACGTGGTCGTCCAGGGCGGTGATCGGGCGCGAGGCCAGGTAGTACGCGCCGGAGCCGGCCCGCTTCAGGGTGATCTCGCGGACGATCGAGTCCGTGCCGTTGAAGCCGTCGCAGTCGATGGTGGGGGTCGTGCCCGCGTAGTCCCAGTTGTTCAGCCAGCCGATCGCGTAGCGGACACGTTCGTCCAGGGTGCCGTTCGCGGACCGCTTCTCGAAGGTGACGGCTCCGTACCAGTCCCAGCCGTGGTCCAGCCACTGCGGGTCGCTCGCGTCGGGGGTGAAGGTGGTGCCGTCGAAGGAACCGGTCCAGTAGGCGTACGTGTTGGGCAGCCCGGCCCCCTTGCCGTTCGCGCTGACGCCCAGCACCCATTTCACGGTGCCGTCGGACGCGGTGATGCGGAACAGGTCCGGGCACTCCAGGACGCCGATGCCGTCCTTGACGAATCCGCCCACGTACGTCCAGGACTTGAGGTCCGCCGAGTGGTAGAAGCCGATCTTGGTGTTCTCGGCGAGGGCCATCACCCAGCGGCCGTGGTCCTCGTCGCGGATGACCTTGGGGTCGCGGAAGTCGCGGACTCCGGGGTTGGGGAGCACCGGGTCGGTGCCGTGGTTGCGGAAGGTGCGGCCGCCGTCGGTGGAGTAGTACAGGAACTGCTCCTGGTGGTCGGTGCCGCCGCCGGGCGACATCGTGACCAGGGCGATCACCGCGCCGGCGCCGAAGCCCGCGGTGTCGGCGCCGTCGACGACCACGGAGCCCGACCAGACGTCGCCGTTGACGGTGGTGTCCTTCGGGACGGCGATCCCCCGGTCGGTGAAGGAGACCAGGTCCCGGCTGGTGGCCAGCCGCCAGGCGGTGCCCGCTTCGGTGCCGGCCGTGAGGTAGTCCGGGTTGTAGAGGTAGTAGTAGTGGTACTCGCCGTCGATCCACACCGGCCGCTGCGGGTCGTTCTTCCACTGGTCGGGGACCGTGAAGTGGTACGCGGCGCGGTAACTCGCGCAGCTCCCGGCCGCTTTGGGTTTCGCGGTGGCCGGTGCCGTCGGCAGCAGTACACCGGCCGCGCCGGCCGCCGAACCCGTGAGGAGCGCTCTTCTGGAAAGTCTCATGGCCTCAGGACTGTGCGGCCTAACACGTTAAAGGTCAAGGTTTCTAACTCGTTAAAGGTCGAGCCGTCCCGACCCTTGACAGGGGCGCGGCACCCTTCCCATCATCTGGGGCATCAACCCTGAACTAACACGAGTTAGGCCCGTTGGATGACCGACTCGCACTTCTCCCGCCGCTCGCTGATGCGGTACGGCGCCTACGGCGCGGGTGCCGCCGCGCTGGCCGGCACCGCCGCGAGCTGGGACCGGCTCACCGGAGCCGACATACCCGGCCGTGACGACGGTTCCCTCGTCGTCGCCACCCTCGGCCCGGCCTACGGCCCGGAGGCCATCCGCACGCTCACCGAGGGCTTCAGGAAGGTCCACCCCGACATCAAGCTGCGCATCAACGCCGTACAGGCCACGGACTGGTCCGACTTCTTCGCGAAGATCCTCACCCAGATCGCCGCGGGCACCGCCCCCGACCTCGTCTACGTCGCCACGGAGGGCGTCCAGCTCTTCGCCCAGCGCCTCGGCGTCGCCCTCGACAAGTGGGTGAAGCGGGACGCGGACGAACTGCGCGAGTACTTCGCCGACGTCCATCCCTCGCTGGTCGAGTCGATGATGTACGAGGGCAGCCTCTACCAGCTGCCCGTCGAGTTCAACGCGGCCGACATCTACCTCAACAGCCAGGTACTCAAGCGGGCGGGCGCCTCCTTCCCGGCCGCCGACTGGACCCGCGACGACTTCACCGCGCTGCTGCGGGACATGAAGAGGTCCAGCGGCTCGCAGTTCACGCCGTACTTCTGGACCAACCGCCTGTGGGGCGGGGTCGTGCCCTGGCTGTTCGCCAACGGCACGAACCTGCTGAGCGAGTCCAAGGCACCGGGCGGCGCCTGGCTGTGGGACTCCTTCTACCCGGCCGCCGACCGGCAGGGCCGCGGCGGCGGTTACCGGTGGACGACCCCGCAGGCCGACCACGAGCGCGTCGAGGAGGCGTACGACTATCTGGCCTCGCTCATCCAGGAGGACCTGTGCACCCGCCCCGAGGGCGGCAACGGCCAGAACCTCATCGGCGTGTTCTCCACCGGCCGGGTCGGGGTCACCCCCGCGGGCGGCTTCTGGGCGGGCGGCCTGAACCTGGCCGGCATGCGGCCCGGCAGCTTCGACGTGCAGTACTTCCCGCGCTGGCGCACCCAGCGCATGCAGTTCGGCGCCGCCGGCTACGCCCTGCTGCGCACCTCGAAACTCCAGGACGAGGCCTGGGAGTTCATCAAGTTCGCGTCCCGCAGGGACACCCTGATGCGGCTCTTCGAGACCAACCAGACCACCCCGGCCCGCCGTTCGATGCTGACCGCCGACCGCTACCGGAAGATGGGCCCGAGCCACTGGCAGGTCTTCTACGACACCCTCGACAAGTTCCCGGACACCGGGCCGATCCCGGCCCCGCCGCAGGTCGCCGAGGTCGAGCAGGTGCTGCTCAAGCACACCGGGACCGCCCTCGCCTCGCGCCGCTCGGTGGCCCCCGCGCTGCGCCGGATGCAGTCCGATCTGGAGAAGGCCATGGAGCGTGACGTATGACGAACACCCAGATACCCCCCGTACGGCCGAAGCAGCGGGTGGCCGAAGCCGCCCCCGCGCCCCGGCCGTCCGCCCGCGAGCGCGGCACCCGGCTGCTGGCCGCGCTGTTCCTGGCGCCGACGATCGTCGGGATCGTGATCTTCACGGTCGTCCCGATCGCCGGATCGGTCGTGCTCAGCCTCTTCCACTGGAACGTGATCGACTCGCCCACCTTCGCCGGAGCGGCCAACTACCGCGAGATGGTGAGCGATTCGACCGTTCTGGTCTCCTTCCGCAACACGCTCGTGTTCATGGTGCTCGCGGTGGCGCTCCAGCTGCTCATCGCGCTCACTCTCGCCCTGGCGGTGAACGGACGCATGCCGGTGTGGCTGCGGTCGGTGTTCCGCTCGGCCTTCTTCTTCCCGCTCATCCTGTCCGCCGCGTCGATCTCGGTGGTGATGAAGTACCTGTTCAACCAGGACTTCGGGGTCGTGAACTGGCTCCTCGGGCTGATCGGGATCGCTCCCGTGCCGTGGCTGACCTCGGAGAACTCCGCGATGGCGGCGGTCATCCTGGTCTATGTCTGGCAGCAGTTCGGCTTCTCGTTCCTACTGTTCGTCGGTGGTCTGAACAACATCCCCAAGGAGATCCACGAGGCCGCCTCCCTCGACGGCGCGACCGGACTGCGCAAGCACCTCACCGTCACCCTGCCGCTGCTGTCACCCACCCTCCTGGTCGCGTCGGTCGTCGGCATCATCAACGCCCTTCAGGTCTTCGAGCAGCCGTACGTGCTGACCAACGGCGGGCCCGGTGACTCCACCCGCACGGTCGTCATGGTCATCTACGAGACCGCGTTCGAGCAGCTCCGCTTCGGCGAGGCGTCCGCGGTGGGCGTGTTGCTGTTCGTCCTCGTCATGGCGGTCACCGCCCTCCAGTTCCGGCTCAGCCGGCGTTTCGTCCACTACCAGTGAGCCGGGTGAACTCCCCTATGAGCCAAGCGACTTTGACCGCGAGCCGGGCACGGCGCACGCTCTCGCCCTGGGCGCGGATCGCCGGCCTCGCGATCTGCGCCCTGCTGACCCTGGGACCGGTCATCTGGACCGTCTCGACCTCGCTGCGCACGCCCGCCGAGTCCTTCGACCTCCCCCCGAAGATCATTCCGACCAGCCCGACGATCGAGTCGTACCGTGGTGTCTTCGATCAGATCGATGTGTGGCTGCTGGCCCTCAACTCCACTTTGGTGACCGCGTTGATCGCGATCGGCCAGATGATCACGGCCGGGCTCGCCGGGTACGCGTTCGCCCGCCTGGAGTTCCGTTTCAAGAAGCCGCTGTTCGGTCTGGTCCTGGCGACCATGATGGTCCCCTTGCAGGTCACGATCGTTCCGGTGTTCCTGGTGCTCAAGTCGATGGGTCTGACCGACACACTGCTCGGTCTGATCATTCCGGCGTTCCCGACCGCCTTCGGCACCTTCCTGATGCGGCAGTACTTCCTCGGTATGCCGAAGGACCTGGGCGAGGCGGCGATGCTGGACGGCTGCGGGCCCTGGCGGACCTTCCGCTCGGTCTACGCCCCGCTCGCCACACCCGGCCTCGCGATCGTCGGCGTACTCGCCTTCAACTACCACTGGAACGAGTTCTTCCGACCACTGATCCTGGAGACCTCCGGCCAGAACTACACCCTGCCGCTGGGCCTCGTCTCGCTCCAGGGCAACCTCGGCACCGGCTCCATCTCGGTGGTCCTCGCCGGTGTCGTCCTCTCCATGATCCCCGCCGTCGCCGTGTTCGTCGTCGGCCAGCGCCCTCTGCGCGAGGGCATCACGTCCGCAGGAGTCAACCGTTGAACACTGACCCCGACGCCCCGCGTTTCAGGGTCCGTCCGCCCGCCCACTGGATCAACGACCCGAACGGGCCCTTCCGTTGGCGGGACCGCTACCACCTCTTCTACCAGCACAACCCTGCCGCACCGGTCCACGCGAACGTCCACTGGGGCCACGCCTCCAGCCCCGACCTCGCCCACTGGGAGCACCACCCGATCGCGCTCACCCCCACCCCGGGCGGCCCCGACGAGGCGGGCTGCTGGTCGGGGTGCCTGGTCGACGACGACGGCACGCCGACCGCCGTCTACACCGGCATCGACCGCCACCACACCGGCCTCGGCGCGCTCTGCCTGGCCCGGGCGGTGGTCCCGGACGACGAGACACTCACCGACTGGAAGCCGCTGCCGACGCCCGTCGTGAGCGGCCCGCCGGACGGTCTGGACGTCGTGATGTTCCGCGACCCGTTCGTCTTCCGCGACGGCGGACGACGCTGGGCCCTGGTCGGCGCGGGCCACGCCGACGGCACGCCCTCCGTGCTGCTCTACGACTGCGACGACCTGGCCGCCTGGCGGTTCGCGGGCGTCCTCCTGGACGGCAACGACCCCGTCGCGACCGACGTGTTCGGTGACAAGGCGGTGGGGTGGGAATGCCCGCAGCTGTACACGACCGGGGGCGGCGAGTGGGTGCTGGTGGTGTCGCTGTGGGACGGCGACCCGATGAGCACCGGATATCTGACGGGTCGTCTGGAGGCTTCCTCCGAGGCCGGGTTGAGGTTCGTCGCCCGCGGCGGCGGCCAACTCGACCACGGACGGGCCTTCTACGCCCCCGCCGTGCTCCAGGAGGACGACCGGGCCCTGATGTGGGGCTGGTCGTGGGAGTCCCGCGAGCAGGGCGAGATCGACCGCGCGGGCTGGGCCGGCACCCTCACCGCACCGAGGGCCGTGGGCGTCCACGCGGACGGGGCCCTGAGCGTCGTACCGGCGCCTGAGCTCCAACTGCTGCGCGCGCCGGAGCCGTTCGTGACCGAGCCGGCCCGAGCGACCCCGTTGCCGCGGTCGTACGACCTGACGGTCACCGCCCGCGCCCGGACGGCCGTCGGCCTGCTGCGGTCCGCCGACGGCACGGAACTGACCGTCGTGCTCGACCCCGACGAGGGCAGGGTGAGCGTGGACCGCGGCGTGGGAAACGCGGCGCCGGTCGTCGTACGGTCGCCCGCGCGGCAAGTACGGGTCCTCGTCGACGGCTCCCTGCTGGAGGTGTTCGTCGACGACCGGGCGACGGTGACCGAGCGGGTCTACCGGCGGGACGGCGACGTGGCGGAGCTGACCGTGACGGGAGCCGGGGCGACCGTCATCGGATGGGAGCAGGTCCCACCGACGCACGGCTGATCACCGGGCACGCGAGACGCCGTACCGTCGCGGGCGGCGTCTTGCCCGTGTCGATGGCGTCCAGGAGCAGCCGCGTCGCCGCCTCGCCCATCGCCCGGTGCGGCAGCGCGACCGTGGTGAGGGGCGGGGAGAGATGGGCGGCCATGTGCTCCTGGTCGTCGTAGCCGACCACGGAGAGGTCCTCGGGGACGGCGAGCCCGAGACGGGTCGCGGCGTGCAGGACGCCCGCGGCGACCCGGTCGTTGTAGCAGAAGACGCCGGTGGGGCGACGGTCGGCGGGTACGCCGTCAAAGAGCCGCAGCGCTCCCTCGTGGCCGCCGGAGATCTCGCCGCCCGTCCGCACGACCCACTCCTTCGGGACGGTGATCCCCTCGGCGCGCAGCGCGTCGCGGAAGCCGCGCAGGCGTTCCACGGAGGCGATGTCGTCGAGGCCGCCGACATGGGCGATCCTGCGGTGCCCCTGCTCCAGCAGCAACCGGGCCGCCGTACGGCCCCCGGCGCGTTCGGCGGGGATGACGGCGGGCAGGGAGTCGTCCTCGGGGACGCAGTTGGCGAGGACGGAGTGGGTGCGGTGCAGGCCCTCGGGGACCCGGACGCGGCGCAGGGAGAAGGCGGCGTAGATGATGCCGTCCACGCGCCGGTCGAGGAGCTCGGCGACCGCCGCGTCCTCCTTGGCCGGGTCGCCACCGGAGTCGACGGTCAGGACGAGGTGCTCGCTGTCCCAGGCGGTCTCCATGGCACCGCGCAGCAGCCGGCCGGCGAAGGGCGAGGAGGCGATCTCATCGGTGACCAGACCGATCACGGCCGTACGGCGGCGGCGCAGGCCGCGGGCCACGGGGTCGGGGCGGTAGCCGAGCTGGGCGGCGGCCTGGCGGATGCGTTCCTGGGTGGCGGGCGAGAGATTGCCCTCGGCGCGGCCGTTGAACACGAAGGAGACGGCGGTGTGCGAGACCCCGGCGAGCCGTGCCACGTCCCGTGACGTGGGGCGTCCCTTGCCCGCCGGCTGCTTCTCCTCGGTGCTGCCCATGCCGTCCGCTGTCCTCATCCCCGCCCGTCCGCTTGATCACCGCTCACCCTATCCGTGACGCTGGAGGGACGACATGGTCGAGGGAAAGGTCCGGCAGTGATCAACATCCCGGAACACACGCTCAACGACGGCACACGCTTCCCTGCGATCGGCCTGGGCACCTGGCCCCTGGGCGACGCGGAGGCGGAACGCGCGGTGACCGCGGCCCTGGGCCTCGGCTACCGCCTGGTCGACACGGCGACGAACTACCGCAACGAGGCCGGTGTCGGTCTCGGTGTCGCCCGGGCCGGCGTGCCCCGCGAGGAGGTCGTGGTGACCACGAAGCTCCCGGGCCGCCACCACGGCTACGAGGAGACCCTGGCCTCCTTCGAGGAGTCCCGCCGCCGTCTCGGCCTGGACTACGTGGACCTGTATCTCATCCACTGGCCGCTGCCCCGCGTCGACAAGTACGTGGACTCCTGGCGGGCCATGATCAAGCTGCGGGAGGACGGTCTCGTACGGTCGATCGGGGTCTCCAACTTCACGCGCGAGCACATCGAGCGGCTGGAGAAGGAGACGGGCGTCCTTCCGTCCGTGAACCAGGTCGAGCTGCATCCGCACTTCCCGCAGGAGGAGCTGCGCGCCTTCCATGCCGCGAAGGGCGTCCTCACCGAGAGCTGGAGCCCGCTGGGCCGTGGCTCCGGCCTGCTGGACGACCCCGTGGTGATCAGCGTCGCCGAGGCGCACGGGGTGACTCCCGGCCAGGTGGTGTTGCGCTGGCACACCCAGCTCGGCGCGGTGCCGATCCCCAAGTCGGCCGACCCCGAGCGGCAGCGCGCGAACCTCGACGTCTTCGGCTTCGAGCTGAGCCCCGGCCAGCTGGCGGCGATCGCGGACCGGGGCCACCGGCGGATGGGCGGGGACCCGCAGACGCACGAGGAGTTCTGAGCGGGCCGGTACTACAAGTGAGGCTTTGTTGAAGGCGCCCCCGGCTCCCGGTCCCTGCCTCTATGGTCGCTGCGGTACCTCGCCGATCGTTCGTTCGAGACTCTGGAGGGCCCGTATGCGCACTTCACTCCGCGTCGGCATCGCCGGGGCGGTGGCCGTGGCCACCGTCCTCACCGGTGGCACCGCCCGGGCGACACCGCCGGGTCCCGGGGTCACCGCGAAGCTGATCAGCCAGAAGACCGTGGGCGACACGGACTACGTCGTCCGTGAGATCACCGTTCCGCCCGGCCAGGCCACCGGCTGGCACTACCACGACGGCCCGCTCCACGCCGTCGTGCGGCAGGGCACGCTGAGCCACTTCGACTCCGACTGCGCGTCGGACGGCGTGTACGCCAAGGGTGACTTCATCCAGGAGCCGGCCGGTCCGGACCATGTGCACATCGGGCGCAACCTCGGGGACACCCCGCTCGTCCTGGACGTGCTGTACGTGCTGCCGCACGGCTCGCCGTTCTCCGAGGACGCGCCCAACCCCGGCTGCCCCTTCGCATAGCGGACCTCGCGCAGCGGACCCGGGCCGTCAGTCCGGGGTCAGTGACTGTTCGGCCCAGATCGTCTTGCCGGAGCCGGTCTGCCGGCTGCCCCAGCGCTGGGTGAGCTGGGCGACGAGGAGCAGTCCGCGGCCGCCCTCGTCGTAGGCGTGGGCGCGCCGCAGATGCGGTGAGGTGGAGCTGCCGTCGGAGACCTCGCAGATGAGGGTCCGGTCGCGGATCAGCCGGAGCTGGACGGGGGGTTCGCCGTACCGGATGGCGTTGGTGACCAGTTCACTGACGACGAGTTCGGTGACGAACGCGGCCTCGTCCAGTCCCCACGCGGTCAGCTGCTCGGTGGCGGCCTGCCGGGCCTGGGCCACGTGCGCCGGATCGGGCGGGATGTCCCAGGTGGCGACGCGGTCCGCGCCGAGCGCCCGGGTGCGGGCCAGCAGGAGGGCCACGTCGTCGCTGGGCTCCTCGGGCAGCACCGCCTTGAGGACGGTGTCGCACAGGGCGTCGAGGGAGCTGGCGGGCGCGGTCAGGGCCCGGCACAGTTCGCTTGTCGCGTGGTCGATGTCGCGGTCGCGGTCCTCCACGAGGCCGTCGGTGTAGAGGGCGACGATCGCGCCCTCGGGGAGCTCCACCTCGGTGGCCTCGAAGGGCAGGCCACCGACGCCGAGCGGGGGTCCCGCGGTCATGGGGACGCATTGCGAGGTGCCGTCGGGCAGCACGAGGGCGGGCGGCGGATGACCTGCGGCGGCGAAGTTGAGGCGCCGCGAGACCGGGTCGTAGACGGCGTAGAGGCAGGTGGCGCCCAGTTCCGCCACCTCGTCGTCGCCGTCGTAGGCGGCCAGGTGGGTGACCAGGTCGTCGAGGTGGGTGAGGAGTTCGTCGGGCGGCAGGTCGACGTCGGCGAGGGTGCGGACGGCGGTGCACAGCCGTCCCATGGTCGCCGAGGAGGAGATGCCGTGGCCGACCACGTCACCGACCACGAGGGCGACGCGGCTGCCGGACAGTGGGATGACGTCGAACCAGTCGCCGCCGATGCCGGCGAGGGAGCCGGACGGCAGATAGCGGTGGGCGACCTCGACGGCGGCCTGCCCCGGCAGGCCCCGGGGCAGCAGGCTGTGCTGGAGGGCGAGCGCCGTGCTGCGTTCGCGGGCGAAGCGGCGGGAGTTGTCGACGCAGACGGCGGCCCGGCTGGCGAGTTCCTCGGCGAGGGCGGCGTCGTCCGGGACGTAGGGGTCGGAGTGGCCGATACGGATGGCGACGGCGACGCCGAGGGTGGTGCCCCGGGCCCGGAGCGGCACCGCGATCAGTGAGTGGGCGCCTTCCCGGTAGGGCTTGCCCTTCGGGGCGCGGGCGTTGCGTTCCCGCACCCAGCGGTCGAAGGAGGGCTCCCCGGCGCGGCTGAGTACGGCCCGGCCCTCCCGCATGGCCCGCGCGGGCGGCGAGTACGGCGGGTAGACGTCCGTGAAGCCCAGGTGCACGGCGGCCTCGGGGGTGCCCTCGGTCACCGAGCCGTGGGCGACCCGGCGCAGGACGAGGTCCTGGGGCAGCACGCTCGGGGGTTCGTCGGGGCCGAGCACCCATTCGAGGAGGTCGACGCTGGTGAAGTCGGCGAACCGCGGGATCACGAGCGAGACGAGTTCCTCGGCGGTGCGGACCACGTCCAGGGTGGTGCCGATGGCGTCCGCGGCCTCGTTGAGCAGGGCGAGGCGCTGCCGGGCCCAGTGCTGCTCGGTGCTGTCGAACGCCGCGAGGGCGACGCCGACGAGCTCGTCGAGGGCGTTGCGCACCGGCCACATCTCGATGTTCCAGGCGTGGAAGCGGCTGCCGGAGGGGGCGCGGGTGTAGCTCTCGTAGTGGATGGGCCGGCCGGTCTCGACGACGTGCCGCAGGTGCCAGTTGAAGCCCCGGCTGTGCTCGGCCTCCTCCACGGTCTCGGGGAAGTAGCGGCCGAGCAGGGCCTCCTCGGGGACGCCCATCACCTGGCAGGCGACCTCGTTGAGCCGCAGATAGCGCTGGCCGGGGTCGAAGACCGACATGGACATGGATGCCTGCTGGAAGGCCTGTCCGGCCAGGGTGGGCTCGGCTCCGCCGGGCTGCTCGGCGGTGATCACGAATCCGCCGGGCGCCCCGTCCGGACCGAGGACCTCGCAGGCCCGCACCGGCAGGGTGACAGGCGTGCCGTCGCGGTGCCGCAGGACGACGGTGCCGACCCGGGCGGCGACGGTCTCGGGCGGCGGGTCCTCGGCGAGCAGCTCACGCACCGCCCGCCCCACGACCTCCTCGGCCGGGAGGCCGGTCAGTCGTCGGGCACCGTCGCTCCACCCCGTCACCGTGCCGTGGGCGTCGATGATCGCCGCGGCGGAGGCATGCTCCATATCGTCCAGGATGGTCCCTTTGCCGCACCGCATCAACCGCGGTACGGCCTCCCGGGCCCGGGCGTCACTTCCGCCGGGCCCGCAGGGCGGCGAGCGCCTTGTCGGCGTGGGTGTTCATCCGCAGCTCACTGCGGACGACCTCCAGGACGGTACGGTCCTCGGCGATGACGAAGGTCACCCGCTTGGTGGGCGCCAGCGAGAAGCCCCGGGCCACGCCGAACCGCTCCCGGATCGCCCCGTCCTGGTCGGACAGCAGCGGCATGCCGAGCGAGTGGGCGCCCGCGAACTCCTGCTGGCGTTCCACGGAGTCCCCGCTGATTCCGACGGGCCGGGCGCCGGCCGCGGCGAACTCGGCGGCGAGGTCACGGAAGTGGCAGGCCTCGGCGGTGCAGCCGGCGGTCAGCGCGGCCGGGTAGAAGAACAGCACGATCGGCCCGTCGGCCAGCAGCGAGGTCAGGGTGCGGGGCGTGCCGGTCTCGTCCGGCAGCTCGAAGTCCTCGATCGTGTCACCGACCGCTATCGCCTTGCTCATGCCGGGTCCTTTCCGTTGTTCGCGACGTTGCGTGCCCACAGCACGAGGGGGAGTTGCAGCGGCAGCCGTCCCAGGGCGGCGGCCTTCTGCGGAGCGGGCCGGTCGCGCCAGTCGACGGCCATCTTGACGTTGGCGGGGAACACTCCGACGAAGAACGCGGCCGTGGCCAGCGCGGCCGCGCGCCGGGTCCGCGGCAGCGCCACCCCGGCGGCCAGGGCCAGCTCCACGGCGCCGCTGGCGTACGTCCAGGTCCGCGGCGTGCCGGGAAGGGCGCTCGGGACGAGGGCGTCGAACTGGCGGGGGTTGGCGAAGTGGGCGACGCCCGCTGTGGCCAGCAGGCCGGCGAGCAGCAGGGGTGAGCGTGGGGACCGCGGCACGGTTCCTCCTTCGGGGGGCCTGCCGCGCGATATTACTGGACGGTACAAGCAGGTCGTACCGCGGCCTCTTCCCCTACCGGGAAAGCCGGTTGTGGGTCCCTGGCGTGTGGCCGAAGGAACGGCGGAAGACGTCGATGAAGGCGCTGGTGGAGGACCAGCCGCAGCGGTGGGCGACGGTCGTGACGGGCTGGTCGTCGGCCAGCATGCGCAGGGCGTGGTAGAGGCGGCACTGGGTGCGCCACTGAGGGAAGGTCATGCCGAACTCGGTGCGGAAGAGCCGGCTGAGGGTGCGTTCGCTCGCGCCGGTGGCGGCGCCGAGGGCGGCGAGGGTGCGCGGGTCGGCCGGGGCGGCGTGGAGGATCGCGCAGACGGCGGTCAGGCGCGGGTCGGTGGCGGTCGGCAGGCGCAGGGGCTGCTGGGGTGAGGCGCGGAGCTGGTCGCGCAGGACGGCGAGCAGACGCCGGCGTTCGGGGCCGTGGTCGTCGGGGTCGCGGGTGTAGGCGACGATCAGCTCGCGCAGCAGCGGGCCGACGGCGAGGACCGTGGGGGCGTCCAGGCCGAGCGGGTTGTCGTCGGCGGGCAGGCCGACCAGGTGGAGGTGGAGCTGCCCGTGGGCGCGGTGTGCGTGGACGGTGCCCGCGGGGACCCAGATGGCCCGGTTGCCGGGCGCGAACCACGTACCGGCGTCGGTGGTGACCGCCAGGACTCCAGACCCCGCGTAGACGATCTGGTGGTCGTCGTGCCGGTGGGCGTCGATGCGTTCGCCGGCGAGGAGGCTCTGCGCCCGGGTCGGCGCCTGGGGGGTGTGGCGGATGTCCGGCACAAGTAGGCAGTTTATCGAAAGCGCGCCATGGCCCGGGGTCGGGACGATCGACTCATGACCGCGATACGCCATCTCTCGCTGGGGCACGCCTGCGTCGACGTCTACCAGGGTGCCGTCGCCGCCCTGGTGCCGTACTGCGTCGCCGAGCGCGCCTACGGCTACGCCGCCGCCTCGGGCGTCGTCCTCGCCGCGTCCTTGCTGTCGTCGGTGGTGCAGCCGCTGTTCGGGGCGCTCACCGACCGGTGGGCGCTGCCGTGGCTGCTGCCGCTGAGCACGCTGACAAGCGGGGCCGGGGTGGCGCTGAGCGGGGTCACCGACTCGTACGGGCTGACGCTGGCCGCAGTGGCCGTGTCGGGCGTCGGGGTGGCCGCCTACCATCCGGAGGCCGCGCGTGCGGCCCGTGCCGCCGCGCGGGGCAGTCACACGGCGATGGGCTGGTTCGCGCTGGGCGGCAACGTCGGCTTCGCGGCGGCGCCGCTGCTGGTGATGGCGGTGGTCGCCACGGGCGGTCTGCACGCCACTCCGCTGCTGCTCGCGCCCGCCCTGGTGGGCGCGGTCCTGTGCGCGGTGGCGGTGCGCGATGCGGGCGACCGCGCGGGAACGGCCGGTGGCCCTGTCGGTTCCGATGGCGACGACTGGCCGTCGTTCCTGCGGCTGTCGGGGGCGATCGTCTGCCGGTCGGTGGTCTTCGTCGGGCTGAGCGCCTTCGTCTCGCTCTACGTCCGTCAGCGCACCGGGGGCGGGGACGCGGCGGGCACGGCCGCGCTGTGCGTGCTCTACGCGGGCGGGGCCTTCGGCACGGTGCTCGGGGGACGGCTGGCGGAGCGGTACGGGCGGCTGACGGTGGTGCGGCGGTCGTACGTCCTCGCGGTGCCGGCCGTCGCGGGGGTGGTGCTGGTGCCCGGGCCGGGCGTCTATCTGTTCCTCGGGCTCGCGTCGGCCGGGTTGTACGTGCCGTTCTCGCTGCACGTCACGCTCGGCCAGGACTATCTGCCGCGGCGCGTCGGTACCGCGAGCGGGGTCACGCTCGGGCTGACCGTGAGCGTGGGCGGGCTCGCCGCCCCGGCGGTGGGCGCGCTCGCCGACGCGACGTCCCTCCAGCTCGCGCTCGCCCCGCTCATCGCGCTGCCCCTCGTGGGCCGGCTCCTGCTGTGCGGACTGCGGGAGCCGGACCCGAGGGTTCAGGTCGTGCCGGCCGGCTCCGTCTCCTCGTCGACGGCGTAGGCCAGGAAGTCGTCGACCATGCGGTGGAACAGCGTGGCGAGCTGGCCCAGCTCCTCCGGCGACCACTGCGACAGCGCGAGCATCATGCCGCGCGCGCCCGCGTCCCGGACCCGGTCGACGGCCTGCCGGCCGGCGTCGGTGAGCTCGATGCGCTGGGCGCGCCGGTCGTCGGGGTCGGGGACCCGGGTGACGTAGCCGGACTTCTGGAGCTGCTGCACCGTGCGCGTCACGTGCGAGGCCTCCACACCCAGCCGGTTGGCCAGCTCCCCCGGGCGCAGCGGCTCGGAGTCGGCGACCTGCCGCAGCAGCGCCACGGCGGCCCGGTCCAGCGGCACCCCGGCCAGGGCCATGAGCCGCTCGTGCTGCCGGGCGCGGGTGCTCAGGTACGTGATGCGGTTCAGCGCCCGCTCGATCTCGGTCACCTGCGGGGACACGGGGCCGACGGGGATCTCGGGCAGCGGTGGTGTGGCCATGGAAGCCACTTTACCATCTTGTTGCGTAACTCAAGTAAAATACTGCGTGCGTGTACCCGCTCTCCTCCTCAGGGACGACTACGGACGTACGACGGAACGGTCGCCGGGGCTCACGCTCTCGTACCACCCCGCCCCGGTCGCGACGGCCTGCCGCCACCCCCGGATCGCCTTCGGCGGCATGCCCACGGCCAGCGCCCCGCTCACCCGCTCACCCGTGCGGTACACGGCGACGAACCGCCGCTCGGCCAACGCCCCCTCCACCACGGCGACTTCGTCATGGCCGCGCAGGAATCCGTACGCCTGCACCTTCATGTCGTACTGGTCGGACCAGAAGTACGGCACCGGCGCGAACGGCCTGCGCGCCTCGGGGGCGAGGAGGTTGCGGGCCACGGTCATGCCCATCTCGGCCGCGTTGGTCCGGTGCTCGATCCTCATCGACGCCGCGAACAGCGGGTTGTACCAGCGGGCCACATCACCCGCCGCGTACACGTTCCGGGCCGCCTCGCCGTACGCGTCGCAGACCACGCCGTCACCGACGGCCAGGCCGCTGCCGTCGAGCCACGCGGTGTTGGGCACCGAGCCGATCGCCACCAACACCTCGTCCGCCTCGACGACTTCACCGCTCGCGAGGAGCACCCCGTCCTCGGTCACCTCGGTGACGGCGGCCCCGCACCGCAGGTCCACACCCTCGTCCCGGTGCACCCGGGCCAGCATCCGCCCGACCTCGGCACCGACGGCATGGGCCAGCGGCACCGGGGCGGGTTCGAGGAGGGTCACCTCGGCCCCGAGGCGCCGGGCCGTCGCGGCGGCCTCCGCCCCGAGGAACCCGGCACCGACGACGACCAGCCGGCGCCCCCGGCCGAGGCTGTCCCGCAGGGTCAGCGCGTCGTCCAGGGTGCGCAGCACATGCGCGCCCTCGCCCGGGAGCCGGCGCGGCCGGACTCCGGTGGCGAGGATCAGTCCGTCGTACGGCAGCGCCGTCCCGTCGGCCAACCGGACCGTGCGCTCGGCGAGTTGGAGGCCGGTCGCGGCGACGCCGAGGCGCAGGTCGAGGTCGAGGGCGGTGAGATCGGCGGGCGTGCGCAGGGGCAGCCGGTCCGGCCGCCATTGCCCGGACAGGATCTGCTTGGACAGGGGCGGGCGGTCGTACGGGGCGAGCGGTTCGTCGCCCACGAGGGTGAGCGGGCCCCCGTGGCCCTCGCGGCGGAGCGTCTCGGCGGCGGCGAGTCCGGCGGCCGAGGCGCCCACGACCACGATCCGGTTCAGCGGGCCGGGTCGGCTCACCGCTCGACCAGTCGGATCGCGGCGGCCGGGCAGACCGCGATCGCTTCCTCGACGTCGTCGAGGAGTTCGGGCGCGGGCCTGTCCTCCAGGAGGATCGCGATGCCGTCGTCGTCCTGGTCGAAGACGTCCGTCGCGGCGAGGACGCACTGCCCCGAGGCGACGCACTTGTCGGCTTCCAGTTCCACCTTCATATCTTTCCTCTTCCTCACATGTGCTTCGTCGTTGCTCGCGGGACGGTCGACCGTCACCAGGCGACAGGCAGTTCGTGCACGCCGTAGATGAACGCGTCGTCCTTGAAGCGCACGTCCTCCAGGGAGCAGGCGAGCTTCAGCGTGGGGATACGGCGGTAGAGGGTGCCGTAGACGACCTGGAGTTCCATGCGGGCCAGCGGCTGGCCGAGGCACTGGTGGACGCCGAAGCCGAAGGCGACGTGGCGGCGGGCGTCGCGGGTGAGGTCGAGGCGGTCGGGGTCGGGGAAGACCTCGGGGTCGCGGTTGGCGATCTCGTTGGCCATGATGACGCCCTCGCCGGCCCGGACGACCTGGCCGCCGATCTCGATGTCCTCGGTGACCGCGCGGCGCCGGCCCAGGTGGGTGATGTGGAGATAGCGCAGCAGTTCCTCGACGGCCGAGGCGACGAGCTTCGGGTCGTCGGTCTCGCGCAACAGGGCGAGCTGGTCGGGGTGTTCGAGGAGGGCGAGGGTACCGAGGGCGATCATGTTCGCCGTCGTCTCGTGGCCCGCGATGAGCAGGAGCAGGGCCATCTCGGTGGCCTGCCGGTGGTCGATCTCCCCGGCGGTGACACGGCCCGCGATGCTCGACAGCAGGTCGTCCCGGGGGTCCGCGATCCGCTTCCCGAGGAGCTCGGTGAGATAGCCGGCCACCTCTCGGCTCGCCGCGCCCCGTTCCGCCGGGGTGGCGGTCGTACGGACCATGGTCTTGGTGCTGTCCTGGAAGAACGCGTGGTCGTCGTAGGGCACGCCGAGCAGTTCGCAGATGACCAGGGAGGGAAGGGGCAGGGCGAACGCCTCCACCAGGTCCACGGGTCCCGACCGAGCCAGCATGTCGTCGATCAGTCCGTCGACGATCCGCTGCACGGCCGGGCGCAGCGCCTCGACCTTCTTGATGGCGAACGGGGCCGTCACCATCCGGCGCAGCCGGGCGTGTTCGGGGTCGTCCATCATGATGAAGCTGAGCTTGCCCTCGCCCGCGTCGGGCGAGGCCTTGGTGGGGTAGCCGGGCCGGTCGGGGTCCGCGCTGACCCGGGCGTCGGCGAGGACGGCGCGCTGTTCGGCGTAGCGGGTCACGAGCCATGGCTCGCTGCCGTCCCACAACCGCACCCGCGTCAGGGGCGCTTCCCGCTGCAACTCCTTGAGGGCGGGCGGCGGGTCGAAGGGGCAGCGGGCCGCGCGGGGCATCGGGAACTCGGGGGTGGTGTCCGGCTCCTGGGACACGGGGACGGCCAGGATGTCGGCCATGGTTCTCCTCGGTGGTGGGGGGCTCCGCGAGCGGAGCGCCGGGGGGAAGGGGTCGAGGCCTCGATGCACAGGCAAACAGAGGCGGCTGACGCCTTCCGGTCAGATGCCTGACGGCTTCCTGACGTGACCCGGCTCACATACCGAGAAGTGTTCGCTCAGCGTTCCGGGGTCACGGGAGCCAGCCACAGCCCGATGATCGCGTCGGCCAGACCGGAGGCGGCCTCCTGCCAACTGGCGCGCGGTGTGGGGCTGTTGTCGGCCAGGGCACGCTCGCGCTCGGCGGAGACGTGCAGGATGAGATGGCGGGCCATCTCTCCGCGTTCGGCGCGGACTTCGACCGGCAGTTCGGGCAGACAGCGCCGCAGCCCCTCGACGATCTGCCGCAGGGACGGCGAGGAGAGGGACTCCTCGACCATGATCTCGTGCAGGGCCGGGTCGGTCACGATCTGGGCGCAGAACCTCGCGTACCAGGTGGGGCTGCCGAGGGCCGCCAGGTGTTCGGGGACCGGACGCACCAGACAGTCCACCCAGTCCCGTACGTCCGTGGAGTCGCCGATGCCGGCCAGCAGCCGGACCCGGATCTCCTCGATCCGGGCCGCGTGTTTGCGGATGATGGCGCGGACCAGGTCGGCCTTGGTGCCGAAGTGGTAGCCGACGGCGGCGTTGTTGCCCTGTCCGGCGGCCTCGCTGACCTGACGGTTGGACACGGCGTAGACACCGCGCTCGGCGAACAGCCGCTCGGCCGCCGTCAGGATCAGCTCCCGGGTCGCGCTGACCTGCTCCGCCCGTACCGCCCTGCCTGCCGCCATCGTCGCCTTCCGTCCAATGTCCCGTGATGCTGCCGCCCCGAGGACGGAAGCCTACGCAACCGCACGTCAGGGGCGCCTCAACGGTCCCGCGTCCGCAGCAGGCTGACCCCGGCCCCCAGCGACACGACGCCCATGCCGACACCGGTCAGGACGGCCTGCCCACCGCTCACGACGAAGGGGGCCGCCGCGGCGACGGCGAGGTTGAACACGAACAGGAACCAGAGCACGGGACGCGAGGAGAGCAGAGGCTTCATCGGGGTGTCCTTCCGGGACGGTGAACGGTGTCGGCCTTGTGGCGTCCACGATTCCGGCGCGTGATCACCATGACGAGGGTGTGCGCTCCCGGACGGTGGTGCAGCGGACTACACCCCCGTGCCGCCCGTGCTACCCGGGAACGACCGGCACGGGGGCGCGTACTGCGTACTCAGTAGCGGGATGGTCGGCAGGCGGACGACGACGTGCGCGGCTCCGGCCGGAAGACTGGAGCGCGGGCGACCGCGCGTCCGGCTCTTCTCCGCCCGAAGAGGGGCGCCCGGCACCGCCGGCCCCCGAGAGGGTCGCCCGACACGGGCGGCCCTCACCCGTCGTTACCGGCGGGCATCGCCGACCATGTCCTGAGGACCCCGAGCGGAGAGCGCGATGAGCATCCCCTGGCAGCGTTACGCGGACGAGCACACCCGCACCGTCGACACGATGACGGCCGCGCTGCTGTTCGCGTGCTTCCTGCTCGGCAGCGAGATCCACTTCCCGCACGAGAACCCGCCGGACGCGGTCGGGCCCACCCTCGCCCTGGCCGCCCTCGCCTGCGGCTCCCTGTTCTGGCAGCGCGGCCGTCCACGGACGGTCGTCGCCGTCACCGCCCTGTGCACCGCCGGGGCCGGCGCCCTCGGGCACCTCCTCACGCCCCTGATCATGGGCCCGCTCATCATCGCTCTCTACCGGCTGGCCCTGGGCACCGACCGCCGGACCACCCGGTTCGCCTTCTTCGGCGCGCTCACCCTGCTGGCCGTCACGGCGTTCCTCGCCGATCCGGTCGGCCATCCGTGGCCGCTGAAGACGATCGGCCCCGCCGCCTGGCTGCTGCTGCCGGTCGCCGTCGGCACCGCGGTCCGGCTCCGGGACGCCTACGTCGAGGCCGTTCAGGCCCGCGCCGAGTACGCCGAGCAGAGCCGGGAGAAGGAGGCCCGGCACCGCGTCGCCGAGGAGCGCATGCGCATCGCCCGAGAGCTGCACGACGTCGTCGCCCACCATCTGGCCCTGGCCAACGCCCAGGCCGGCACGGCCGCCCATCTGGCGCACACCCACCCCGAGCAGATGCGCCGGATCCTCAGCGAACTCTCCGGGACGACCTCCTCGGCGCTGCGCGAGATGAAGGCGACCGTGGGCCTGCTGCGCCAGACGGACGACCCCGACCTGCCGCTCGCGCCGAGTCCGGGCCTCGGTCAACTCGCCGACCTGACCGACTCGTTCGAGACGGCCGGGCTGTCCGTCGAGGTCGCCGTCGAGGGGGTGCCGCGACCGCTGTCGCCCGGCGTGGACCTGACGGCGTACCGGATCGTGCAGGAGGCGCTGACGAACGTCACCAAACACGCCGCGGCCGGGGCGGCCCGGGTGCGTCTGCGCTACGCCGTCGACCATCTGACGCTCACCGTCACCGACGACGGCACCGCGGCCGTCCCCACCTCCGCGGGTCAGGGCTTCGGCCTGATCGGCATGCGGGAGCGGGCCAGGTCCGTCGGCGGCGCTCTCGACGCAGGTCACCGCGTCGAGGGCGGCTTCGAGGTGACCACCCGTCTGCCGCTCTACCCCACCGCACCCACCGCACCGGAACCGGAAGATCGGAACCCATGACCATCCGTGTACTGCTCGCCGACGACCAGGCCCTGCTGCGGGCCACCTTCCGGATCCTGATCGACTCCTGCGACGACATGAAGGTGGTGGCCGAGGCCGCCGACGGCGAGGAGGCCGTCGCCCTGGCCCGCACCCACCGTCCCGACCTGGTCCTGATGGACATCCGGATGCCGGGCACCGACGGCCTCGCCGCCACCTCCGCCATCTGCGCCGACCCGGACCTCGCGGACACCCGGGTACTGATCCTCACCACGTTCGAGATCGACGAGTACGTCGCGGAGGCGCTGCGGGCCGGGGCGAGCGGCTTTCTCGGCAAGGACGTCACCGCGGACGCGCTGCTGGCGGGCGTGCGGACCGTGGCGGCGGGCGATTCGCTGCTCTCCCCGCTCGCCACCCGTACCGTGATCACCCGGTTCCTGGCCGCTCCGGCGAAGGGCGTCCGGCCGGCGGTGCCGGAGGACCTGGCGGCGCTGACCGCCCGGGAGCGCGAGGTGATGGCATGGGTGGCCGAGGGGTGCTCCAACGAGGAGATCGCCGGGAAGCTGGTCGTCAGCCCGCTGACCGTACGCACGCATGTGCACCGGGCCATGACGAAACTGGGCGCCCGGGACCGCGCGCAGCTCGTCGTCATCGCCTACCAGTCGGGGCTGGTGCAGGCCTCGCCGCGCGGCTGACTCAGCCGTCGGCGAGGGTGTCCAGCCACTGCTGGAGCAGGGCCGACTCCGCCCCGGTGAAGGTCTGCGGCGGGTCGGCGCGCAGCCGGGCCCCGAGCGTGGCGGCGACGACGGGCACCCCGTCCGCCGGCTGCGGCGCGGCGGCGCGGGTCAGCGAGTCGATCACCGCGTCGCGCAGCCGTGCCGCGAAGCCGGGGTCCGGGTACTGCTCCGGCCTGGTGAGCATCGACAGGGCCGCCCCGACGTTGGCCGACATGATCACCTGCGTGGCCACGGCGGGCGGCACGGTGAGGCGTCCGGCCGCCGCGCAGCGTTCGAGGATCGCGTGCAGCAGGGCGTGGGCCTCGCGTGCCGCGGCGGGCGGGACGGTCAGCTCGGGCGAGTACATCAGGCGGTAGTGGTGGGGGTGCTCCAGCGCGAAGCGCAGATGGTTGTCCCAGCCGCTCCTGAGGTCCGCGACCGGGTCGTCGCCGGGGCGGGCGGCCCGCTTGGAGGCGAGGTACTGCTCGAATCCCCGGTCCACCACGGCGGCCAGCAGTCCGGCCTTGTCGCCGAAGAGCCGGTAGAGCATCGGTGCCCCGACCCCGGCCGCCTCGCACACGGCCCGCGTCGAGACCTCGGCGGCCGGCGCCTCGGCCAGCAGTCGCGCGGCGGCTTCCAGGATCTTTTCCCTCGCGTCCATGGGTGCACGGTACGACATTCGTAGCGCCGATACGAAGAGGGAATAGCATCGCTACGGCCCTGTGTTATCGTCGCTACGAGATGAACGTAGCGTCGCTAACTCATGAGGGAGCCATCATGACCACCATCGACCCCGGCACCGGACAGCGCGTCGCGATCGTGACCGGCGGTTCGCGCGGCATCGGACGACAGGTCGCCCGCCGGCTCGCGACCGACGGTTTCGCCGTCGTGGTCGGCTACGCGGGCAACAAGGAGGCGGCCGACGAGGTCGTGGCCGCGATCGGGGCGGAGGGCGGCAGCGCCGTCGCCACTCGCGCGGACGTGGGCGACGAGACCGAGGTCGCCGCACTGTTCGACCAGGCGGAGACGGTGTACGGCGGGGTGGACGTGGTCGTGCACGCGGCGGGCCGGATGCCGCTGGCCCCGGTCGCGGAGCTGGACCTCGCCGACCTCGACGCGCTGTACCGCACCAACATCCGCGGCACCTTCGCCGTCGACCAGCAGGCCGCCCGACGACTGCGTCCGGGCGGGGCCCTCGTCAACTTCTCGTCCTCGGTCGTCGGTCTCGCCTTCCCCGGCTACGGGGCGTACGCCGCGAGCAAGGGCGCGGTCGAGGCGCTGACGCTGATCCTCGCGCGGGAGCTGCGTGGCCGTGACGTGACCGTGAACGTGGTGGCGCCGGGACCGACCGCCACCGACCTCTTCCTGGACGGCAAGGACGAGGAGACGGTCGCCCGGCTGGCCGCGCAGCCCCCGCTGGAGCGCCTCGGCACCCCGCAGGACATCGCCTCGGTGGTGTCGTTCCTGGTCGGTCCCGCCGGCCGATGGGTCAACGGGCAGGTGCTGCGGGCCAACGGCGGCATCATCTGAGGCCGCCTCCTCGCCGCCGTTCAGGGGAAACCGCGCCCCCGCGCGCGTGCGGGAGCGGGGGCGCGTCGACAACTGAGCCGTGAGCCTCCCCCTGATCCCACCCATGCTGGCCACCCCCGGCACCCTGCCGCCCGCCACGCAGGACGACCGCTGGGCCTACGAGACCAAGCAGGACGGCCAGCGCGTCGTGGCCTACCTGGCCGGGGACGGAAGCGTGCTGCTGCGCGCCCGCTCCGGGGAGGACATCACCGCCGCCTACCCGGAACTCGGCTCACTGGGCGGCACGCTCGGCGGGGCCGCAGCCGTCCTGGACGGGGAAATCCTGGCGCTCGACGAACAGGGGCGCGCCGACTTCCAGTTGCTCCAGTCGCGGATGGGACTGGCCCACGCACCCGCCCGGGCCGCGCGGAAGGCCGCCGAGACGCCGGTCCATCTGGTGCTGTTCGACCTGCTGCACCTGGCGGGGCGGCCGTTGATCGCGCGGCCCTATCTGCGACGGCGCGAACAGCTTCAGCAGCTGGGTCTGGAGGGCCCGTTCTGGTCCACGCCCGGCGCCCTCGTCGGACACGGCGCGCAGGCCCTGGAGGCGACCCGCGCGCACGGCCTGGAGGGCCTCGTCTGCAAGCGGCTGGACTCGGTGTACGAGCCCGGGGTGCGTTCCCGCGCCTGGATCAAGATCCGGAACATGCACAGCGAGGACGTGATCGTCGGCGGTTGGCTGCCCGGCAAGGGACGGCTCACCGGGCTGCCGGGCTCGGTCCTGGTGGGGCAACGGAGCGCCGGGCGACTGCGCTACGTCGGCAGTGTCGGTACGGGGTGGAGCGAAGCGGAACGGACGCAGCTCGCCGAGCTGTTGCGGGCCGCCGCCACGGACGGCTGCCCCTTCGACCCGGTGCCGCGCGTCGCGGGCGCCCACTGGGTCCTGCCCCGCCTGGTCGGTGAGGTCCGCTACAGCACCCGGACGCGTGCGGGCCTGCTGCGCCAACCCTCATGGCTGCGACTGCGTCCCGACCTCGCCGCGGAGGACTCGGCGGCCGATCTGCCGGACGATCCGGTCTGAGATCTCGAACAAGATCCAAGCGTTCGGACGCTTGTTACCTATGAGTCGCTTACGACCTCTTGGCGCGGACATGAAAAGCCGGGAAGCTGTCCTGGCCCGGGAAGTGGAACTTCCCTCTCCCCCACAGCCGTTGGGCTGCGCCCGCACCAAGAGGAGGACGCAGTGTCGTCGAAAACCTCCGGAACCCACCGCAAGAGATGGGTCGTCGGCCTGGCCGGCGCCGCCGCCCTCGTGCTCGGCTTCCCCAGTACGGCCCTGGCCGCCCCGCCCTCGGCGCTGCCGACCAACGCCGAGGCCGCCGAGTACACCTACCAGCCCGCCTTCGACTACGACACCGACGGCTGCTACTCCTCGCCGGCGATCGGCCCCGACGGGACCGTCAACGGCGGCCTGAACCCGACCGGTTCGCTGAGCGGCGACTGCCACGACCTCTCGGACCTGAACAACACCAACAGCTACTCGCGCTACAAGTGCAACAACGGCTGGTGCGCCTACATGTACGGCCTGTACTTCGAGAAGGACCAGGCCCTCGCCAACAGCAGCATCGGCGGCCACCGGCACGACTGGGAACACGTCGTGATCTGGGTGCAGAACGGCACGGTCCAGTACGTGTCGACGTCCAACCACGGCTCGTTCACGGTGAGCGCCGCCTCCGCTGTCCGTTTCGACGGCACCCACGCGAAGATCGTCTACCACAAGGACGGCATCAGCACCCACTGCTTCCGGCTCGCCAACTCCAATGACGAGCCGCCGGAGAACGCCAAGGGCACCTGGCAGTACCCGCCGCTGGTCGGCTGGAACGGCTACCCGTCCACGGCCCTCCGCGACAAGCTCAGCGCCTACGACTTCGGCAGCGCCAACTTCGGTCTCAAGGACGCGAACTTCGCCGCGCATCTCACCTCGGCCAAGCCGTCCGGCATCGCGTTCGACCCCAACGCCTGACCCGTCACGTCCTCGGGCGCGGGACCTAGGTCCCGCGCCCGCGGGTTTCCGTCCCCCGCCCGATCACGACGCACCCCCGCCCGGCATACCGTCCGACCATGACGACGACCGGACACCTCGAAGAAGCCCTCGACCGCCTCCACGCCGCCGGCCCGGAGTTCGACGGCTGGCTCACGAACCACGCGCCGATGGTCGTCGAGGCACTGGCGGCACACGGGCAGGAGGGCGCGGTCCACCGCTGGGTGGACCTGTACCGGGACAGGCTGGAGGACTTCCCCGACCGCGCGGAGCCGGTCACGGAGGCCAACTGGGCCGAGGCGCTGGGCGATCCGCGCCGGATAGCGGACTGGATCGACTTCTACTCCCGCACCCTGGCCGAACACCCCTGGCGGGACGTCCTCGCCACCTGGTGGCCACGCCTGCTGTCCGGCATGTACGGCGGCGCCACCCACACCATCATCCGCGTCGGCCACGCCGTGCGCGCCCTGGAGGCCGAGGAGAACGCGCCCCGCCTGACCGAGTTCGCGCACGCCCTCGGCTACTGGGCGGCCCGGCATCAGCCGGTGACCGGCGTCGCCACCCTGCCGGGCGCGCCGACCGCCGCCCGGGCCCTGGACGCCGTACCGGCCATCGCGCCCGGCACCGTCGGCTTCAGGAACCGACTGGCCGCCGTACGCCAACTGCCCCTCTGGGCGGACGACGTGAGCGACCCGGACACCGCCCGCGCCCGGCTCACCGAGCTCGTCCACGCGGCGACCCACCGCTACGCCACCCACGGGCACGGCGAGCCGACCATGCTGGTGCACGCGGCCACCGCCCCCAACGCCGTGCTGCGCAGCCTGGATTCGCTGCCCCGCGAGCTGTGGGCACCCAGCCTGCACGCGGCGTGGACCGCGTCCGCCGCGGTGACCGCGATGTACGCCCCGGTGGAACCGGTGGTCCACACACCGCCCGCCCGTCTCACCGCGGAGGAGGTCCTGGAGCGCGCCCTCGCCCACGGCGACGAGCACGTCATCAAACTCACCGACACGGCCCTGGACGTCGGCGACGAGCAGGCGCTGGCGGCGGCGCTGCGCTCGATGGAGATGAGCGACCCCCTGGTCTGATCCGGCCGGTACGGCACGGACACTCCACCGGGAGGGTCTATCGTGTCCGCATGTCCGTGCCCGAACTGATCCGTATCGTCTCCCGCGACTCGCCCATGGCGCTGGCCCAAGTGGAGCGTGTCCGCGCCGAGTTGACCGCCCTTCATCCCGGGGTGCGCACCGAGGTCGTGCCGGTGAGGACGACCGGCGACAAGTGGCTGGGCGACCTGTCCCAGGTCGAGGGCAAGGGGGCGTTCACCAAGGAGGTCGACGCGGCCCTGCTGGCCGGCCAGGCCGATCTCGCGGTGCACTGTGTGAAGGACGTGCCCGCCGACCGGCCGCTTCCGGCCGGCACCACGTTCGCCGCCTTCCTCAAGCGCGACGACATCCGCGACGCGCTGATCCACCCCGCCGGGCTCACCCTGGACGAGCTGCCCGAGGGCACCCGGATCGGCACCTCCTCGGTGCGCCGGGTGGCCCAACTGGCCGCCACGCACCCGCATCTACAGTGTGTGCCGTTCCGTGGCAACGCCAACCGCCGGCTGGCGAAGCTGGCGGCCGGGGAGGCGGACGCCCTGCTGCTCGCGGCCTCGGGCCTCGAACGCATCGGCCGCGAGGACGTGATCAGCGAGATCCTGTCCCCCGAGACGATGATGCCGCCGATCGGCGCGGGAATCCTCGCCCTGCAGTGCCGGGAGGGCGACACCGCGCTCATCGACGCGGTCAGCGGCCTCGGCGATCCGGACACGCACCGGGAGGCCACCGCGGAGCGCATGTTCCTGCACGTCCTCCAGGGACACTGCAACAGCCCGATCGCCGGGTACGCGCGCGTGGACCACGGCGGCGAACTGTCGCTGCGGGCCTGCGTGTTCACCCCGGACGGCAAGACGCGGCTGAACGCCCACGAGTGGGCGGGCCGTCTCGACCCGGCGACGCTCGGCACCTCGGTGGCCGTGGCGCTGCTGCGTCAGGGTGCCCGCGAGATCATCGACGGCATCCCGCACTGACCGCGGCACCGGTACGCGGCACCGCCGTCAGGCGGTGCCCTCTTCGGCCTGGTCCCGCAGGAAGTTGCTGACCTGGCAGGCCAGGCCCTCCCGGGCGGCCCCCGGCTGGACCGTTCCCTCCAGCAGGCCGATCCCGCCGCTCCACAGCCGGCGCTCGGCCCACTCCTCGTCGACGCGCAGCTGGATCTGCACGTCGACCTGGTGCAGGGACGCCTCGGGGCCGGCCGCGTAGAGCACCACCGTGGCCCGGCGCAGGGGGTAGACGTCGAAGCCCTCGATGAACTGCGAGTTGCGCCAGTCGATGAACGCGCTCTCGCCGTCGGGGCCGACCCGGACGTCGATCTGGCCGTCCTCCAGGTGGATGGTGGAGTGCCGGCTGCCACGGTTCTCGACGGTCACCCGGACACTGAAGTACGTGAGCCCCTCAGCGGCGTCGTCCCGTCCGCGTGGTGGCTCCGAGGCCTCCAGACGGTGGACGCGGACACGCAGACCGGCATGCTCGTCGTACTCCTGCCAGTCCCCGACCACGTTCGGCTCGTACACAATCCACCTCTCCACCCTCAGAGAGCTGCTTCCTATCTGTGTGCTCAGTGCACTGTCAAATGAGCAGAATGCGCTGTGGCCAGCCCATTCACCCCCTTTGATCAGCGATCATGCCGTGCGCAGGAAGAATCCGCCCGGAGCGGTGCTCGCGCGGTGGGCGGGGCGTGCCGCACATCACGTCCGCGCGCATGATCAGCGCGCGAGCCGGCCGAGCAGTGAGGAGGCCGCGGCGATGCCGAGCGCGGCGGCGACGAGGAGCACCGCGAAATCGAGCGCGAGGTGTGCCGGCGTGCCGAGGAGCAGGCCGCGCAGGGCGTCCACCTGATAGCTGAGCGGGTTGACCTTGCTGACCGCCTGGAGCCAGCCGGGCATGACGGAGAGCGGGTAGAGGGCGTTGGAGCCGAAGAACAGCGGCATGGTGATGGCCTGTCCGAAACCCATCAGCCGGTCGCGGCTGAGGACGATGCCGGCGATGGTCATCGACAGACAGGAGAAGAACGCCGAGCCGAGGACGACGACCGCGGCGACACCGAGCAGCTTCAGCGGGTTCCAGGTCAGGGCGACCCCGAGCACGGCGGCGATGAGGACGACGACCACGGCCTGCACGAGCGACTTCACACCGGCCGCGAAGGCCTTGCCGGTGATCAGCGCCGAGCGCGGGGTCGGGGTGACGAGGAGCTTGTTGAGGATGCCCGCGTCGCGTTCCCAGATGATCTGGATGCCGTAGAAGATGGCGATGAACATCGCGGACTGGGCGATGATCCCGGGCGCGAGGTAGTCGATGTAGGGGATGCCGTCGGTGGGGATCGCCTTGATGCGGGTGAAGGTCTGGCCGAAGATCAGCAGCCAGAGGGCCGGCTGGACCGCGCGGGTGTAGAGCTCGGTGCGGTCGTGGCGCAGTTTCTGCAGTTCGACAACGCACATGGCACCGACCCGGGCGGGCAGCAGCCGCCAGCCCGCCCGGGGCCGGGGCGCCTGGAGCAGCAGGTTGATGCCGTCAGCCGACACGGCCTGCGGTACGGCGGGTGCTTCGGACATCGCGGAAGTCTCCTGACTCGTCGTCGAGACCGCTGCCCGCGACCTCGCGGAAGACGTCCTCAAGGGTGGGCAGGGTGGTCGTGCCGCGGCGTGCGGCGAGGCCCTGGCGCAGTTCGGCGGGGGTGCCGAGGGCGCGGACACGGCCGTGGTGCATGAGGCCGACCCGGTCGCAGTACTGGTCGGCCTCGTCCATGTAGTGGGTGGTGACGAGGACCGTCATGCCGGTGGCCGCGCGGACGGCGTTGATGTGCTCCCACACCCCGGTGCGGGCGATCGGGTCGAGGCCGATGGTCGGCTCGTCCAGGATCAGCAGCCGGGGCGCGCTGACCAGGGCCTGGGCGAGTTCGAGGCGGCGGACCATGCCGCCGGAGTAGGTCTTGGCGAGCCGGTCGGCGGCATCGGTGAGGTCGACGGCGGCGAGGGCCTGTCCGACGCGTGCGGCGCGTTCCCGGCGGGGCACGTCGAAGACGCGGGCGAACAGGGCGACGTTCTCGCGGCCGGTCAGGCTCTGGTCGGCGGACAGCTGCTGCGGGACGTAACCGAGCAGCCGTCGTACGGCCATCCGCTCCGTGGCGGTGTCGTGCCCGAAGACCCGGACCATGCCCGCCGGTACCGGCAGCAGGGTGGTGATGCAGCGGATCGCGGTGGTCTTCCCGGCACCGTTGGGGCCGAGCAGTCCGAAGACCTCTCCCTCGGCCACGGTCAGATCGAGTCCGTCCACGGCGCGCGTGCCGCCGAAGGCGTAGGCGAGCCCGGTGCACGCGACGGCGTCCTGGGTCATGACTCCTCCCCTTCCTCACGCAGGTTCCCGGCCAGCAGCCGCAGGGCCGGTACGGCCGCGGCCAGTGCGTCCCGGTCCGCCTCGTCGAGCCTGGCGACCTGTTGGCGTACGAGGTCGGCGCGCCGCCGGCGCCATTCGCCGAGCCGCGCCTCGGCCGCCGGTGTCGGCATCAGCCGGGCCGCCCGCCGGTCGGCGGGGTCGGTCTCACGGACCAGATAGCCCTGCCGGGCCAGCTGGTTGACCAGCGTCGACACCGAGTTGCCCGCCAGGTAGAGGTCCTTGGCGGCGTCCGAGATGCCGATGCCGGGCCGGGCCACCACGAGCCGCAGCAGCTCCACCTCGGCGCCGCGCAGCTGCGGGGCGGGCATCTCCCGACGCAGCCGGCGCCGGATCAGCCGCTGGACCCCGACGAGCGCGTCGGCCAGCTCGTCCGGGAAGGTCTCCTGTTCCACATCGCCGACATTAGCTCTGTAGCAGAGGTAATGAACCCAAGAGAGAGTCAAAGCGATGAGCCGAATGTCGTTTGGGAGGTTTTATAACGGGAATTCGCATTTATGTGCTTCGGACAGGAGGCACGTCCATGGGAGCCGCTCCTCGGCCCCGGCGTCCTCCGCTCTCGTCCGCGCAGCCCTCCTCCCATGGTGTCTGTCCCAGCCGACCCCCGCTGAGGGAGGTGCGCACGATGCCTGTCACGACCAGGACGAAGCCGCACCCGCACGACGATGCCCCCGACACCACCGAAGCCTTCGTACGTCTGGCCGACCTGCCGGACGGACCCGAACGCCGAGCCCTGCGCGACGAGCTGATCCGCCTGTGGCTGCCCATGGCCGAGCGGATCGCCGTCCGCTTCAAGGGCCGCGGCGAGTCCCTGGAGGACCTGTACCAGGTCGCCGCCCTCGGCCTGGTCAAGGCCGTGGACCACTACGACCCGAAGCGCGGGCACGCCTTCGAGGCGTACGCCGTCCCGACCGTGACCGGCGAGATCAAGCGCCACTTCCGTGACCACATGTGGACGCTGCACGTACCGCGCCGGGTCCAGGACCTGCGCAACCGTGTCCGGCGCTCCGCGAAGGAGCTGTCACAGACGACGCCCGGCCGCGCCCCGACCGTCGCCGAGATCGCCGAGCACGCCCAGCTGAGCGAGGACGAGGTGCGCACCGGCATGGAGGCGCTGGAGTGCTTCTCCGCGCTGTCACTGGAGGCCGAGATGCCCGGCACCGACGGGTACGCCCTCGGCGACGCGCTCGGCGACGCCGACCCCGGCTACGACGTGGTCGTCGACCGGGTCTCCGTCGCACCCTGCCTGCTGGCCCTCCCGGAACGCGAGCAGACCATTCTCTACCTGCGCTTCTTCCGAGGCATGACGCAGAGCAGCATCGCGCGGCAGCTCGGCATCTCGCAGATGCACGTCTCCCGGCTGCTCACCGCCTGCTTCGCCAAGCTGCGCACCGAACTGGAGGAGGAGGCGCGCTGAGCCGTCACTCCGAGGGGGCCTCGGGGATCTGGGTCGGACCGTGACGGTCGAGAGCGGCCTCCAGCTCCGCCCGGATCTCCGGGGGCATCTCCCCGTCGCGGCCCCAGATCAGGATGAGGTCGGCGACGTTGCGGAGCTTGATGTTCGTGCGCTGGGACACGTCCTTCAGGACCACCCAGCCCTCGTCCGGCGTCACCCGCCCCAGGGCCACCATCATGCCGATCGCCTGGTCCACCACGGCGTGCGAGGTGACGGCCTCCTTCAGCTGCTCGACTTCTTCCTGCAGCTCGAAGATGCGGCCGACCTCGTCGGACGGGTCGTGCGATCCTGGGGTCACATCCCCCATCCTCGTCATTCGACCGGCCCAATGCCACTGGGCCCGCGAGGTCGTTTCGGGCGCGCCGCGAGGGTACTCGGCAGGCGCCCGGCACAGTTCCGGTTGGACACTGGAAACAGGACCGGTGGCTGCCGGCCGGCGAGGTCAGGACGCGACTGCCATGAATCACGACATGAAGCTTCCCGGTGGTACGACGGATGTCGTCTCCACGCACTCCGTGTTCGGCGCGCCCTGCTGGGTGAGCCTGACCAGCCGCGACCTGGAGGCCACCGAGGCGTTCTACTCCGCCGTCCTCGGCTGGGAGTGGCGGTCGGCCGAGCTGGGCGACCGGTTCCGGATGGCGCTGGTGGACGGCACGCCGGTGGCCGGGATCGCCGCGGTCGCCTCGATGTTGCAGATGGCGGTGGCCTGGACGCCGTACTTCGCCGTACGCAGCGCGGACGAGACCGTGGCCCGGGCCCAGGAGCGGGGCGGTACGGCCGCGGTCGGGCCACTGTCCCTGCCGCCCGGACGCGCGGCGCTGCTGGCCGACCGGGACGGGGCGACCTTCGGGATCTGGGAGGGCGAACTCTTCTCCGACTGGGAGAGCTGGCGCCGCGCGGCCCCGACCTTCATCCGACTGCACACCCGCGACGCCTTCGACGCCGCCATCTTCTACGGCGAGATCCTCGACTGGGCCTCGAAGCGACCCGGGGGCTGCGAGGTCACCTACGAGGGCGGCGAGGTGGTGCTGCGCAGCGAGGGCGACATCGTGGCCCGGATCGAGTCGGGCGCGCTGGGCGCCGCGCCCGATCCCACGATCCGCCCGCACTGGCAGGTGCACTTCTTCGTGTCCGACGTCTCCGCGTGCACACGCGCCGCGGAGGTCCACGGCGGCAGCGTCCTGTCCAAGTCCGGCGCCGAGGCCGTGCTGCGGGACCCCGACGGCGCCCAGTTCACGGTGACGGCGCGTCGCGCCCGCTGACCGGGGCGCCCGCCGAGGGCCGTGACAACAGCACGAGGCTGCGCGCCGCGACACTCACCACCGACTCCGCCTTGTGCTCCGTCTCCTCCGCCCCTTGGGGTTCTGCGGTGTCGATCAGCGTCGTCCAGCGTTCGCCGTACGCCGCCTCCGGCAGCCGGAAGCCCACCGGCTCCCAGTAGCTGTTGAGCAGCAGCAGGAACGAGTCGTCGACCACGGGGCGGCCGCAGGAGTCCGGCTCGGCGATGGCGTCGCCGTTGAGGAAGGCACCGACGGAGTGCGCGTCGGGCCGCAGCCAGTCGCCGTCCGTCATCTCGCGCGCGTCCGGCGCGAACCACACGAGGTCGGGCAGCGGCTGGCCCGCGTAGGTCACGGTCTCGCCGCGGAAGAAACGACGGCGGCGCAGCACCGGATGGGCGGCGCGCAGGGCGACGAGGCGAGCGGTGAAGTCGGCGAGGTCACGCTGCTCCCCGGTCAACCGCCAGTCGATCCAGGAGACTTCGTTGTCCTGGCAGTAGGCGTTGTTGTTGCCGCGCTGGGTACGGCCCAGTTCGTCGCCGTGACACAGCATGGGGATGCCCTGTGACAGCAGCAGGGTGGCGAGGAGATTGCGCTGCTGGCGGGCGCGCAGTTCCCGGACGTCACAGGCGTCGGTGTCGCCCTCGAACCCGCAGTTCCAGGACCGGTTGACGCTCTCGCCGTCCCGATTACCCTCCCCGTTGGCCTCGTTGTGCTTGTCGTTGTACGAGACGAGGTCGCGCAGGGTGAAACCGTCGTGCGCGGTGACGAAGTTGACGCTGGCGCGCGGTCGGCGCCGGTTGCGCTGGTACAGGTCGGAGGAGCCGGTCAGCCGGGACGCGAACTCGCCGAGCGAGCCCGGCTCGCCGCGCCAGAAGTCCCGTACGGTGTCCCGGTACTTGCCGTTCCACTCCGACCACAGCGGCGGGAAGTTGCCGACCTGGTAGCCGCCCTCGCCCACGTCCCACGGCTCCGCGATCAGTTTGACGCGGCTGATCACCGGGTCCTGCTGGATCAGGTCGAAGAACGCCGACAGGCGGTCCACCTCGTGGAACTGCCGGGCCAGGGTCGCCGCGAGATCGAAGCGGAAGCCGTCGACATGCATCTCGGTCACCCAGTAGCGCAGCGAGTCCATGATCAGCTGAAGGACGTACGGGTGGCGCATCAGCAGGCTGTTGCCGGTGCCGGTGGTGTCGTAGTAGTGGCCCCAGTCGCCGTCCACCAGACGGTAGTAGGAGGCGTTGTCGATGCCGCGGAAGGAGAGGGTGGGCCCCCGCTCGTTGCCCTCGGCGGTGTGGTTGTAGACGACGTCCAGGATCACTTCGAGGCCGGCCGCGTGCAGCGCCTTCACCATCGCCTTGAACTCGGCGACCTGCCCGCCGCGGCCGCCCTGGGCGGCGTAGGCGTTGTGCGGGGCGAAGAAGCCGATGGTGTTGTAGCCCCAGTAGTTGGACAGACCGCGGTCCTGGAGCACCCCGTCGTGCACGAACTGGTGCACCGGCATCAGCTCGACCGCGGTCACGCCGAGGGACGTCAGATGTTCGAGGACCGCGGGGTGGGCCAACCCGGCGTAGGTGCCGCGGAGTTCGGCGGGGACGTCGGGATGGGTGCGGGTCAGGCCGCGGACATGGGCCTCGTAGATGACCGTGTCCGCGTAGGGCCGCCGGGGTGGGCTGTCCGTACCCCAGTCGAAGGCGGGGTCCGTGACCACGCCGAGCAGGGTGTGCCCGGCGCTGTCCGCTTCGGGGTCGTAGAGCGAGGGGTCGTTGTCCATCCGGCCGTCCACCGCCCTGGCGTACGGGTCCAGGAGGAGTTTCGCCGGATCGCAGCGGTGGCCGAGTTCCGGCTGCCAGGGTCCGTGCACCCGGTAGCCGTACCGCTGGCCCGGACCGATCCCGGGCAGATAGCAGTGCCACACGAAGCCGTCGACCTCGGCGAGCGGAACGCTGTGGTGGCTGCCGTCGTCCTCGACGAGGACCAGCTCCACACACTCGGCGACCTCGCTGAACAGCGCGAAGTTGGTGCCCTTGCCGTCGAACGAGGCACCCAACGGGTAGGGGTGCCCGTTCCAGACGGGCACCCCTGCCGTGCGTCGGCGTTCCGCGGTCACCGGGCGTCCTCCAGGACGCCGCCGACGACCGGTTCCTCGCGCGGCACCTGAAGCACCTCGCGCAGGCTCGGCGCTGGTGCCGTCGGCACCAGCGGGACCCGCTCGCCGGCCCGGGCGCGCTGCGAGAACCAGATGACCTTGCTGCCGGTCTCGGTGGCGCAGCAGCCCCACCCGTCGCTCATCGCGGCGATGTGCGCCAGACAGCCGCGGAGGTCCTGGTCCGGGCGCAGATCGCGGTCGTTGTCACCGATCGCGGTGATCAGATGCTGGCCGTTCCACCACATCTCGATCGACGTCTCCTTGTCGGTCGCGTGCTCGTCGATGGCCTTCAACAGCATTTCGGCACCGCGACAGACGGGCTCGACGAGGGTGTCGAGATCCCAGTACCGGAGATGAGCGGCCAGAATGCGCTTGACCTGGCCGACCCGCTCCGGGGTGACTTCCACGTCGAGGTGGTAGTAGCAGGGCACTGCGGTCTTCATCTTCGTTGGCTCCTCACCGGCGAAGCTCCACTTCCGCCTCTCGCCCCTTTGGGACGAGCCCCGAACGCGTAGCGTGAGCAATGATCGCTCCTGAGTGACCTCAAGCGTGCGGGGGCTACGCCATTCGTGCAACACGAGCGCGTCGACCCAGGCCACGGCCCGTTCCACCAGCGATGGTTGAAGCTCCAACAAGACGTTGCGTCGCCACCCGTGCACCATGAGTGAAACTCCCCATGGAAGGTGAACCGCACCATGCTGCTACCGGCCAAGGCCGAAGTCGCCCGGCAACTGCGGCGGTACCGGGCCTGGGAGCGCGTGATGCTCGCCTCCCCCGCCGACCGCACCGTACGGGCCACCTTCGAGGACTCGGGCTACACCCTCTGTGTGCTGATGGGGAAGCGCTGTGCCCGGGAGGCCGCCGACGCCGCCGAACGCTATCTGCGGACCAGCCTCGTCACCTACCTCCAGGAGCAGGACGCGCAGCTCTGTGCCACCACCCCGGTCCACCGGGGGCCGCCGGTGCTGCTCACGCGTTCTTCCGCGGGGAGGTAGACCCCTTCCGGCGCAGCTTGGATCCCCGGCCGGGCCTCATGGCCCGGCCCTCGGCACGGCAGAGGCGAGCCCCCATGAGGACGAGACGCATGAGCAGGTCCACGAGCGCGAAGGACATGAGCGCGAGGGACACCATCGGCCGTATCCCGGTCCGGGATGTCCGGCCCGCCGTCGACGGCGGCCGCAGCCCGGCCAAGGCGGTCGCCGGCGAGACCTTCCAGGTCACCGCGACCGTGTTCCGTGAGGGCCATGACGCGGTCGCCGCCAACGTCGTCCTCACCGATCCCGAGGGCCGCCCCGGCCCCTGGACGCCGATGCGTGAACTCGCCCCCGGCACCGACCGCTGGGGTGCGGAGGTCACCCCTGGCTCGACGGGACGGTGGACCTTCCACGTGGAGGCATGGGGCGATCCGATCAGCACCTGGCGCCACCACGCCGGCATCAAGATCCCCGCCGGCATCGACGTGGGGCTCGTCCTGGAGCAGGGCGCCGACCTCCACCACCGAGCGGCCGCGGGGGTCCCCGACGGCCCGGAACGGGCCCTGGTGCAGGCCGCGGCGGACACTTTGCACGACGACTCACTGACCGTCTCCACCCGGTTGGCGGCGGCGTTGACGCCAGAGGTGGACGCGGTGCTGGCCGCGCACCCGCTGCGGGAGTTCGTCACCGCCTCCGAGCCACTGCCGCTCCTCGTCGAACGGGAACGGGCCCTGTACGGCTCCTGGTACGAGTTCTTCCCCCGCTCCGAGGGCACCCCCGAACGCCCCCACGGCACCTTCCGCACCGCCGCCCGCAGGCTCCCCGCGATCGCCGCCATGGGCTTCGACGTCGTCTACCTCCCCCCGATCCACCCCATCGGCACGACCTTCCGCAAAGGCCCCGACAACACCCTGTCGGCCGGCCCCCAGGACGTCGGCGTGCCCTGGGCGATCGGCTCCCCCGAGGGCGGACACGACGCGATCCACCCGGACCTGGGCACCATCGAGGACTTCGACCACTTCGTCGCCAAGGCTCAGGAACACGGCCTGGAGATCGCCCTCGACTTCGCGTTGCAGTGCTCCCCGGACCACCCCTGGGTCCACAAACACCCCGAGTGGTTCCACCACCGCCCCGACGGCACCATCGCCTACGCCGAGAACCCGCCCAAGAAGTACCAGGACATCTACCCCATCGCCTTCGACGCCGACCTCGACGGCCTGGTCGCCGAGACCCTGCGCATCCTGCGGCACTGGATGGACCACGGAGTACGGATCTTCCGCGTCGACAACCCGCACACCAAACCGGTCCTCTTCTGGCAGCAGGTGATCGCGGACATCAACACCACCGACCCCGACGTCATCTTCCTCGCCGAGGCCTTCACCCGGCCCGCCATGATGCACACCCTGGGGCAGATCGGCTTCCAGCAGTCCTACACGTACTTCACCTGGCGCAACACCAAAGAGGAACTCACCGAGTACCTCACCGAACTGTCCGGCGAGGCCGCCGCCTCCATGCGGCCCAACTTCTTCGCCAACACCCCCGACATCCTGCACGCCTACCTCCAGCACGGCGGACGCCCCGCCTTCGAGGTCCGCGCCGTCCTGGCCGCCACCCTCTCCCCCACCTGGGGCATCTACAGCGGCTACGAACTCTGCGAGAACACCCCCCTCAGGGACGGCAGCGAGGAATACCTCCACTCCGAGAAATACCAACTCCGCCCTCGCGACTGGGACACCAGCGAGACCATCGCCCCTCTCATCACCCGCCTCAACGACATCAGGCGCCGCCACCCCGCCCTTCAGCGCCTCAGGAACATCCGCTTCCACACCACCGACAACGACGCCGTGCTCGCGTACAGCAAGCGCACCGGCTCGGACACGGTTGTGGTGATCGCCAACCTCGACCCCCACCACACCCAGGAGGCCACGGTCTCGTTGGACATGCCGCAACTCGGCCTGGACGGGAACGCATCCATGTCCGTGCACGACGAACTGACGGGTGAGACCTACCGCTGGGGCAGGAGCAACTATGTGCGCCTGGAACCGGGACGGTCCCCCGCGCACGTGCTCCACGTCCAGCCATCGACACCGCAGAGCGGAGGGTCAAGCGCGTCATGACTGTCAACGAGCCCGTCCACGACACCTTCGAGGACACCCCGGCCAAGGACCGGGACCCCGACTGGTTCAAGCGCGCCGTCTTCTACGAGGTGCTCGTCCGCTCCTTCCAGGACAGCAACGGCGACGGCGTCGGCGACCTCAAGGGCCTCACCGCCAAACTCGATTACCTGCAATGGCTGGGCGTCGACTGCCTGTGGCTGCCGCCCTTCTTCAAGTCGCCGTTGCGCGACGGCGGTTACGACGTCTCCGACTACACCGCCGTCCTGCCCGAGTTCGGTGACCTCGCCGACTTCGTCGAGTTCGTCGACGCCGCCCACCAGCGCGGCATGCGCGTCATCATCGACTTCGTCATGAACCACACCAGCGACCAGCACCCGTGGTTCCAGGAATCCCGCGCCAACCCTGATGGCCCTTACGGCGATTACTACATGTGGGCCGACGACGACAAGCAGTACCCGGACGCCCGGATCATCTTCGTCGACACCGAGACCTCCAACTGGACCTTCGACCCGGTCCGCCAGCAGTACTACTGGCACCGCTTCTTCTCCCACCAGCCCGACCTCAACTACGAGAACCCGGCGGTCCAGGAAGAGATCCTCGCCGCCCTCCGCTTCTGGCTGGACCTGGGCATCGACGGCTTCCGGCTCGACGCCGTTCCCTATCTGTACGCCGCCGAGGGCACCAACTGCGAGAACCTGCCCGCCTCCCACGAGTTCCTCAAGCGGGTGCGCCGCGAGATCGACCTCATGTATCCGGACACGGTGCTGCTGGCGGAGGCGAACCAGTGGCCCGAGGACGTCGTCGACTACTTCGGCGACTACCAGTCCGGCGGCGACGAATGCCACATGGCCTTCCACTTCCCCGTCATGCCCCGCATCTTCATGGCGGTACGCAGGGAATCCCGCTACCCGGTCTCGGAGATCCTCGCCAAGACCCCCGCCATCCCTTCCAGTTGCCAGTGGGGCATCTTCCTCAGGAACCACGACGAGCTCACCCTCGAAATGGTCACAGACGAGGAACGCGACTACATGTGGGCCGAATACGCGAAAGACCCGCGTATGCGCGCCAACATCGGCATCCGACGGCGCCTCGCCCCCCTCCTCGACAACGACCGCAACCAGATCGAACTCTTCACCGCCCTGCTGCTGTCCCTGCCCGGCTCACCGATCCTCTACTACGGCGACGAGATCGGCATGGGCGACAACATCTGGCTCGGCGACCGCGACGCCGTCCGCACCCCCATGCAGTGGACGCCGGACCGCAACGCGGGCTTCTCCACGGCCGACCCCGGGCGCCTGTATCTGCCGACCATCATGGATCCCGTCTACGGCCATCAGGTCACCAACGTCGAGGCGTCGATGGCGTCGCCCTCCTCGCTGCTGCACTGGACCCGCCGCATGATCGAGATCCGCAAGCAGAACCCCGCGTTCGGCCTCGGCACGTTCACGGAACTCCCCTCGTCCAACCCCGCCGTACTGGCCTTCCTTCGCGAGTACGAGGACGACCTGGTCCTGTGCGTGCACAACTTCTCCCGCTTCGCACAGCCCACGGAGCTGGACCTGAGCACCTTCAACGGACGGCACCCGGTGGAGCTGTTCGGCGGGGTGCGGTTCCCGGCCATCGGTGAGCTGCCGTACCTGCTGACGCTGGCGGGACACGGTTTCTACTGGTTCCGGCTCTCCCGAGTGGCATCCCGCATCGGTCGCCGACTTTGAGCGTGTGCCGAGGAAAGGACGCGTCACCATGCCGAAGACAGCATTCCCGAGCCCGAGCGGCACGGCCGTCGCGGAGCCCATGGCCTCGCTGGCGGGACTACTGCGCGAGTGGCTGCCCCGGCAGCGCTGGTTCGCCGGGAAGGACCGGCCCGTCACGGACCTCACGCTGCTGTCCCTGACGGAGCTGTTCCCTGGCTGTCTGCATCTGCTGGTCCACACCGGACACGCGCCCGTCCCCGCCCCCGGCGGCACCACGGCCGGATCCGGGGACTGCTACCAGCTGCTGCTCGGCGTGCGCAAGCATCTGTCGCCGCGGCTCGGCCGGGCCCTGATCGGGCGGGCGGAGTCCGGACCGCTGGCCGGGCTGACGGTGTTCGACGCGTTGCAGGACCCTCGTTCGGCGCAGCTGCTCCTGGAGCGGCTGCGGCATCCCGGCACGGCGGGCCCCCTGCGCTTCGAGGCCGATCCGTCGGTGTCCGTGCCGACCGGGCTGGTGCCGCGGCTGCTGGACGCCGAGCAGTCCAACTCCTCGCTGGTGTACGGCGACGCGTTCATCCTGAAGGTCTTCCGGCGCGTCCAGCCCGGCGTCAACCCGGACCTGGAGGTGCCGGGAGCGCTGGCCGACCAGGGGTGCCGCCGGGTGCCCGCGCCCGTGGCCTGGTTCCGGACGACGCATCCCTTCCAGGCCACGCTCGGCGTGCTCCAGCCGTTCCTGCCCGACGCCTCCGACGGCTGGACCCTGGCCCTGGAGGCGCTGGCCCGCGGCGACGACTTCACGGCGCAGGCCCACGAGCTGGGCCGGGCCACAGCCGACGTCCACCTCGCGCTGGCCGCCGCCTTCCCGGACGGGACCGGCACCGAGACCTCCGGCGGTCCCGCCTGCGACCAGAACAGCCGCACGGCGGCGGCGATGACCGAGCGGCTGACGTCCGCCGCGCACTGCGTGCCCGCCCTCCAGCCTTTCGTCCCGCGGCTGCGGACCGCGTTCGCGGCGCTGGAAGGCTGCGATTCCGGTCCGCCCGCGCAGCGCATCCACGGCGATCTGCATCTGGGGCAGGTGCTGCGGGCCGGGCGTGAGTGGTTCGTCATCGACTTCGAGGGCGAGCCGTCCCGTCCGCTCGCCGAGCGGCGCAGCGCCCACTCGCCGGTGCGGGACATCGCCGGCATGCTGCGTTCCTTCGACTACGCGGCCCGGCAGCGCCGCCCCTGGCGTCCGGAGTGGGCGCGCCGCTGCCGGGAGGCCTTCTGCGCCGGGTACGCCGCGCGGGCGGGCTGGGATCCACGAAAGAAGCACGGTCTGTTGCGCGCCTACGAGACGGACAGAGCCGTGTACGAAGTCCTGTACGAAGCCCGGCATCGCCCCGACTGGCTGCCGGTTCCGATGGCCGCGATCGAGCGTCTTGCCGTAAGGGGAGGCTGAAGCCATGGCTCTGCGTGACATCTCACCCTCCGAGGCGGGTGGCCCGGTTCCGTGCCGTGCCGCGCCCGCCCTGGACCCCGGCGACCGTGCCCGTCTGCTGGCGGGCGCTCACCACGATCCGCACGCCCTGCTGGGCGCCCATCCGGTGCCCGGCGGGATCGTCTTCCGGGCCCTGCGTCCCTTCGCGCGATCCGTGAGCGTGGTCGTCGACGGGAAGCGCAGCCGGCTCGTCTCGGAGGGCGAGGGCCTCTTCTCCGGTGTGCTCCCGCTGGCGGCGATCCCCTCGTACACCCTGCTGGTGGCGTACGAGGACGGCGAGCACGAGGTCCACGACCCGTACCGCTTCCTCCCCGCCCTGGGCGACACCGATCTGCATCTCATCCGGGAGGGCCGGCACGAGCAGCTGTGGAAGGCGCTCGGCGCCGAGCCCATGACCCATCAGGGCGTGACCGGCACCCGCTTCACGGTGTGGGCGCCGAACGCCCAGGGTGTGCGCGTCGCCGGGGACTTCACCTGCTGGGACGGCACGGCGTTCCCGATGCGTTCGCTGGGCGCGGCCGGGGTGTGGGAGCTCTTCCTGCCGGGGATCGGTGAGGGTGCCCGGTACAAGTACGAGATCACCTCACGGCACGGCGACCGCTTCCTGAAGGCGGACCCGATGGCCCGTCGTGCCGAGGTCCCCCCGGACACGGCGTCGATCGTGAGCGTGTCGCGCTACGAGTGGGACGACGCCGAGTGGATGGCTCATCGGGGAGATGTCCCGGTGCACGTGGCGCCGTTCTCGGTGTACGAGGTCCATCTGCCGTCCTGGCGGCCCGGGTTGACATACCGTCAACTCGCCGATCAGCTCCCGGAGTACGTCAAGGACCTCGGCTTCACACACGTCGAGCTGATGCCGGTCGCCCATCACCCCTTCAGCGGTTCCTGGGGCTATCAGGTGACGGGCTTCTACGCGCCGACGGCCCGGCTCGGCTCGCCCGACGACTTCAAGTACCTGGTGAACGCCCTGCATCGGGCCGGTATCGGCGTGATCATGGACTGGGTGCCCGCTCATTTCCCCAAGGACGACTGGGCGTTGGGGCGGTTCGACGGGCAGCCCCTGTACGAGCCCGGTGACTGGCGGCGGGCCGAGCATCCGGACTGGGGGACGTACGAGTTCGACTACGGGCGGGTGGAGGTGCGCAACTTCCTGGTCGCCAACGCCGTGTACTGGTGCGAGGAGTTCCATATCGACGGGCTGCGGGTCGACGCCGTCGCCTCGATGCTCTACCTCGACTACTCCCGTGACTCCGGTCAGTGGACGCCCAATGTGTTCGGCGGGCGCGAGGACCTGGACGCGATGCAGTTCCTCCAGGAGATGAACGCGACGGTGTACCGGCGGGTGCCGGGGGTCATGACGATCGCGGAGGAGTCCACCGCCTGGGACGGGGTGACCCGGCCGACCGAGAGCGGCGGTCTGGGTTTCGGCCTGAAGTGGAACATGGGCTGGATGCACGACTCGCTCGGGTACGTGGAGCATGAGCCGGTGCACCGCAAGTACCACCACCACGAGATGACGTTCTCGATGGTCTACGCCTACAGCGAGAACTACGTGCTGCCGATCTCCCACGACGAAGTCGTGCACGGCAAGAGGTCGTTGGTCTCCAAGATGCCCGGTGACTGGTGGCAGCAGCGCGCCACCCACCGCGCCTACCTCGGCTTCATGTGGGCCCACCCCGGCAAGCAACTCCTCTTCATGGGGCAGGAGTTCGCCCAGGGCTCCGAGTGGTCCGAGCCCGACGGCCCCGACTGGTGGCTGCTCGATCCCGCCTACGGCGCCGAAGCCGATCACCGTGGCGTCCAGGACCTGGTCCGCGACCTCAACGGCCTCTACCGTCGCACCCCCGCCCTCTGGCAGCGGGACACCACCCCCGACGGCTTCCGGTGGGTGATCGGCGACGCGGCGGACGACAACGTCTTCGCCTTCCTGCGCTACGACGCCGAGGGCTCCCCTCTCCTCGCCGTCTCCAACTTCTCCCCGGTCGTCCGGCACGACTACCGTCTCGGCGTCCCCGGCGACGTCCCCGCCTGGCGGGAGGTCCTCAACACGGACGCGGCACGGTACGGCGGCGGCGGTGTCGGCGGCTCCGATCCGGTCAAACCGGAGGACGGTGTCGTGCCGCTCACCCTGCCACCGCTCGCGACGGTGTGGCTGACGCCCGTGTGACCGGCCGTCCCGTGGGCAGTCGGGGCGTACGGACCCCGTCGTCGCGACAGAAGGGCGGCCTCACGTGCGCACCGTCGGAGTGGAGGAGGAGCTCCTCCTGATCGATCCCGAGACCGGCGAGCCACAGGCTCTGTCCGCGGCCGTGCTCGCGCGCGCCGCGCTGGACGACGGGGACGAGCAGGTCTTCGAGAAGGAACTGCACACCGAGATGCTGGAGTTCGCCACGCACCCGCAGTCGGGTATGGCGGATCTCGGTGCGGAGATCGTCCGCTGTCGCAAGGAGGCGGCGCGGCTCGCCGAAGGCATCGGCTGCACGGTCGCGGCGCTGGCGACCTCGCCCCTGCCGGTCCGGCCGTCCATCGGAGTGGGACGCCGGTACCGGTGGATGGCCGAGCAGTACGGCATCACCAGCAGGGACCTCGTCCTGGGGTGCCACGTCCATGTGTCCGTCGAGTCCGACGCCGAGGGCGTCGCGGTGATCGACCGGATCCGGCCGTGGCTGTCGGTGCTCTCCGCGATCAGCGCCAACTCGCCGTACTGGCAAGGCGGGGACACGCGGTACAGCAGTTATCGCAGCCGGGTGTGGCAGCGCTGGCCGTCGGCCGGCCCGACCGAGGTGTTCGGCTCGGCCGAGCGCTATCACCGGCGGGTCGCGGACATGGTCGCGACCGGGGTCATCCTCGACGAGGCGATGGTCTACTTCGACGCGCGACTGTCCCAGCGCTATCCGACGGTGGAGATCAGGGTGTCGGACGTCTGTCTGCACGCCTCGACCGCCGTCCTGGTCGCCACCCTCACCCGTGGCCTGGTGGAGACGGCGGCACGGGAGTGGCGGGCGGGGCGGGAGCCGCTGCCGCACAGTGTGAGCCTGCTGCGGCTGGCCGCCTGGCGGGCCGCCCGGTCCGGGCTGACGGAGGAGCTGCTGCATCCGGCGACCATGCACCGGCTGCCCGCGGAGACCGTCGTACGGGCCCTGCTGGACCACATCGGGGAGGCGCTCGCCGACACCGGCGACCTCGACTGCGCGCGCGAGGCCTGTGCGAAGCTGCTGCGGCGCGGCAACGGGGCGCGGGTGCAGCGGGAGCTGATGGAGCGGACCGGCAGTCTGCGGGAGGTCGTCAGGGAGTGCGCGCACCTCACCCAGGAGTAGGCGTCGCACGGGCGGCGAGCCCCTCGATCACGGCGAGATCAACAAACCGGCGCTACTTGTCGAATCCAGACACCGGCCGCTCCCGCCTGGGCTAGATTCAGGCACCGCCGATAACGGTTCTCATCGGTGGAGTCACACCCCGTACACAACAGGAGCAGCGCATGCGCGACGTCGCCCTCGCTCCCCCGTCCGTCTCCCCGTTGACCGGCGGGCTCGCCGACAGCGTCTTCGAGACGGCGGACCGCAACCCGACCCTGCCGACGCTCGCGCGCCGCTCCGGCCATCCCTCCTCCCCCGCCTGGGAGGAGGTGACCGCGGTGGAGCTGCGGGACGAGGTGGTGGACCTGGCCAAGGGGCTGGTGGCCTCGGGGATCGCGCCGGGCCACCGAGTGGCGATCATGGCGCGTACCCGTTACGAGTGGACGGTCATCAGCCACGCCCTGTGGGCGGTCGGCGCCGAGGTCGTGCCGATCTATCCGACGTCGTCGCGCGACCAGGTGGAATGGATCCTCCGGGACGCGGACTGTGTGGGCGTGGTCGTCGAGGACGAGCAGAGCGTGATGACGGTCGGGTCGGTGTGCGCCTCGCTGCCTCGGCTTCGGCATGTGTGGCAGCTGGACACGGGGGCGCTGGAACAGCTCGTGGAGCGGGGCCAGTTCATTCCGTTCACCACGGTGGAGTCACTGCGCCGGATCGTGCTGCCCGACTCCACCGCCGCCGTCGTCTACACCTCCGGCACCTCGGGGCGGCCGCTGGGCTGCGCGCTGAGCCACCGCGGTCTGGCGAGCGCCTGCGACACGCTCCTGGAGGGCTGGGGTCACACGGTGGTGCCGCCGGGCGGCCAGGGCAGTGTCCTCGCCTTCCTGCCGTTCTCCCATGTGTACGGCCTGCTGGTGCAGACGCTGTGCCTGCGCGGCGGGCTGCTGATGGCCCATGAGCCGGATCTGACCCAGGCGGCGCTCTCGGCGTCCCTGATGTCGTTCCGGCCGACGTACTTCTGTGCGGTGCCCTCGCTCTTCGAGAAGATCTACAAGACCTTTCTGCGCACGGCACAACAGGCGGGTCGCGGTGCGCTGTTCGAGCGGGCGGCGGAGACGGCCCGGGACTACGCGGCGGCCGTCGAACGACAGCGGCTGGGCCAGGGAGCGGGCCCCGGGCTCGATCTGCGGTTGCAGCACGCCCTGTACGAACGGACGGTGTACCGCAGACTGCGGGCCGCGCTGGGCGGCCGGGTCCTGCGGGCGACCTCCGGCGGGTCCCCGCTGGGCCGCGAACTGTGCCTGTTCTACGAGGGCATCGGCGTGTACGTGAACGACGGCTACGGCCTGACGGAGACGAGCGGGGGCGTCACCGGCCAGCCACTGGGCCGGGAGAAGTCCGGCACCGTCGGCCGACCCCTGCCGGGCACCGACATCCGGGTGGCCGACGACGGGGAGATCCTGGTCCACGGCCCCTCCGTGTTCCAGGGCTACGTCAACGACGAGGCCGCGACCCGCACGGCGCTCGGCAGCGGCTGGCTGGCCACGGGCGACCTCGGATACCTGGACCCGGAGGGCTATCTCACGATCACCGGCCGCAAGAAGGACGTGATCATCACCAGCAGCGGCAAGAGTGTCGTACCGGCCTTCCTGGAGCAGCGGCTGCGGATGCATCCGCTCATCCACCAGGCGGTCCTGGTGGGCGACAACCGGCCCTGCGTCGGTGCCCTGATCACCCTGGACCCGGACTTCCTGGTCCACTGGCGCGGCGGGCTCGCGCTGCCGGGGGACGCGCCGAGCCGGGAGGCGCGGGAGGAGAACGCGCTGCGGGAGGAGATCGGCCGGGCCGTCGCGGCGGCCAACAGCGCCGTGTCCCGGTCGGAGTCCGTACGGGTCTTCCGGGTGCTGCCGCAGCCCTTCGACCACACCCGTGGCCTGCTGACCCCGTCGATGAAGCTGCGCCGGGACGCGATCGTCGAGCATTACGCCTTCGAGATCGACGCGATGTACCAGGCCCGCTCGCACGGCACCCGGCAGCGGGTGCCCGAGGAGCCGACCGGCTGGGAGGACCCGGACGACGTGTTCCGGTGACAGAGAGTCCCGCTGGGGTCCGATTGACCTCAGCGACCTCGGGAACTCGCACAAGCGTCGACGTCGAAGGACGCTGGACGAAGGACATGCCCGATGACCCGTAGGGACGACCTAGTGGCCTCCGTGGAGATCCCGAGCCGCACCACGAGCTTCGTGGGTGAGCCGCAGAGCGTGACGAGCGCTCGGCTCGCCGCGGAGGACTTCCTGTGTGTCCTCGCCGACGCCCGTCCGCCCGGTGCGCCCGAATACTGGCACGACATCCTGTTGGTCGTCACCGAGCTGGCGGCCAACGCCGTGCAGTACGCGCCCGGGGAGTTCTCGCTGACCATGCGGCGGACCTTCGACGGTGTGCATGTGACCCTGCACGACTCCAACCCCACCCCGCCCGCCCCGAGGCCCTTCCACCCGAGCACCGGCGGCGGCGGTGTCGGCTGGCATCTGATCCACGCCCTGTGCGAGCAGGTGAGCGTGGTGACGGAGTCGCACGGCAAGGACGTGCATGTGTTTCTGCCCTGGTGAGTCACACACGACTTTCACGCGCTTTCGGTGCACTCGCGCACCAGTGCGGGCATGGTGGTGCTCAACGCGTTCGTCTGCCTGCCGCACCCGGCTGGCGGAACGGCTGGAGGCACGGTGGGATCGGTGGGGTGGGCAGCAGCGATCCAGGGCAGACGATCGACGTTCGACTCGGACCGCCGGAGCCGCAGAAGGGAAGAAAGACCGTGACACGACCCAGGATCCTGGTGGTTGGCGCAGGCTTCGCCGGCGTGGAGTGTGTACGCCGGCTGGAACGCAAACTCGGTGCGGACGAGGCAGACGTCACGCTGGTGACACCGTTCGCCTATCAGCTCTACCTTCCGCTGCTCCCCCAGGTGGCCTCCGGGGTGCTGACACCCCAGTCGATCGCCGTGTCGCTGCGGCGGAGCAGGAAGTACCGCACCCGGATCATCCCCGGCGGTGCCATCGGCGTGGACCTCAAGGCGAAGGTGTGCGTGATCCGCACCATCACCGACGAGATCGTCGACGAGCCGTACGACTACATCGTGCTGGCGCCGGGCAGTGTGACCCGCACCTTCGACATTCCCGGCCTCACGGACCACGCGTTCGGCATGAAGACCCTCGCCGAGGCCGCGTACGTCCGTGACCACGTCATCTCGCAGCTCGACCTCGCCGATGCCAGCCATGACGAGGCGGAGCGGGCCGCGCGGCTGCAGTTCGTGGTGGTCGGCGGCGGTTACGCGGGCACCGAGACCGCGGCCTGTCTGCAGAAGCTCACCCACGCCGCCGTCAAGCGCTACCCGCGCATCGACCCGGCGCTCATCAAGTGGCATCTGATCGACATCGCCCCGAAGCTGATGCCCGAACTGGGCGACAAGCTGGGCAGCACCGCGCAGAACATCCTCACCAAGCGCGGTGTCGACATCTCCCTCGGCACCTCCATCGCCAAGGCGGGCCCGGAGGAGGTCACCTTCACCGACGGGCGGGTGATCCCGACGCACACGCTGATCTGGACGGCGGGTGTGGTGGCCAGTCCGCTGATCGGGACGCTGGGGGCCGAGACGCTCCGCGGGCGGCTCGTGGTCGGCGCGGACATGAGGATGCCGGGCCAGGACGGGGTCTTCGCGCTCGGCGACTCCGCCGCGGTCCCGGACGAGGCCAAGGGTGAGGAGGGCGCTATCTGCCCGCCGACCGCGCAGCACGCGATGCGGCAGGGCAAGCACGTCGCGGACAACGTCATCGCCACCCTGCGCGGGGGGTCGACGACGCCGTACGTCCACAAGGACCTCGGTCTGGTCGTGGACCTCGGCGGCAGGGACGCCGTGTCCAAGCCGCTCGGCATCGAGCTGCGCGGGCTTCCCGCCCAGGTCGCGGCCCGCGGCTACCACTGGGCGGCGCTGCGCACCAATGTGGCCAAGGTGCGCGTCGCGACCAACTGGACGCTCAACGCGATCGCGGGCGACGATTTCGTCCGCACCGGCTTCCAGCACCGCCGGGCGGCCCGGCTCAAGGACTTCGAGTACACGAACGCCTACCTCACACCGGATCAGGTGCGGGCACACGTGGACGGAACGGAGCGACAGGAATAGAGCCCCGGCCACAGGAGCACAGCAATGCCGCACACGCCACGGCCCGCCCCCTTCCGCCCCTCCCGACCACGGGCTGAGGCCCCGGCGGGCAACGCCGGCACGCCGGACCCGTGGGCCGGGGTGCCGGTGAGGGACGGGCGCGTGGTGGACGTGCGGGCCGGGACACCCCTGGTGACCGCGCGCACGGCGAACGTGCGGGCCGGGACTTCGATGGTGACCGGGCGCACGGCGAACGTGCGGGCCGGGACTTCGATGGTGACCGGGCGCACGGCGAACGTGCGGGCCGGGTCGCCGACTGGATTCCGCCACGCGCCCGATGCGCAGGCCGAGGCGCCTGCGGTCGTCCGGCGCGTGGTGGACGTGCGGGCCGGAGCGTCGAACGTACGCACCGGGACACCGTCGGAAATCCACCGCAAGCCGGACCCGCAGAACGAGGCGCTTGCGGTCGTCGGGAGCGTGGTGGACGTGCGGGCCGCGGGGCCGGTGCGTTTCGGGTGTGCGGCGCGTGTGGGCGGCCAGACAAAGACACCCACCGTCATCTCACACGCGCCGAACGCGCAAGCCGGGACGCCCGCGGTGAGTGGGCGCGTCGGGAACGGGCGGGCCGCCGGGCCGGCGCGGATCGGGCGTGCGGCGCGCGTATGCGGCCGGACAACAACACCCACCGTCATCTCCCACGCGCCGGACGCGCAAGCCTGGGCGCCCGCGGTGAGTGGGCGCGTGAGGAACGGGCGGGCCGCCGGGCCGGTGCGGATCGGGTGTGCGGCGCGTGTGGGCGGCCAGACAAAGACACCCACCGTCATCTCACACGCGCCGAACGCGCAAGCCGGGACGCCCGCGGTGAGTGGGCGCGTCGGGAACGGGCGGGCCGCCGGGCCGGTGCGGATCGGGCGTGTGGGCGGTCGGGCAACGGCTACCGTCATCCCGCGCGCGCAGGCCGGGGCGGGTGGTTGTGGTGGGGGACGTCGGCCGGGTTCCGGCCGTGTGTCGTGACGGGGGCCGGGCGGGTGCGGCTGCGGGACTTCGCGGCGGCGTCGGACCCCGGGCTGTTGCGGCTGACGGCGGGGCTGCGGACGGTCGGGGCCATCGCGCTGACGCTGGCCGTGCTCGCCCCGCTGGGCGCCGACGTGCCTCATCTCGTGGCGGGGGCGATCGCCGCGATGGTCGCCACCTTCGCCGTCCGCGACAAGCAGCGGTCCTCGCAGGCCGTCACCCTGGCGCTCGGGCTGCCGGTGGCGCTGGCCGCCGTGACACTGGGGGCGCTGCTCGCCTCCCGGGTCGTCGCCGGTGACCTGTTCTTCGTCGCGTTGATCTTCTGCGCGGTCTACGGGCGGCGGTTCGGGGACCGGGGCACCGCGCTCGGGCTGATCGGGTTCCAGGTGTACTTCCTGTCCCTGTTCGTCGGCGCGACGGTCTCGGGCCTGCCCCAGTTGTACGCGGCGATCGGCGTCGCCTTCGCGAGCAGCGCGCTGGTGCGGTTCGCCCTGGTGCCGGAGACGCCCGCGGGGACCCTGGAGCGGCTGCGGTCGGCCTTCCGTGCCCGGCTGGCCCGGCTGGTGGCCGCGCAACTGGAACTGCTCGACGCGGGGCCGGCGGACGTGGACGGGGCCCTGGAGCATGTGCGGGAGGGCACCGCGCGGCTGCACGACACCGCCTTGATGATCCAGGGCCGCCTGGAGGCCGGGACCGCCGACGAGGGCGTGGCCCGGCTGGTGCAGCGGCGGGTGGCGGACGCCGAGGTGGCCGCCGAACGGCTGGGGCTGTTGCTGCTGACCGCGCGCAGCGCCGAGCGGGCGGACACACTGACCCTGCATCTGCCGGGCGCGCCCGTGCCCTCGGGTGGGCTGCTGCCTGTGCGGGACGAGGCGATCGACACGCTGCGCCGGGATCTGGAGGCGCTGCGGCTGCTCGTCCTGCGTCCGGTGTCGGCGCAGCACGGCACAGCCCTGTCGCATGTTCGCAACCGGCTCCTCGGCTACCGGGACGAGCAGAACCTGCCGCCCGCGCCACCGGCCGTCCAGGACGTGTTCCGGGGTGTCGGTGAGGCCGCCCGCGCGGTGCTGGGGCTGCGGGTCGCGCTCGACGGGCCGCAGGACGAGTCGGACGACACTCCGGCCACGGCACGGTCCCGGGAGGAACTGGACGCCGAGGACGCGGCCATCGACGCCGGTGAGGAGGAGGCGCAGGAGGAGCTCACGGGGTTGCGGCGGCCGACGACGCGGGCGGCCGTGCAGGTGGCGGTGGGGTCGTCGCTGGCCATCCTCGGCGGGGAGCTGCTGTCCAGTCAGCGCTGGTACTGGGCGGTGCTGACCTGCTGGATCGTCTTCATCAACACCGCGTCCACGGGCGAGATCCTGGTCAAGGGCTACCGGCGGCTGGTCGGCACGGTGCTCGGGGTGGTGGCGGGCATCGGGCTGGCGGCGCTGGTCGGGCACCATACGTGGACGGCGTTCGCGCTGGTCCTGGTCTGCGTGTTCCTGATGTTCTACTCGGCGCCGCTGTCGTACACGCTCATGTCGTTCTTCGTGACCGCCGCGCTGGGCCTGCTCTACACCCTGCTGCACACGTACAGCTTCTCGGTGCTCGTGCTGCGCGTCGAGGAGACGGCGCTCGGCGCGGCCTGCGGGGTGCTGGCGGCGGCGTTCGTGCTGCCGGTGCGGACGGACCGCCGTACCAACGACCTGCTCGTCGCCGTGCTGGACCGGCTGGCTGAGGTCACCGAGACCGCCGTGGACCAGCTCAGCGGCGGGCCGCCGGGCGATCTGCTGGACCAGGCCCGCGAGCTGGACCAGGCGCTGGCCGATCTGCGGGCCGCCACCAAGCCGCTCACCCACCCCGTCACCCCGTTGCGGGCGCGGCGGGACACGGCGCGCTATGTCGTGGCCCTCCTGGAGACCTGCGCCTACCAGGCACGGGCCCTGGCGGCGACCGCCGAGCTCCTGCCCACGCACCCCTCCATCGCGGCCGACCCCCGGCTGCGCGGCGCCGGGGAGCGCATCCTTCAGAACATCCGCGCCCTCGCAGCCCATGTCGCCGACGAACACTCCCCCGAGGAGCTCCGCACCGGCCCGAGCATCGCCGCGCTCCTGGACACCGGCACCGCGGGCTCACCCCGCTACGGCCGGGTCACGGACCGGGTGCTGCGCCATCTGGGACGACTGGACGAGGGGGTGACGGGCCTGGCCCGGCCCCTACGGGTACCGGTGGCCGGACCACGGGGCTGAGCCCGGCCAGGCCCTCACCCTCGCCCTCGCCGCCGTACGACACGGCCCGCCGGGGGGGCGGGCCGGTCGTCGGGGCATGATTCCGGGTCCTACACCCTCCTCCACCGGGCCATGGCGAACGAGAACAGGCCGAAGAGGACCAGGCCGGCTGCCACGCAGGCCAGGAGCGAGGGGCCCAGGGGGGTGTCGGCGAAGGAGCGGAGGGTGTCGTCGAGGCCCTTGACCTTGTCGGGGTCGTAGTCGACGGCGGCCCGTACGGCGAAGGCGCCCGCGGTCGCGAAGATGAGGCCGCGGGCCGCGCCGCCACCCACCCCGGTGATGTCCACCAGGCGCCGCGCCCCCCGGGACATCTCGCCGAGCTTGAGCTTGTCGTGGTACGCCCGTAGCACCGCCCGGGCGCCGATCCACACGCCCGCCACGGCGATCCCGACCCCGGCCAGCGCCACCAGCCACTGACCGGCCGGCATCTCCAGCGCCCTAGTCGTGACGTCACGCGACTGCTTGTCGCTGGAGCCCTTGCCGCCCCCGCCGGAGCCCGCCGCGAACGACAGCACCGAGTAGGCGACGAAGCTGTAGAAGACCAGCCGGACCACCGCCAGCAGGCGCTTCTTGGCGGTGCGGCCCTCCGGTCCGACCGAGCCGAACACCGCTTCCGACAGCCGCCACAACGCCATGCCGACGAGCCCGGCGCCCAGGGCCCACAGCAGGACGGCGCCGAAGGGCTTGTCCGACAGTTCGGCGAGGGCGCCGCCGCGGTCCGCCTGCTGTTCGCCGTCGCCGAAGGCGATCTGGAGCGCCAGCACGCCCACCAGCAGATAGATCACTCCGCGGGCGGTGAGCCCCGCGCGGGCCGCGTACTCGGTCATGGAGCCACGTGCCGCGCGTTCGGCGTCCATACGACCGTTGCGCGCGATGGCAGTCGGATTCATCTTGGCCTCCCGCCCTGCGAATGCCCCGGTCGCCGCACGGCACACCCCGCCCGTCGGGCGCTCAGAGCGTGGCCCGTTCGCCGAGCGCCTCGGCGCGTACCCGGGCGCAACTGCGGCTGATCAGACGCGAGACGTGCATCTGCGAGATGCCGAGCTGGTCGGCGATGCGGCTCTGCGTCATGTCCTCGAAGAACCGCATGTAGAGAATGGCGCGTTCCCGCTCGGGCAGCCTGCTCAGGCCCGCCTTGACGGACTCGCGGTCGATCACGACGTCGTAGGAGGCGTCCGAGGATCCCAGGGTGTCGGCGAGGCTGTATCCGTCTTCGCCGGAGGAGAGTTCGGCGTCCAGGGACAGCGCGCTGTAGCTCTCCAGCGCCTCCAGCCCCGCGTTGACCTCGTCCTCGGTCAGGCCGGTGTGGGCGGCGAGGTCGGCCGCGTTGGGTTCGGCGCTGCCCGGGGTCTGGGTGAGCTCGCGGCGGGCCACGCGCACCTTGTTGCGCAGTTCCTGCACCCGACGGGGCACCCGCAGCGCCCACATGCGGTCCCGGAAGTGTCGCTTGACCTCGCCGGTGATGGTCGGCACGGCGTAGCTCTCGAAGGCGCCGCGCTCGGGTTCGAAGCGGTCGACCGCCTTGACGAGTCCCAGGGCGGCGACCTGCCGCAGGTCCTCCAGGGACTCGCCCCGTTCACGGAACCGGCCGGCGATGCGGTGGGCCATGGGAAGCCAGGCGGTGACGAGTTCGTCGCGGACGGCGTCTCGTTCGGGGCCCGGCTCCAGGGAGTTCAGACGGGCGAAGAGCTGGGCGGTGTCGGGGGCGTCGTCGTGCCGCCGCCGGGGGGCGGTGGTCGGCGTACCGGTGGTCAGGCCGGAACGGCTCGTCGATTTATCGATAAGCATGCGGGATCGCTCCTGAAGGAAGGTTTCAGGGTCATTGCCGCGGGAGGAGCGCTGTCCGGACACCCGGAGGGCCCGGGAGCAGTCGTACCTCTCCCGCCGCGCGCCTCCGGTCCGAAGCACGATGGTGCGTCTGCCCTGCTGCCCGGGGCGCAAACTCCGCTTCCCGGGGGAAGACAGACGTCGTGTCAGGACAGGGGCACGACCGCGGTGATGCACTTGCCTCCGGAGGGCAGGCCGGTGACCCGGACGTCGTGTGCCAGCCGGCACACGATCGGCCAGCCGAGGCCGCCGATCCGTCGTCGGCCGCGCGGGTCGACGGGTTCCTCGGTCACCGGCAGGGCGTCGCTGCGGTCGCTGACCGAGACCCGTATCCCGGGTTCGACGAGGTCGATGCGGAAGTCGGTGATCCCGCCGCCGTGCAGGATGGCGTTGGTGGTCAGCTCCGAGGCGACGAGCAGGGCGTCGGCGACGGACTCCCGGTCGCACGTGGTCCCGGTGGCCCGGCAGCGCGCGTCCACCGCGCTCTCCACGGCCCGCCGCGCGTCGGCGGGCCGGCACGGGCAGCGCAGCCGGCAGCGGCCGACGGCCGACGGTTCGAGGGCGGGCCCCGATGGGGTGTCGGCGGATACCGACGGCTTGGGGGCGGATTCGGTCGCGTGCTCCCTACACATGTTTCTGGGCTCCCTGGACGGTTTCGGGACGATCCGGACCCCTCTGTGCCCTCGGTCGCCGGCCGCCGCGACGGGCGGGCTCTCGCCGCCACGCCACCTGGCCGGTCGGCCGCGGCGGAATGCCGCACCGTGGCCGACTCGGCCCATGACCGGCCGGCCGCGGCGGACTGTCTACGCCGCGTGAGCACCGCAGGTCTCTTCTCTTCGGCTGACCGATCCGGAGCCCGCCAAACCTGGAAGACACCTGCCTTCCGTCCCTTTTGCCGGGGTACCCGGTACGCATGACGGATGTCGTGGACTCAGACGAGCTGTTGCGGCGCATTCAGCGGGCACGGGCCTGCGCCCTGGAGGAGGAGCGAGCGTGGCGAACTCGGAGCGAGGCCCTGCGCCCGACCGATCCGGAGGGCGCACGGGAGGCCACCGTACGAACGCTGGCCTTCGAGTCGGTTCTGCGGGTGCTGGACGAGATCGTGTCCCCGGGCAAGCGGGCCGGTGAGCACTGACGGTCGCGATTGACGACCTGGCTCTCGGGAACCCGGGGTCGCATGGCAGTCGATCACACGCGAGCACCGGTACTGGAAGCCCTGGAGGCCTATCACCGCGAGGGCCTTCTGTCCTTCACGCCGCCCGGACACAAACAGGCCCGGGGCGCCGACCCGTCGGTGCGCAGGGTGCTGGGCGACGCGGTCTTCCTCGGTGACGTCCTGGCGTCGGGCGGGCTCGACGACCGGCTCACCCGGAACCAGGTGCTGGAGCGTGCCGAGGAGCTGATGGCGGACGCCGTGCACGCCGAGCACACGTTCTTCAGCACGTGCGGCAGCTCTTTGTCGGTCAAGGCGGCGATGCTGTCCGTGGCGGGCCCGCACGAGCGCTTGCTGATCGGCCGGGACGCCCACAAGGCGGTGGTCTCGGGGCTCATCCTGTCCGGCGTCGAACCCGTGTGGGTCGAGCCCCGCTGGGACCCCGAGCGGCATCTCGCGCATCCGCCGTCCGCCGACGCCTTCGAGAAGGCCTTCGCCGACCATCCCGACGCCAAGGGCGCGTTGGTGAGCAGTCCGACGCCGTACGGGACGACCGCGGATCTGCGGGCCGTAGCCGAGGTGTGTCACCGGCGCGGACGGCCGCTGATCGTGGACGAGGCGTGGGGCGCGCATCTGCCGTTCCACCCCGACCTGCCGTCCTGGGCGATGGACGCGGGCGCCGACATCTGTGTGACGAGCATCCACAAGATGGGCAGCGGCCTGGAGCAGGGGTCCGTCTTCCATCTCCAGGGCGACCTGGTGCCGCCCGAGGTGCTGAAGCTGCGCGCGGACCTGCTCGGCACGACCAGCCCGTCGGTGCTGTTGTACGCCGGGCTGGACGGCTGGCGGCGCCAGATGGCCCTGCACGGCGAGGAACTCATGGGCGGCGCACTGGACCTCGTGGCCGGACTGCGGTCGGCCGTGGGGCGGATCGAGGGGCTGCACGTCGAGGGCCGGGAGGACTTGTGCGGTCCCGGGCTCGCCGACGACATGGACCCCTTGCAGGTCATCATGGACCTCACCGGTCTCGGCATCACGGGGTTCCAGGCGGCGGACTGGCTGCGGGAAGAGCGGAGCATCGAGGCGCATCTGGCCGACCACCGCCGCCTGGGCGCCCAGCTCACCCACGGCGACGACCGGGAGACGAGCGCCGAGCTGCTGTCCGCGCTGCGGGATCTCGCGCACGTCGCCCCGAAGCTGCGCCCCGCCCCGCGGGTGGAGGTGCCGGCGCCGTCCGAGCTGCGGCTGGCGCGGGCCCGCTCGCCCCGCGACGCGTTCTTCGGGCCCGCCGAGAACGTGCCGGTCAAGAAGGCCGCGGGACGGATCGCGGCCGAGATGATCACGCCGTATCCGCCGGGGATCCCGGCGGTGCTGCCGGGTGAGCGGCTCACCGAGCCCGTGCTGCGGTATCTGCGGACGGGTAAGGACGCGGGGATGAACCTGCCGGATCCGAGCGACCCCGAACTGAGGACGATCAGGGTGCTGGAGGCCGACGAGGAGTGAAACCGGTCACGTGGCCCGCTTTGGGTTTCCCACAATCCCCCGGGATGGTTTACGGTTCATCCATACGTGGTCGTGGAGTTGACAACGACAGTCCTCCGCCGATCACCCCAGAACTGCCCTGGCTGGCCTCCCCCGTCCAGCCAGGGCTTTTTCTTGCCCGCGAGGCGCCGGTAGCGGAATCAGTGCCGTCCGCCGAGGTGCCCGAGGCGGCGGCAGCGGCTGAAATGGGGCGTAGGGAAAGCCCCCGAACCGAATCGCCGGCGAGGAGCCCCGCGTCATGACCAAAGCGACGAAACTGCTGACCGCCCTGCCCCCGCCCCAACGGCAGCGGCTGATGAGCCTCGCCCGGGAGGTCTCCTTCCCGGAGGACGCCCGGATCTTCGAGGCGGGCGGCACGGCCGACCGGTTCTGGGTCATCCGCTCGGGTGCGGTCTCCCTCGACCAGCAGGTGACGTCCCTGCAACGGGTGACCGTGGCCAGTCTCGGCTCGGGGGATCTGCTGGGCTGGTCCTGGTTGTTCCCGCCGCACCAATGGGACTTCGGCGCGGTGGCCTTCAGCCCGGTGCGCGCCTACGAGTTCGAGGCGGCGGCCGTGTTGCACCTGTGCGAGGAGGACCCGGCGCTCGGTCTGGTCCTGGTGCGCAACGTCGCCGAGATCCTCGCGCACCGGCTGGAGATGACCCGGGGCAAGCTCATGGAGCAGTACTCGATGCGGCGGCATGCCTTGTAGGGCTCGCCTCGCGGGTCAGACACGGTAGCGCCGCAGCGCCGGCACCACGGCGGCCAGCCCCAGCATGACGGCGACGACGAGGAGCCCGCCGCCGACCACCGCCACGCGCGGGCCGAAGGCCGAGCCCGCGGTGCCGTGCAGGACGTCGGCGAGCCGCGGGCCGCCGGCGACGACGACCGTGAAGACGCCCTGCATCCGGCCGCGCATCTCGTCCGTGGCCGCGGACAGCAGGATCGCCCCGCGGAACACCATGGAGACCATGTCCGCCACCCCGGCCAGGGCGAGGAAGGCCACCGCGAGCCACAGGCTGTCGCTCAGCCCGAAACCGGTGATGGCCACGCCCCAGGCGACGACGGCGCCGATGACCATCCAGCCGTGCCGGCGGGCCCGGGAGAAGGTGCCGGAGAACAGGCCGCCGAGCACCGCTCCGATGGGGATGGCCGCGAACAGCAGGCCGAGGGCGAGCCCTTCGCCGTACGGCGCGTAGGTCTCCGAGGCGAGCTGCGGGAACAGGGCGCGGGGCATACCGAGGACCATCGCGACGAAGTCGGCGAGGAACGACAGCAGCAGCACCTTGTGCAGCGCGATGTAGCGGAACCCCTCCACGATCTCCCTGAGGCCCGCCCGGCGCTTGGCCTGCCCGGCGAGGGGCGGCAGCGAGGGCAGCTTGTACACCGCCCACACCGTCACGCACAGGGCGAGGGCGTCGATCAGATACAGCTCGGGCAGCCCGATGACCGGGATCAGGGCGCCCGCCAGCAGCGGCCCCACCACCTGGCCGGTCTGCGCGACGGTCGAGCCGAGGGCGTTGGCCGCGGTCAGCTCCTCGGCGGGGACCAGGCGGGCGATGGAGGCGTTGCGGGCGGGCGCGTTCAGGCCCCAGAACGCCTGTTGCAGGGCGAGCAGCACCATCAGGGCGGCCACCGACTCCAGTCCGGCGGCGGCCTGGAGCCAGAACAGCAGCGAGGTGACGGCGATGCCGCAGTTGGTGACCAGGAGCAGCTTGCGGCGGTCCACGCTGTCGGCGACGGCGCCGCCCCACAGCGCGAACACCATCAGCGGCAGCAGCCCGGCGAGGCTCGCGTAGCCGACCCAGGCCGAGGAGCCGGTGATGTCGTAGACCTGCTTGGGTACGGCGACCGCGGTGAGCTGGCTGCCCACGGCCGTGACGACGGTCGAGCTCCACAGCCTGCGGTAGGCCGGGCGGCGCAGCGGTCGGGTGTCCATCGCCCACCGGCGCCAGCCGCGCCGGGTCGGCGTCTCCTCGGCCGGGGTCGGCGTCTGCGGTTCGGTGCTGCTCTCGCTCGTGTCCACGGACTTCCTGGTTGCTCGTTACATCTTTCGGAACCAGGGTTCACTATGGCACCTCGGTCCGAGCATGCGGGACGCGCAATCTCAGCTTGTGGAACGGCCGTTGACCCGGCGCCTGCTAGGCCCCGGCGATCAGCAGGGCGCCGAGGGCGATCATCGTGGCGGCCACCAGTCCGTCGAGCACGCGCCAGGCGGACGGGCGGGACAGGAGGCGGCCGAGCAGGCTTCCGCCGAAGCCGAGCGCGGCGAACCACACCAGACTCGCCAGCGCCGCCCCGAGGCCGAAGGTCCAGCGCAGGTCACCGCGGTCGGCGGCCACGGAGCCGAGAAGGAACACGGTGTCGAGGTAGACGTGCGGGTTGAGCCAGGTCAGCGCGAGACAGGTCAGGACGGCCCGCCTGCGGGAGCCGGCCGTGTCGCCCTCCATGCGCAGCGCGCCACCGGACGGCCGGAACACGCGCCGGGCGGCGAGGGCGCCGTAGCAGAGCAGGAACGCGCCGCCGATCCAGCCCACCGCGGTCAGCGCCCCCGGCCAGGCCACGACCACCGCACCGACCCCGCCGACGCCGAGGGCGATCAGGGCCGCGTCGGACAGGGCGCAGATGCCGACGACGGCGAGGACCGCGTCGCGACGGATGCCCTGGCGCAGGACGAAGGCGTTCTGGGCACCGATGGCGACGATGAGCGAGAGTCCGGTGCCGAAGCCGGCGGCCGCGGCGGAGAGGGAGGCGGTCATGGCATCGACGCTAGTCAGGAGCCTTACTGGAGTACAGCTAAAGATTCTTACGTATCATTAGCTCTCGTGATGTGGTCATGATGGCAGAGCTTCCGCTCGACCAGGTGCGGACCCTGCTCGCGGTGGTCGACGAGGGCACCTTCGACGCGGCCGCCGCGGTGCTGCGTCTGACGCCGTCGGCGGTCAGTCAGCGGGTCAAGGCGCTGGAGCAGCGCACGGGCCGGGTGCTGCTCGTGCGGGCGAAGCCGGTGCGGCCGACCGAGTCGGGCGAGGTGGTCGTGCGGTTCGCGCGCCAGCTGGCCCGGCTGGAGCGGGACGCGTGGTCCGAGCTCGGCGCGGGCCCGGACGGCGAGCCGACACGCGTTTCGATCGCGGTCAACGCCGACTCGCTCGCGACATGGTTCCTGCCCGCGCTGACCCGGGTGCCGGACGTGCCGCCGCTCTCCTTCGAACTGCACCGCGAGGACGAGGAGCACACCGCGACCCTGCTGCGGGAGGGCCTGGTGATGGCCGCGGTGACGTCGTCGCCCGACGCGGTGTCGGGCTGCTCGGTACGTCCGCTGGGCCGGATGCGGTACGTCGCGGCGGCCGCCCCCGACTTCGTGGAGCGGTTTCTCGCCGGGCCGCTGGGCGACGCGCTGGCCGAGGCGCCGGTGGTGACCTTCGACCGGCGCGACTCCTACCAGGACCGTTTCGTCCGGGAGTTGCGTCAGGGCGCCGGCGGTGCCGGCCCGGTCCGGCACGCCGTCCCCACCTCCGAGGGGTTCGTGGAGGCGATCGCCCTGGGGCTGGGCTGGGGCATGGTCCCGGAGGTGCAGGCGGGCGACCTGCTGCGCACCGGGCGTCTGCTCTCGCTGGTACCGGAGCGGCCGTTCGACGTCCCTCTGTACTGGCAGCAGTGGAAGCTGGACTCCCCCGCCCTGGCCGCGGTCGCCGAGGCGGTGACGGCCGCGGCGGCGCAGGCGCTACGGAGCTGAGCCGGAACCGCCGGCCAGCGCGGCCAACTGGGCCTCCGCACTGTCCAGCAGCATCTCCAGCGCCGTCGGATATGCGCTGTCGACCATGCGCTGCGCCAGCAGCGGCGCGGCCTCGGCGATACGCGGGTGGGTGGTGCGGGGCAGATGGGCGTAGGTCGAGCGCCACATGTCCTCGTCGGCGTGGAGCGCGGCGCTCGGCAGGGCGAGGGAGGCGGCGTCGAGCGCGGCGAAGGCGAGGGTCTGGTCGATGAAGGCGTGGTAGATCCGCACGGTGTCGGACAGCGGGAACCCCGCCGTGCGCAGCACGTCGAGGACCGCCTCGTCGGCCGCCAGTTCATTGGGGCGGCCGGTGACCCGGTTCGTGGTCAGCAGGGCGGCCTGCGGATGGGCGACGTACGCGGCGTGGACGCGGCGCCCGACGGCCCGCAGGTCCGCCCGCCACTCCCCCGTCGGCTTCCAGCCGCGCAGGGCCTGTCCGATGAGCGCGTCGCCGATGGCGAGGGTCAGGTCGTCCATGCCGCGGAAGTAGCGGTACAGGGTGCTCGGGTCGGCGTCGAGGGCGAGGCCGAGGCGGCGGGCGGTCAGGCCCTCGGTGCCGTGTTCACGCAGCATCCGCAGCGCGGTCTTGACGATCAGTTCCTCGGACAGGACGGTGCCGCTCTTGGTGGGCCGGCGACGGCGCCGCTTCTCCTCGGGCACCACGGGCTTCGGCACGGCCAGGACCTCCCACGCTTATGCCAACGCCATTGACCTTAATGGAGCCGACGGCGTTGTATCGAGCACAGGGCCCCTTCACGTCGTAGACCTTCAGCCGTAGGAGTCTTGTCATGCGTGTACTGCTCGTGGGTGCCGGTGGAGTGGGTGGCGCCATCACCCGGATCGCCGCCCGGAGGCCGTTCTTCGAGGCGATGGTGGTGGCCGACTACGACCTGGCGCGGGCCGAGGCCGCCGTCGCGGCGCTCGGCGGGGCCGGGGCCCGGTTCCGGGCCGAGCGGGTCGACGCGAACGACGAGCCCGCGGTGGTGGCGCTGCTGGAGCGGCACGGCTGCGACGTCCTCCTCAACGCCACCGACCCCCGCTTCGTGATGCCGCTGTTCCGCGCGGCCCGCAGCGCCTCCGCCACCTATGTCGACATGGCGATGTCCCTGTCGCGTCCGCACCCCGACCGTCCTTACGACGAGTGCGGGGTCAAGCTGGGCGACGCGCAGTTCGAGGAAGCCGTGGAGTGGGAGCAGGCGGGGCGGCTGGCCCTCGTCGGCATGGGTGTCGAGCCGGGTCTCTCGGACGTCTTCGCGCGGTACGCGGCCGATGAACTCTTCGACGAGATCGAGGAGATCGGCGTCCGCGACGGCGCGAACCTCACCGTCGACGGCTACGACTTCGCGCCCTCCTTCAGCATCTGGACCACGATCGAGGAGTGCCTCAACCCACCGGTGGTCTACGAGGCCGACCGCGGCTGGTTCACCACCGCGCCGTTCAGCGAGCCCGAGGTCTTCGACTTCCCCGAGGGCATCGGCCCGGTGGAGTGCGTGAACGTCGAGCACGAGGAGGTGCTGCTGATCCCGCGGTGGATCGGAGCGCGCCGCGTCACGTTCAAGTACGGCCTGGGCAACGAGTTCATCGAGGTCCTCAAGACCCTGCACAAGCTGGGCCTCGACCGCACCGAGCCGGTCGCGGTCCGCGACGCGCGGGTCTCCCCGCGGGACGTCGTGGCGGCCTGTCTGCCCGACCCGGCGACGCTGGGCGAGCGGATGCACGGCAAGACCTGTGCCGGCACCTGGGTGAAGGGCGTCAAGGACGGGGCGCCGCGTGAGGTGTACCTGTACCACGTGGTCGACAACCAGTGGTCCATGGCGGAGTACGGCAGCCAGGCCGTGGTGTGGCAGACGGCGGTCAACCCGGTCGTCGCCCTCGAACTCCTCGCCACGGGCGCGTGGAAGGGCGCGGGCGTCCTCGGTCCGGAGGCCTTCCCGGCCGGCCCGTTCCTGGATCTGCTCACCGATTACGGCTCCCCGTGGGGTCTGCGCGAGCAGTGAGATCCGGATTTCCTCAATTCCGTTGTTTCACATGCGCATCGACAGGTGACCCGAAAGCGAGTAAGCCATCCGCGAGGGCACGGACGACTTCGAGCGCAGGTGACATCGATGGACAACTGGCGAAACCATGCCGCATGCCGCCACGAGGACCCCGACCTCTTCTTCCCGATCGGCAACACCGGCCCGGCCCTGGTCCAGACGGAACAGGCCAAGGCCGTCTGCCACCGCTGCCCCGTACGGGAGCAGTGTCTGGAGTGGGCCATGGAGTCCGGGCAGGCCATCGGGGTCTGGGGCGGTACGAGCGAGGCCGAACGACGTTCACTGCAACGGCGCCGGGCCAGGGCCGGGCGCTCCTCCCACTAGACCCGGCACGCGCAGGGTGAACACGCTCCCGGCTCCCGGTTCGCTCGCCACCTCCACGGTGCCGCCGTGCGCGGCCATCAGATGGCGGACGATCGGCAGACCGAGACCACTGCCTCCGGTACGGCGGCTGCGGGACTTCTCGGCGCGCCAGAAGCGGTCGAAGACCTGCGGGAGGTCCTCCGGTGCGATACCGCTTCCGGTGTCGGTGACTTCGAGGACCACGTCGTCACCCTCGCACCGTGCCGCGAGGGTGACGACTCCGCCCACGGGTGTGTGCCGCAGCGCGTTGGAGACGAGGTTGCCGAGGGCCTGCCGCATGCGGACCGGGTCGGCGTCGAGCCAGGGCTCCCCGTCCGTCCCGGTGCGCAGGGTGACGCCCGCGGTGTCGGCAGCCACCCGGTGGGCCGCGGCGACCTGCCCGAGCAGTTCGTCGGCACGGACGGGTTCCCGTTGCAGCCGCAGTGTGCCGGCGTCGGCGGCGGCGAGGTCCTGGAGGTCGTCGATGATCCGCTGGAGGACGAGCGCCTCCTCGTGCAGGGAGGCCAGCAGTTCGGGGGCGGGGGCCACGACGCCGTCCTTGGTCACTTCCAGCCAGCCGCGGATGTTGGTGAGCGGGCTGCGCAGTTCGTGGGCGATGTCGCTGACCATCGCCTTGCGCTGGTCCTCAAGGCGTTCCCGGCGTTCGGTGAGGTCGTTGAAGGCCGCGGCGAGGATGCCGGTCTCGTCGCGCGTGGTCACGGGCACCCGCACATGCAGCTGAGGTGGCTGTTGGGCAGCCGCGGTCAACGCGCGGAGCGGCCGGACGAGCCGCGTGGCGACGACGGCGGTCACGGCGACGGTGACGGCGAGCACCAGCCCGGCGACACCGACGACCTTGGCCTTGTTGGCGGGTGACATGTCGAACCGTACGGCGGTACGGTCCCCGCCCCCCAGGAACAGCTCGGCGGTCGGCGCGACATACGGGTCGAGCTGGGCGCGGCGTGCGCTGTCGACGCAGTTCTGCAGGACGCGGGCGGTGTCCGAGCCGGGCGGTACGTCGATCTTTCCGAGCTGGTAGCGGCCTCCCAGGCTCCGCTCGACGAAGTCGAGGCGGACGAACAGCGCCTTCGCGGACTTCACGTCGTGCCGGCCCAGACAGTCGCGGGCCCGTTCCGTCAGGTCCGTGAGGGCCTTCTCCTCGCTGGGGGTGGGGGTGTTGAGCCGTCCGTCGGCGCAGTCGGTCGGCACCTCGTCGTCGTTGCTGAGGACCGGCCGCCCGCTGGGTGTCTCGACGATGCTGGTCTCGATGCCGAACCGGGCGAAGCACTTCTGCCGCACCAGGGCCAGTTTCCCCAGCTTGACGCTCTCCTGCTCGGTCAGCAGGTACGGCCCGACCACCCGGGGATCGACGCCGCTGCGCTGCGCCCCGCGCTCGGTGTAGGTGTCGGTGCGCAGGGGGTCGACGGTGGCTGCGGCGCGCGGCGGCAGGGAGGTGCCGGCCGGCGCGGAGTCGGCGAGGGGGGTGCGGTCGGCCGTGGTCAGGGCGATCCGGCGGCCGGTCTTCTCGGACAGGGACCGGACGAGCGCGTCGACTCCCTGCCACGTCGGGTGGGTCGCCGCGTATCCGCTCAGCCGGGCGAGGACGTCCATGTCCTCGGCGAGCACCTGGCCCTGTTCGGCCCGTAGTGCCCGGGTGGTCGTCTCCACCGCCAGCCACGCGGTCGCCGCCACCGAGCACACGGCGATCAGCACCGAGGCGACGAGCAGCCGGACCGACAGGCGTTTGCGCAGGGGTATGCGGCGGCTCATCCACGGCCGCCGCTGAGCTTGTAGCCGACGCCGAACACGGTCAGCAGCCGGACCGGCCTGCGCGGGTCGGCCTCGATCTTCCGGCGCAGGTTCATGATGTGGACGTCGACGGCCCGCTCGGTGGACGCGCGGTCGATGCCTCGGGTGCACTCCAGCAACTGCCGCCGGGAGAAGACCCGTTCGGGTTCCGCGGTCATGGCGAGCAGGATGGCGAACTCGGCGGGTGTGCACTCCACCGCCTCGCCGTCGCAGCGCACTTCGTGCCGTACGGGGTCGACCTGGAGCCCGGCGGCCCGTACGGGGCCCGCCCCGTGTCCACTGCGTCGCAGCACCGTCCGGATCCGCGCCATCAGCTCGCGCGGGCTGTACGGCTTGGTCATGTAGTCGTCGGCGCCGACGTCCAGGCCGAGCAGGATGTCGTCCTCGGAGGCGCGCGCGGTGAGCATGAGCACCGGGACGTCCCCCTCCCGCCGCAGCGCCCGGCACACGCCGAGCCCGTCGAACACGGGCAGCATCAGGTCGAGTACGACCAGGTCGGGCCGCAGCCGCCGCACCGCGTCGAGGGCGGCGCCGCCGTCGTGCACGACGGTGGCGGTGTGGCCCTCCGCCAGCAGGGAGCGGCGTATGAGTTCGGCCTGCATCTCGTCGTCCTCGGCGACCAGCACATGTGCGCACACGTGGCGGATCCTAAGCGGCTCAGCGGGCGAGGGAGTCGGCGTCGCCCATGACGACGACCGGATGCCGGTCCGGGTCCAGGGCGAGGAGGAGTCTCTTCATGTGCTTCTCGGCGATGCTGACGCAGCCGTGGGTGGGGCCGCCGTGGTCGACGTGCAGCCATATGCCGCCGCCGCGGCCGGCGCCGAGGGGGCGGGTCCAGTCGAGGGGGGAAGTACCGGGCCTGCGGTTGTAGTCGATCGCGACGACATAGTCGAAGGAGCCCGCCAGGGGCTCGCCCGCGAAGCCGGTGCCGGACACGGTGAAGCCGCCGCCCTGGTCGTAGGGCAGGCGGGTGCCGGGGTCGCGGAGCAGTCCGCCGGCGTCGGTGAGGCCGAAGACACCGATCGGCGAGCGCAGATCGCCGGCGTGGTGGTCGTCGGTCCAGCCGCGCAGCGCGTTGTGCGCGGCCCAGGTCTCCCCGGCCTCCCATCCCGCCTCGGTGCGCTCGTACAGGACGACCGTGGATCGCGGGGACTTCTTGCCGCGTCCGGTGACGACGACGGCCTGCCGGGCGTCGTCCGGCACCTGCGCCCAGGTCTTCGGCCCCAGTCCGGGCAGTTGCTGCGGGGCGACGTCCAGGGAGATCGGGGGCGCGGGCCGGATCGTCGTGGTGACCGGCGGACGCTCGGGGGTGCCCGGCGCGTGCCCGGTGGTCGCCACGGCCCCTCCCCCGCACCCCGTGAGCACGAGGGAGGCGGTCAGCAGCGCGACATGGGGTCTGCGAATGATCATGCGTCGACCTTCGCCGACACTTGTTTGGAACTCGTCAGGTCGGGGGGCGGGTTCGGCTTCGCTACGGTGTGCTCGGCTTGCCCTGTCCGTACACCCACGTCCGGAACAGACCGTCCAGGTCCTTGCCCGACGCACGCTCCGCGAGCGCCACGAACTGCGCGGTCGTCCCGTGCCCGTCCCGGTGTTCGGCGGCCCAGGCCCGCAGGATCCGGAAGAACGTCCGGTCCCCGACTGCCGTGCGGAGCTTGTGCAGGGCCATGGCGCCGCGCGCGTACACCGGTGTGCCGAAGATGTTCGCGCCGCTGCCCGGGTCGCCGGGCGGGAACTCCCACAGGTCGTCGGCCGCCGGTCGGGCGTACAGCGCGTCGAAGGTCTTCTGCGCGCTGTCGCCGCCGTGCTGCTCCTCGTAGAGCCACTCGGCGTACGTCGCGAAGCCCTCGTTGAGCCAGATGTCCTTCCAGGAGGTGAGGCTGACCGAGTCACCGAACCACTGGTGCGCGCTCTCGTGCACGAGGGTGCTCAGGTCGGGCGCCTGGTCGTACACCGGCCGGGTCTGGGTCTCCAGTGCGTAGCCGACGTTCGGGGCCCGGTCCACGATCGAGCCGGCGGCCTTGAAGGGGTACGGCCCGAAGAGCCCGCTCTCCCACTCCAGGACGGACGGCAGCTTCTTCAGCACGGGGTCCGCCGCGGCCGCCTCGCGCGGGTCGACGGCGTTGTAGACCTGGATGCCGTCGCGGGTGGTGTACTGCGTCACCTTGAACTTCCCGACCGTGGCCGTGGCCAGGTAGGCGGCCATGGGCTCGCTCTGCCGCCAGCGGAACGTGGTCTTCCCGTGCGCGCTGTGCCGGCCGAGCAGCACGCCGTTGGCGACGGCGGTGCGGCCGTCGGGAACGGTGATGGTGAAGTCGTACGACGCCTTGTCCTTGGGGTGGTTGTTCGCCGGGAACCAGGTCATCGCGCCCTGCGGCTCGCCCGCGACGAAGGCGCCGTCGTCGGTGGGGATCCAGCCGTCGAGGGAGCCGTCCGGGTCGGTGACGGGGGCGGGCTTGCCGGCGTAGGTGACGGTGACGCGGAACCACTGTCCCTTGTGCAGGGCCTTGCGCGGGGTGACGGTGAGTTCCTGTCCGTGGCGGCTGAAGTCCGCCTTGTCGCGGCCGACCTTCAGCCCGGTGACCTTGAGGCCGTTCAGGTCCAGGTTGAAGCGGCTCAGGCCCTGGGTGGCGCGGGCGGTCAGGACGGCCGTGCCGTCGAGACGGCGGCTCGCCGGGTCGTAACGGAGGGTCAGGTCGTAGTGGTGGACGTGGTAGCCGCCGTTGCCCGCGAGCGGGAAGTACGGGTCGCCGTCGCCGGGCGAGCCAGCCGTCGGGGGTGCCGCGGCGCCGAGCAGGGCGACGAGGGCGACGGGGACGGTTCCGAGGACGAGGGTGCGTCTGACGGCTCGTGGCACGGGCGCTCCTGCGGTTGGGGGGTGGGGGCGGGGCTGCTGTAACGGCCTCACACTAAGGGTGATCTCCGTGGAACTCTCCCTGCGTCGGGTCAAGTCACGCCGTGCACGGAGTTACGCTCCGGCACACCCGCCGTCGCCCCGGAAAGGCCCTGCCATGAGCGTTCGCATCCGCCGCGTCTACGAGTCGCCCGAGCCGGAGGACGGCGTCCGTGTCCTGGTCGACCGGCTGTGGCCGCGCGGCCTGTCGAAGGACGCGGCCCGGGTGGACGAGTGGCCCAAGGCCATGACCCCGTCGACCGAGCTGCGCCGCTGGTACCACGCGGGCGAGGGCTCGTACGAGGAGTTCGCGCGCCGCTACGAGGCAGAGCTGGCCGCACCCGAGGCCGCCGAACTCCTCGCCCACGTCCGCGAGTTGACGAACAAGGGCCCGGTGACCCTGCTGACGTCCGCGAAAACCCCGGAGGAGAGCCACGCGGCCGTGCTCGTGCGGCTGTTGAGGTGAGGACGCCCCGGTCACGCGACTGTCAGCGAGAGGCCCAGGACCGACCGCGTCCAACCGACGTGGCAGCTGGGCGATCGCAAGGCCGCGGGACGGCGAGCCCGCAGGTCGCGCGTCTGCGGGGCAGGGAGCCCACAGGTCACACGCGCGGGGGCGAGCCCGCAGGTCACACGCCTGCGGGGCAGGGAGCCCACAGGTCACACGCGCGGGGGCGAGCCCGCAGGTCACACACGCGCGCGGGGCAGGGAGCCCGCAGGTCACACGCCTGCGGGGCGGCAAGCTCCAGGGCGCATCCCTGCCGGGCGACGAGCTCCAGGGCACATCCCCGCCGGGCGGCAAGCCCCAGGGCACACCCCCGCCGGGCGGCAAGCCCCAGGGCACACCCCCGCCAGGCGGCAAGCCCCAGGGCACACCCCCGCCGGATGACGAGCCCCAGGGCACACCCCCGCCAGGCGGCAAGCCCCAGGGCCACGAGCCTCCCGGATCACAAACCCACCCGGGCGCATGGCTGCCGGGTGACGAGGCCGCCGGTCACCCACCTGCCTATTGGCAAGCCCAGCCGACCGCACGGCTGCCGGACGCCCAGCCCACCGGGTCGCACGCCTACTGGGTAAGAAGCCCACCCGGTCGCCCGTCTACCGGGCAACGAGCCCACCCCGGTTCGCACGCCCGCCGGACGCCAAGCCCACGCGGTCCCCCACCTGCCGGGCAACAAGCCCACGCGGTCGCACACCCGCCGGTCAACAAGCCCACGCGGTCGCACACCCGCCGGTCAACAAGCCCACGCGGTCGCACACCCGCCGGTCAACAAGCCCACGCGGTCACCCACCCGCCGGTCAACAAGCCCACGCGGTCACCCACCCGCCGGCCGGTCAACAAGCGCACCAGCGTCGCACAAGCCGCCGGACGCCAAGCCCACCCGGGTCACACACCCGCCAGACGCCCACCCCACCAGACATCCGCAGCCGTACTGACAACCCGGCAGCCGCGGCACAGCCGGACTGAGCTGCCCGCCAGACACCCGCCGCCGGGCTCCGATCTCACCGGACAGTCCACCACCGCGCTGACAAGCCCGCCGGGCACCCGCCGCCGCGCTGACGTCCCCGTCAGACACACCGCCGCAGGACTCACGCCCTCGCCGATCGCGCCGCCCCTCACATAGCGTCCTCATGCAAAGAGGGCCCTCATGCGACGCCCCTCACGTCACGCCTCAGCCCGTCTGCTTCGCCGCCGCCCGGCCCGCCGCGCGGCCCGAGAACAGGCAGCCGCCGAGGAACGTGCCCTCCAGGGCGTTGTAGCCGTGGACGCCACCGCCGCCGAAGCCGGCCACCTCGCCGGCCGCGTACAGGCCCTCGATCGGGGTGCCGTCGGCGGACAGGGCGCGGGAGTCCAGGTCGGTCTGGATGCCGCCGAGGGTCTTTCGGGTCAGGACGTGCAGCTTGACGCCGATGAGCGGGCCGGCCTCGGGGTCGAGGACGCGGTGAGGGGTGGCGACGCGGCCGAGCTTGTCGCCGATGTAGCGGCGGGCGTTGCGGATGCCCTGGACCTGGGCGTCCTTGCTGTACGGGTTGGCGATCTGGAGGTCTCGGGCCTCGATCTGGCGGCGCACCTCGGCGGCGTCCAGGAGCGGCTTGTCCGTCAGGGCGTTCATCTTCTCCACGAGTTCCTCAAGACCGGGCGCGGTGACGAAGTCGGCGCCCTTGCGCAGGAACGCGTCGACCGGCCCCGGCGCCCCCTTGCCCAGCACGCGCGTCTTGAGGAAGCCGACCCTGTCCTTGGCGGTGATGTCGGGGTTCTGCTCGGAGCCCGACAGCGCGAACTCCTTCTCGATGATCTTCTGGGTGAGGATGAACCAGGAGTGGTCGTACCCGGCGATGTCCTCGGTGGTGCGCAGGTGCTTGAGGGTGCCGAGGGTGTCGTAACCGGGCAGGCACGGGTCGGGCAGGCGGCGGCCGAGGGCGTCGAACCAGAGGGACGACGGGCCCGGGAGGATGCGGATGCCGTGGCCCGGCCAGATCGGGTCCCAGTTCTGGATGCCCTCCGTGTAGTGCCACATACGGTCGCGGTTGACGAGCCGTACGCCCGCCTCGGCGCTGATGTCGAGCATCCGTCCGTCGACATAGGCGGGGACGCCGGTGACCATCTCACCGGGCGGGGTGCCGAGCCGCTCGGGCCAGTAGCGGCGCACGATGTCGTGGTTGGCGCCGATGCCGCCGGTGGTGACGACGACGGCCTGGGCGGTGAGTTCGAAGTCGCCGACGCGGTCACGGTTGGACTTCACGCCGCGCGCGGAGTTGTCCTCGGCGAGGACGGTGCCGCGTACGCCGCGGGCCTGGCCCTCCTCAATGACCAGGGCGTCGACCTGGTGACGGTGGTAGAAGGTCAGCAGTCCGTCGCGGGCGGCCTGCTTGGCATGGTTCACGAAGGGCTCGACCACGCCGGTGCCGGTGCCCCAGGCGATGTGGAAGCGCGGCACGGAGTTGCCGTGTCCGTGGGCGCGCAGATCACCGCGCTCGGCCCAGCCGACCGTGGGCAGGAACTTGATGCCGTGCCCCTCCAGCCAGGACCGCTTCTCGCCGGCCGCGAACTCGACGTAGGCACGCGCCCAGCGCACCGCCCAGGAGTCCTCGTCCTCGACCCGGTCGAAGCCGGCGCTGCCCTGCCAGTCGCTCCAGGCCAGGTCGAAGGAGTCCTTGATGCCGAGCCGCCGCTGCTCCGGGGAGTCCACGATGAAGAGCCCGCCGAAGGACCAGAAGGCCTGCCCGCCGAGGTTGGCGGCGTTCTCCTGGTCCACCAGCGCGACCCGGCGGCCCCGGCTGGTCAGTTCGTGCGCGGCGACCAGGCCGGCGAGTCCGGCTCCGACGACGATGACGTCGGCATCCATGGCGACCGTCCCTTCCTCATACGGTGGTGTCGCTGCCGTCGGTCAGCAGCGCGGTGAGCAGTTGCTTCAGCCAGGTCCGGGCACGTTCCACGTCCCGGTCCAGGAGCAGTTGGGTGGTGACCCCGTCGTACGCGGCGACGACGGCGTGGGCGGCACCGTCGAGGCCGGCGAGCACGGCGGGCAGTTCGGTGTGGCCCCGCGCGCGGGCGAGGCGTTCCTTGATCGCCTCGCGCAGCCGCGCCCGGTGTTCGAGGAGGCTCTCGGCGACGGCCGGTTCCCGGGCGGCGTGCACCAGGAAGTCCGTCTTCACCAGCAGCCAGTCCCGGTCGAGGAGCAGCACCTCGGTGACCCGGTCCACGGCGGCCGGCACGTCGAGGTCGGGCCCGTCGAGGGCCAGCGCGCCGGAGACCTGGTCGGCGATCAGGTCGGCGCGTTCCCGGTAGAGCGCGAAGAACAGCTCGTCGAGGCTGTCGAAGTTCGAGTAGAAAGCGCCCCTGCTGTACCCGGCGGCCTCACAGACCTCCTCGATGGAGACCCGCCCGAAGCCCTTGGCGGCGAACACGGCGAAGGCGGCGTCGAGCAGGTTGGCACGGGTGCGCACCCGGCGTTTCGTCACTCGTCGCACTGCGTCCACGGGCCGGCCTCCATTCGATACGGGAATGTATCCGATACACCGGTGTATCAAAAGGGGTCCGAAGGGGCTCCCTCCGCGATGGGAACAGATATTCGAATAGGGAGTACGCTGGATGCATGAGCACGCACCTCCAGTCCTCGCTCTTCGACCAGACCGACCGCCTGAGCCTCGGCCCCCTCGACGGAGTCGCCCGTACCGAGCTCGGCTCCGGCGCCTGGATCGACGTGCTGCCCGGCTGGCTGGCAGGCTCCGACACCCTCTTCGAACAGCTCGCCGCCGAGGTCCCGTGGCGGGCCGAACGACGGAAGATGTACGACAACGTCGTCGACGTGCCGCGACTGCTCGCGTACTACGGCCGGGACGACGTGCTCCCGCACCCGGTGCTGGCCGAGGCGCGGGAATCGCTCAGCGCGCACTACGCCGAAGAACTCGGTGAACCCTTCACCACGGCCGGCCTCTGCTACTACCGCGACGGCCGGGACAGCGTCGCCTGGCACGGGGACCGGATCGGCCGGGGTGCCCGCGAGAACACCATGGTCGCGATCCTCTCGGTGGGCGCGCCCCGCGACCTGCTGCTGCGCCCGGTGCGTGGCGGCGCGGAGAGGACGGTGCGCCGGCCGCTGGGCCACGGCGACCTCGTCGTGATGGGCGGCACCTGTCAGCGGACCTGGGAGCACTGCGTACCGAAGACCGCACGCGCCGCGGGACCGCGCATCAGCGTCCAGTTCCGCCCGCACGGCGTGCACTGAGGCGGAGAGGCGGCCGCCTCCAGCTACCACGAGTCCTACTGGCACTTCGAGACGGGCCATCTGTGGTTCGTGGTGCTGCTGGTCACCTTCAGCCTGCTCCTCGCCCCGGTGGCAGGGCCGTTGGCGAGCCGGGGCGAGCGCGTGAGCGAGTCGGTGGCGCACCGCGCGGCCCTGCGTCGGATCGCCCACGGGGTGGCCGGTTCGCTGGCGGTGATCTTCGTGACGTACCAGTACGGGGCGCGCCGGACGCGCCCGACGCGCTTTCTGCTGGGTATGCGGGCGGCCCCGCCGAGCCCCCCGCCCCCCGCGTCTGATGTGATGCCCCCGTCGGGCAGGGAACCTCCTCACACGCGGGATGATCATGCGGGCTGAAGTGCAGCAAGTCGCCGACGGCACCTATCTGGTGCACGGCTCCAACACCAACTGGGTGATCCTCACCGAGGGCGACGGCGTCACCCTCGTCGACACCGGTTACCCCGGGGACCGCGAGCAGCTCCTCGACTCCCTCACCCAGGTGGCCGGTTCACCGGAGGCGGTGACGGCGGTCCTGATCACCCACGCCCACAACGACCACCTGGGCTCCGCCGAGCATCTGCGCGCCACGTACGGCACCCCGGTCCTGCTGCACGAGGCCGAAGTGCCGCACGCCCGGCGGGAGTTCCTGCACCAGGTCACCGTCGGCGACGTGCTGAGGAACGGCTGGCGGCCGGGCGTCGTGCCGTGGGCGCTGCACGCGATCCGCTCCGGCGGCAAGGTGCACGTCCCGGTGACCGCGCCCGAGGCGTTCCCGAAGCCGGGCCCGCTCGACCTGCCCGGCCGCCCCGTCCCCGTGCACACGCCGGGCCACACCGACGGCCATGTCGCCTTCCACCTTCCGGAGGCCGGCGTGCTGATCTCCGGGGACGCCCTGGTGAGCGGCCACCCCACCTCGCGGATCGAGGGCCCGCAGCTGCTGCCGGACATGTTCCACCACGAGCGCGCCCGTGCCGTGGCCTCCCTCGACGCCCTCGCCGACCTGGACGGCGACCTCATGCTCCCCGGCCACGGCCCGGCCCACCGCGGTCCACTCCGTGAAGCGGCACTTCAGGCCAAGGAGCGCGCGCTCTAAGGTGAGGTGACGATCACCCGCGAGACGAGGACGAACGGCCCATGGCACTGCAGATCAGCGCGACGAACCCGGAGCACCCCGCGCTCCTGCTGGAACTGCCGTGGGACGTCCCCCTGGAGGAGTGGCCGGAGGAGGTCCTGGTCCCGCTGCCGCGCGGCATATCCCGGCACGTCGTGCGCTACGCCCGGGCCGGTGACGAGGTGATCGCGGTCAAGGAGCTCGCCGAGCGGCCCGCCCTCAACGAGTACGACATGCTCCGCGACCTCGACCGCCTCGCCATCCCCTCCGTGGACCCGTTGGCCGTGGTCACCGGACGTACCGACCAGGACGGCAACCCGCTGGAGTCCGTCCTGGTCACCCGGCACCTGGGCGGCTCGATGCCGTACCGGTCGATGTTCGAGACGACGATGCGGCCCGCGACCATGCACCGCCTCATGGACGCGCTCGCCGTCCTGCTGGTCCGGCTGCACCTGGCCGGGTTCGCGTGGGGCGACTGCTCCCTGTCCAACACCCTCTTCCGCCGCGACGCGGGCGCCTACGCCGCCTATCTCGTCGACGCCGAGACCGGCGAACTCCAGCCCCGGCTGAGCAACGGCCAGCGCGAGTACGACCTCGACCTGGCCCGCGTGAACATCAGCGGCGAACTCCTCGACCTGGAGGCCTCCGGTGCGCTGCACCCCTCCGTCGACCCGATCGAGTTCGGCATGGAGATCTGCAACCGCTACCGCAGCCTGTGGGAGGAGCTGACCCGCACCTCGGTCTACCCGGCGGGCAAGTACCACTACATCGAGCGCCGCATCCGCCGCCTCAACGACCTCGGCTTCGACGTGGCCGAGATGCAGATCGAGCACGCGAACAACGGCGACACGGTCACCTTCGTGCCCAAGGTCGTCGACGCCGGCCACCACCAGCGCCAGCTGCTGCGTTTGACGGGCCTGGACACCGAGGAGAACCAGGCCCGGCGGCTGCTGAACGACCTGGAGAGCTGGATGGCCACCCAGGACGACTACGCCCCGGGCGACCCCCTCGGCGCCCGCCCCGAGGTCCTCGCGCACCGCTGGGTGCGGGACGTGTTCCGGCCCACCGTGCGCGCCGTACCGCTGGAGCTGCGCGGCTCGATGGATCCGGCCGAGATCTACCACGAGCTGCTGGAACACCGCTGGTACATGTCCGAGCGGGCCCAGCACGACATCGGCCTGGACACGGCGGTCACCGACTACATCGACAACATCCTCCCCAAGGCCCGCGAGACCCTTCAGCCCACCGAGCCGGTGCCGGAGGACTGACTCAGGCCGGCGGGACCACGGCCACCGGGCAGCCCGCGTGGTGCAGGACGCCGTGCGCCACGGATCCGATGCGGGCGCCCACCGCCGTACGACGGGCCCGGCGTCCGACGACCATCAGCTGGGCCCGGCCCGCCACCGACAGCAGCACCTGCCCGGCACTGCCCATCTCGACGTGCTCGACGACGGGGACGTCCGGGAAGCGCTCCCGCCAGGGCTCCAGGGCCGTCTCCAGCGCCTGCTTCTCGCGCGGTTCGAGCCCGCCCGCCTCGTCGAGGAGCTTCAGCGAGCCAGGGCTGTAGGCGAACACCGGCGGCAGCGTCCAGGCCCGTACCGCCCGTACCGTCGCCCCGCGCGCGGCGGCCGTCTCGAACGCGAACCCGAGCGCGGCGGCGCTGTCCTCGGGGTCCTCGCCCTGCTGGCCGACGACGATCTCCCGCCCGGCGGCCTCGGCGGTGGGGTCGTCCCCGGCGCGGACCAGCACGACGGGCCGTACCGCCTCCGCGATCACCTGCTGGCCGACCGAGCCGAGCAGGAACCCGACGACCGGGCCGTGCCCGCGCGAGCCCAGCACCAGCAGCTCGGCGGTCGACGCGGCCTCCACCAGCGCGTCGACGCTGCCGCCCTCCAGGACGTCGGTGCTCACGTCGAGCCCCGGGTGCCGTGCGGTGACGGCACGGGCGGCCTCGGCCACCGCGTCCCGTACCCATCCGGCCTGCGTCTCCGGGTCGGACAGCACGTCGAGCGCCAGGTCCCCCTGGAACCGCCAGGCCTGCACCACCCGCAGCGCAAGGCCCCGCCGGACCGCCTCCCGCGCCGCCCAGTCCAGGGCGGCGAGGCTCTCCTCGGTTCCGTCGAAACCCACGGTGATCGGGCGCGTCATACGGCTGTCTCCCTCTCCACGAAATGATCAGGCACCTCGGCACCAGTCTTCACTACGCTGCCGCCATGAGCCTCGAATGGGAGCAAGTGATCGTGGACTCGGCCGACCCCGCCGCCCTGGGCCGCTGGTGGGCCGAGGCGCTGGGCTGGGTCGTGGTCGCCGACGCGCCCGACGAGTACGAGATCCGCCCGGAGCAGGACCGCGTGCCCGGACTGCTCTTCGTCCCGGTCCCCGAGCGCAAGACGATCAAGAACCGCCTCCATCTCGACTTCCGCCCCACCGACCAGGCGGCGGAGGTCACCCGGCTCCTCTCGCTCGGCGCCCGGCACGTCGACATCGGGCAGGGCGAGCAGTCCTGGGTGACGCTCCTCGATCCCGAGGGCAACGAGTTCTGTGTGCTCAGCGGTGGGACGCCGCATACCTGAGCGAAGCAGGACGTTCGAACATACGATGGGCGACAGCCACAGCCGACAACCCGGGGTGGGAAACGCATGACACAGGCCGCCGAAACAGCGCGGACCGTCATCCTGACCGTGGACGACGACCCGGGGGTCTCCCGTGCCGTCGCCCGTGACCTGCGGCGGCGCTACGGCGAGTCGTACCGGATCGTCCGCGCGGAGTCCGGTGAGTCCGCGCTGGAGGCGCTGCGTGAACTGAAGCTGCGCGGTGATCTGGTGGCGGTGATCCTCGCCGACTACCGGATGCCGCAGATGAACGGCATCGAGTTCCTGGAGCAGGCCCTCGACGTGTACCCGGGCGCCCGGCGGGTGCTGCTGACGGCGTACGCGGACACGAGCGCGGCGATCGACGCGATCAACGTCGTCGATCTCGACCACTACCTGCTCAAGCCCTGGGACCCGCCGGAGGAGAAGCTCTACCCGGTCCTCGACGATCTGCTGGAGGCCTGGAAGTGCAGTGACTACCGGCCCGTGCCCAGCACCAAGGTGGTCGGGCACCGCTGGTCGGCGCGTTCCTCGGACGTGCGCGAGTTCCTGGCCCGCAACCAGGTGCCGTACCGCTGGTACTCGGCCGACGAGCCCGAGGGGCAGCGGCTGCTCGCCGCGGCCGGGCAGGACGGGCAGCGGCTGCCGCTGGTGATCACGCCGGACGGGACCCCGCTGGTCGCCCCCGAGGCGCCGGAGCTGGCCGCGCGGGTGGGCCTGGCGACCACGCCCACGTCCGAGTTCTACGACCTGGTCGTCATCGGCGGCGGTCCTGCCGGACTCGGCTCGGCCGTGTACGGGGCGTCGGAAGGGCTGCGGACCGTGCTCGTGGAGCGGTCGGCGACCGGCGGACAGGCCGGGCAGAGCTCACGCATCGAGAACTACCTGGGCTTCCCCGACGGCGTGTCCGGGGCGCAGCTCACCGACCGGGCCCGGCGGCAGGCCGCGAAGTTCGGCGCCGAGATCCTCACCGCACGCGATGTGACGGCACTGGAGATCAACGGCGCCGCCAAGGTCGTACGGTTCTCCGACGGCTCCGCGATCGCCGCGCACAGCGTGATCCTGGCGACCGGTGTGTCGTACCGGCAGTTGCAGGCGCCGGGCTGCACCGACCTGACCGGATGCGGGGTGTACTACGGCTCGGCGCTGACCGAGGCGGCCTCCTGCCAGGGGCAGGACATCTACATCGTCGGCGGCGCCAACTCGGCCGGACAGGCGGCGATGTACCTGTCGAAGGGTGCCAAGTCGGTGACCCTGCTGGTGCGTGGCCCGGACCTGGCCGCGTCGATGTCGCACTACCTGATCCAGCAGATCGGCGAGGCACCCAACATCTCGGTGCGTGCGCGGACGGTCGTCGAGGCCGCTCACGGCTCCGGCCATCTGGAGCAGCTCACGCTGCGCGACGTCGACACCGGGCAGACCGAACTCGTCGACGCCCAGTGGATGTTCGTGTTCATCGGCGCGGCCCCGCTCACCGACTGGCTGGACGGCACGGTGCTGCGGGACGACCACGGGTTCATCCTCGCGGGGCCCGACCTCACCGCCGACGGACGGCCGCCGGCGGGCTGGGAGCTGGACCGGCCGCCGTACCACCTGGAGACCAACATTCCCGGCGTGTTCGTGGCGGGCGACGCGCGCGCCGAGTCCGCCAAGCGGGTCGCGTCCGCCGTCGGAGAGGGAGCCATGGCCGTGATGCTCGTCCACCGTTATCTGGAGCAGTCATGAGCGGGCAGTTGATGCCGTGCAGCCCCGTGGAGATCGGGTCGCTGTTCCTGTTCGAGAAGCTGTCCCCCGAGCAGTTGGGGCAGTTGTGCAGCGCGGGCCGGGTGGAGAGGTTCGAACCCGGTCCCGTCTACACCGAGGGCGAGCCCGCCACCTGCTTCTACGTGATGATCGAGGGCACGGTCGTGCTGTCCCGCCGGGTCGCCGGCGACGACGTGGAGGTCACCCGTACCTCCCAGAGCGGGGTGTACGCGGGCTCGATGCAGGCGTATCTGGGCGACCGGGTGCCGCAGGTCTACAACAACTCCATGCGGGTCACCGAGCCCACGCGGTTCTTCGTGCTGCCGGGGGAGAAGTTCTCGGACTTCATGCAGGAGTGGTTCCCGATGGCGGTGCATCTGCTGGAGGGGCTGTTCTTCGGTTCGAAGAGCACCCAGCGGGCCATCGGCCAGCGCGAACGGCTGCTGGCGCTCGGCTCGTTGTCCGCGGGGCTCACCCATGAGCTCAACAACCCGGCGGCCGCCGCCGTACGGGCCACCGCGACCCTGCGCGAGCGCGTGGGCAAGATGCGGCACAAGCTCGCCGTCATCGCCCAGGGGAACTACGCCCCCGAAGTCATGGCGAACCTCATCGACATCCAGGACCGCACGGCCGAACGGGTCGCCAAGGCACCGACGTTGAGCCCGCTGGAGGCCTCGGACCGGGAGGACACGGTCACCGACTGGCTGGACGACCACGACATCCAGAACGGCTGGCGGCTGGCCCCCACCTTCGTGCAGGCCGGGCTCGACGTGGACTGGCTGAACCAGGTCGCGGCGGCCGTGGACGAGGAGCTCCTGCCGAACGCGATCGGCTGGCTCAACTACACCGTCGAGACCGAGCTGTTGATGGACGAGATCAACGACTCCACCAACCGCATCTCGCATCTCGTCGACGCCGCCAAGCAGTACTCGCAGCTCGACCGCGCGCCCTTCCAGAACGCCGACGTCCACGAACTCCTCGACAGCACCCTGCTGATGCTCTCCGGCAAGATCGGGCAGCAGATCAAGGTCGTCAAGGAGTACGACCGCACGCTCCCGAAGATCCCCGCGTACCCTGCGGAGCTCAACCAGGTGTGGACGAACCTCATCGACAACGCGGTCGCGGCGATCAACGGGGCGGGCGGCGAAGGCACGTTGACCGTGCGGACCGCGCTGGAGCACGAGCGGCTGCTGGTGGAGTTCAAGGACACCGGGCCCGGGGTGCCGGCGGAGATCCGCGGCCGGATCTTCGACCCGTTCTTCACCACCAAGCCGGTCGGCGAGGGCACCGGCCTCGGCCTCGACATCTCGTGGCGGATCGTCGTGAACAAGCACCACGGGACCCTCCAGGTCGAGTCCGAGCCGGGCGACACCCGCTTCCAGGTGCTGCTGCCGCTCACCGCCGAGGAGAACGACACCATCGAGGAGCCGGCATGACCGACATCCAGGGCCTGGACCCCAGCGTGCCGCCGAGCGGGAGCGGGTGCGTGGACTGTGACGCCGTCGGCGGATGGTGGTTCCATCTGCGGCGGTGTGCGCAGTGCGGGCACGTGGGGTGCTGCGACTCCTCCCCCGCCAAGCACGCGACGGCCCATTTCCAGGAGACCGGGCATCCGTTGGTGCAGAGCTACGAACCCGGCGAGGACTGGTACTGGAACTTCCGCACCAAGGAGATGTTCGAGTCGGGCCCCGCGCTCGCGGCGCCGGACAGTCATCCGGCGGACCAGCCGGCGCCGGGGCCCGAGGGACGGGTTCCCGCCGACTGGGCGAGGACGCTGCGCGGCTGAGCGCCACAAGCTCCCCCCGCGCCCGAACGGGTCGGCACAGTGACAGGATGGACGCGTGCCTCTGACCTCCTTCTCCTCGCCACTCGTCGGGCGTGACGACGAACTGGCCCGCCTCGCCACGGTCCTTGAGGGTGCGCGCGGCGGGGCCGCTCGGGCCGTTCTCATCGGTGGGGACGCCGGGGTCGGCAAGACCCGGCTGCTGGACGAGGTCACCCAGAGCGCCGCCCGGGACGGGATGACCGTGCTCACCGGGCACTGTGTCGACCTCGGGGACGTCGGTCTGCCCTATCTGCCGTTCACCGAGATCCTCGGTGTGCTCGCCTCCGACGAGCGCTTCGCCCCCGTGCTCGCCGGTCATCCGGTCGCCGAACGGCTGCTGGGCGGCGAGGGCAGCGGCGGCCGGCTCCAGCTGTTCGAGGGCATCGCGGGGCTCCTGGCCGATCTCGCGGACGTGGCCCCCGTGTTGATCGTGCTGGAGGATCTGCACTGGGCCGACCAGTCCTCGCGGGACCTGCTGCGCTTCCTGCTCAGCCGGGGCATTCTGCAGCGCCCGGCCGGCGGGGCGCCCACGCATCGACTCGCGGTGTTCGCGTCGTACCGCGCCGACGATCTGCACCGGCGTCATCCGCTGCGGCCGCTGCTGGCCGAGTTGGTGCGGCTGCCCGCCGTGGAGCGCCTCGAACTGCGGCCGCTGGGCGACGCGGAGGTGACGCGGCTCGTGCAGGCGCTGCGGGAGCGGCCGTTGCCGGACGCCACGGTCCGGCGGATCGTGGAACGGGCCGAGGGCAACGCCTTCTACGCCGAGGAGCTGGTCGCCGCGACCGACACCGAGGTCGGCGGGGTGCCGAGCGGGCTGGCCGACGTACTCCTCATCCGCTTCGAGCAGTTGTCGGACACCGCCCAGCTGGTGCTGCGCACGGCCGCCGTGGCCGGGCGGCGGGTCGAGCACGACCTGCTGCGGGAGGCCGTAGGACTTCCGGAGGACGAGCTGGAGTCGGCGCTGCGCGAGGCCGCCGGACGGCAGCTCCTCGTGCCGGGCGACGGGGACACCTACTCCTTCCGGCACGCGCTCGCCCGTGAGGCCGTCTACGCCGATCTGCTGCCGGGCGAACGGGCCCGGCTGCACGGCGCGTTCGCCCGACTGCTCTCCGCGCGCGGCCGTCGCGCGGAGTCCGCCGCGGAGCGCGCCCACCACTACCGCGAGAGCCATGATCTCGCCGAGGCCCTGGCCGCGTCGCTGGAGGCCGCCGATCACGCCCAGCGGGTCGGGGCGCCGGCCGAGGAGCTACGGCATCTGGAGGCGGCCCTGGACCTGTGGTCGGCGGTGGACGCGTCGGCGCGCCCCTCCGAGGACCGGGTCACGCTCACCCTGCGCGCGTCGGCCGCTGCGGCGCACGCCGGGGAGTCGCATCGCGCGGTCTCCCTCACCCGCTCCGCGCTCGCCGGCATCGACCAGGACGCCGACTCCGAACTCGCAGCCCGGGTCCGCTACACCCTGGCCGGGAACCTGATCAGCGTCGACAGTCTGACCGCGGCGTTCGCGTACAGCAGCGAGGCGCTCGCCCTGATCCCGGCCGATCCGCCGTCGCGGACGTGGGTGTGGGCGGCGGCCACCCATGTGATGGCGGCCCGCCATGTCGGCGAGAACGAGACGGCGTTGCGGATCGCGCACGAGGCGCTGCGGGTCGCCGAGCAGCTCGGGGCCACGGACGCGCGGGCCGACCTGCTCATCTCCCTCGCCGGCCTCGAAGGCGCCGGCCGACGCACCCCGGAGGGGCGGGAACGACTGGGGCAGGCCCGGGAGTTGGCGCACCGCTCGGGCAACGCACCGGTGGAACTGCGGGCGTTGTTCAACCTCGCCATCGGCAGTTACGAGTCCGGCGATCTCGAGGAGGCGCTGCCCCATCTGACCGAGGGCATCGACCGGGCGCGGCGTGCCGGACTCCTGTCCTCGCTGTACCCGCAGGCGATGCGCCATCTCCAGCTTCTGGTGCTGTACACGCTGGGCCGCTGGGACGAGGCGCTGAAGGCGGCCGGCGGGGCCGGGATGCTGCCCGCGATAGACGGGTACGCGGCCGGGCCCGCGCTCTATGTCGCCCTGGCCCGCGGCGACTTCACGGCCGCCGACCGGGCTCGTGCCCTGCTCCGGGGCCACTTCGACTGGATGGCCAGCCTCGTCGCGGCCATCGCGCTGACCGAGGCGGCGTCCCTGCGCGGGGACGCCGAGGCGGCGGTGGAGCAGGTGCGTTCGTCCGTGAAGGCCCTCACCGACGACGCGGGCACCCGTCCCGATGTCGCGGTCCGGCTGGCCGCGCTCGCGCTGTCCGCGGTCGCCGACACGACCGCCGGGTTGCGGTTGTCCGGAGACCAGGCGGGTGCGGGACGCTGGGCGGCCCCGGCGGACGAACTGCTGGAGCTGGCCCGGCACACGGCCGCGCGCGGTGACGACGGCAATCCCCAGGGGCCGGAGGGGCAGGCGTGGCTGGCACGCGCCGAGGCGGAGTGGGTGCGGGCGGTGTCCGGTCCGGACGTGGCGGCCTGGGAGAAGGCCGTCGCCGCGTTCGACTTCGGTGACGCCTATGAGCACGCCCGCTGTCGACTGCGGTACGCCGAGGCCCTGTTGGCGGCGGATCGGCGCGAGGAGGCGGCGGCGGAGGCCGCTGCGGCGCGGGAGGCCGCCGTACGACTGGGGGCCACGCTGCTGCTGGAGCAGACGGACGCGCTGATGCGCCGGGGGCGGTTGTCCGCGGCGCCGAAGGCCGCGTCCGGGCTCTCGCCGCTGACCGCCCGTGAGCAGGACGTGCTGCGGCTCCTCGCCCTCGGCCGCAGCAACCGGCAGATCGGCGAGGAGCTGTTCATCAGCGGCAAGACGGCCAGCGTCCATGTCTCCAACATCCTGGCGAAGCTGGGGGCCGCGAGCCGTACCGAGGCGGTGGCCGTCGCCTACCGCGAGGGCCTGATCGCGCCGCGGTGACGGCCCGTCAGTCCCCCGCGCACTTCAGGCTGTCGAGGTCGACGGCGTCCGCCATCGCCTGCATGCCCTTGTCGTTCGGGTGGATGTGGTCGCCGCCGTCGAAGAAGGGCAGCATCCGTTCGGGGTCGTAGGGGCTGCGCAGGATGCGGTCGAAGTCGGTGACCGCGTCGAACTCCCCGCTGTCCCTGATGAACCGGTTCACCTCCTGCCGTACGGTCTCGGCGGCGGGGTCCCACTCCGACCAGCCCTTGAAGGGGCCGACGGTGGAGACGACGAGGCACTTGCCGGCCGCGTGCACCCGGTCGGCGATCTCCCGGTAGCCGTCGATCATGTCCTGGGCGGTGACACCTGTATGGGATTTGATGTCGTTGACGCCCTCCAGGAGGAACACCGTGCGCACACCCGGCTGGGAGAGGACGTCCCGGTCCAGTCGGTTCAGGGCGCTCTGGCCGGGGCCGTCCGTGAGCACCCTGTTCCCGGAGATGCCCTCGTTGGCCACGCCCTTGACAGTGGTCCGTGTCTTCTGGAGCCGCCGGGCCAGATAGTCGGGCCAGCGGCGGTTCAGATCGGTCGTCGACTGCCAGCCGTCGGTGATGGAGTCGCCGAGCGCGACGACCGCACCGGTGTCCGGGGCGGCCCGCACGGAGACCGAGTCGAGGTAGAACCAGGAGCCGATCGGCGAGGCCCACCGGGCGCCGCTCTCCTCGGCGGTGTGGTCGCCCTCGGTGAGGTACGACGTCTGCATGGCCATCCAGTGCCCGGTGACCGGGCCTGCCGCGTCCGGGCTGTGGACGCTGACGACCAGGTCGGTTCCGGCGGGCAGCTTCCCGGGCAGCGGATCGCTGTAGACGGTGGCCCCGGCCGGGACGGTGACGGAGTCCGCACCGCCGAAGGCGAGCCGCCGGTTGCTGCCACGGACCAGCTCGGGTCCCTCCTGCTGGATCCCGGCGTAGACGCTGTCGAAGGTCACCGGTCGGTCGCCGAAGGCGTTGGAGAGCCGGATGCGCAGGTCCCGACCGGCGACGCTGGTGTGCACGACCATGCGGTAGCCCCGGTCGGCGACTCCGTCACCCATGCGGTCGGCGCTCGCACCCCAGGTGACGACGCCGTAGGGCGGACCGTCGGCGGCCGAGGCGGGGGCGATCTGCAGGGCCGCGACGGTCAGGCCTGCGGCCAGCAGGCGGCGGGCCCGGATCATCGGTCGAAGTCCTTCAGCGTGACCGACGCGCCTGGTCGCAGCGTCACCGTGCGCCTCGATCCCCCGTACTCGACGGTCGTGGTACGGCCGTGGACGCTCCGTATGCGTGCCTCGATCGGTATCCCGTCCCTCCACCGCAGATCGACGACGAAACCACCCCGCGCCCCTACCCCGCTGATGGCTCCCGATGCGGCCCAGGCCGCCGGAAGTGCCGGGAGCAGTTCGATGTGACCCGGGCGGGAGTAGACGAGCATCTCGATCACCGCGGCCGGAGTACCGAAGTTGGCGTCGATCTGGAAGATGCCCCGGCCGCGTTCCACCTCGTAGATGTCGAAGAGGTTGAACGCGGTGCCGTTGCTGCCGTCGGTGGAGGGGCGGAGGTTGTTGACGACCAGCTGGTAGGCGTTCTCCGCGTTCTTGAGGCGGGCCCAGCACAGGGCGCGCCAGGCGTTCGCCCAGCCGAAGCTCTCCATGCCCCGGGCGGTGAGCAGGGCGGTCGCGCCCGCCACGAGGTCGGGCGGGGAGTCGGGGCGGATGCGGTCGCCGGGGAAGAGGCCGACGAGTGGGGACAGGTGCCGGTGGGTGGTCTCCCCGAGGTTGTCGGGGGACATCCATTCCTCCAGCCACCCCGTCTTCGGGCTGACCTGCGGCAGATGGAGGCGCTTGCGCAGACCTGCGACGGTGTCGGCGAAGCCGCTGTCCCGCTTGAGCTCGGCCGCCGCCGTGCAGTAGTTGCCGAAGAGGGCCCACACCAGCTCCTGGGCGTAGGTGATGCCCTTGGCGTCGAGCGGCCCGTGTTCGGGCGACCAGTCGCTGTCGGCGACGAGCACTTCCCGTGAGGTGCCCGGCAGGGTGAGGGTGAGCAGCCGGGCCTCCCAGAACTCGCAGGCGCCTTTGAGCAGGGGGTAGATCTTCTCCAGATGAGTGCGGGAGCCGGTGAACTCGTAGTGCTCCCAGAGGGAGTTGCACAGCCAGGCGTTGCCCGCCGGGTGCCACCACCAGCCGCCTCCGCCGTACGGGTTGGTGGAGATGGCGACGGTCCAGCCGGCGTTCTTTCCGGTGGAGTTGCGGTAGCGGTTGCGCGGGTCGTTGAAGAGGCGGTGGGTCAGGTCCGTCCAGGACGGGAGCTGGGCGAGGCAGTAGTCGGTGAACGCGTCGAAGGACTGCGCGAGGCCCGCCCGGTCGGCCGTCCAGTAGTTCATCTGGAGGTTGATGTCGGTGTGGTAGTCGCCCATCCAGTCCGGGTCGTTGCCGTCCAGCCACAGGCCCTGGAGGTTCAGCGGGAGGCTGTCCCGTGATCCGGCGATCATCAGATACCGGCCGAACTGAAGGTACTGGGCCTCCAGTTCGGGGTCGGGTACTCCGTCGCGGGCGCGGGCCTTCAGCCGCTCCCAGGTGTCCAGCGCTCGCTGTGCGGGCGTGGACGTGCCGAGGGCGAGGTCGAGTTGTCCGAACAGGGCGCGGTGGTCGGCGACATGGGTGCGCAGCAGGGTGTCGGCGGGGTGCGCGGCGGCGTCGTGGACCTTGGTGCGGGCCAGCTTCTCGGGGTCGAGGGAGGGGTCGCGGTAGTGCGCGTTCGGGTCCGGCGCGTAGTCGGTGCCGCCGCTGACTACCACGGTGAGCTCGCGGCAGCCGGAGAATTCGACGCGGGTGCCGTGGACGGCGACCCGGCCGCCGCTGCCGTACGCCTCGACCGCGGCGCCGTAGCGCAGCCCGTTGGGCAGGGCCGCCCCGAAGGAGACGCCCGTCGCGCCCTCGCCGTGCGTGCCCTCCAGGGTCACCGAGCCGGTGTAGCGGCCGCCGCCGCTCTGGGTGAAGTGCAGGACGATGACGTCGTCGGGGTGGCTGGCGAAGATCTCCCGGCGGTAGGTGACACCGGAGCGGACGTACGACGTGGTGACCACGCCTCGGGCGAGGTCGAGGGTGCGGCGGTAGCCGTTGACGGCGGACAGGTCGTGGTCGGGGATGTTCACGGCCAGTCGGGCGAGCAGGGTGAACGAACCGAAGTCGGCGCGCCCGTAGGGGAATTGGCCGTCGGTGTCGAGGGTGTCGTTGAGGCCACCGGTCCACATCGTGGCGTCGGTGACGAGAAGGAGTTCACGGCCGGGGTCGTTGCTCGCGAGGGCGCCGAGCCGGCCGTTGCCGACGGGCAGGCCCTGTTCGATCATCGAGTGTTCGTCGGCGGGGGCCCGCCACCAGAGCGTGGTGCGGGAATCGCCCTCGTACGACGGTGAGTCGGCGGTGGGCCGGTCCGGGGCGGCGGTGGCGGTGTAGGTCGGCAGCGCGGCGAGGGCGCCGGTCGTCGCGGCGAGGGCGAGCAGGCCGCGTCTGGAGGGTTCGGTGGTCATGGCGGCTCCTGGTGGGGGGTCAGGACTGGGGGACGTCGATCCGGTCGATGTCCGGCGCGTAGCCGGTGCCGCTGTCGAAGGTGATGGTGTTGGTGCCGGCCTTGAGGGTCACGGGCACGTGGACGCTGGAGACCGTGCCCCAGTCGCCGGTGGAGGGGAACTTGTGGCCGGTGCCCGCGCCGCCGTTGGCGGAGACGTTCACGGAGCGGGCGTCACCGCTGACGTAGGCGACCTTGATCTGGTAGGTGCCGGGCTCGGCGACCACGACGTTGTCGACGGTCAGCTTGCCTCCGAGGTAGAGGTTGCCGACCTTCTTGCCGTCGGAGCAGGCGGAGCAGTCGGCGACGGAGGCGTTGCCGGCGAGGGTGTTGGACGGGGACTCGGCCTCGATGCCGGTCCACCGCAGCGTCGTGCCGCGCGGGGTGACGGTGAACAGGCGGGAGCCGTGGGCGGGCAGGGCCTCGGTGATCCCGTTCTTGTGGGTGCCGAGGTTCTCGTGGTTCCACAGGTCACGGACGGCCGCCTTGCCCTGGAAGCCCAGGGTGGACCAGTCGGCGCTCACGGAGGCCGGTTTGTCGGCGAGGTTGAACAGGGCGACGGTGTAGGTGCCGTCGGTGTTCTTCGCGGCCCACACCTGCTGCGGGTCGGACGGGGTGACCGGGTGGGCGGGCGGGTCGGTGCCCTGGTCGACGGCGATGACCTCGCGGTTGGTCAGCAGGGAGAGGCCGTAGGAGTCTAGGCGGGTGAGGTCGTCGCCGGTGTAGAGCGGGGACTTGGCGATGGCCCACAGGGTGGCGTAGCTCTGGCGCTCGGCCTTGGTCAGGCCGTCCATCTCGCCGTTGCCGACGTCGAGGGAGTCGAGGTCGTTCCAGCCGCCGGGCCCGGCGTGCCGGGTCCAGGCCGGGGTGTCGTCCCAGCGGTCGTCGACGGAGTTCTCCCAGCTGACGAGGGTGTTGCAGTAGCACTCGACGTCGGTGTCGACGCGCCAGCCCTGTGAGTACTTCTTCCAGTCGCCGGCGTGGCCGATGTCCAGGGACCAGGACAGTTCGAGGTGGATCGGGCGGCCGGTGGCGGCGATCGCCCTGTTCCAGGCGGCGACGTCGGCAACGTTGTCGTACTGGTCGCCGCTCTTGCCGGACCCGGGGCCGACGCCGTCGAGCTTCAGGAAGTCGTAACCCCAGTCGGCGATCAACTGCGCCTGGGAATCTATGTACTTCGCGGTGCAGGGCTTGGCGAAGTCGAGTTTGTAGGAGCTGTCCCAGCCGTTGGTGGTGCGCAGGTCGTCGTAGACGATGTCGGCGGTGGTGCAGCCGTCCGCGTTGTGGATCGGCGTCCCGCCACCGCCGTACGCGCCCTTCTCCAGGCCCGCCGGGAGATAGATGCCGGCCTTGAGGCCCTTGGCGTGGAGGTCGTCGGCGACGGCCTTCATGCCGCGCGGGAAGCGGCCGGGGTCGGGCTTCTGGCGGCCGTACTCGTCGAACCCGGACTTCCAGTTCTTGTCCATCCACCAGCCGGCGTCGATGTTGACGTGGTCGTAGCCGTACTTCTTCAGCCTGGTGGCCAGGGCGCCGGCCTGCTTCAGGACGTTGGCCTCGGTGAGATAGCTGTAGTCGCCGTCCGGGTTGAGGCCGGGGTACTTGGAGGACTGCATGCTCCAACTGGACCAGCCCATGTACGGCTTGGCGGCGAGGGTGGGCGCGGAGGCGTCCGCTGCGGGAGCGGGCGGGGTGGTGTCGGCGGCGTGGGCCGTGGGGACGGCGACCGCGGTCAGGGCGAGCACCAGCAGGGCTCGCGCGGGCAGGGCGAAGTACGAGGATGACCGCATGGGTCGTACCTCCTGGGGTCGGCTCGATTCAGCTGTCGGCTCGGATGAAGGACTGGATGGCGGTGGCGGCGGCCCCGCGCGCCCACTCCTCGAAGGGCAACGGGCGGGTACGGACGTCGCATTGGGCGGCGGAGCCGAAGGCGGCCGCGACGAAGGCGTCACGGATCTGCTCGGCGAACAGGTCGTAGGCGGTCAGGCCCTCACCGGAGATGATCACGCGCTCGGGGCCGAGGAGGTTGGCGACGGTGGCGATGCCCCGGCCGATCGCCTCGCCGGCGCGTGCGTACACCTCCCGCGCCCCGGGGACCCCCCGGTGGGCCATGGCCAGGGCCTCGGCGGCGTCGGCGAGTTCGACGCCGGTGGCCTCCCGGATCTGCCGGACGATGGCGGCTTCTCCCGCGATCGCCTCCACGCAGCCGCGGTTGCCGCAGTGGCAGGGCGGACCGGCCGGGTCGACGGTGACATGGCCGATCTCCCCGGCGACACCGTGCGCCCCGGCGACCACCCGGCCGTGCACGACGAGACCGCAGCCGATGCCGGCGCCGACGGTCACCACGGCGAAGTCGGACAGTCCGGCGCCGGCGCCGAACCACTGCTCGGCGACGGTCAGGGCCCGCACGTCGTTGTCGACGGTGACCGGCAACCCGGTGGTCATGGCGGCGAGTTCGGCGAGCGGTACGTCACGCCAGTCGAGGAACGGCGAGTAGCGGACGGTCCCTTCGCCGCGGTCGACGTCTCCGGAGACGGCGACGCCGAGGCCCAGGACGGGCGCCCGGAGGCCCTCCGCCTCGGCGAGGAGGTCCTGCGTCAGCTCGGCGATGGACGCCAGGACCGCCTTGGGGGCGCGGTCGGGCAGGGATATGTGCCGGGCGTGGCGGATGCGGCAGCACAGGTCGCTGAGAACGCCGATGATCTCGTCGCCGGTGACCTTGACGCCGATGAACAGCGCCCGGCCGCCGTCGACCCGGACCAGGTTGGCGGGGCGCCCGAGCGCGGGCCGGGCCTCCGCGTCCGCGTCCTCCACCAGGTACCCGGCCTCGATCAGCGGTCGGACCGCCTTGGTGACGGCGGCCGGTGAGAGCCCGACCCGCCGGGCCACCTCCAGCCGGGCCAGGGGGCCTTGGGTCAGGACGGCGGTGAACACCTGGGAGGTGGCGGGGGTGTTGACGGGGAACGTCTCGGCTCCAGGGGTCGGGCGCATGGCCGGAAACCTATGAGGGTTCTTTTCCGTCGTCAATAAAAGAAACAGAATTGACTGTGCGTCGGCTCTGTCGACGCTGTGCCGGGCGGCCCGGCCGCCGGATGCGAGGCTTCCGGCGGTCGGGCCGGTGGATCAGTGCCGGGCCGCGGGCGTGTTGGCCGCGGTCACGTTCACGGCGGCCCAGGAGCGGTCCACCGCCTTGTACTCCGTGCTGCCCGCGCCGTAGAGGTCCTTCGCCGCCTTCAGCGTCGCCACGCGGGCGTCGTGGAAGTCGGTGGTGGAGACCATGTAGCGGGTCAGGGCGCGGTAGTAGATCGCCGTGGCCTTGGTGCGGCCGATGCCCTTCACCGGCAGGCCGTCGATGGTCGGCGAGTCATAGGTGACACTGCCGATCGTCTTGCGGCCGCTGCCCTCGGCGAGGAGGTAGTACGCGTGCGAGGAGACGCCGGAGCCGGCGTGCACCTCGGCGTCGTAGACGGCCGGTGACCAGTAGTCGATGGCGCCTTCGAGCTCGTCGAGGGACGGCTTGTCGAGGCGGCGCAGGAACTTCTGGTCCAGGCCGAGCTTCTCACCGAGGAGGTAGTTCGGCGGGTTCTTCGGGTTGTTGGCGCTGAACTCGACGTTCGAGCCGAAGACGTCCGCCAGGGACTCGTTGAGAGACCCTGCCTCGCCGTACTGGTTGCCGTCCGCGTCCACCCGGGTGGGCTCCAGGCGGGCGGTGGCGTCCACGACGCCGTGGGTGAGCTCGTGGCCGGTGACGTCGAGGACGACGAGCGGCTTCTTGAACATGTCGCCGTCGCCGTCGCCGTACAGCATGCAGCCGCAGGTCGGGTCCCAGAACGCGTTGGCCACCCTGTTGCCGAAGTGGACCATCGCCTTGGCACCCTTGGAGTTGTTGGCGATGCCCTTGCGACCGAAGGTCTTCTTGTAGAAATCCAGGGTCTTGGTGATGCCGTACTGGGCGTCGACGGCGGCGCTGGCCCGGCTGGAAACGGTGCCGTTGCCCCACTTGTTGGTGGTGGAGGTGAACTTCTTGCCGCGGGTGAAGATCTCCAGCTCCTGGCCCTTGGCGTCGCGGGTCTCGGTGCCCCAGCGGCTGGGGTCCTTCAGGAGGTAGCTGCGCGTGCCCGTCTTGGTGGTGGTGAGCGTGACCTTGCCGGCGAACAGCGAGTTCCCGGTACCGGACGCCGTCGCCGCGAGCGCGGAGGCCTGCGGGGCGGTGCCGGTGGCCGGGTCGAGCGTCTCGCCGCGCTCCCGCAGGGCCTCGACGAGCTTGGGCGACAGGAACTCGTCGCTGTCGGGCGTGTTGCTGCGCACCTTGCCGGTGAGGGCGTCGACGACGACCGTGCGGGAGCCGCCGGCCTCGGTGGTGGCGCTGGCGGTCACCCGCACCTGGTAGGCGAGGGCCGAGGCGCCGTCTCGGGCGTCGACGACGAGTTCGGCCGGTTCCGCGGCGCCCTTCGCGACGGCGGCGGCCTTCTCCTCGGCCTGGCCGGCGGTGAGCCGGGCGCGCGCGGCCTTGGGCTCGACCTGGTGGTCGGCCGCCCGGGTGACACCCGTGTAGGTCAGCCGCTCGGTGAGGTGGACGACGAGATCGCCGCCGAGGACGGGCATGCCCTGGTGCGTCCGGACGAACCGGACGTGCCGGGCCCCCTCCGGGTCGATCAGCACGTCCTGGGCGTGGAGTTCGTCGCCCTGGGCCACACCGGTGGCGGTGGCGTGGGCGAACGCGGCGGCGCGGGCCGCGTCGACGACGGTCGTGGCGGTGACGGCCGCAGCCTGGTCGGGCTTCCCCGTGGACGGGTCGGCGATGGCCGTGCCCGCGAGCCCCGTGGCGGCCGTCGCCACGGTGACGGCGACAGCCAGGCTGCGTATGTGGGGTCTACGCACTGTTGAGGGTTCCTTCGTGCGAAGGCGGCCGGGATCACCAACCGCCCTGGGACATGGCGCGGTTGGGCGCCATGGGGGCTGGTCGGGCCCCGGTTCGCAACCCTTACGGATGAGTCATGTCCACGTAAAGCCTAAATCATCGGTTTTCTGGCTTTTCAGGGCAATACTTTGCAAATCCGCACCGCCCAGTGATCAGCGGCTGACCAACTGTGCGTCGGCTGTGGAGATGTGACGGGCTGCGAGAAGGTTGCCCGGCGTCCGTGTGACCGATCTCGCATCGAGGACTCACCGCCAGAAACGGGAGAAACAGTCGGATGTCATCACAAACACTGCGCACGGCAACGGTGTCGGGGACGGTCCTGCTGTCCCTGCTGGCGGTCCCGGCGCACGCCACGGCGGACAGTGCCCCCGCCCGGGCCGGTGCCACGGCCCTGGCGCAGCCGGACCTCGAAGGTGTCCGCGCGGTGCTGCGCACGGCCGTGCGGCAGGGCGCGCCCGGCGCGCTGGCCCGCATCGACGACCGCGGCGCGGTCCACCGGGCCGTCACCGGAGTCGCCGACCGCGGAACCGGACGCACCATCAGCACGCTCGACCGGTTCCGCATCGGCTCCGTCACCAAGACCTTCTCCGCCGTGGTGCTGCTGCAACTGGTCGACGAGAAGAAGCTCCGGCTGGACACGTCCGTCAACCACTATCTGCCGGGACTGCTGCCCGACGACCGCATCACCGTGCGGCACGTCCTGAGCCATCGCAGCGGCCTGTACGACTACACGAACGACATGTTCGCGCGCACGGTCCCGGGCTTCGAGGCCGTCCGCACCAAGGTCTTCACCTACCGCGAGCTGGTCGAGCGCTCCCTGCGGCACGCCCGCACCAACGGCCCCGGCGCCGCCTACTCGTACTCCAACACCAACTTCGTCGTCGCCGGGATGCTCATCGAGAAGCTGACCGGCCACCCCGTGCAGACCGAGTACCGGAGCCGCGTCTTCGAGCCCCTGAAACTGCGCGACACCTTCTACGTCCACCCGAACACGAAGCTCCCCGGCCGCCACGCCCGCGGCTACCTGACCCCGGACACGCCGGGCGCGGCCCTCGTCGACGCCACCCGGCAGACCACGTCCTGGGCACAGAGCGCGGGCTCGGTCATCTCCACCGCCGGGGACCTCAACACGTTCCTGTCGGCACTGCTGCGGGGCAAGCTCACCTCCGCCGCGAGCCTGGACCAGATGCGGCGCTGGTGGACGGTCAACAGCAACACGTCGTACGGCCTCGGACTGCGCCGCCGGACCCTGTCCTGCGGGGTCTCGGTGTACGGCCACACGGGCGCCGTCCAGGGCTACTACACGTACGCGTTCACCTCGAAGGACGGCAGGCGCAGCCTGAGCGCGGCCGTCAACACCTCCAACAACGGGACGGTCCTCAACACCATGTTCGGCACGCTGGAGTCGGCGTTCTGCGGGAAGCGGGCGAAGACGTCGCGCGGCTCGGCGGCCGGGGTGGAGCGGTACGAGGACATCGCGCCCGGCGTGCCGAGGGACTGAGGCGGCGGGAACCCGGGGCCGGGGGGCGGACGTTGTCCGGACACCCCCTCCCGGGGTTCCGCGCCACGACACCAGCAGGACGGCCCGATGACCGAGTTGGTTCCCGGGGGCAATCTGCCCCTGCCGAGCGGCATCGTGACCGTCCGGGTCCCCGGCCCGTTCGACGTGTCCGCGCTGATCACGGACGACGACGGAAGGGTCCGCGGCGACACCGACTTCGTCTTCTACAACCAACCCGCCGCCCCCGGTGCCCGGCTGACCGGCGACACCCTGACCCTCGACCCGGCCCGACTGCGCGCCGGTGCCTCCAGGGTCACGGTCGTCGCCAGTCCGGCCGACCCCGGCACTCCCCTGGGCCTGCTGCCCGCACCCGTGCTGGACGTCACGGGCCCCGGTGGGCGTCTCCTGGCCCGGTTCGCCCCACCACGCCCACGGCAGGAGACCGTCCTGCTCCTCGCCGAGGTCTACCGACGCGGCACCGGCTGGAAGCTCCGCGCCCTCGGCCAGGGGTACGCCGACGGACTGGCGGGACTGGCTCGGGACTTCGGCGTGGAGGTCACCGACGACGCACCGGCGCCCCCACCGCGGCCCCTGAGCTCCAGAGCACCCGCACCACCGCTCACCCCCTCCTCGCCTCCCGACCCCGACGGCTTCCTCCGTCTGGTCAACTCCGCCCGCGCCGCAGCCGGTTCACCGCTCGTCGCCCCGGACGCCCGACTCTCCTCCGCGGCCCGCGCCCATGCCGCCGCCATGGCCGCGTCGGGCCGCCTCGGCGTCGAGGGCCCCGACGGCGTCTCCGTCTACCAGCGCCTGACCGCCACCGGATACAGCTACGTCACCGTCGGCGAACACCTCGTCTCCGGCCCCCGCACCCCGGCCGAGTTCATCGACCACTGCCTGCGCACCGCACAGTCCCGACAGACCCTGCACGACCCGGCGTTCACGCACGCGGGCCTCGCGTACGTCGCCGACAGCCGCTCCGGCGACACCTACTGGACCGCCCTGTGGGCCCGCCCCCTCACCCCCGCCGAGCTCGCCCGCACCGCGTCCGAGGTCGTCGACCTCACCAACCGCGAGCGCACCCGGCAGGGGCTGCCGCCCCTGGCCGTCGACCCCCGTCTCACCACCGCCGCGCAGGCACACAGCGCCGACATGATCGCCCGCGCCTTCTACGCCCACACCGCGCCCGACGGGAGCCGGCCCTGGGACCGGGCCGCCGCAGCGGGAGCCACGCGGCGCTCGATCGGCGAGAACATAGCCTGCGGTCAGCGCTCCCCCGCCGAGGTCGTCGAGGGCTGGATGAACAGCCCGGGCCACCGCGCCAACATCCTCACCCCCGACTTCACCCACATAGGGATCGGCTTCGCGGGCGGTGGTGCGGCGGGGACGTACTGGACCCAGCTCCTCGGCGCCTGACCCCGTGACGGAACGAAACCCTCCGGGACACCATGCCCTCATGAAGGGTGACCTGTTTTCCAGTGAGCACATGGTCCAGCCGGCCACGGCGCCGGGCATGACCGTCGAGAACGCCAAGTGCATCAGGTACGCGGTGAACGGCGAGATGCTCGCCCGCCAGGGATCGATGATCGCCTACCGCGGCAACCTCCAGTTCGAGCGCAAGGGCCAGGGCGTGGGCGGCATGCTGAAACGCGCGGTCACCGGCGAGGGCCTGCCCCTGATGGCGGTCCGCGGACAGGGCGAGGCGTGGTTCGCGCAGGAGGCGCAGAACTGCTTCGTCGTCGATGTCGACCCGGGCGACGAGTTCACGGTCAACGGCCGCAACGTCCTGTGTTTCGACGCCTCGTTGGCGTACCGCATCGCGACCGTGAAGGGTTCGGGCATCAGTGGCGGGGGCCTGTTCAACAGTGTCTTCTCCGGGCAGGGACGCCTCGGCCTGGTCTGTGAGGGCAATCCGCTCGTCATCCCGGTCTCGGCGCAGTTCCCGGTGTACGTCGACACGGACGCGATCGTCGGCTGGACCGCCGGCCTGCGGACCTCGCTGCACCGCTCGCAGTCCATCGGTTCGATGCTGCGCGGCGGTTCGGGTGAGGCGGTCCAACTGATGCTGGAGGGCGAGGGATACGTCGTCGTACGACCGAGCGAGGCGACCCCGCACAAGCCGCAGCAGCACTGACCGCGGGGAAGGATCCCCGAGGAAGGTGATCTGCGCCTCACGAGCAACCCCGACCCGCCCCTCCACGTCTTGATCGGCAACAGGTGACACGCCCTGGCCCGCAACGGGTCAGGGCGGGTTTTCGGCGCACTATACGCACTGTGTATACGCAACATGTATACACAGTGCGTATATGCCCTTCGAAAGGCATCCATGTTCGGCAAGGCATTCGCCCCTGAGTATCAGGGCGCGCTCACCACCCTGTCCGTGAACTCCTCGCTGACCGAGGTACTGGCCGTCGGCACCGAGCAGTTGAGGGCCGCCGAGCAGGCGGGAAAGAACGCGGAGGCGGCCCGTTCCGGCCTTGCGGTCGCCGAGGCGCACCGCCGGCTCGGCCGCGTCGGCGAGGCCGACCGGGCGTGGAAGGCGAGCTACCGGTCGGCCCGGGAGGCCGGCGACCTGGGCGCGATGGCCTGGGCCCTGTGGAGCGGCGGCACCCTGGCCCGGCAGCGCGGGGCGCTCGCTCTCGCCCGGCGGCTGCTGGGCCTGGCGGCCGAACTGGGCGAGCGCGGCGGGGACGTCGTCGTACGGGGCTACTCGCTGGCGGGGCTCGCGGAGACCGGCCGGATCCAGGGCGACTACGAGGCCGTCGGACGGCTGCACGAGCAGTTGCTGGCCGAGGCCCGGCGGCGCGGGGAGGCGCGGCACACGGTGTGGGCGCTGGAGGGCATCGCCCAGATGCACCGCAACACCGGTGCCTACGACACGGCGTACGCCCTCTTCGAGGAGGCCGCGGAGGTAGCCGCGCGGGCCGATGACCGGCGCGGTCACGCCTGGGCGCTGCGCGGACTGGCCGACATCGTCTCGGTGCGTGACGGTGACGTGGAGCGCGCTCTGGCGCTGCTGTCGGAGGCGGAGGCGGGCTGCCGTGCCATGAGCCTGTCCGGCGCCCTCGCCTACAACCACAAGATGCGTGGCAACGTCTTTTACCGGGCCGGGCGTTGGGCCGAGGCCCGGGAGCTGTACGAGGAGGCGCTCGCGGAGTTCCGGGCGATGAGCGAGCCGCGCGGGGAGGCGCTGGCGCGGCTGGGCCTGGCCAAGTCGCTGGCCCGGCTGGGCCGCGACCGGGACGAGACGGCCGTCGAACTCGCCGATCTGTACGAGGTGTTGGGGCGCATCGGGCTCCGGCACGCGCAGGAGATGGTGGCGCGGGCCCAGGCGGAGTTCGGCGTGGAGCCGGGGGCCGCACGGTGACGACGGCCCTCAAGCAGCCCGTCCAGGCCGCTCACGTCCTCGACCGCTGCCGGGTGTTGGTGCGTCCCGCGCTGCGGGCCGCCGTCGATCGGCTGCATCCGTGGGTCGGTGAGATGGCCGCGTATTCCTTCGGCTGGTGCGAGGTCGGCGGTGCGCCGACGGTCGCGTCCGGGGGCAAGGGCGTGCGGCAGGCGCTGGCGGTGCTCGGTGCGCAGGCCGCGGGGGCGTCCGCGCGGGCCGGGGTGCCGGGCGCGGTGGCGGTGGAGTTGCTGCACACCTTCTCGCTGACGCACGACGACATCATGGACGGCGACCCGGCCCGGCGGGGCCGCGCCACCGTCTGGCAGGCCTACGGCACGGGCCCCGCGGTCCTCGCGGGGGACGCGCTGTTCGCGCTCGCCGTCCAGACCCTCGCGGTCGCCGGCCAGGGGCCCGCCGCGCTGCGGCTGGTGAGCCGGGCGCTCGGCGATCTGGTGCGCGGACAGGCCGACGACCTGCTCTTCGCCGCCCGCCCCTGGACCGGGCCGGGGCGGGTGGGCCCGGCCGAGTACCGGGCGATGGCCGAGCACAAGACGGGGTCGCTGCTGGGCTGTGCGCTCGCGCTGGGTGCCCTGCTGGGCGGTGCCCCGGCGGCTGTGGTCGACGCGCTGGACCGGGCCGGTCGGCACATCGGGGTCGCCTTCCAGGTCGTGGACGACGTGCTGGGCGTCTGGGGCGATCCCGCCGTCACCGGGAAACCCGTCCACGCCGATCTCCGGGAGCGCAAGAAGACGTTCCCGGTGCTGGCGGCCCTCGACACCCCCGGCCTCGCGGGGCTCCTGGAATCCGGGGACCGGCCCGAGGAGACGGCCGCCCTGATCGAGGCGGCGGGCGGCCGGTCCGCGGCGCTCACCGAGGCCCGCCGGCAGCTGGCCGCCGCGGAGGCCGCGCTCGCCGAGGTCCCCCTGGAAGCGAGCGCCGTCACCGACCTACGGGCCCTGCTGGACTTCCTCGTCCGACGCGACCTCTGAGGCGCCCCCCTCCGAGCCCTGTGTGATTCTGAAGCGGCGTGGGTCGTCCGTGCCGGAAGGGTGAGTGCCTTGATCGGGATCTCCGACATCGAAGCCGCGGCCGAGCGGATCGCCGGACATGTCGTCCGTACCCCCACCGTGCCGAGTCCCGGACTGTCCGCGCTGCTCGGGGCTCCGGTCACCGCCAAGCTGGAACTGCTTCAGCGCACCGGCTCGTTCAAGGCGCGCGGGGCGACCTCGAAGCTCCTCTCGCTGAGCGAGGCCGAGCGGGCCGCCGGCGTGGTCGCGGTCAGCGGCGGAAATCACGGCATCGCGCTGGCGATGACGGCCGCGGCCCTGCAGGTGAAGGCCACCGTGGTCATGCCGCGCTCGGCACCGGCCCGTGCCGTGGAGATCGCCGAGGCGGCCGGGGCGGTGGTACGGCTGACCGAGGACATGGACGGCGCGTTCTCCCTCGTCACGCGACTGCGGGACGAAGGACTGACGCTCGTCCACCCCTTCGACGATCCGCTGGTCATCGCCGGACAGGGCACCGTGGGGCTGGAGTTCGCGCAGGACGCCGGTGAGCTCACGGACGTCCTCGTCAGCATCGGGGGCGGCGGGCTGATCGCGGGGGTCGCGGCGGCGCTGCGGGTCCGTCGTCCGGGGGTGCGGATCTGGGGTGTGGAGACGGAGGGCGCGACGGCCATGTCCGAGGCGCTGGCGGCGGGCGGGCCGGTGCCGGTCGCCCTGTCGTCGATCGTCTCCACGCTCAGCGCGCCGGCGGTCTCGCAGCTGACCTATGACCATGTGGCGGCGCTGGTCGACGAGGTGCTCGTGGTCACCGACCGGGAGGCCGTGCGGGGCTCGCTGCAACTCGCCGACCACGCCAAGGTGTGGGCCGAGCCCGCCGCCGGCTGTCTGCTGCCCGCGGCCCGGCGGGTGCTGGAACGGGTCGGTGAGGGTGCCCGGTTGGGGCTGGTGGTGTGCGGTGGCAACGCGACGACGGGAGACGTCATGAGGTGGGCGGAACGATTCGGTGTTCTCTGACTTTTCGTCAATTCCCGGCCGGTGACCACGTGTCAGGAAAGCAGTTGCCGTTCGGCTGAACACACCCGGTCACGCCCCCCGTACCTGTGGGAAAGGTGAGAGCCAGGGGTTCAGCGAGGGATGACCATGGTCAAGGCGCACGTCTCCACACAAGAGCTGATCGCCGGACGGTACCGGCTCCTCGACGTCCTCCACCGCGAGACCAACCGTGTCTGCTGGCACGGCGAGGACACCGAGGCCGGCGGCCCCTGCCTTCTCACCCAGATCGGTCTGCCGCCGGATCCGGACGGCGAGAGTGCGCGACGGGCTGTCGCCCGGGTCGTCCGGATGTCCGAGACCATGGGCCGGCTGGCCCCCGGCCGGGTCGCCGTCGTCGTCGACGCCGTCGAGGAGTACGGCACCCTGTGGACCGTCACCGAGTGGATCGACGGCGTCCCGCTGGGCGAACTCCTCAAGCAGCAGGGCTCGTTCACCTACGTACGGGCGGCCCGCATCGGTCTGGAGCTGCTCGACGTGCTGGAGGCCGGGCACGCCGAGGGCATCACGCACGGGGAGCTCAGTCCGGGCCAGGTGTTCGTGCGGGACAGGGGCCCCGTGGTGCTGACCGGCTTCGGGCTGGCCGGCGCGACCCTGGCCCCCCGGGTGAGCGCCCCGTCGTACGCCTCCCCGGAGCAGGCCCGCGACGAGCGGATCGGACCGGCGGCGGACCTGTGGGCGCTGGGCGCGATGCTCTACTCGATGGTCGAGGGCCGGCCGCCGTTCCGGGACCGGGACAGCCCGGAGACGACGCTGAAGGGCGTGGACCGGTTGCCGCTGCGCAGCCCGGTGCGGGCCGGGCCGCTCACCCCGACCGTGCAGGGGCTGCTCCGCAAGAACTCCCGGGAACGGCTCGGTCGGCAGACGGTCCGCGAGGCCCTGACCCGGGTCGTGACCGAGGATCCCGAAGCGTCGCCGACGGCGGTCCCCGCGCCCCGGCTGCGCCGGCTGTACGCGGCAGGGCCGGGCCGCAGCCGGCGCACGATGGCCGCGGGCACCGCGCTGGCCGTGGTCACCGTCACCGCCGCGGTCCTCGCGGCGACTGGCCAACTGCCCACGGACTCCGACGACTCCGCGGCCGACGCACCGCCGCTCAGACCGACCGCCTCGGCCACCGGCGGACGGACGGCACAGCCCACACCGAAGCCGACCCCCACGCCGACCCCGACCCCCACCCCCACTCCTCCACCGACCACCGCGGCCCCGTCGCCGTCCCCCTCGGCCCCGGCATTCCAGCACTACACCGCGCCCCAGGGGTTCTCCGTCTCCCTGCCCCGGGGCTGGAAGGTGCTGAGCACGAGGACGCAGGACGACCTGGCGTACCGGGTCGTGCTCGGCGCCGAGGGCGACCCGCGCACGCTCGCCGTCACCTACAGCACGCGGGTGGGCGACGATCCGGTCGCGGTCTGGCGGGACGACGTCGAGCCGGGGCTGAAGCAGTCCGGGGACTACCGGCGCCTCGGGGACATCCGCGCGACGACGTACCAGGGGCGCGAGGCCGCCGACATGGAGTGGCTCTCCACGGTCGACGGCAGCCGTGTGCGGACCCTGGGCCGGGGCTTCCTGATCGGTGACGGGCGTGGCTACTCGCTGCGCTGGACGACCCCGGCGGCCGACTGGGACGAAGCCGCCGACCAGGAGGCCCTGGAGACGGTCCTGCGAACCTTCGAGGTGCCGTCAGCCTGAGTCGCGGGGTGCGCGCATCGCCAGGATCCGGGAGCTGTGCAGGGGCCGCGTGCGCCACTTCGCGGTGAACGTCCGGTCCGTGAGCGAGCAGGTCACCTCGACGTGGTGCGGTGTCTCCAGCAGCGCCACGTCGAGCACCAGGGTGTCCTCGTCGGTCCAGCCGCCGCTCACCGCGGCCGGTACCGGCGCCTCGGTGACGGTCCACCCCGGCTCGCCGAACCCCAGCTCCAGGCGGTGCCCGTCCTCGACGAAAGTGACCCGTCGCCCGGCCGCGTCGACCTCCACCGCCGTCAGCTTCGGAAGCTCGGCGCCGCCACCGTCGTACGGCGTGAACGCGACCGCGGTCTCCAGCGCGGCGGGTTCGCCCGCGGCGGGCGGCAGGGTGAGCCCGGCCGTCCGCTCGGCCAGCGAGGCGTCAGCCTGTGGCGTGGTGCGGCCGAACGCGGGGATCAGGTGCCGCCAGACGAGGTCCAGCACCGCCTGCATCTGATCGGTGGCGCCGGTGATCGCGACCACGGCGTCCTGCTCGGGCAGCACGAGGCAGTACTGTCCGTAGGCGCCGTCCCCGCGGTAGCCGTACCGGGACATCCAGAACTGGTAGCCGTACCCGAGCCGCCAGTCCGCCGACCAGGTCTCGTCGCCGCTCGCCATGTGGGACCGGGTCGCCTCCTCGACCCACCCCTCGGGCAGCACCCGCTCGCCCTCCCAGATGCCGCCCTGGAGATAGAGCCGGCCGAGGCGGGCGATCGCGTCGGTGGTGGCGTGCAGCCCGCTGTAGCCGAGCTGGCGCCCGGTCCGGCCCGTCAGCCAGGCCACGTCGCCGATGCCGATCGGGTCGAGGAGGCGGGGGCGCAGATAGTCGGTCAGGGACTGGCCGGTCACCCGCTGGAGGATCGCGGCGAGGGTGTAGGTGGTGGGCTGGTTGTAGGCGAAGACCGTGCCCGGGTCGCCGTCCGGCGGCAGCAGGAGGAAGCCGCGCACCGGCTCCTCGCGGTCCGTCTCCAGCGCCCGCTCATGGGTCTCGGCCGCGTGGCCGCTGGCCATGGTCGTGATGTGGCGGACCAGCATCGCGCGGCTGCGCGGGTCGGTGATGTCGGCGTCGAACTCCGGGAAGTACGAGATCACCGGGTCGTCGAGCCGCAGCAGTCCCTCGGCCACGGCGAAGGCGGCGGCCGTCGCGGTGAAGCTCTTGCTGAGCGAGTAGAGGAGATGGCGGCGGTCGGCGGTGTACGGCGCCCACCAGCCGGAGGCCACGACCTTGCCGTGCCGCAGGATCATCAGGCTGTGCGGCTCGATGTCCGGCGAGGTTTCGAGGGCGTCGAGGAAGGCGTGGACGCCGGACGCGTCGACGCCCTCGGCGGACGGGGTGCTCGTGGGCAGAGGGCGCGCGCTCATGCGGGCATCCTCCCCCGGTCGCCCCTCCATGATCCAGATGCCCGTCGGCTGTTTTCCGCGGCCCAGCCAGGGGACTCGCCGCTTATGGTGCAAATCGGATACACGATGATGACCGAGCAGGCCGGGCCGCGAGAGCTCGTCGACCATGTGGTGCGGGCCGAGGAGGCGGGTTTCGACTTCTCGGTGACCTCGGACCATTACTTTCCGTGGCTGCGCTCGCAGGGGCACTCGCCGTACGCGTGGAGTGTGCTCGGCGCCGCCGCGCAGGCGACCTCGCGCATTCCGCTGATGACCTATGTGACCTGTCCGACGTTCCGCTACCACCCGGCGGTCGTGGCCCAGAAGGCGGCGACGATGCAGCTGCTGTCGCAGGGCCGGTTCCGGCTGGGGCTCGGCTCGGGGGAGAATCTCAACGAGCATGTGGTGGGCGGCGGTTGGCCGTCCGTGGACGTGCGGCACGAGATGCTCGAGGAGGCGGTGGAGATCATCCGGGCGCTCTTCGCGGGCGGTCATGTCAACCGGCGCGGCGGCCACTTCGACGTGGAGTCGGCCCGGTTGTGGGATCTGCCGGACCAACCGGTCCCGATCGGGCTCGCCGTGTCCGGCGAGCAGTCGTGCGCCCTCGCGGGCCGGCTCGCCGACCTGGTCATCGCGACGGAGCCGAAGGCGGACCTGCTCGACTCCTTCGACCGGCACGGTGGCGCGGGCAAGCCGCGCGTGGGCCAGCTGCCGGTCTGCCACGACCCCGACCGGGACGCCGCCGTCCATCGTGCGCACGACCAGTTCCGCTGGTTCGGCGGCGGCTGGAAGGTCAACTCCGAGCTGCCGCACCCCGACGCGTTCGAGGCGGCGACCCGGTTCGTGACGCCGGACGACATCACCGCGTCCATCCCGTGCGGTGACGACCCGGACGACTTCGTCGAGGCCGTACGCCCCTACGCGGACGCCGGGTTCACGGAGATCGCCCTGGTGCAGATCGGCGGCGAGTCGCAGCCGGCGTATCTGGACTGGGCGGAGAAGACCCTGCTCCCGGCGCTCCACGACGCCCTCGACCACTAGACACAGAGGGCCTGTCAAAGCATCGCCAATGGGTCGATATAGGCTGCCGGTCTGCACGCGTGCAGCCCTGCCAGCCCCTCCCCAGGAGAGACACCTGTGACCCTAGCGATCGCTCCGTCCGAGACGACGCCCGAGCCGACGCCCGAGTCGTCCCCCGCGCCCCTGTCCGACCTCGTGGCGCGGGACGCGCGTGAGTTCGGCGCCTACGCGCGGACCGGCGGATGGGCCTTCGGCCTGATGGTGGCGCGCAGCGTACGGCCCGGCGGCCAGGGCGCGGACGAGACGCCGAAGGTGTCGGCGAAGGAGTTCGCCGAACTCGCCGACTGCTCCGCCGATCGCGTCATGCGCTACTACAAGGCGTGGGACCGGGCCGCCGACGACGGCATCGTCCCGCAGTTCGAGGCGCTCGCACCGGGCCAGGAGGTGGAGCTGCCGGACGCCGACGTGTGGCTCAGCTACTACGTCTCCCGCAACAGCGCCACGTCCGAGCGCGGTACCGCCATCGCCGAGGCCGCCGAGGCGGAGGGCATCCGGCCGACGAAGGCGCTGGAGGTCGCCGAGAACCCGACCGCGCTGCGCGCCGCGATCCTCGCCGACCCCTCCACCGCGCGGGCGGCCCGCCAGGCGCTCCTCGACCGGGTGCGCGAGGACCCGGAGCTCCAGTCCGAGCTGGCCCGTGACGTCGTGCGCACCGACGACCTGAAGAAGGCCGTCGCCACCGAGAGCCGCGCCGCGGACCGGATCGGCTACGTCCGCCAGATCGCCGAGTCCGGCCAGATCAAGACCCCCGCGGGCCAGACCGTCGACGCTCCCGCCGACCTCCGTCAGGAGGCCGAACGCCATCTGTCGCTCCTCGACGAACTGGAGGAGGACGAGGACACCGGCGAGTGGGCCACCGAGGCCTACGACACCATGAAGACCCTCGTCGTCGAGGCCGTGGAGGCCGACCCCGAACTCCGGGTCCAGGAACGGCGGACGAAGTTCTACAGCAGCCTGCAGAGGGCGACGAAGGTGTTCGAGGAGCTGACCTTCGACGACGCGCAGGACTTCTACGAGGACGACATGGTCCAGCAGCTGGAGGAGTTGCAGCAGGCCATCGGCGCGTGCATCACGGCATTGCGCGGGGCCCATGGGAATCACTCGCCTGAGTGAGCATCTTGTGCGTGACGGGGGTACTAGAGGGAGCCAAGTCCGTTCTCCCCGGAGGCCCTCAGGTGAACCCCCTCGTGCACAAGTCCCTGGTCGTGCAGCTCCAGGCGGGCGTCACGCACCGATTCCCCGTGCTCGCCCACCTGTCCTACGACGCCTCCGACCCGTTCGCCGTGACAGCGGTGTTCAGCCATGACGGCCGGGTGCTCGCCCGCTGGCGGCTCGACCGGGAGATGCTCAGCGAGGGGCTGCTCGGCCCGGTCGGGGTGGGGGACGTACGCATGTGTCCGGTGTCCACGGGCATGGGACACGAGTTGCGGGTCGAGTTCCTCGGCGACGCCCTCCCCGACGGCGGTCGGCATCACGCGGTGGTCTTCGTGTGGGCCCCGGCGGTGACCGCGTTCCTGCGCAGAACGCGTGAACTGGTGCCGCCGGGCAGCGAGAAGACGGGTGTCGACGACTTCCTCGCCGAGCTCTTCGCGCAGGACCGGGCCGAGTAGCGGGCGAGCGAACTCGTGCCGGGCGGACGTCACTTCGTCGTGTAGCGGCGCCGGATCCACAGCGGCACGACGAACCAGCACACCAGGTACCACATCACGACCGCGGTGACCAGCCACGGGACGAAGGCGTCGTGGGTGGCCACCCGGAGGATCAGCAGGAGCGAGGAGGCGGTCGTGACGAGGAGCAGCAGCAGCCCGATGAAGGTGAGCCGGGACGCCCACTCCACCGCCTGCGGCTTGATGCGCCGGCCGGAGACCAGCCGGTGCAGGGACACCGGGCCGATGAGGGCGCCGGTGGCGGTGGCGCCGAGGACGACCGTGACGATGTAGATGGTCTTCTCGGTGTCGCCGAGGTTCGCGTACTTCGGTGTGAAGACGACGGTCAGCAGAAACCCGAACAGGATCTGTACGCCCATCTGGGCGACGCGGATCTCCTGCATGAGCTCGCCCCACATACGGTCGGCTCGCTCGTCGGCGGTCTCGTCACGGCCGGTACGCCTCTCCGGTGCCTGCACCATGCGGGACGGGTAACCCGGTGTCTGATCGTTCAAACAACCGGGCTCGCCGTCCGCACGGACTACCAGCGGCTCTCGACCTGGTCCTTGATCCGCCGCTCGTAGATGTCCCGGACGGCCGAGAGCGTCTCGTCGGACAGCTCCGGCAGCGTGGCGGCGGCCGCGTTGGCGCGGGCCTGCTCCGGGTTGCGGGCGCCCGGGATGACGGTGGTGACGCCGGGCTGCTGAACGATCCAGCGCAGCGCCAGCTGGGCCGGGGTGTACCCCTCGGGGGCGAGGGCGGAGAACTCGGCGGCGGCCTCCACACCGGTCGTGTAGTCCACGCCGGAGAAGGTCTCGCCGACGTCGAAGGACTCGCCGTGCCGGTTGTAGGTGCGGTGGTCGTTCTCGGGGAAGACGGTGTCCTTGGTGTACTTGCCCGACAGCAGCCCGGAGGCCAGCGGCACCCGGGCGATGATGCCGACACCCGCCTCCTGGGCCGCGGGGAGCACCTTCTGCAGCGGCTTCATGCGGAAGGCGTTGAAGATGATCTGCACGCTCGCCACACCGGGCCGGGCGATCGCGGTGAGGGCCTCCTCGCAGGTCTCCACGCTGACGCCGTACGCGGCGATGCGCTCCTCGGCGACCAGGGTGTCGAGGGCGTCGTAGACCTCGTCGCTCGAGTAGACGGGCGTGGGCGGGCAGTGCAGCTGCACCAGGTCGAGGCGGTCGACACCGAGGTTGCGGCGGGAACGGTCGTTCCAGGCGCGGAAGTTGTCGAGGACGTAGTTCTCCGGGATCTGGTCGACGCGGCGGCCCATCTTCGTCGCGACGAACACATGCAGATCGGGGCGGCTGCGCAGGAACGTGGCGATGGTCTGCTCGCTGCGGCCGTCGCCGTAGACATCGGCGGTGTCGAAGAAGGTGACCCCGGACTCGGCCGCGGCCTCCAGTACCGAAAGGGCTTCCTTGTCGTCGACGTCTCCCCAGTCGGCGCCCAGCTGCCATGTGCCGAGACCGATGACGGATGCCCGCTGACCCAACCTGCCGAAAGTGCGCTCGTCCATGGCGTCAGTCTGTCATCCGTCCCGCTTGTGCGCGGAACGGGCCCCTCCGACGCGGCACCTGTGAATGATTCACTCACAAGAGTGAAAGGGCTCGACGGACAAGCGCTCTCTGTCAAGCAGGTCCCTAGCTTGACCCCGTGACTCACCACTGGACCCGCAGAAGCTTCCTCCTCAGCGCCGCCGCCCTGACCCTGGTGCCGGCCGACCCGGCCGTCGCCGCCCAGGAGTTGCCGGGCTTTCCGGACGACGTCGCCCTCTACCGTTCGGCCTACCGGAACTGGGTGGGCGAGATCACCGCCGTCGGCCTGTGGGCCTGCGCACCGATCGACGGCGAGCAGGCGGTCGCCGCCGTCAACTGGGCCTGGCGCAACGGCTGGCGGGTCCGTGCCCGCGGGTTCTCGCACGGCTGGTCACCGCTGACGATCACCGAGGGCACCTCCTCGGACGCGCCGGTGCTCCTGGTCGACACGACCGCCCATCTGACCGACACGTCCCTCGACGGGGCGAGCGCAGTGCGCGCCGGTGCGGGCGTCTCGATGGAGTCCCTCCTGACCTTCCTGGAGGGGCACGGCCTCGGGCTCACCGCGGCTCCCGCCCCCGGCGACCTCACCCTCGGCGGCGCCCTGGCGATCGACGCGCACGGCAGTGCCGTGCCGGCGCGGGGCGAGGAGCGGCTGCCGGGGCAGACGTACGGCTCGCTCAGCAACCGGGTGCTGTCGGTGACGGCGGTGGTGTGGGACGAGGCCAGTGGCGCCTACGTCCTGCGGCGCCACGAGCGCGACGAGGCCGACGCCGCCGCGCTGCTGACCCACCTCGGACGTGCCCTGGTCACCGAGGTGGTGCTGCGGGTCGGCGCGAACAGCAATCTGCGGTGCGTGAGCCGTACGGACATCCCGGCCGCGGAGCTCTTCGCCGCGCCGGGCGGCGGCGGACGCACCCTCGCGAGCTACCTGGACGAGGCGGGGAGAGTGGAGGCGATCTGGTTCGCCTTCACGGAGTTCCCCTGGTTCAAGGTCTGGAGCGTCGAGCCGACGAAACCGCTCACCTCGCGGCGCGTGACAGCGCCGTACAACTATCCGTTCTCCGACAACGTCCCGACGCTGGTGGCGGATCTCGCCGGGCGGATGGTCGCGGACGCGGCCTGGTATCTGGCGCCGGTGCTCGGCAACGCGCAGGCCGACGCGGCGGCGCTGGGACTGGTGACCACGCTGTCCGCGGACATCTGGGGGCCGTCGAAGAACACCCTGCTCTACATCAGGCCCACGACCCTGCGGATCAACGCCAACGGCTACGCGGTCCTCACCAGGAGGGCCCAGGTGCAGCGGGTCGTCTCCGAGTTCACCGACTTCTACCGGGAGCGGGTCGCGGCGTACGCCGCGCTCGGCCGCTTCCCGGTCAACGGCTCGATGGAGATCCGCGTGACGGGCCTCGACCACCCGGCCGACGCCGAACTCGACGGCGCCCGGGCCCCGTTGCTGTCCGCGCTGCGCCCCGACGCCGAGCACCCCGAGTGGGACACCGCCGTCTGGCTGGACGTGCTGACGCTGCCGGGGACGCCGTACGCGGAGAAGTTCCTGCGTGAGCTGGAGCGGTTCCTGCTGGACCGCTACGACGGCACGGACGCCCTGACCCGGGTGGAGTGGTCCAAGGGCTGGGCCTATACCGAGGACGCGGTGTGGGACGACGGCGAGGTGCTGGGCACGGCGGTGCCGGCGTCGCTCGGGGACGGGGCGTGGGAACAGGCGGCGGGGATCCTGGACCGGCTGGATCCGCACCGGGTGTTCGGGAACGCCTTCCTGGACCGGCTGTTCGGCTAAGGACCGGCCAACTGGGCCTGCACCACGGGTGCGTAGCGGTCGACGAGGTCGTCGACCGGGCTCGCCCTGAGGTGCGGGCCGCGGGCGATGCCGAACATCACCCCGAGACCCAGCAGCGTACCGACGGCCAGTTCGGCGCGCAGTCCCGCGTCGGGGCCGGTGAGGCGCTCCGCGAGGCGCTCGGTCACCTGGGTGCGGAAGTTGGCGCGCAGGATGTCGCCCTGATCGTCGTGCAGGCGCGCGAAGGTGATGCGCAGCAGGGGGTCGGTGCCGCGTTCGGTCTGGCTCACCAGCACATGCCGGACCATGTGGCGTCCGAGCTCTTCCAGCGGAGCGTCCAGCAACGCCTCCGCGTCGGCCTCGAAGGACATGACGCGGGCGAAGAGGGCGTCCTTGTTGCCGAAGTACTTGAGGATCAACGGCGGGCTGACCCCGGCGCGTTCGGCGACGTCCTTGAGGGTGATGTCGGTGTGGGCGTGCCGGGCCAGGAGGTAGCGGGCCGATTTCAGGATCGCCGCCCTGGTGGCCTCGGCGTCCCGGCGTGCGGGCGTGGGGTCGGAAAAGGGGGGTGGGGTGCTCACGGCTCTCATGCTCCCTCCAACACCTCCGTCTTCGCCCGCCGGGCCCGCCGGGTCCCGCCCTGGTCCGGGTCGCCCGGGATGCAGAGCGCGGTGGCGCCGGCCGCCAGGGCGATGGCGCCCGCGATGCCGAAGGCGAGCAGATATCCGTGCAGGGTGGGCACGGGGAGGCCGCCGACAGGGCTGGTGTGCCGGAGCAGGACCGCGGCGACGACGGCGCTCGACACGGCCTGCCCGATCGTGCGCATCAGGACGTTGACGCCGTTGGCGGACGCGGTCTGCCCGGCCGGGACGGCGTGCAGGATGAGGGTCGGCAGCGCCGAGTACGCCAGGGTGGTGCCGGTGCCCACGACCGCCGCGCCCACCATGATCATCCACAGGTCGTGGCTGTCGGCGATCCGCACCGCGTACCCCACCGCGATGACCGCGGCGCCCAGCGCCAGGGTGATGCGCGGGCCGCGGGACGCCGAGATGCGGGCGGAGAGGGGCGAGAACAGCAGCATGATGAAGCCGCCCGGCAGCAGCACGAGGCCGGTCTGCACGATCGAGAGACCGAGCCCGTAGCCGGTGGCCTCGGGCGCCTGCACCAGCTGGGCCGTGACGAGCGAGTTGGCGTAGAACGCGAAGCCGGTCAGCAGCGCGGCCACATGCGAGAGACCGACCCGGGGACGGGACACCAACCGCAGGTCGACCAAGGGCCGTTCGGCCCGCAGCTGCTGCCACCACCACACGGCCAGCACGAGAACGGCCGCCGTGAACAGTCCGACGATCCGTGCGCTGCCCCACCCCCACTGCCCGCCCTGCGATACCCCGAGCAGCAGACACACCAGCCCGGCGGCCAGCCCCAGCGTGCCCGGCACGTCGAACCGCCCCGGCTCACGCACCGGCGACTCCCGCACCGCCCACCACACGGAGCCGACTCCGGCGGCACCCAGGACCGCGGTCACCCAGAACATGGTGTGCCAGTTCGCGTACTGCACGATCACGGCCGCGAGCGGCAACCCCAGCGCGGCACCGATGCCCACGGTCGAGCTCATCAGCGCCACCGCGCTCCCCCGGCGCTCCGGCGGCAGCTCGTCGCGCAGGATGCTGATGGACAGCGGTACGACGGCGGAGGCGGCACCGGACAGGGCGCGGGCGGCGATGAGCACCCGGATGTCGGAGGACAGGGCGCACAGCACCGAGCCGAGGGCCATCAGCGCGAGCGCGGCCATGAGGACACGGCGTTTGCCGTACATGTCCCCGGCCCGGCCCAGGACCGGGGTGAGCACGGCTCCGGAGAGCAGGGTGGCGGTGACCATCCAGGAGACGGCGCCGGGCGAGGCACCGGTCAGTCGTGGCAGGTCAGGCAGCAGGGGGACGACCACGGTCTGCATGACGGCCATGAGGATCCCGCCGAAGGCCAGCACCGGGACGGTCAGCCGGTCCCGGAGCGGGCGGGGTATCGGGGCGGGTGCGTCCATCGGTACTCCCGGCATGAAAAAAGGTGAATGGCTATTCACCATAATGGGTGAATAGCCATTCACCTAATGGATTTCCCGGGGGTCGGTCAGTGCTTGCGGGAGTCCAGGGCTCGGGCGTGGACGTTCCGTGCGATCTTCGGCCCCAGCCAGCGCTTGATGCGGCGCAGGGCGTCGAGGCGCCCGGCCGCCCGGTCGAGCCGGTAGTAGAGCTGCGGCGGGACGTAGGGCAGCAGGGGCGAGTGACGCTGGCCGAGCAGGGCGAACATCTGCTGCGGGGGCAGGTCGATGTAGCGCGTCAGGTTCTCGTACCACTGGGCGCTGTAGCGGGCGGCGCTCTGGACCGAGAGCAGCTCGGCCTTGCGCCGCTGCTCGTACCGGGCAAGGGCTTCGGGAAGCGTGGAGTGCTCGCGCAGGGCGTCCGCCAGGGCCATGGCGTCCTCCAGTGCGAGGGTGGTGCCCGCGCCGATGGAGTAGTGCGTGGTGTGGGCGGCGTCGCCCATGAGCACGAGGTTGCCGTGGGACCAGGTGCGATTGGTCAGGGTGCGGAAGTTCAGCCACTGGGCGCTGCCGTCGGCCGAGGAGCGGCCGATGAGGGCGTGGCCGTCCAGGATGTCGGCGAAGAGCTTCTCCAGCAGGGCCAGCCCGTCACCCTCGTCGGCCCGGTCGAGGCCGAGGCCGGTCCAGGTCTCGGGGGCGCATTCGATGACGCAGGTGCTGCGATCGGGGCCGAATCCGTAGCCGTAGCACCAGATCCAGCCGTGGTCGGTCTCGACGAAGGCGAAGGTGAAGGCGTCGAAGACCTTGGTGGTGCCGAGCCAGATGTAGTGGTTGCGACCCGCGCTCGCCTCCGTGCCGAAGCGGTCGGCGTGTGCGGTGCGCAGCGCGCTGTGGACACCGTCGCCCGCCACGACCAGGTCGGCGTCGGGCACGTTCTCCGGGGTGATGCCGTGCTCGAACTCCAGGCGGACGCCGAGCGAGCGGGCGCGGGCGGCGAGGAGTTCGAGGAGACGGTGCCGGCCGATGCCGTGGCCCTCGTCGCCGTCCTGACGGGTGGCCAGGTCACGGACGTGGGCGACGCCGTGGTTCCAGCGCACGGAGTGCTCCTCGACGGTGCGGGCCGACTCGGGGTCGAGGGCGTGCAGTTTGTCGAGCAGTCCGCGCCAGTAGGTGACGCCCCAGCCGTAGGTCGAGCCCTCGGGATTGCGCTCGTAGACGGTGATGTCGTGGGACGGGTCCTGCAGCTTGAGCAGGATCGACAGATACAGGCCGGCGGGCCCGCCTCCGACACAGGCGACCTTCACGCGCACCCCTGGGAATCACTCAGAGCGGTCATTTGACGACGCAGGGTAGCAGGGGTTTGCGTCAGCTTCCGCGGGTGAGGCAGGTCACCGGCGAGGCGCCGCTCCGCAAAAGATCACCGCGAGACCGGGGGCGCGCGGTGGAATTTCCCCCTCCAGGGCTCGGGGTCACCCCTTCACAGCAAGATCATCTTCGTTCAACCTTGCACCAGATATCGGCAATTGTCCGGATCGTAGCCAACCGGTCGCAGTCGCCCCTTCGGCACCGATAGGCATACGGGGTCACCCACCACCCCTCTCCGGAAGGACGACCCCTGTGCCCGAACCGACCCGGCGTCATGCCCTCGCCGCCGCGGCCGCCGTCGCCGCCACGGTCGCCGTCGCCCCGCAGGCCGCAGCCCACGACCACCACTCCCCCGACACCTTCGACGAGGTCTACAAGGGCCGCCGGATCCAGGGCCGGCCGGCCGCGGGGGGCGGTCATCACCACGGCGCCGGCTACGCGGTGTTCATCGACGGAGTCGAGCTGCACCTGATGCGGAACGCCGACGGCAGCTGGATCAGCGTCGTCAGTCACTACGACCCGGTCCCCACACCGAAGGCCGCCGCACGCGCCGCGGTCGACGAGCTGCAGGGCGCGGCGCTACTCCCGTTCCCGGCGTCCCCGGCCAACTGACCTTTCCCGTCACCGCTTTGGAGTACCGCACATGACCGTCCGCAAGAACCAGGCGAGCCTGTCCGCCGAGGAGAGGCGGCGGTTCGTCGCCGCCGTCCTGGAACTGAAGCGCAACGGCCGTTACGACGCCTTCGTCACCACGCACAACGCGTTCATCATGTCCGACACCGACAACAGCGAACGTACGGGCCACCGTTCGCCCTCGTTCCTGCCCTGGCACCGCAGATACCTGATCGAGTTCGAGCGGGCCCTTCAGTCGGTGGACGCCTCGGTCGCGCTGCCGTACTGGGACTGGTCCGTCGACCGCTCCCCGCGTGCCGCGCTGTGGGCGCCGGACTTCCTCGGCGGCACCGGACGCAGCCGCGACGGCCAGGTGACGGACGGCCCGTTCGCCGCCTCGGCGGGCAACTGGCCGATATCCGTGCGGGTGGACGGCCGTACGTTCCTGCGCCGCTCGCTCGGCACCGCCGTGCGCGAGCTGCCGACCCGGGCCGAGGTCGACTCCGTGCTGGCGATGGCGACGTACGACATGGCGCCCTGGAACAGTGCGTCGGACGGCTTCCGCAACCACCTGGAGGGCTGGCGCGGGGTCAATCTGCACAACCGGGTCCATGTCTGGGTCGGCGGCCAGATGGCGACCGGCGTCTCCCCCAACGACCCGGTGTTCTGGCTGCACCACGCCTACGTCGACAAGCTGTGGGCCGAGTGGCAGCGTCGGCACCCCGACTCGGGGTACCTGCCGACGGCCGGTACCCCGGACGTGGTCGATCTCGGCGAGACGATGAAGCCCTGGAACGACGTACGCCCGGCGGACCTGCTGGACCACCGGGCGCACTACACCTTCGACACCGACTGATCAGGCCCCTGCCGTGCGGCACTCCGGGTGGCCCCAGCCCTGGTCGTTCTTGGCGATGTCCGCGCCCGCCGCGTAGGGACGGCCGCACATACAGCGGCCGGGGAACTTCGCCTTGATCGTGCGGGACGAGGACGAGGCCGAACCGCCGCTTCGCCGGGGCGACTTGGCCTTGGCGGGGCGGGAGGCCTTCGGGGTGTCGGGCGAGGGCGGCGGCTCGGGCGAGCCGTGGTCGCTGCCCGCGGGCTCCTGGATCGTGGCCGCCTGGCTGGCGGCGCGGTCGGCGAAGTCGTTGAGCCGGTCGCCGTCGACCTGGTGGGCGGGGACGTAACGGAAGTCGACCGTGCGGCCGTCGAGGAGCTCGTCGATGCGCACGACCAGTTCCTGGTTGGCGACCGGCTTGCCCGCGGACGTCTTCCAGCCGTTGCGCTTCCAGCCGGGGAGCCAGGTGGTGACGGCCTTCATGGCGTACTGGGAGTCCATCCGGATCTCCAGCGGCACGTCCGGGGCGACCGCGGTCAACAGGCGTTCCAGCGCGGTGAGTTCCGCGACGTTGTTGGTGGCCCGGCCGAGCGGCCCCGCCTCCCAGCGGGCCGGGGTCTCCGTCTCGTCGGCGACGACCCAGGCCCAGCCGGCCGGTCCGGGGTTTCCCTTCGATGCACCGTCGCACGCGGCCACCACACGTTCACGCATGGGACCGATCATGCCACGGTCGGCCCGGGCACACGGTCACCGGGTTTCAGGCACACGGCACCGGGTTCTCAGGGCCGGGTGCCCACGGCCGTCACACCTCGCTGATCTTCGGCATCTCGCCCTCGGTCGTCGACATGTCGATGACCGAGAAGCTCGCGCCCTGCGGGTCGCTGAGGGCGGCGAACCGGCCGAAGGGGCTGTTCACCGGGCCGAAGCGCAGGATGCCTCCCAGCTTGGTGGCCTTGGCGACGGCGTCGTCGCAGTCGGCGACCGCGAAGTAGACGTTGATGTACGAGGGGATCTCCGGCGGGAACTCCTCCGTCATCCTCATCCGGCCGACGACCGTGTTCTCGCCCACGTCGAACATGCCGAAGTCCATCGAGTCGTCCTCCATCCGCTTCCTGGAGTACGGGAAGACGGCCGGGAAGAACGCGTCCACCTTCTCGGGGTCCCGTGTGAAGATCTCCGCCCAGGCGTACGCACCGGGGGTGCCGACGGCCTCGAAGCCCTCGTGGACACCGGCCTGCCACACGCCGAAGACGGCGCCGCCCGGGTCCCGGGCCAGGCACATGGTGCCGAAGTCACCGACCGCCATGGGCTCCATCAGGACCTCGCCGCCGTTGTCACGGATCTTGGCCGCGGTGGCCGCCGCGTCCGGGCTGGCGAAGTACAGGCACCACTGCGAGTGCCCCTCCTGTCCGGACATCGGCGGGACGACGGCCGCGACCGCCTTGCCGTCCGCGTAGGCCTGCGTGTAGTTGCCGTACTCCGACGACGACTCGCCGAAGGTCCAGCCGAGGACGTCGCCGTAGAAGGTCTTGGCGCCCTCCACGTCGCTGAACATCGCGTCGGCCCAACAGGGGGTTCCCTCAGGTTGCACGGCCATGGTGGCGGCCCTCTCCGACTCGGGTGGGTGGTCCGGTTTCTCACGCTAGCCACCTGTCCGCCCGAACGCGCGCCGAACGGTGGTTCCCGCTCCGAGACCCGCCCTCTTGACTCAGGCCGTCCGTGTGGGCGAGTTTTAGCAGCGGGTTTATCGTTAAACTCGTGGCAGGTTTAACGATAAACCCGACCCACCGAACCTCGTCCTGGAGCGCGCCCAGTGTCAGACAGCACCGCGGTCATCAACCTCGACATCGAGGGTCCGACGATCAGCCGCCATCTCTACGGTCACTTCGCCGAGCATCTCGGCCGCTGCGTCTACGGCGGGTTCTGGGTCGGGGAGGACTCACCGGTCCCGAACGAGGGCGGCATCCGGCTCGATGTGGTCGAGGCGCTGCGTGCCCTGGACATTCCCAACCTGCGCTGGCCGGGCGGGTGTTTCGCCGACGAGTACCACTGGAAGGACGGCATCGGCCCGCGCGAGCAGCGGCCGACCATGGTCAACACGCACTGGGGTGACGTCGAGGAGAACAACCACTTCGGCACGCACGAGTTCATGGCCCTGTGCGAACTGCTGGGCGCGGAGCCCTACATCAACGGCAACGTCGGCTCCGGCACCGTGCAGGAGATGAGCGAGTGGGTGGAGTACCTCACCCGCGCCGGCGACAGCCCGATGGTCCGGTTGCGCAAGGCCAACGGGCGTCAGGAGCCCTGGCGCGTGAAGTTCTGGGGCATCGGCAACGAGACCTGGGGCTGCGGCGGCAACATGCGCGCCGAGTACTCCGCCGACCTGGCCCGCCAGTACGCGACCTACTGCCGTGACCACGGCGACAACAAGCTGTACCGGATCGCCTCGGGCGCCTCCGACGCCGACTACAAGTGGACCGAGACGCTGATGCAGCAGATCAGCTGCTTCGGCTGTGAGGCCACCCCGAAGAACTACTTCCAGGGCCTGTCCGTGCACTACTACACACTGGCCGGTCCCTGGGAGGCCAAGGGCAGCGCCACGGACTTCGACACCGACGACTACTACCGGACGATCGCGGCGGCCCGGAACATCGACCGGATCCTCACCGGCCACTCCACCGTCATGGACGTCTACGACCCCGGGCGCACGGTCGGTCTGGTGCTGGACGAGTGGGGCACCTGGTGGGACGTGGAGCCGGGCACCAACCCCGGGTTCCTGTTCCAGCAGAACACCCTGCGCGACGCCCTCGTCGCCTCCACCCACTTCGACATCTTCCACAAGCACGCGGCCCGTCTGCACATGGCCAACATCGCGCAGACCGTCAACGTCCTCCAGGCGATGATCCTCACGGACGGCGACGCCCTGGTCCTCACCCCGACCTACCACGTGTTCGAGATGAACAAGGGCCACCAGGACGCCACTTCGCTCGCCGTCCACCTGAAGGGCGAGCGGCTGGACCTGTTCTCCGCCTCCGCCAGCGTCAAGGACGGCACGGTGCTCATCTCGCTGTCCAACCTCGACGCGGAGGAGTCGGCGCGGGTGACGCTCGACCTGCGCGGGGGCGGTCTCGGCGATCCGGTCGCCCGGGTGCTCACCGCCGACCGGCTCCAGGACCACAACGCCCCCGGGACGGCGGAGACGGTCACCCCGCGCCCCTTCGACGACCTCAAGGCGACCGACCGGGGGCTCGTGCTCACCCTGCCGCCGCACTCGTTCGTCACCGTCCGGGGCCGGCTGGCCTGAACCGCTCCCCCGGCCGGGGTGTAATGGTTCCGAGGAACCGGGCGGCGCGGAACAGGGGGTGACCATGGCGACCATGCAGGACGTGGCGCGGGCGGCCGGCGTCTCGGCGATGACCGTGTCCAATGTCATCAACGGTCACTCCAAGGTGAGTGAGGCGACGCGGGAGAAGGTCCTGAAGGCCATGGTCCGCCTCGACTACCGCGTCAACGTCTCCGCCCGCAACCTCCGCAAGGGCCGTACGGGCACCATCGGCCTGGCCGTCCCGGAGGTGGACAGCCCCTATTACGGCCGGCTGGCGGCGGCCATCATCGCCGCGGCCGCGCCGCTCGGTCTGCGGGTCGCCATCGAGCAGACGTACGCCCTGCGGGAGAGCGAACTCGAGGCGCTGGCCCTGTCCCGCAACCGTCTCTACGACGGGCTCATCCTCAGCACCGTGGGCATGGGGCCGCAGGACACCGAGTGGCTGACCATGGACCATCCGGTGGTCATCCTGGGCGAGCGGATCTTCGGCGGTCCGGTGGACCACGTCGCCATGCCCAATGTCGACGCCTCCCGGGCCGCCACCCTGCACCTCGTGGAGCGGGGCTGCCGGCGCATCGCGTTCCTGGGGGGCGCGGTCGGTGCGGAGGTCGACGTGTCGAGCCTGCGCCACAGCGGGTACCGGCAGGCCCTTGAGGAGGCGGGTCTGGTCCGGGACCCGGCTCTGCAGCGCCGCCTGGCGGCCTTCTCCCTGGCCGAAGGGGCGCGCTGTGCCCGGGAGATGGTGGAGGGCGGGCTCGCCTTCGACGGGGTGTTCTGTGTGACCGACACCGTCGCCATGGGGGTGCTGCGCGGGCTGGCGGACGCCGGGGTCCGGGTGCCCGAGCAGGTCAGGGTGATGGGCTTCGACAACGTCACCGGGAGCGCGTTTCTGGTGCCGTCCCTGTCCACCGTCGATCCGGACCACGACGCGATGGCGGAGCGGGCCGTCGGCCTTCTGGTCCGGCGGATCGAGCGGACCGCGTCCCGGCCGGAGCCGGAGGAGTTCGTCAGTCACTTCTCGGTGGTGGCACGGGAGTCCACGGGCGGCGGCACTGCCTGACGTCCGCAGGCCCCTGCCCTCGTCAGGGCATCGCTGAGCGTGGCCGCCGGATCCAGCACGTCCAGCGTGCCGTGCGCCCGCAACAACCTGCGTTGACCGGCGTCACACAGCAGGGCGAACCCGTGTTCCGCGGCGAGGACCCGGCGGCGGAAGCGGAGCAGCACGCTCAGGCCCGTGGAGTCGATGAAGGAGACCGGGCGCAGGTCGACGACGTGGCCGGGGGCGTCCAGCCGCGCCACGGAGTCCAGCCACAGGCGTAGTCCGCCTGCGGTGGCGAGGTCTATGTCGCCGCGGAGTTCGGCGATGAGCAGGCCGTTCGTGTCCTTCAGGAGCGTGTGCCCCCCGGCCGGGGCCCAGTACGCCGGGCTGACCGGCTCCGGTGTGTGGTGGTGCAAGCCGTTCGTCCTCGTTCCCTACCCGTGGCGCCCGCCGGGCGACATGTTCCGGCGCGGGCGCCCGCGGTGACTTCGTCATCCCCGCACCGCGAGCGCCCGCGCCGGAACCCCCCTGGGTGGCTCCCCCTTGAACCGTGGGCCTTTACTGTTCTACCTTCGCCACATGGTCGGGGCATCAACGCCCGCTCACCGGTGTCACAACGAGCGGACGGCAGTTGGGCCAGGTGATGCGGCATGCGTCCGCACCTCGCCTTGATCGAGGACGACTCCGACTTCGCACTGATGTGCCGTTCCTATCTGGAGCGGGCCGGTTTCACCGTCACCTGGGCCATGGACGCCCGGGTCGGCAAGGCGGCCCTGTACGAGGGCGGCATCGACCTCGCCGTGCTCGACCTGGGCCTTCCCGACGGCAGCGGTCTGGAGCTGCTGCGGGCGCTGCGCTCCACCAGTCGGCTTCCCGTCATCGTGATCACCGGCCGGGGTGCCGAGGCGGACCGGGTGGCGGGCCTGGAGATCGGTGCCGACGACTATCTGGTCAAGCCGTTCTCGCAACGGGAGCTGGTGGCCCGTATCCGGGCCGTGCTGCGCCGCTCGCAGCCGCCGGAGGCGCCGACCGTGCTCAGGATCGGCCCGCTGCTCATCGACACGGCCGCCCGCCAGGCCTCCTGCGACGGCTTCGTGCTGACCCTGCGGCCGAAGGAGTACGCGCTGCTGGAGATGCTGGCCGCCACGCCCGGCAGGGTGTTCTCGGCGGAGCAGCTCCTGGAGCGCGTCTGGGGCGCGGCCTGGCAGCAGCCCGCCACCGTCGTCGAGCACGTCTACCGGCTGCGCGGCAAGCTCGCCCGGCTGCCGGTGCCCGCCCCGCGGATCACGACGGTCCGCGGCTACGGCTATCGCCTGGACCCCTGAGCGACCCCCGGGAGCGCGCCATGACCGAGACCCCGGACTTCCGGCGCCTGTTCGACGCCGCCCTGTCCCCGCTGCTGATCCTCGCGCCGGACTTCACGATCGTCGAGGTCAATCGCGCCTACCTCACGGCCACCCGCACCGAGCGTTCCATCGTCGGGCAGCGGATCTTCGAGGTGTTCCCCGACAACCCGGACGACCCCTCGGCCGACGGCGTGGCCAATCTGCGGCGCTCGCTGGAGACGGTGGTGGCGACGGGCCGTACCGACACCATGGCGCTCCAGCGGTACGACATCCCCACCGGCGAGGAGGGCGGCTTCGACGAGAAGTACTGGAGCCCGGTGAACACGCCCGTCCTCGACGGGGACGGGCGGGTCACCCATGTCATCCACCGGGTCGAGGACGTCACGGAGTTCGTGCATGTGCGCCGGGTGGGGCGGGAGCAGCGGCGGGTGGCCGCCGAGGCGCAGATGCGGGCCGAGGGCATGGAGATCGACCTGTTCGTACGGGCCCGGGAGATCCGCGAGGTCAACGACCAGCTGCTGCGCGCCAACGCCGAACTCGACGCGGCGGGACGGCGGCTGCGGGACGAGCAGCAGGCCAAGGACCGGTTCATCGCCACGCTCTCGCACGAGTTGCGCAACCCGCTCGCCGCGGCCACGGCGGCCACGGAACTGCTGACCCTCGACCTGCCCGACGGCCATCCGGCGCTGTCCGTGCTGGAGCGGCAGCTGGGCACGCTGGTGCGGATGAGCAACGACCTCCTCGACGGCACGCGCGCGCTCACCGGGCGGCTTGAGCTGGTGCGTGAGCGGGTCGACCTGCGGTCCGTCGTCGAGAGCGCGTGCGCCGACATCCGGGGTCTGTTCGGGCACGAGGGCCGCAAGCTCGACGTGGGTGTGCCACGGGAGCCGGTGGTCGTGGACGGCGACCGGCTGCGGCTGGCGCAGGTGCTGACGAACCTGCTGTCGAACGCGCTCAAGTACACGCCGCCGGGCGGTCGCACCGAGGTGGCCCTGCGCGAGGCGGACGGACAGGCCCGGCTCACCGTGCGGGACGACGGCATCGGCTTCGCCCCCGCCCAGGCCGAGGATCTGTTCGGTGTCTTCATGCGGGCGGCGCCGGCCGGTCCGGACACCCCCGAGGGCCTCGGCCTCGGTCTTGCGGTGGCCCGGACGGTGGTGGAGCTGCACGGGGGCACGATCGGCGCGCACAGCGAAGGGCCGGGCCGGGGTGCGGCGTTCACGGTGCTGCTGCCCGTCGCGGACCCCACGGCACCGGAACCCGCCCGGCCGGTGATCGTCCGCCCGGCCCGGCGGCAGCTGTCGATCCTGATCGTCGAGGACAACACCGATCTGGCCCAGACCTACCGCGCCCTGCTCCAGCGTCAGGGCCATCACGTCACCGCCGTGCACACGGGCACCGACGCGCTCACCGCCACCGAGGACAGCCTCTTCGACGTCGTCCTGTGCGACCTCGCTCTGCCCGACGTCGACGGCTACACGGTCGCCCGCACGATCCGGGCCCGGCCGCACGGCGACGGGCTGCGGCTGATCGCGGTGTCCGGATTCAGCCAGGGCACCGACCGCGCCCAGTCCCGTACGGCGGGCTTCGACGCGCATCTGGCCAAGCCGCTGCCGCTGAACGACCTTCTCGACCTGCTGGAGAGCTAGGTCTTGTCCGCGAGTAGCCCTGTCCCGACCGGTGTACGTCTTCCCCCTTGCACCGGGCTGTGCTTGCCTGGTGAGCCGTTTACGGTGTCCGGGGCGGGAGTTGCCGCATGCGCAAGCCGTGGATCGTGGGGTTACTGCTGGCCGGAGCGCTGCTCGGCGCGTGCGGGGACCCGGAGTCGGGACCGGAGGCGCCGCCGCCCCCGGTCACCGCGGGCACCACCCACCAACGCGCCGCGGCCAGTGCCGGCACTCCGGCCAGGGCGCCGAAGGTCCTCTATCTCGGGGACTCCCTCGCGATGGAGGCGCAGCGGGTGCTCGGTGAGCAGCTGCGCCGGGAGCTGCGGGCCGACTACACGAGTCGGCCGTACTCGGGGACGACGGTCTGCGACTACCTGGAGGGCACCGGCGCGAAGTCCCTCGTACCGGACGGCGACAAGGCGGCGGCGCTGGTGCGTTCGCTGCGTCCTGACTACGTGGTGCTCCAGTTCTGGGGCAACGCGTGGGGTTACACCTGGTGCATGGACGGCATCACCCACGCCGACGACCCGGCCACCTACTTCAAGCGGTACCGGGCCGACATGGCCCGGCTGACCGGGCAGATCGCCGCCGCGGGCGGCGCCGCACGGCCGCGGATCGTGTGGGTGGCGCAGGGGCCGGACCCGATCACCCCCGACCGGGTCCGCCGCGTCAACGAGCTGTACGCGAGGCAGGCCGCCGCATCCGGAGACGTCGTCGCGGACGCGGGGGCCCGGGTGAGCGCGGCCGGGGCCCGCTACGCCTGGGTCCAGTACCTGCCGTGCGACGCCTACGAGCACGAGCACCCCGGCTACTGCACCGAGCCGGGCCGGGACCGGACCGCCCTGCACCTCGACAAGGACTATCTGCACTTCTGTCTGGCGCCGACGACGTCCACGCCGAAGCCCTGCCCGGTCCGCTCGCCCGGCATCCTGCGCATCGCCCGGGAGATCACCCGGGTGATCTCCCGGACCCCGGCAGGCTGACGCTCACTCGCCCGCGTAGACCCGCTCCAGCTCGGCCTTGTCGAACTTGCCCATCGCCATGAACGCCTTGGTCACCCGGGTCGCCTTCACCGGGTCGGGGTCGCTGACCATGGCGATCAGGTTGTCCGGGACGATCTGCCAGGACACGCCGTACTTGTCCTTGAGCCAGCCGCAGGGGCCGGGCTCGCCGCCGTTCTCGGTGAGCTTGGCCCAGTAGTAGTCGATCTCCTCCTGGTTCTCGCAGAACAGCTGGAAGGAGACCGCCTCGGTGAACTTGAACTGCGGTCCGCCGTTCAGCGCGACGAACTTGTGGCCGTTGGCCGTGAAGTCCACGGCCATCACGGAACCGGGCTCGCCCATGCCGGCCTCGTTGACCCGGGCGACCGAGCCGATGCTGGAGTTCTTGAAGATCGAGACGTAGTGGTGGGCGGCCTCCTCGGCCTGGCCGTCGAACCAGAGACACGTGGTGAAGCCTTCGGTTGCCATGACTACCTCCTGGGGCGTGGATCGCTGTCGTGGGTGTGGACTGATCCATGCCGCGAAACTCATCGGCCGTACGCCTGGCTGCCCCGTCCGGCCTACCCTCCGCACCATGACGTCAGCTCCCACGGACCGCAGCACCGACGGCATCCGGCCCTACCGCATCGACATCCCGCAGAGCGACCTCGACGACCTCCACGCCCGCCTCGACCGCACCCGCTGGCCCGACGACCTGTCGGCGACCGGCTGGGCCTACGGCGTACCGGCGGATCATCTGCGCGATCTCGTCCACCACTGGCGGCACTCCTACGACTGGCGGGCCGCCGAGGCGCAGCTCAACGAGTGGCCCCAGTTCACGACCGTCATCGACGGCACGACCGTGCACTTCGCCCATGTCCGCTCCCCCGAGCCGGACGCCACCCCGCTCGTCGTCACGCACGGCTGGCCGGGTTCGATCGCCGAATTCCTCGATGTGGTGGGCCCGTTGACCGATCCGGCGGCCCACGGCGGCGATCCGGCGGACGCCTTCCATGTCGTCGTACCGAGCATTCCCGGCTTCGGGCTGTCCGGGCCGCCCGCGGACACCGGCTGGGACGTCGGGCGGATCGCCCGGGCCTGGGCCGAGCTGATGCGGCGGCTGGGATACGAGCGGTTCGGCGCGCAGGGCGGCGACTGGGGCTCGGCGATCTCCCGGGCGCTGGGCCGGATCTGTCCCGACCGGGTCGTCGGCGTCCACCTCAACCTGCTGATGGGCGCGCAGGCCACCCAGGAACCGACCGAGGCGGAACTCGCCGCGCTCACCCCCGGGGAACGGGAGCGCACGCTGGAGTCGTGGCGGCGCTGGAGCGCCTGGTCGCGGGACGGGATGGGGTACGCGATCCTGCACTCCACCCGGCCGCAGACCCTGGCCTACGCCCTGACCGACTCGCCGGTCGGCCAACTCGCCTGGATCGCCGAGAAGTTCCAGGAGTGGACGGACTCGGAGCGGTGTCCCGAGGACGCCGTCGACCGGGACCGGCTGCTGACCGACGTGATGCTGTACTGGCTGACCGGGACGGCCGGTTCGGCCGCCCGTATCTACTACGAGAACGCCCACTCCCAGGGCGAGCGGGCGACCCGGCCCACCGAGCCGTCCACGGCGCCCACCGCGGTGGCCGTCTTCCCGGCCGAGATCTCGATCCCGCTGCGGCACCACGCGGACCGCACCGACAACGTCGCGCGAAAAGGCCTGATCAGAGTCCCTCCATCGGTTTCTCTGCCCGTGGCGAATCTGCCACGGGCAGAGAAACCGCCTACCGGTGGCAGGTCGGGGCGAGAGTGAAGTCGACGGCATCCCCGACCACTCCGCACGGAGGCGAACCGATGACTCCACTCACCCCGCTCCTGCCGCGGGCCGAGGAGGGCGACACCCCGCCCTCCCGGTTCGACGACGATCTGGCCGCCCAGTTGCTCGGGCAGCGGATCGTCCTGCTCGGCAGCCAGGTCGACGAGGTCTCCGCCAACCGCGTCTGCTCGCAGCTGCTGATCCTGTCGGCCGAGGACCCGCGCACCGACATCAGTCTCTACATCAACAGCCCCGGCGGCTCGGTGTACGCGGGTCTCGCCATCTACGACACGATGCGGCTGATCCCGAACGACGTGTCGACCCTCGCCATGGGATTCGCGGCGAGCATGGGGCAGTTCCTGCTCTGCGCCGGCGCGCCCGGCAAGCGGTACGCCCTGCCCAACGCGCGGATCATGATGCACCAGGGGTCGGCCGGCATCGGCGGCACCGCGGCCGACATCGCGATCCAGGCGGAGAACCTGGACCACAGCAAGCGGACCATGGAGCGGCTGCTGGCCGAGAACACCGGCCAGACCCCGGAGACGATCGCCCACGACGGCGACCGGGACCGCTGGTTCACGGCCGAGGAGGCCAGGGAGTACGGCATGGTGGACCGGGTCCTGGAGTCCCTCGCGGACGTCCGCCCGGCCGCCTCGAAGCGACGGATGGGGCTGTGACATGGGGAACTACACGATTCCGTACGTCGTCGAGCGCACCGCGCACGGCGAGCGCTCCTCCGATGTGTTCAGCCGGCTGCTGTCGGAGCGGATCATCTTCCTCGGCACCGAGATCGACGACGGTGTCGCCAACGTCGTGATCGCGCAACTCCTCCACCTGGAGTCCTCGGCACCGGACCACGAGATCTCGATCTACATCAACTCCCCCGGCGGCTCGTTCACCTCGCTCATGGCGATCTACGACGCGATGACCTATGTGCAGGCCCCGATCTCGACGGTCTGCGTCGGGCAGGCGGCCTCCACCGCGGCCGTGCTCCTCGCTGGCGGGGATCCCGGACGCCGGATCGTGCTGGAGCACGCGCGTGTGCTGCTCGGCCAGCCGGCCAGCGGCGGCAGCCGGGGCATGATCTCCGACCTCGCGCTCCAGGCCAAGGAGATGATCCGGATCCGCGCCCAGGTGGAGGAGGTGCTGGCCCGGCACACCCACCACGACATCGCGACCCTGCGCGCCGACATGGACCGCGACAAGTTCTTCACCGCGCGGGAGGCCGTCGCGTACGGACTGGCCGACGAGGTGTTGAGCCGGCGCCTCGTGACGGTGTGAGGCGCCGGATGCGGCTCAGGCGGCCAGGCAGAGTCCGTCGTACGACGAGGTCGTCGCCCGGCGACTGCCCGCGGAGGTCCGGCTGGTGATCCGGAGCAGCTCGCCCTGGGCGCGGCCGAGCAGGTCGCCGAGGCCGAGGCCGAGTGCCTGGGCGGCGGCCGCGAGGACCTCCGACGAGGCTTCCTTGCGGCCCCGCTCCACCTCGGAGAGGTAGGGCATGGAGATCCGGGCCGCGTCGGCGACGTCCTTCAACGTCCGCTCCTGGGCGAGCCGTTCACGCCGCAGCACGTCGCCGACCAGGTCCCGCCACAGGGGTTCCTTGGGCGGCGGCGCGGCGGCCGGGCGCAGAGGGATGACGCGGGCTCGGTTCGGCGCTGGTTCGGTCACCTTCTCAGCCTAAAAGCGTTGGACGCCATGGGAAGGGATCAGCATTCTGCCCTGGGTGAATTCCGGCTGTGGAGGGCAGGGGCGTGGAGTTGCGGGAGACGTTCAACGGGGCGGCGGAACTGTACGACCGGGTGCGTCCGCACTATCCCCCTGATCTGATCGCCGAGTTGACGGTACTGGCCGATCTCGGTCCCGGTCGCCGGGTCCTGGAGGTGGGTCCGGGGACGGGCCGGCTCACCCGTCCCCTGGCAGAGTCGGGCTGCCGGCTCACGGGTGTGGAGCTGGGGCCCGACCTGGCCGCCGTGGCCCGGCGCGGGTTGCGGGGGTTCCCGCACGTCGACGTGCAGGTCGCGGACTTCGAGAGCTGGCCGCTGCCCGAGGAGCCCTTCGACCTCGTGGTCAGCGCGACCGCCTGGCACTGGATCGACCCGGCGGTGCGGGTGTCCAAGGCGGCCCGGGCGCTGCGCCCCGGAGGCCGGGTGGCGGTCTTCGGGTCGGAGCATGTCGCGGGCGGCACCGTCGACTTCTTCGCGGAGGCGCAGCGCTGCTACGAACGCTGGGACCCGGCCACCCCGCCGGGCCTGCGGCTCCTGCCGGAGGAGGAGATCCCCTCCGAGACCCGCGAATGGGAGGACTCCCCGGACTTCGAGGACGTCACCGTGACCCGCTTCCGGCAGGACATCACGTACACCGCCGACGAGTACATCGACGTCCTGCTCACCTACTCGGGCCACCGTGCGCTGCGCGAGGACCTCCGGCGGGGGCTGCTGGACTGCATCCGCGGGTTGATCGAGACCCGGTACGAGGGCCGTGTCACCAAGCGCTATCTCCACGACCTGATCACGGCCACGCGCACCGGGGCACGACCCGTCGATCTGTGACCTGCATCACAGATTCCGGCCCGTTTCGCACGCCACACGCCCTCTCCTCTCCACTTTTCCGCGTCCCGGCGACCTTTTTTCCGAGTCCCGGCGACCTTCACATGCATGCGTTCGCCCACCAGGGGTACGCGCCAGAGGAGAACCGGCGGGTCGCCCGCCGGTCACATCATGACGTGGGAGAGGACATGGACACCGCCGTGACCGGGTCGCAGGCACAGCTCATCGAGGGGACCGCTGGGACCAGCACGGGTGACGGACCGCTACCGGGGGTCGTGGACCCGCGGAGCGTCGCTCCGCGCGACGCGCGGGAGCTGTCCCGCCAGTTCTTCCAGCGCCTGACGGAGGTCGAGGAAGGCACACACGAATACCAGTACGCGCGCAACACGCTGATCGAGATGAACATGTCCCTGGTGCGGTTCGCCGCCGGGCGTTTCCGCGGCCGCGGGGACGACATGGAGGACATCGTCCAGACCGGCATGATCGGCCTGATCAAGGCCATCGACCGGTTCGAGCTGGCGCGGGAGGTCGAGTTCACGTCCTTCGCGCTGCCGTACATCGTGGGTGAGATCAAGCGTTTCTTCCGGGACACCACCTGGGCGGTGCACGTGCCGCGGCGGTTGCAGGAGCTGCGGGTGGAGCTGGCCAAGGCGCGCGAGGAGCTGGCGAGCAGGCTGGACCGGGAACCGACGGTGGCCGAACTCGCCACCTTGATGAACATCTCCGAGAGCGAGGTCGTCGAGGGCCAGATCGCCTCCAACGGCTACAACTCCTCCTCGCTGGACGCCGCCCTGACCGGCGACGGTCCCGAGCACGGCGAGTCGGTGCTGGCCGACTTCATCGGTGTCGAGGAGTACGGGCTGCGCCTGGTCGAGGACTTCCAGTCGCTCGCGCCGCTGATGGCGGAGCTCAGCGACCGGGACCGGCAGATCATCCATCTGCGGTTCGTGGAGGAGGCGACGCAGGCGGAGATCGGTGAACAGCTGGGCTGCTCCCAGATGCATGTGTCCCGGCTGATCAAGCGGATCATCGGGCGACTGCGTGAGGGCATGCTGGGCGAGCTGGGCTGCGCGTGAGGTTCTGAAACACAGGCAGGCGGGGGCTGATCGCCGGGACGAACGTTCCGGCGATCAGCCTTCTCCGGGCCGATCGCCGAGTCGCAGCACCGCGCTGACCCGCTTGCCGACCGGCACGCGCTCCGCGGTGACCTCCGTCGCCAGCGCGTGCACGATCTCCAGACCGTGCCGGCCGACCCGTTCCGGGTCCTTGGGGAAGCGCAGCGGCAGCGCGGCACTGCTGTCGTAGACGGAGACGGTCACGACGTCGTCCGTGCCCTCCAGGTCCAGGATGTACGGGCCGTTGCTGTGCCGGTCCGCGTTGGTCACCAGCTCGCTCACCACCAGGAGCACCTCGTTGTCGGCCCGGGCACCGATCTCGGCGCACCACTCGGTCCTGAGCTGGTCGAGGAAGTGGGCGGCGAAGTGGCGGGCCTCGGCGATGCATCCCGGTTCGCCGGTGTAGTGGGCCGCCCGGCGCAAGGGATCCACGGGCACGTCGAAACCAGTCGATACCACTGCCCCGTCCAGGTGTTCGATCATGCGTTTCTCTCTCGGAAGCCGGCCTCGCCGGACGCTGCTGCATCAGTGCTCGTACCCCGTGCCGAGCGGCGCAGTCCCCATAACGGGTCGTGTCGGTCACACCGGCGGCGGCGTCACGTCCGCGGCATTCGGGGCGGAGGTGTCGGAGGAGGACTCGCCCTGCGGCGTGTCCCCCTGGGTCGTCCCTGGTTCCGTCTGCGGTTCCGGGACCAGCGGCTCGATGCTCGGCGGGGGCGAGGAGGGGCTCGCGGACGTCGGCGGACACGGCGTCGCCGAGTCGGTGGGCGTTCCGGTCGGGGTGTCACTGGGTGTCGCGGTGTCCGTGGAGAGACACGGCTCCGGGGAGGACGGCGTGGTGGGTGGCGACGTCGGAGGACTCGGCGTCGTCATGGTCACGGACGGCGAGGGGTGCGCCGGCGGATCGGCGTGCTGGTCCTTGTGGCCCGTGTCGCCCCGGTGGCGGGCGATCCACTGGTCGTCGTCGGGGTCGTAGATCACGAAGATGTTGATGACCGTGACCGACGGGGTGACCACGACGACGGTCGAGGGGCGGTACGCCGGCCAGGAGTCGCCGGTCCGCTTGGGGGTGCTGCGCTGGGCGACCGGCGGGGCGAGCGGGTTGCCGCAGGCGCAGCGGACGCGAGGCACTCCATGGCCGTCGACGAGGACGGCGGTGCCGGTCTGGAGGACGGCCTGATAGCTGGTGGCGGCGCCGTCGCGGTAGCCGTGATTGGTGACGCGGGTGTCCATGCGCAGTTGCACGGGGGTGAGCGCACGCAGATAGGCGGGCACGCCGGACGGCTGAACCCCGGCCACGGAGGCGAAGGCCCTGTTCTTCGCGGGGGCCGCCCGGAGGGCCTTGATCTGGGCCTCCACATCGCAGCTGGAGACGTTGCGGGTGCCGCCGTAGAGGCCCGGCGCTCCGCCGTCGACGCCCCGTACCGAGTTGGCCGCGGTGGACTCGCCGGCCGGGGAGACGGAGACGGGCGGGGCGGAGCTGTCGGTCGCAGTCGACTCGGTGAAGGGGTCGGGGCCGGTCCTGGACGCGGCCTGGAGGAAGACCTCGCCCTCCGTGCCGGAGCCGCCACCGTCGGAGCGGGTGAGAACGAGCGCCACCACCACGGCGGCCACGACCGCGGTGACGAGCACGGCCACCCGCGACACGGACCTCCACCAGGGGCGGTGGGGTTCCGGTGCGGGCGCTCCCCCGGTGCTGCCCGGTGGTTGCGACGGCGGCCCCGAGGGCGGTTGGGAGGGACCCGACAGCGGACCTGAGGGCGGTCCGGTGGGCCGGCCGGAGGACGGAGGTTCGGAGCTCACGAGCCCTTCTTCCCGACGTGGCACTTCAGCGACTTCCTGCTTCTACGCCGCTTTTGTCCAGGATGTTTTCCATTGTGTGCTCCGGTCCGGTGCGGCTCGCAAGCCGACGCGGACGGCTCTCCCGGCGGGCAGGGTTCCCGGGCGCTGCTTAGCGTGGGCAGGGTGAGCCCGAGAACCCGCTCCGACCAGGCCGTCGTTGCCCCGCACGGCTGGGTACAGGCAGCCGTGACCGTGCTGTCCGGACTGCTCGCGATGGGCGTGACCGCCGCGCTGGGGCTGTGGGCGGCCGGGGCGGCGGACCTGCCCGACGGAGCGTTCCCGCGGGTCGTCGCGGCCACGGTCGTCACCGCGGTGGGCGGCACGATCGAGCTCTCCGGGAACGCCGGGGGCCTGGCCGACACCCAGGCCGGGCTGACCGTGATCCCGCTGTCGGTCACGCTGGCCGGCGCCCTCGTCATCGGCGCTCTCTTCCTGCGGCCCCTGCGGCACCGGGCGGTCGCGAGCGCCGCGGAGCTGACGGGCTGGGCGGCGCGGGTCGCCGTGCTGTGGCTGGCCGCCCTGGTCGCTCTCGCCCTCGGGGCCCGCCAGACCTTCACGCTCTCCCTCGGCGACAGCGCGCTGTCGGACCTCGGCGACCTGTTCGGCGTCACACCGAAGGTCGGCTTCACGACGGACATGACGCTCACGCTGGTCTTCGGTCTGCTCTGGCTGGCCGGTGTGCTGGTACTGGCGCTGCTGGTCTCGCGCGGGGCGCCGCTGCCGGGCCGGCTGCTGCGCTTCCAGGCGTCGGTACGGCCGGCGGCGTACGCGATGGTCGTGCTGCTGCTCGCCTTCGTGGTCCTGGGCGTCGTCATCGGCCTGGTCGTGGCGGTGACGGGCGACTACCCGGTGGAGACGTTGGCGGTGATCCTGCTCGGCCTGCCGAACCTGGTCTGGCTGGCGTTCACGCTCGGCCTCGGCGCCACCTGGGACGGCCGCGTGGAGGGCCCGTTCGGACTGCCGATGCCCCACGTCCTCGACGAGGTCCTGCGCTCCAAGGACACCGCCACGCTGAACCTCTCCACCCTCGCCGAGTACGACGGCAGGGTGTGGTGGCTGGTGGCGGTCGACGCGGTGCTGGTGCTCGCCGCCGGGTTCGTGATGGCGGCGCGTTCCCCGGCGCGAACGCGTGCCTGGCAGCACGCCCTGCACATGGCGGTGGCCCTCGCCCTCACGGTCCTGATGATCTGTCTCGTCGGCCGGATCTCCGCCCACTACGGCCTCTCGGTCCTCGGCATCGGCGACCTCGGCGGCGATCTGAACGGTGAACTCCTGCTGAAGCCGCACCTGTGGACCGCCGTCGGCCTCGCGGCACTGTGGGGTCTGGCCGCGGGCTTCCTGGGCGGCCTGCTGGCGCGCCCTGTACGGCGGCAGGAGCAGGCGGGGCCGGGCTGACCCGAGAGAGGGCCTAGCCGCCCCGGAACACCGGCTGCGCCCACGGTGGTGGCTGCTTCGGCGCCTTCTGCTGGGGCTCCACGGTCTTCATCGCGACCTCCGTCGGTGCGTGGCCGGCGCTCGCGCCGGTCGCGGCCAGGCGCAGGGCGGCGACGAAGGCGAGGCAGGTGGCGTGCCGGTCGTCGGGGCTCTTGGCGAGGGACTTGGCGAAGACGGTGTCGAGGTCGGGCGGCAGATCGGGCCGGGACTCGGTCAGCGGGGGCGGCTCGTCGTACTGGTGGGCCCAGAGCAGGGCCATGTCGTCGTCGCGGCGGAACGGGGGGCGGCCCGCGAGGGTCTCGTAGACGACGCAGGCGAAGCCGTAGACGTCGCAGCGGCCGTCGACGGGCTTGCCGGAGATCTGCTCGGGGGCCACGTAGTCGAGGGTGCCGACGAACTGGCCGACCGTCGTGAAGCCGGTCAGGGACAGGGACTTCTTGGTCAGGCCGAAGTCGGTGAGATAGGCGTGCTCGGGGTGGTCGCTGTCGGTGCCCCGGGCGATCAGGATGTTGCCGGGTTTCACGTCCCGGTGGACCAGCCCGTGGTCGTGGGCCTCGTCCAGCGCGGAGGCGATCTGGGCGGCGATCCGCAGCGCCACCGCAGGCGCCAAGGGGCCCTGCCGGTCCAGGAGGTGCCGCAGGTCGCTGCCCTCGACGTAGCGCATGGCGATGTACAGGACGCCGTCCGTCTCGCCCGCCTCGAAGACCGGCACGATGTGCGGGTGGTCGATCGCGGCGGCGGCCCGCGACTCATGGGTGAAGCGCCGGCGGAAGGTGTCGTTGCGGGCGAGTTCGGGGGCGAGGAGCTTGAGCGCGACCGTGCGGTCCAGCCGCAGGTCGCGGGCGCGGTAGACGACGGCCATGCCGCCGCGGCCGATCTCCCGCTCGATGCGGTAGCCGGCGATCTGCCGCCCGATCAGCTCGGAGGGCCGCCCGGAGAAGAGGCTGGTGTCACGGGCCATCGGGCGTCACGACCTGGGTGGGGGCGTGTCCGGGGTTTCCGGCCTTGGCGCGCGGCGCGGTGTCTCCGTGGTCCCCGGCGGCGGCGCGCGGCGCGTCCTCGGCGGCGTAGGTGCTCAGCCGGGTGCCGTCGGCGTAGACCCAGCGGCCGTGCTGGGCGTCGTACAGCCAGACCGACTCCCCGTCGACGACGACCCCGATCCGCAGGCCCCGGGTGCGGCTCTGGAATGCCTCGCCGTCCAGGCCGCCGCCCGCCAGTTCCTCGACCGCGGAGCGGTAGCGGGCGAGCGTCTCGTCGGCGCGGGCGAGCAGTGGACGGGGGTCGGCGGTGTGGGCGAGGGGCGCGTCCGCGAGGGGTGGGTCCTTGGGTACGGCGACCAGATAGCGGCCGTCGACCCAGGCCGACCAGCCGTTGGCGCACAGGACGTGCCCCCAGTCGCCACGCCGCTCCACGAGCTGGACCGGCAGCAGCGGGTCGAAGGGCACCGTGGGACGGGCGGGGTCGGGGGCCTCCCAGGCGGGCATGCCGTGCTGGGGGACGACATGGGTGGGCCGGAAGCCGGGGGTGGTCATCATGACTTCCGCAGGACGGCCGGTTCATGGCGGCGCAGCAGCCGGGAGACCGCGTATCCGAAGACGGCCGACAGCACGACGAGCATCGCCACGTTGAGCAGCCAGATCTTCGCGGAGTGCCGGAACAGCGGATCGGCGGTCAGTTCGCCGGGCACGATCCGGGCGAGCCCCACCGTGCCGGCCATCGCGCCGAGCGCCCACCGCGAGGGCACCAGCCAGGACAGCTGCTCAAGGCCCGGCACTCCGTCCAGCTTCAACAGGGCACCGCAGAACACGACCTGGACGATGGCGAGCAGCACCAGGAGCGGCATCGTCACCTCCTCCTTGCGGACCAGCGCGGAGATCAGCAGGCCGAGCATCATCGCGGTGAACGCCAGGAGGGCGACGGCCACGGTGATCTCGACAAGGGGCGGCATCAACACGCCTTCGCCGCCGGGTGCGTTGAGGTCCACGCCGAGGAGGGCGACCAGGGTCAGGACCACGGCCTGGAGGACGGTGACCGTGCCCAGGACGACGATCTTCGACATCAGGTACGCCGATCTGGACAGGCCCACGGCCCGCTCGCGCTGGTAGATGGAGCGTTCCTTGACCAGTTCGCGGACCGCGTTGGCGGCCCCCGTGAGCACGCCGCCGACGCACAGGATCAGCAGCGCGTTCATCGCCGTCTCCTGGGTCAGCTTGCTGCCGGCCAGGGCGCGGGCCATGGCCCCCATCACGAAGGGCAGCGCGATCATGATGGCGAGGAAGGTGCGGTCGGCGCCGAGGGCGGTCGCGTAGCGGCGGATCAGGGTGCCGAGCTGGGCGCCGCGGCTGCGGGGGCGCGGGGGCGGGGTGATCACGACGGGGCCGGATCGTGGCACCCGGGGCTGTCCGGTGGCGTCGGCGACGTACTGCCGGTGGAAGGGCGAGGCGCGGAACTGCCCGGCCCAGTCCCGGTCCTGGTCCCGCTCGAAGGCCTCGAAGGCCTCCGGCCACTGCCGGTAACCGAAGTAGGCGAGGGTGTCCTCGGGCGGGCCGTAGTAGGCGATCCGCCCGCCGGGCGCGAGGACGAGCAACCGGTCGCAGACGTCGAGGCTGAGGACGCTGTGGGTGACGACGATGACGGTCCGGCCGTCGTCGGCGAGTCCTCGGAGCATGTGCATCACCGAGCGGTCCATGCCGGGGTCGAGGCCCGAGGTCGGCTCGTCGAGGAAGAGCAGCGAGGGCTTGGTGAGCAGTTCCAGGGCGACGCTGACGCGCTTGCGCTGGCCGCCGGAGAGGCTGTGCACGGGCTGGTCGGCGCGCTGTTCCAGGCCCAGCTCGCCGATGACCTCCTCGACCCGCGCCTGCCGCTCGGCCTTGGCGGTGTCCTGGGGGAAGCGCAGTTCGGCGGCGTAGGTGAGGGCGGCGCGGACGGTGAGCTGGGCGTGCAGGATGTCGTCCTGCGGGACCAGGCCGATGCGCTGGCGCAGCTCGGCGTAGTCGCGGTAGAGGTCACGGCCGTCGTACAGCACCGTGCCGTGGTCGGCGGGGCGCTGGCCGGTGAGGGCGCCGAGGAGGGTGGACTTTCCGGCGCCGCTCGGGCCGACGACCGCGAGCAGGCACTTCTCCCCGACCGGGAACGACACCTGGTCCAGGAGCGTCTTGCGGCCGTGGTCGACGGCGACGCTCAGATCCTGTACGTCGAGGGAGACCTCGCCGGTGTCGACGTACTCCTGCAACTCGTCGCCGACCAGGCAGAACGCCGAGTGACCGATGCCGACGACGTCACCGGGGCCGAGCGGGGCGCGGGTGACGGGGGCGCCGTTCAGGTAGGTGCCGTTGTGGCTGCCGAGGTCGACGATCTCGTAGCCGCCGTCGGGGAGGGCGCGCAGCTCGGCGTGCCGGCGGGAGACGACGAGGTCGTCGATGACCAGGTCGTTGTCGTCGGCGCGGCCGATGCGGACGGTGCGGGTGGGCAGCGGGCGGACGGTGGTGGGCTGCCGGAAGGTGCCTGTGAGGGCGGGCATCGACACGGCGGCCACGGCCGAGGGGCGCTCCGGGGCGACCAGGACCACGCGCGGCCCGTCGGAGGGGCTGCCGAAGCGGATCACACAGCCGGGGCCGACGTCGCGTTCGTCGATCCGGAAGCCGTCGGCGTAGGTGCCGTTGGTGCTGTGCTCGTCGGCCAGCGTCCAGTGATCGGCCTCGGGCCGCAGCACCGCGTGGTGCCAGGAGACGCGGGCGTCGTCGATCACGATGTCGCTCAGGGGGTCGCGTCCGACGTGGTAGTCGTGGCCCGGACTCATCACGGTGGAGCCGGTCTCGGTCTCCAGGACGAGTTCGGGCGCAGCCGGGGCGCTCGACCGCTCTGCCATGCCGAGATTCTATCGATTCGTCCAGATGTGCGCCTATTGGGCGAGGTGGCCCGATGAACTCGCGGGGCGCCTCAGCCGACGGAGACGACCAGGGCCGGGATCGTGCGCTGCATCCGCAGGGCGTCCACCGACTCGGCGAGCAGCTCGTACTCGGTGGTGTCGTCGCTGGTGGCGATCCGGATCAACCGTCCGGCGGCCAACTCCTCGGCGACGAGCTCCTGTTGGGCGGCGTCCCCGCACCAGGCACGGAGTACGGCCGGGACGTCGGGGGCGGAGGGGGCGACGGGGACGAGCGCGCTCTGCGGAATGCGGCTGATCTCGGGCTGCGGGTCGAGGCGCTCGGCGATCCAGGACGCCCGGTCCCGTAACCACCACAGGGCGAGGGCGAGGGTGGGGGCCCGGTAGCTGCCGAGCGGTACGCCGATGCGCTGCCCTCCGCAGGTTCCGTACGCGGTGACATGGCACAGGAATTCGTCGTGCACGTTCACTCCCCCGGTGCGTAGTGTGCCTCTCGGCTGGCCTCGCTTTCGGTGCGGCTCTGGTGCGGCGGGTACCGCGGTTCATGTGCGGTGTGTGATGGCATCCTCGCTGGATGTGAATGCCCTGTCAGTTGAGTATGTTCACTACTGAAACACTGTCACCACGACTTTTTGGCCACTCTCCTGGCATATTCACCGCGGGAGTTGGCCGAAATGCGGCCCCCGTCGATTACCCGAGGGGTAATCGACGGTCCGAGGTGGTGCGGGCATGGTTGCGGTACCGGGTCGGCGTGACCGAGATCCGGGACCTGACCAGCAGATTCGACCTCGACGGAGGCTGATGCCCCATGTCCGCGACCACCGACCGCCACGAGAGCGCCGTAGCCCGTTACTTCGAGGCGTGGAACGCCGACGACCAGGAGACGCTGACCAAAGCGGTGGCGGCGGCCTGGGCCGCGGACGGCGGCTACACCGACCCCCTGGCCGACGTCAGCGGCCATGAGGGGATCGCCGGGCTCATCGCGGCGGTCCACGAGCAGTTCCCGGGGTTCGTCTTCCGCCCCACCGGGGCCGTGGACGGCCATCACGACACCGCGCGCTTCTCCTGGGAGCTGGTGAACGAGTCCGACGGCAGCGCGCCCGTCGCGGGCTCCGACGTGATCGCCCTCGACGGCGAGGGGCGCATCCGGCAGGTGTACGGCTTCCTGGACCGGGTGCCCGACGGGATGTGAGACGGCGGCCCGCGATGAGTTCTCCCGCTCGTGGCGGTCTCCTGAACGAGAGGTCACCACGAGCGAGAGGCGGATGTCATGACCGTGAAGATCGACCAGCAGTTCACCGCAGAGCTGGTCAAGAGCCCGAGCGAGGGCGGCTGGACCTTCCTGGTCTGGCCGGAGTCCGTCGCGTTCTTCGGGACCCGCGGGCTGGTCAAGGTCAGCGGGACCATCGACGGGCATCCGTTCCGCAGTTCCTTCATGGCCCTGGGCGACGGCCGGCACAAGCTGCCGGTGAAGGCGGAGGTGCGCAGGGCCATCGGCAAGGAGGCGGGCGACACCGTGACCGTCCGCCTCCAGGAACGCCTCTGAGCGAAGAGCCCTACTTCTTGATCACCGCGTCGATGCGGGCCAGTTCCTCGGCGTCGAAGTCGAGGTTGCGGATCGTGCCGACGCTGTCCTCGATCTGCTGCGGGCTGCTCGCGCCGACGAGGGCGGAGGTGACCCGGCCGCCGCGCAGGACCCAGGCCAGCGCCAGCTGGGCCAGGGTCTGGCCGCGGGACTTGGCGATGTCGTTCAGCTCGCGCAGCTGGGTGACCAGGTCCTCGGTGAGGGCGTCGGAGTTCAGGAACGGGCTGTCGCTCGCGGCCCGCGAGTCCTCCGGGATGCCGTCGAGGTAACGGCCGGTGAGCACGCCCTGCTCCAGCGGGGAGAAGACGATGGAGCCGACCTGGAGGTCGTCCAGGGCGTCCAGCAGGCCCTCGTCCTCGGGGCGCCGGTCGAGCATCGAGTAGCGCGGCTGGTGGATGAGGAGCGGGGTGCCCAGCTCGCCCAGGATGCGGGCGGCCTCGCGGGTCTGCTCGGCGGAGTAGTTGGAGATGCCGACGTAGAGCGCCTTGCCCTGCTGCACGGCGGAGTGCAGGGCGCCCATCGTCTCCTCCAGCGGAGTCTCCGGGTCGGGGCGGTGCGAGTAGAAGACGTCGACGTAGTCCAGGCCCATCCGCGTCAGGCTCTGGTCCAGCGACGACAGCAGGTACTTGCGGGAGCCCCACTCGCCGTACGGGCCGGGCCACATCAGATAACCGGCCTTGGTGGAGATGATCAGCTCGTCGCGGTAGGCGGCGAGGTCGGACTTCAGGGCCTCACCGAACGCGGACTCGGCGGCGCCGGGCGGCGGGCCGTAGTTGTTGGCGAGGTCGAAGTGGGTGACACCGAGGTCGAAGGCGCGGCGCAGGATCGCGCGCTGGGTCTCGACGGTGCGGTCCGCGGGGCCGAAGTTGTGCCACAGGCCGAGCGAGATCGCGGGAAGCTTCAGACCGCTGCGTCCGGTGCGCCGGTAGGGCATGTCCGAGTAGCGGTCGGGGTGTGCGGTGTACAACGCGACTCCAGAGGGGTTGGCACGGTTTCCCGAGGGGCTCTGAGCAGATGACCGAGAGCCGGTATCCACTCTTTCGTGACCTGGGCGCATTGGTCCAACAGAAGAATCCGATGGAATTCAGCGGACGCGTTTCTGAGTAGGCTTCCACGTCATGGAACTCCGCCATCTCCAGCACTTCGTCGCGGTCGCCGAGGATCAGCACTTCACCCGGGCCGCCGAGCGGCTGCTGGTCTCCCAGTCGGGGCTGTCCGCCTCGATCCGGGCACTGGAGCGGGAGCTGCAGACCCCGCTGTTCGTGCGCACGACCCGGCGGGTGACGCTCACCCCGGCCGGGCGGGCGCTGCTGGGCGAGGCGGAGCGGATCCTGGCGCAGGTGCGGGCGGCCCACGAGGCGGTCGCCGCGGTCCAGGGCGTCCTGCGCGGGATGCTCGCTCTCGGGTCCGAGCAGTGCATCGCCGGAGTGCATGTGGCGGGGCTGCTCGCCGCGTTCCGCCGACAGCACCCCGACGTGGAGATCTGTCTGCGGCAGGCCGGCTCGGGCGCGCTCGCCGAGGAGGTCGCCGCCGGACGCCTGGACCTGGCCTTCGCGGTGCGGACGGCCCAGGAGGACACCGACCAGCTACGGGTCGTACCACTGGCCGGGGAGCCGATGACCGTCCTGTGCCATCCGGACCACCGGCTGGCGCGCACCGGTGCCGCCGTGACCCCGGAGGATCTCGGGGGCGAGGTCTTCGTCGACTTCCACCCGGACTGGGGCCCGCGCCGCACCACCGACGCGGCGTTCGCCGCGGCGGGCGTACGCCGGGCGGTCGCGCTGGAGGTGAACGACGTGCACAGCCTTCTGGACCTGGTGGACGAGAACCTCGGCGTGGCCGTCGTACCGCGCCACTTCCGGCACAAGCGCCCGTCCCTCACGGCGCTGCCGGTGAAGGGCACCGGGGAGATCGTGTACGAGACGGTCGCGCTGCTGCCGCCGGAGCAGGCCACCAGCCCGGCGGCGCGGGCCCTGATGGCGCTGCTGGAAACAGGGGGCGTAGGTACACCCCAGGACGGGGCTCACCCCTCCTGACCGGGCCCGTCTCCCACCGCAGACTCATGAGCGTCCCCCTCACGACAACTGCGGTCAGGAGTACGGAGATGACGGACCCCACACGACGGAACGTGCTGCGCGGCGCGGCGGCGCTCGCGGCGGCGGGCGGACTGGCCGGCGCGGGAACGGGGGCGGCGGTCGCCGCTCCCCAGGCGCCCACGGCACGCCGCTTCCCCTTCCTGGAGGGCGCGTTCGAGCCCGTCACGGAGGAACTGACGGCCTTCGACCTGCCGGTGACCGGGCGCATCCCGCGCGAGCTCAACGGCCGCTATCTGCGCAACGGCCCCAACGTCCTGGGCCTGGAGGACCCGCGCGCCCACCACTGGATGCTCGGCGACGGCATGGTCCACGGCGTCCGGCTGCGCGACGGCCGGGCCGAGTGGTACCGCAACCGCTGGGTGCGCTCCTCCCAGGTGGCCGGGAAGCTCGGCGAGCCCTACCCCGGTCCGGTTCCGCCGGACGACTTCCCCTGCAACACCCATGTGATCCCGTACCGGGGGCGGATCCTCACGCTCCAGGAGAGCGGCCCGCTGCCGTACGAACTCGACGACGAGCTCAACACCGTCGGGACGTACGACTTCCGGGGCACCCTGAAGGGTCCGCTCACCGCGCACACCAAGTTCGACGTCCACGCCGGTGAACTGCACGCCATCGCCTACTACCCGACCTGGGACCACGTACGGCACCTGGTCGTGGACCCGACGGGCCGGGTGTCCCGTACCACCAGGATCCCGGTGGCGGACGCGCCGATGATCCACGACTTCGCCCTCACCGAGCACCACGTGGTCATCCTCGACATGCCGGTCACCTTCGACCCGGCGGGCGCCGAGCGCGGCGACATCGTCCCGTACGTCTGGAACGACCGGCATCCGGCGCGAGTCGGCGTGCTGCCCCGCAAGGGCGGTGCCGTGCGCTGGTTCGAGGTCGACCCGGTCTACTACTCGCACACCCTCAACGCCTACGAGGAGGGCGCGGACATCGTCGTCGACATGACGAACTTCGACGCCCCCTTCTTCGTCGCGGGCAAGGGCTCGGGCGGCCCCTACGGGGCCGGCACGCCCCGGCTCGACCGCTGGACGATCGACCTGCGCCACGGGCGCGTGCGGACCCGGACCCTGGATGACCGCCCGCAGGAGTTCCCCCGCGTGAACGAGGGGTTGGTGTCCCGGCGGCACCGCTACGGCTACTCGGCTGCGTTCGGCGAGATGGCGCCGGCCTACATGGCGGTCGACGGCAATCCGCCCGACCGGGCGTTCCGCAACGGGCTCATCAAGCACGACCTGCTGCGCGGCACGACCGAGGTCCACCGGCTGCCGCGCGGGGCGGCGGCGAGCGAGGCCGTGTTCGTGCCGCGTGAGCACGCCACGGCCGAGGACGACGGGTACGCGATCGCGTACGTCCACGATCCCGACCGCGGGGCGTCGGACCTGGTGATCCTCGCCGCCCAGGACTTCACCGGCGAGCCGGTCGCCCGGATCCAGCTGCCGGGGCGAGTGCCGCTCGGCTTCCACGGGAGCTGGATCCCGGACGCGTGAGGCCCGCGGATGCGATGGTGGAGGGCATGCATGCCAAGGACATCCTCATCGACGGTTTCAGCCGCATCCAGGAAGAAGTCCATGCCGCCGTCGAGGGCCTGACCCCCGACGACCTCAACCACCGTCCCGGCCCCGACGCCAACTCCGTCACCTGGCTGGTCTGGCACCTCACCCGCGTCCAGGACGACCACATGGCCGACGCCTTCGGGCTCGACCAGGTGTGGCTGACCCAGGACTGGGAGAAGCGCTTCGGCCTCGACCTGCCGCCCCGCGACCACGGGTACGGCCACACCTCCGCGCAGGTGGCGAAGGTGCGGGTCGACTCCGCCGAGCTGCTGACCGGCTATTACGACGCCGTCCACGCCCAGAGCCTTGAGGCGCTGCGCGGGGTGACCGCGGCGGACCTGGAACGGGTCGTGGACACCCGCTGGGATCCGCCGGTCACCCTGGGCGTACGGCTGGTCAGCGTCCTGTCCGACGATCTCCAGCACGTCGGACAGGCCGCCTACCTGCGCGGACTGCTTCAGATCGCGTAGCCCGGCAGGACGACGTCCTCAAGGAGGGCCTTGCGCTCGTCGAACGGGATGAACGCGCTCTTGACGGCGTTCACCGTGACCGTGCGCAGGTCCTCGACGGTCCAGCCCGCCTCCTCGACCAGCAGGGACATCTCACGGGTCATGGTCGTGCCCGAGACCAGCCGGTTGTCGGTGTTGAGCGTGACGCGGAAGCCCAGCTCCTTGAGCGCGGTGATCGGGTGCTCGGCGATCGAGGTGGCGGCGCCGGTCTGGAGGTTGGAGGTGGGGCACATCTCCAGGGCGATCCGGCGGTCGCGGACCCAGCCAGCGAGGCGGCCGAGCTTGCCGTCCACGATGTCCTCGGTGAGGCGGACGCCGTGGCCGATGCGCTGGGCGCCGCAGACCTGGAGGGCCTGGTGGATGCTGGGCAGGCCGTGGGCCTCGCCGGCGTGGATGGTGAACGGCACGCTCTCGCGGCGCAGCAGCTCGAAGGCGGCGAGGTGGTCGGCGGGCGGGAAGCCGTCCTCGGCGCCGGCGATGTCGAAGCCGACGACGCCGGCGTCACGGAAGGCGACGGCGAGGTCGGCCGCCTCGGCGACGCGGTCGAACATCCGCATGCCGCACAGCAGCGTGCCCACCCGGACGGGCGTCCCGGCCGCGGCGGCCTTGGCCATACCCGCGGCGAGGCCCTCCTGGACGGTCTCGACGACCTCGCTCATCGCGAGCCCGCCCCGCGTGTTCAGCTCGGGGGCGTAGCGCACCTCGCCGTAGACCACGCCGTCGGCGGCCAGGTCGAGCACGTACTCCTCGGCGGTGCGCAGCAGGCCCTCGCGGGTCTGCATCACGGCGAGGGTGTGCTCGAAGGTGGCGATGTAGCGGACCAGGTCACCGGAGTTCGCGGCGTCGTAGTACCAGGAGGCGAGCTCGTCCGGGTCGGTGGTGGGCAGGGTGTGTCCGACCTCGGCGGCCAGCTCCACCACGGTGGCGGGGCGCAGGCCGCCGTCGAGGTGGTCGTGCAGGACGGCCTTGGGGAGGCGGCGGATCACATCGAGGTCTACGCGCGTAGCAGTCATGGCGAGGTCTTTCTGAGGAGCTGGGGCGGAACGGCGGAGCGGGGGGTCAGTCGGCGGGCTGGAGCAGGTCCCAGCGGTTGCCGTACAGGTCCTGGAAGACGGCCACCGAGCCGTACGCCTCGTGGCGCGGCTCCTCCAGGAAGGTCACGCCGGCGGCCACCATCCGGGCGTGGTCGCGGGCGAAGTCGTCGGTGTGCAGGAAGAACCCGACGCGCCCGCCGGTCTGGTCGCCGACCCGACCGCGCTGGGCGTCGTCCTTGGCGCGGGCGAGCAGCAGGCCGGTGCCGCTTCCCTCCGTGCCGGGTTCCACGACGACCCAGCGGGCGCCGCCGGGCCGCGGGGCGTCCTCGACGAGCCGGAAGCCGAGGGCCTCGGTGTAGAAGCGGATCGCCTCGTCGTAGTCGTCGACGACGAGGGTGACCAGGGCGATGCGTCTCATCGGGGCCTTTCGGGGCGTGGGATTAGCCGGAGAGGTTATACGTAAAACTCGCCGGACGCCAGTCGCATTCCGCGGCGGGGCCCACGACCGGGGCCTCAGCCCGAGGTCGTGTCCGCAAAGTCCCGTCGTCCGCCCGGAGGGCGGGCCGGGCGGCGTCAGGTGCGTGCTCTCGGCGTGCCGGGCACGAACCCGCGTACTGGTTGTACGTGGGTTCGTGCCCGGTGCGGCGAGAGTGCGTGCATGGCGGCTCCCAGCAGGCGGGACTATGCGGACACGACCTAGGACCGCGGTCCGATGCGGCTAAGGGCGGGGCCGGATAGCGTCCCGGTGATGGAGATCAGCAAGCAGCCCCGCGAACCCGAACGGCGCAAGCGCGAGCTTCTCGCCCGGCTTGATCAGGAGATGGACGTCTGGGTGGCCACGGCGGACGCCGACGGGCTCCCGTGTCTGGTCCCCCTCTGGTTCCTGTGGGACGGGGAGGCCGTCTGGCTGGCGACGCGCCTGAGCACGCCGACCGGCCGCAATCTGTCGGACGCCGGACCGGCCCGGCTGGCGCTCGGGGACACGCAGGACGTGGTGCTGCTCGACGGAGACGCGCAGATGTACGCGGCGGACACGGTGCCGTCGGCCGCGGCGGAGGCGTTCCGCGCGAAGACCGGCTGGGATCCACGGGCGGACAGCCTGCCGTACGTCTGGTTCCGGGTGCGTCCGCGCACGGTGCAGGCGCGCCACGGTGAGCACGAGATGCGGGGCCGGTATCTGATGCGGGACGGGGTGTGGGTCGTGTGAGGCGCCGGTTACGGGGCTGATCAACCGGCCCGTGTGTGCAGGGAGTTGAGGCGGGCCAGCTCGTCGTCGGTCAGCGGGATCACGCCCGCCGCCACGTTCTCGGCCAGATGGTCGGGGTTGCCGGTGCCGGGGATGGCGAGCAGGTGCGGGCCCTGGTGCAGGGTCCAGGCGATACGGATCTGGGCAGGGCTCGCGCCGTGTGCCCGTGCGATGGCGAGCACCTCGGTGTCGTGGTTCGCCGTGGCGCCGTGTTCGCCCGCGTCACCGGCCACCGCGTAGAACGGGACGTAGGCGATGCCCTGTTCACCGCAGATGCGCAGCAGTTCGTCGGGGTGGTCCAGGGCGTATCGGTTCTGCACGCTGACCACGGGGGCGATGGTCTGCGCCTCGGCAAGATGGCGCGGCCTGACGGCGGAGAGGCCGAGGTGGCGGATCAGGCCGGCCTCGCGCAGTTCGGCGAGGGCGCCGAAGTGGTCGGCGATGGAGTCCTGGCGCATGCGGCGCAGGTAGACGACGTCGAGGTGGTCGCGGCCCAACTGGCGCAGGTTCTCCTCGACATGGCCGCGCAGGTCCTCGGGGCGGGCGGAGGTGCCCCACTCCCCCGTCCAGTCGCGGAAGGGGCCGACCTTGGTGGCGATGACGAGATCGTCGGCGTACGGGGCCAGCGCGGTGTTGATCAGTTCGTTGGCCGAGCGCAGGGCGGAGAAGTAGAAGGCCGCGGTGTCGATGTGGTTGACACCGAGTTCGATCGCCCTGTGCAGCACGGCGATCGCCTGGCGCCGGTCGCTCGGTGTCCCGTGGTGGAAGGCGGCGCTGCCCGTCAGCCGCATCGCGCCGAGGCCGAGGCGGTTGACGGACAGGTCGCCGAGTTTCCAGGTGCCCGCGGCGTCCGCGGTGATCGTTTCGGAGGTCATCGGTGGAGTGTCACACAGGGTTCCACGGCGGACGACCCCTTTACGGACTCATGGATCAGCCGTCCCAGGTCCAGTCCGCCACCTCCGGCAGGTCGGTGCCGTGCTCGCGGATCCACTCGTGGTGGCGCAGCCGGGTGTCCGCCATCTCCTGGCGTACGGCGGTGGCGCGGACGGCGAGGCCGGGGACGCGGTCGATGACGTCCATGACGAGGCGGTAGCGGTCGAGGTCGTTGCGCACGACCATGTCGAAGGGGGTGGTCGTGGTGCCGATCTCCTTGTAGCCGCGCACGTGCAGATGGGGGTGGCCGGTGCGGCGGTAGGCGAGGCGGTGGATCAGCCAGGGGTAGCCGTGATAGGCGAAGATCACCGGTTTGCCGGGGGCGAAGAGCCCGTCGTACTCGAAGTCGCTCATCCCGTGCGGGTGTTCGTCGCTCGGCATCAGTCGCGCGATGTCGACCACGTTCACCACGCGGACGGCGAGGTCGGGCAGGTGGCGGCGGAGCAACTGGGCCGCGGCCAGCGTCTCCTGGGTGGGGACGTCGCCCGCGCAGGCGAGCACCACGTCGGGTTCGCGGCTGCCGTCCTCGGTGCCCGCCCAGTCCCAGACGCCGAGTCCGCGGGCGCAGTGGATGCGGGCCTGGTCCATCGAGAGCCAGTCGTAGCAGGGCTGCTTGCCGGCGACGACGACGTTGACGTAGTCGCGGCTGCGCAGCACGTGGTCGGCGACGGAGAGGAGGGTGTTGGCGTCCGGCGGAAGGTAGACCCGTACCGCTTCCGGGCTCTTGTTGAGGATGTGGTCGACGAAGCCGGGATCCTGGTGGGAGAACCCGTTGTGGTCCTGGCGCCAGACATGCGAGGTGAGCAGGTAGTTGAGAGAGGCGATGGGGGCTCGCCAGGGCAGCCGGCGGGTGACCCGCAGCCATTTGATGTGCTGGTTGACCATCGAGTCGACGATGTGGACGAAGGCCTCGTAACAGGAGAAGAGTCCGTGGCGGCCGGTGAGGAGGTAGCCCTCCAGCCAGCCCTGGCAGGTGTGTTCGGAGAGGATCTCCATCACCCGGCCGTGCCGGTCGAGATGTTCGTCGACCTCGTAGGTGTCGGCCTGCCATGCCTTGCCACTGGCCGAGTAGACGGCCTGGAGGCGGTTGGACGCGGTCTCGTCGGGGCCTACGAGGCGGAAGTCGCGGCGTTCGGCGGTGGCCTGCATGAGGTGTTCGAGCAACTCGCCCAGGACCCGGGTGGGTTCGTGGAGGGTGGCGCCGGGTTTGTCGACGGGGACGGCGAACCGTTCCAGGGGCGGCAGGGGCAACGACCGCAGGAGGAGCCCTCCGTTGGCGTGCGGGGTGGCGCCGAGGCGGTGCGGTCCCTGCGGGACATGCGTCAGGAGGTGGGGGCGCGGACGGCCCTGTTCGTCGAAGAGTTCCTCGGGGCGGTAGGAGCGCAACCATGTCTCCAACTGCCGCAGGTGGTCCGGGTTGTCGCGTACGGCGGACAGGGGGACCTGGTGGGAGCGCCAGGTGCCGGCCACGGGGAGGCCGTCGACCTCGGCGGGGCCGGTCCAGCCCTTCGGGGTGCGCAGCACGATCATCGGCCAGCGAGGACGTTCGGCGGCGCCCTGCGCGCGGGCGGCGTGCTGGAGGGCGGCGATGCGGTCGAGCGCGGTGTCCAGGGCCTCGGCCATGGCGCGGTGGACGGTGGCCGGGTCGTCGCCGGTGACGTGGAGCGGTTCGTGGCCGTATCCCCTGAGCAGGGAGTCGAGTTCGGCCTCGGGGATGCGGGCGAGGACGGTCGGGTTGGCGATCTTGTAGCCGTTGAGGTGGAGGATGGGCAGGACGGCGCCGTCGTGGACGGGGTCGAGGAACTTGTTCGAGTGCCAGGACGCGGCCAGCGGGCCCGTCTCGGCCTCGCCGTCGCCGATGACGCAGGCGACCAGGAGGCCGGGGTTGTCGAGGGCGGCGCCGTAGGCGTGCGCGAGGGAGTAGCCGAGTTCGCCGCCCTCGTGGAGGGAGCCGGGGGTCTCGGGGGCGACGTGGCTGGGGACGCCGCCGGGGAAGGAGAACTGCTTGAACAGCCGGGCCATGCCGGGCCCGTCCCGGGTGATGTCCGGGTAGGTCTCGCTGTACGAGCCCTCCAGCCAGGAGTTGGCGAGCACCGCGGGGCCGCCGTGGCCGGGTCCCCACACGCACAGGGCGTCCAGGTCGCGGGCCTTGATCACCCGGTTGAGGTGGGTGTGGACGAGGTTCAGACCGGGCGAGGTGCCCCAGTGGCCGAGCAGCCGCGGCTTGACGTGCTCGGGGCGCAGGGGCTCGGTCAGCAGGGGGTTGGCCATGAGGTAGATCTGGCCGACGGCGAGGTAGTTCGCGGCGCGCCAGTGGGCGTCCAGGGAGGTCAGCTCCTCGTCCGTGAGTACGCCGGGCGAGTGCCGGGTGGTGGCGGACATCGGGGGTCCCCTTCCGGGTCGAGGCAACTGGATCTCGGGCGAGTACGGGTGGGCGGCGCCTGCCGTCCAGCTTCGCCGCCGCGCCGGGTACCCGACAGGGCCGACCGGGCCACATGCGGGGAGACGGGTGGATAGGGGGCGGAGGTTTCGGGTGGCGTACACCTTGCAGGCTGCGATCGCGGGAGACGAGTTGCTGCGTGCGGCGTCGCGGGACGTCCCCGGCACGCACGTGGTGCCGTTTCTTCAGGGGCTGTCGCTGCTGCCGATGACCGATGCGGCCTTCGACGCCGTCACGGACGGCGGAGCCACGGGCGCCCTCGGGTTCTGGAAGCTGCCCGGCGGCTTCGAGGGGCTGCTCGCCCAGTGGTCCGCCGCCGGCCCCGTCGCCACGTCGAGGCGGAGTATTTCGGAGGCGTCGGCGAGCAGCGCGCCGCGGTCCGGGTCGGCGGCTCTTTGGCCCTGGGGGCCCTGGAGACACCCGCGCGGCGCGGATCGCACGCCGTCAGCCCTGTCTCACAGGCACTTCGGCGGCTCGGTGCGCGCAGGAGCCTCGGGGAGGACGAGTTCTCGGCCGTCGGGCTGGACCGGCACCGTCACACCGACGACCGGATCTCGTCCGGTACGGGGTGATGCGGGTCCGGCCCGTCGGCTCGCGCCGGCGTCTCAGCCCAGCGGCTTGTCGAGGATCGCCTTGCGGTGGCTGAACGTCTCGATCGAGTAGCGGCCGTGGTAGTTGCCCATGCCGCTCTCGCCGACGCCGCCGAAGGGCAGGTCGGAGACGGTGAGGTGGGCGAGCGGGAGGCCGTAGCCGAGGCCGCCGGAGGAGGTCTCGGCGGCGAGGCGGGCGCGCGTGGCCTCGGACTCGGCGAAGACGTACAGGGCGAGGGGCTTGTCGCGGTCGTTGATGAAGTCGATCGCCTGGTCGAGGTCCGGCACGGTGACGATCGGCAGGATCGGACCGAAGATCTCCTCCTGCATGACGGGCGACGCCGGGTCGACGTCGGCCAGGACGGTCGGGGCGATGTACTTCTGCGAGCGGTCGGTGTCGCCGCCCACGACCACGCGGCCCGAGTCGAGCAGGCCGGTCAGCCGGTCGAAGTGGCGTTCGTTGACGATCCTGCCGTACTCGCCGGAGACGGACGCGTCGGTGCCGTACACCGCCTGGACCGCCTTGGTGAGCAGGGGCTCCAGCGCCGCCGCGGTCTCGGGGTCGGTCAGGACGTAGTCGGGGGCCACGCAGGTCTGACCGGCGTTGAGGAACTTGCCGCGGGCGAGCCGGTCGGCGACGACGGCCAGGTCCGCGTCGGGGTCGACGAACGCCGGGGACTTGCCGCCGAGTTCGAGGGTGACCGGCGTGAGGTGCTCGGCGGCGGCCCGCATGACGATCCGGCCGACGACGCCGTTGCCGGTGTAGAAGATGTGGTCGAAGCGCTCGGCCAGCAGGGCCGTGGTCTCCGGGATGCCGCCCTCGACGACCGCGAAGGCCTCGGTGTCGAGGAACTCCGGCAGCAGCCGGGCCAGCGCGGCCGAGGTCGCGGGGGCCAGCTCGCTCGGCTTGACGACCACGGCGTTGCCCGCGGCCAGGGCGCCCACGACCGGGGCGAGCAGCAGCTGGGCCGGGTAGTTCCAGGGGGCGATGACGAGGACGACGCCGAGCGGGTCGTACTGCGTCCAGGCGCTCGCGTCGGCGCCGAGGTGCGCCGGGACCGGGGCGGACTCGGGGCGCAGCCACTCCTCCAGGTGGTCGAGGGTGTGGTCGATCTCGCGGATCGTGAAGTCGATCTCGGTGCGGTAGGCCTCGGTGGAACTCTTGCCCAGGTCGGCGTGGAGGGCCGCGGCCAGTTCGGCGCCGCGTTCCGTGAGCAGTTCGCGCAGCCGGCGCAGCTGGCCGGTACGCCAGGCGAGGGGCTTGGTGCGGCCGGTGCGGAACGTGGCGCGCAGACGGGCCACGACGTCGGCGGGCTGCTCGGAGGTGGGCTGCTGGTTCACGGTGCCTCGCTGGTGCTGCGCGGGCCGCTGGGCGCGGCCTCGACGGGTGGATGCGTTCGACGGTTGGATGTAAACGCCAACCATTACTGCACCGGAACGCATTCCCTGACCACGTAGGTAACTTTCCGCTATCCGGCGTTCACACTCGGCTGGACGCGTCCAGCGTCCCCGACAACCGTTCCAGCAGTCCCCGCAGCAGTTCCTCGTCCCCCTCGCTCAGCGCGGGCCAGTCGGCGCGGACCGCGCGGTCGATCCGGCGCCAGTACTCCTGGCCGCGGGGGGTGAGGTGGGCGAGGATGCGCCGCCGGTCCTGCGGGTCCACCCGGCGGTGGACGAGGTTCTGGTCGACCAGGTGGTCGACGAGCTTGGTCAGGGTCGGCGGCGGCAGGAACGCGGCCTCGGCTATCGCCGTCATGTGGTGACCCTGCCCGTCGGAGAGCAGCCCGAGCACCCGCCAGGCGTCGAGCGAGCAGCCCTCCTCGTCGAGGGCCGCCTGGAGGCGGCGGGCCACCAGCCGCTCGGCCCGGGTCAGAAGCCGCACCAGGTCGCGGGGCTGACGCGGGGATGAGGTGGGCATCGCGCTCCTAGGTCACGGGGTGTGTACATCGTATGAGACAGGCTGGAGTTCACCGGGCGGACCGGAAATCATGACGCCATGTTCCGGCACGATCCCCCCGCGCCCGAGTGGTTCACGGCCGACGACTCCGTCCTCGGTGTGGCCCTCGTGTTCCCGATGCAGGGGCCGGCCGGGATCTTCGGGCCCACCTGCGAGTTGTGTGCGCAACTGGCCGCCGAGGAGGTCAACCGGGCGGGCGGGGTCCTCGGGCGGGAGCTGAGGCTGCTGCCCGTCGACGGGGGCGGGTCGCCGCGTGAGATCGCCGACCATGTCGAGGCGCTGGTGGACCTCGGGGCGGTGCAGGGCGTCACGGGCTGGCACATCTCCTCGGTGCGGCAGGCACTGGCGCCGAGGATCGCCCATCGGGTGCCGTACGTCTACACCGCCCTGTACGAGGGCGGCGAGCACACGGCCGGGGTGTTCCTGACGAGCGAGACGCCGCGTGACCAACTGCGCCCCGCGATGGGTCTGTTGGCGCACGAGCGCGGGGTGCGCCGTTGGTTCGTCGTCGGCAACGACTACGTGTGGCCACGCCGTACGGCACGGGCGGCGCACGGATACGCCCATGAGTCCGGCGGCGTCGTGGGCGGCGAGGTCTACCTCCCGCTCGGCACCCACGACTTCGAGCCCGTCCTGCGCCGCATCGAACGCTCCGACGCCGACGGCGTGCTGATGCTGCTGGTCGGCAGCGACGCGGTGCGCTTCAACCGGGCGTTCGCGGCCTACGGTCTGCACGACCGCTGCCTCAGACTGAGCACGCTCATGGACGAGAACATGCTGATGGCGAGCGGCCCTTCGGCCACCGAGGACCTGTACAGCACGGCCGGGTTCTTCGCCTCGCTCGCCAACCAGGACACCCTCGATCTCCACGGCCGGTACGCCGGCCGGTACGGCATCGAGGCGCCCGCACTGGGCAGTCTCGGCGAATCCTGTTACGAGGGCGTCCTGTTGCTCGCCGCGCTGCTGAGGCGGGCCGGGACCCTGGACGTGACCGCGATCGGGGCGGCGGCCGCAGGCGTGTCGTACGAGGGACCGCGCGGACTGCTCCACCTGCGGGGCCGGCATGTGCGCCAGCGGATCTACCTGGCGCGCGCCGACGGGCTGGACTTCGACGTCCTCACCGAGCTCGATCTCCACGGTTCCCGCTCTTGACATGCCCCCAGCACGCCAAGATACTTCCCACAGAAAGTAATTAGAATGCCTCGGGCGAATTGTGAATTCAGTTTCTGAATGCATCTCACATGCCGTGCGAGGCGTTTTTTGTTGCCTCCGGGAAAGTCCCGCGAAACACCCCGGAAACAGCGGGACTTGAGTCTGTGGACCGCACTTCAGCAGGCCGTTCACCCTAGGGGGTTGGTTTGTCCAGCGGTTCCCGCAGTTCCCGTGTTCCTCGCCGTGGCTTCCTCGTCGCAGGCGCCGCTCTCACCGCGGTCGTGACGCTCTCCGCGTGCGGCGCGAAGACCGACGCGGCCGGCTCGTCGTCCGACAAGGCGGCGAAGATCGACGTCAGCGGCGACACGGTCAAGGTCGGCCTGCTCAACTCGCTCTCCGGCACGATGGCGATCAGCGAGGTGACCGTCCGCGACTCGCTGAAGCTCGCGATCGACGAGATCAACGCCTCCGGTGGCGTCCTCGGCAAGAAGATCAAGCCGATCAGCGAGGACGGCGCCTCCGACTGGCCGACGTTCGCCGAGAAGGCGCAGAAGCTCATCAAGGAGGACGGGGTCGCGGCCACCTTCGGCTGCTGGACCTCGGCCAGCCGCAAGGCCGTCAAGCCGGTCTTCGAGAAGAACAAGTCGCTGCTGTTCTACCCGGTGCAGTACGAGGGCCTGGAGGAGTCCCCGTACATCTTCTACACCGGCGCGACCACCAACCAGCAGATCGTCCCGGGCCTCGACTACCTCAAGTCCAAGGGCCTGAAGAAGATCTACCTGGTCGGCAGCGACTACGTCTTCCCGCGTACCGCCAACAAGGAGATCAAGGCGTACGCGAAGGCCAACGGCATGACGATCCTCGGTGAGGACTACGCGCCGCTGGGCTCCACGGAGTTCTCCACGATCGCCAACAAGGTGAAGGCGTCGAAGGCGGACGCCGTCTTCAACACCCTCAACGGCGACTCCAACGTGGCCTTCTTCAAGGAGTACAAGTCGGCCGGCCTGACCGCCAAGACCATGCCGGTCGTCTCGGTGTCGATCGCCGAGGAGGAGGTCAAGTCGATCGGAACGCAGTATCTGGCGGGCCAGTTGACGGCCTGGAACTACTACCAGACCACCGCGGGCGCGGCGAACGCCGAGTTCGTGAAGGCGTACAAGGCCAAGTACGGCCAGGACAAGCCGACCAGTGACCCGATGGAGGCCGCGTACACCTCGGTCTACCTCTGGAAGGCCATGGTCGAGAAGGCGAAGTCCTTCGACCCGGAGAAGGTGAAGGCCGCCTCCGACGGCATCACCTTCGACGCCCCCGAGGGCAAGGTCACCGTCGACGGCGCCTCGCAGCACGTCTACAAGACCGCCCGCATCGGCGAGATCGGGACCGACGGCCAGATCAAGGAGGTCTGGAACTCCGGCAAGCCGATCAAGCCGGACCCGTTCCTCAAGGGCTACTCCTGGGCCTCCGGCCTCTCCTGACCGACCGTCATCCCCCGCGGGGTCCTCAGGGCCCCGCGGCGGCCGTCCATCGGAGCCGCCTCGTGACCGTGATCCTCGGTCAGACCTTCACCGGCATCAGCATCGGTGCCGTCCTGCTGCTCATCGCGCTCGGCCTCTCGCTCACCTTCGGCCAGATGAACGTCATCAACATGGCCCACGGCGAGTTCATCATGGCGGGCGCCTACACGACGTACGTCCTGCAGAAGTCCATTTCGAGCGCGGGAATTTCACTTCTCGTCGCGCTTCCCGTCGCTTTTCTCGTCTCGGGCGCGCTGGGCGCCTTGCTGGAATGGCTCTTGATACGCCGCCTGTATCTACGGCCACTCGACACGCTCCTCGTCACCTGGGGCGTCTCGCTGATGCTCCAGCAACTCGCCCGGGACATTTTCGGCGCGCCCAATGTCCAGACGCGGGCGCCGGACTGGCTGACCGGGAACATCACGGTCATCGGCGGGGACGACCCGCTCACCTTCGCCAACAGCCGCCTGTTCATCCTCGGGTTGGCGATCGCCGCGGTCGTCGCGTTGTCGCTGACGCTGCGCCTGACGCCGCTGGGCCGGAGTATCCGGGCCGTGGTGCAGAACCGGGATCTCGCCGAGGTGTCCGGCATCTCGACCTCGACCGTGGACCGCACGGCGTTCTTCATCGGGTCCGGGCTCGCGGGCGTCGCCGGGGTCGCGCTGACGCTGGTCGGGCCGATCGGTCCGACGATGGGCACCAACGTGATCATCGACGCCTTCCTGGTGATCGTGGTCGGCGGCATCGGACAGCTCAAGGGCACGGTCATCGTGGCCTTCGTGCTGGGCGTGCTCCAGTCGGTCCTGGAGTACTCCACGACCGTCAGCGTCGCCAAGGTGCTCGTGCTCGTCGCGATCGTCGCGTTCCTCCAGTGGCGGCCCCAGGGGCTGTACACGCTGCGCACGAGGAGTCTCGTATGAGTCTGCTGAAAGGCCGTTCGGCGCGTGCCTGGGCGGGGTTCGCCGGGGCCGCCGTCGTACTGTTCGCCGTCGCGCCGCTCGCGCTGTCCGACTTCCGGCTCGGGCTGCTCGCGAAGTACCTGTGCACCGCGATGGTCGCCGTCGGCATCTGTCTGGCCTGGGGCCGGGGCGGGCTGCTGACGCTCGGGCAGGGCGTGTTCTTCGGGCTCGGCGGCTACGCCATGGCGATGCATCTGAAGATCGCCGACGCCGGTCCCGGCAACCTGCCCGACTTCATGCAGCTGTACGGCACCGCCACCGAACTCCCCTGGTGGTGGAAGCCGTTCGAGAACCCGCTGTTCGCGCTGGCGGCGACCGTGCTGCTGCCGATGGCCGTCGCCGCGCTGCTCGGCCTGTTCATCTTCCGGCGCCGGGTCAAGGGCGCCTACTTCGCGATCCTCAGCCAGGCGCTCGCCGCCGCGCTGGCCATCTGGCTGATCGGGCAGCAGGCCACCACCGGCGGCACCAACGGGCTCACGGACATCCAGGGGTTCTTCGGCTACGACCTCGACGACCCGGTCAACCAGCGGATGGTGTACTTCGTCATCGCCGCCGCGCTGCTGCTGCTCATCGCGCTCGCCCGGCAGCTGATCAACAGCCGGTACGGCGAACTCCTCGTCGCGGTACGGGACTCGGAGGAGCGGGTGCGCTTCCTCGGCTATGACCCGGCAAACGTCAAGCTCGTCGCGTATGTCGTCGCCGCCGGCATGGCGGGCCTCGCGGGCGCGCTGTTCGTACCGGCGGTCGGGATCATCTCGCCCGCGCTGATCGGCATCGTCCCGTCCATCGAGTTCGTGATCGGCGCGGCGGTGGGCGGCCGGGCCAGCCTGGCCGGCGCGGTGCTGGGTGCCGTCGCGGTCGCCTGGGCCAAGACGGCGCTGTCCGAGGAGTTCCCGGCCGCCTGGACCTACTTCCAGGGGCTGTTGTTCATCGTGGCGCTGGCCTTCCTGCCGGGCGGGCTGGCCTCGCTCGCGGTGTTCGTACGGAGGCGCAGGGCGGCCCCCGAGAAGAAGTCGGCCGTGATCCCGGTGGGAGAAGCAGCATGAGCGAGCTGGCGATACGCGGACTGCGGGTGACCTTCGACGGGTTCACCGCCGTGGACGGGGTCGACCTGGACGTCGCCCCGGGCGATCTGAGGTTCCTGATCGGGCCCAACGGCGCGGGCAAGACGACCCTGGTCGACGCGGTCACCGGGCTGGTGAGGGCGGAGGGCTCGGCGAGGTTCGGCGGCGAGGAGCTGCTCGGGCGGGCCGTGCACCGGATCGCGCGGTCCGGGATCGGGCGGACCTTCCAGACCGCCACCGTCTTCGAGGAGTTGACGGTGCTGCAGAACCTGGACATCGCGGCCGGCGCGGGCCGGGGCATGTGGACCATGCTGCGGCGGCGCAAGGACGTACCGCAGTCCGTCGCGCGGGCCATGGAGACGGTCGGCCTCACCGATCTCGCCGACTCCCCCGCCGGCACCCTCGCCCATGGCCAGAAGCAGTGGCTGGAGATCGGGATGCTGCTCGTGCAGGACGTGAGGCTGCTGCTGCTCGACGAGCCGGTGGCCGGCATGAGCCATGACGAACGGCAGGCGACCGGCGAGCTGTTGCGGCGGATCAGCGAGGAGCGCACCGTCGTCGTCATCGAGCACGACATGGACTTCATGCGCTCCTTCGCGCGCAGCGTCAGCGTGCTGCACGCCGGCAAGGTGCTCAGCGAGGGCACGGTGGCGCAGGTGCAGGCGGATCCCGAGGTGCAGAAGGTGTACCTCGGGCACGTCGAGGACGACACCCTGGAGGTGCAGGAAGCATGATGCTCCAGATCGAGGACGTCCGCGTCGGCTACCACCGCAGCACGGTCCTGCACGGGGTGTCGGTGGACCTCCCCCAGGACGGTGTCGTCGCCGTGCTCGGGCACAACGGCGCGGGCAAGAGCACGCTCCTGCGCGCCGCCGTGGGTCTGCTCACCCCGGTCGGCGGGACGATCCGCCTGGACGGCGAGGACATCACCCGCCGCAGGCCGCACGAGCGGGTCGCGCGCGGGATGGCGTACGTCCCCCAGGGCCAGCAGTCCTTCCCGCACCTCACCACCGCCGAGAACCTCCAACTCGTCGCCGACGGCCGCAGACGCGGCAAGGAGGCGGTGGCGGCGGCGCTGGATCTCTTCCCCGCGCTCAGGGCGCTGTCGAACCGTCGCGCCGGGCTGCTCTCCGGTGGTCAGCGGCAGCAACTCGCCCTTGCGCGCGCTCTGGTGACGGAGCCTCGGATCCTGCTGCTCGACGAGCCGACCGAGGGCATCCAGCCGTCGGTGGTCGCCGAGATCGAGGAGACGATCCTCGCCCTCGCGGCTCGTGGCGGGCTCTCGGTGCTGCTGGTCGAACAGCATGTCGGCTTCGCGATGCGGGCCGCGCAGAAGTACTACGTCCTGGAGGCGGGCCGGGTGACCTCGTCCGGCGAGGGCGGCAAGGAGTCCGAGCTCGCTGTCCGGGAGGCGCTCAGCGTGTAGGCGGCTCGGGAAGCGCTCAGCGTGTGAGGCGTTGTTCGAGCCAGGCCCGCTCCGCGGGGTTCTCGGCCAGCGACAGCGCGGCCTCGTACTCCTGTCGGGCCTCCGCGTCCCGGCCCAGCCGGCGCAGCAGGTCGGCGCGGACCGCGTGGAGGACGTGGTAGCCGTCGAGGGCGAGACCGTCCACGAGGTCGAGGGCGGGCTGGGGGCCCTCGATCTCGGCCACGGCGACCGCCCGGTTCAACGCCACGACCGGGCCGGGGGCCAGCGCCGTCAGCTGGTCGTACAGCTGGAGGATCTGCCCCCAGTCGGTCGGCGGTGCGTCGCTGTGCACGGCCTGGATGGCGGCCTGGATCTGGTACGGCCCCGGCTGGTTGCGGCGCAGACACCGTCGTACGAGATCGTGCCCCTCGGCCACGAGCGCGCGGTCCCAGCGGTCCCGGTCCTGCTCGGGCAGCGGCACGAGGACACCGTCGACGTCCTCCCGCGCCTCCCTGCGGGACTCGACGAGCAGCATCAGGGCGAGCAGGCCGGTCGCCTCGGGCTCGTCCGGCATCAGCTCGGTCAGCAGCCGGCCGAGGCGGATCGCCTCCGCGCACAGGTCGGCCGGGCCCTCGTTGAAGATCAGGTAGATGACGGCGAGCACGCCCTTGAGCCGGTCCGGCAGGTCGGCGTCGCGGGGCACGCGGTACGGGATGCGGGCGTCGCGGATCTTCGCCTTGGCCCGGACCAGACGCTGGGCCATGGTCGGCTCGGGCACCAGGAAGGCACGGGCGATCCGGGGTGTGGTGAGTCCGCCGAGGAGGCGCAGGGTCAGGGCGACCTGCGCCTGGCGCGCCAGGGCCGGGTGGCAGCAGGTGAAGATCAGGCGGAGCCGTTCATCGCGCACGGGGCCCTCCTCGGGCGGTGCGTCGGGAGTGTGCAGCAGGACGGCCTCGGCATGTCTGTCGTCCCGGCCGGCCTCACGACGCAGCCGGTCGATCGCCCGGTTGCGGGCGGTCGTGATGATCCAGCCCGCCGGGCTCGGCGGCACACCGGTCTCGGGCCAGCGCTGGACGGCCGTGGTGAAGGCGTCCTGGACGGCCTCCTCCGCGAGGTCGATGTCACCGAGGACGCGGACCAGGACGGCGACGGCGCGGCCGTACTCCGCGCGGAAGACGGCCTCGACGTCGACGGTTTCCCGTGTCACTCCTGCGCCTGGTGCAGGAACGGGCGCACCTCGATGGGCAGGGTGGTGGCCCAGGTCGCCTTCCTGCCCCACTCCAGGGCCGCGTCCAGGTCGGGGGCCTTGATCAGACAGATGCCGCCCAGGTACTCCTTGCCCTCGGCGTACGGCCCGTCGGTGATCAGGACGTCGCCGTCGTGCGGGCGCAGCACGGTGGCCGTCTCGGGGCCGTGCAGTCCGCCGGCGAAGACCCAGGCGCCCGCCTCGCGCAGTTCGTCGTGGAAGGTGTCGAGGTTGCGGACGATGTCCGCCATGGCCTCGGGTCCGGGCGGCGTGCCGTCGGCCGGTGTGATCACGCTGAGCAGGTAGTACTGCATGACGTCCTCCTTGGCGTCGTGGGGTGCTCTCACCTCCTACACGAACGGCACACCCCCGGATCGACACCGCGCACGACCGGATCAGGAGAATCTTTTCCATGACCATCTTGCCTGACGCTCTGCTCGCCCGCACTCAGGAACTCGCCGACACCCTCCTCGCGCCCGACGCGGCGCGGGTCGACCAGGGAGAGGTGCCCGCGCGTCACCTCGACGCGATCCGGCGGGCGGGCGTGCTCGGGGTGAGCGCGCCCGAGGCGTACGGCGGGGCGGACGCCCCCGACGCGGTGGCGCGGGAGATCCAGGAGATCCTCGCCGGGGCATGCGGCTCGACCTGGTTCGTGCAGACCCAGCACCACACACCGGTGCGCATGCTGGCGAAGTCCCGGCTCCCGGTGCGGGAGGAGCTGTTGCGCCCCTTGGCGTCGGGCGAGTTGCTCGCCGGGATCGCGTACGCCCATGTCCGCGCCTTCCCCCGCATCCCCGTGCGGGCGACCGCGGACAGCGACGGCTGGCGGTTCGACGGGACCGTGCCCTGGTACACGGGCTGGGGTCTCAACGACGTGATGCTGCTCGCGGGCGTGACGGACTCCTCGGAGATCGTGTTCGCGTTCGCCGACGCGCGCGAGCAGCCCGGCGTGCGCGCGTCGGAGCCGATGCGGCTCGCCGCGTTCACGGCCGCCCGTACGGTCTCCCTGGAGCTGGACGGCCTGTGGCTGCCCGAGACGTCGGTGGTGCTGCGCACCCCGCAGGAGAAGTTCGCCCTCCTCGACATCCCCCGCAGCACCAACACCTCCCCGGCCGTCTTCGGGGTGACGTACGCGGCGCTGCGCGTGCTGGAGACCAGCGGCGAGGCGGAGACGGCCGGTGCGTTGCGCGCCCGGGTCGAGGAGGTGCGCCGGGCGGCGTACGAGCTGGCCGACCACCCCGTCGCGCACGAGCACGTCGAGGAGCGGCTCGCTCTCAGGACACGCGCGTACGACCTGATGCGGGCGGCCACGACGGCAGCGGTCGTGGCCGGCGGCGGCCGCACCATGGACCTGCGCAGCCCTGCCCAGCGCCTGGCCCGCGAGGGGATGTTCCTGCTGATTCAGGGGCAGACGTCGGTCGTGCGGAAGGCACATCTGGACGCGCTGGCGCAAGGCTAGTCCAGGAAGTCGAGCAGAGCGGCCGTCAGTTCCGCCGGCGTGTCCTCCTGTACGAGGTGACCGGCGCCCGGGATGAGTTCGAGCCGCGCGTGCGGGATGCGGGCGGCGAGTTCGTGGCCCTTGGCGACGGGGATCCAGGTGTCGTCCTCGCCCCAGCAGATGAGGGTCGGTACGGCGATCTCGTCGTACCGGTCCTCGACTTCGTCGGTGTAGCGCTGGTCCGCCTGGGCGATCTGCCGGTAGAAGGCGGCCTGTCCGGGGTCGCCGAGCCAGGGCTGGACGAGCCGGTCGAGGACGGCGGGGTGCAGCCCAGGACTGCTGGCGGAGGTCACGTAGTCGCGCACGAGGGCCCGGTGCAGCGCGGGCGGGAGTTGCTCGAAGACGTCCGAGGACTTGCCGACGAGCCGGAAGAACGGCGAACCCCAGGGGGCGAGGGCGACCGGGTCGATCAGCGTGAGCGAGCGGTAGCGGGCGCCGTGCAGCAGATGTGCGCGCAGGGACACCGCACCGCCGAAGTCGTGTGCCACGACCCGGGGTTCGGCCAGGCCCCAGTGCTCCAGAAGCTCGGTGAAGACCTTCCCCTGGGCCGCCAGGGAGGCATCCTGCCCGGCGGACATCCCCGAGCTCCCGTACCCGGGCATGTCCCACACGAACACCTGGTACCGGCGGGCGAGCGAGCGGGCCACGGCACGCCACACGTAGGAGGAGAAGGGCGTGCCGTGGTTGAGGACGACGGCCGCGCGACCGGGCTCCCCGAGGCTGTCCCAGCGGACCTCCCCGGACGTGCTGCGGTAGGTCCTGGTCAGCTGCCACTCAGCCACGGATTCGCTCCTCTCCACGCGCGCGCCCGGCAGATGCCGACCTCAGCTCGCGAACGGCACCTGTGCCGAAGGTGTGGCCTCCTTCCCGGCCGGGTGGCGCCACAAACCCTGCGCGGCCAGGCGCGGCAGCACCCCCTCGCCGAACCAGTACGCCTCCTCAAGGTGCGGGTAGCCGGAGAGGACGAACTCGTCGATCCCGAGGGCGTGGTACTCCTTGATCCGCTCGGCGACCTCGTCGTGGCTGCCCACCAGCGCGGTGCCCGCGCCGCCGCGGACCAGGCCGATGCCGGCCCAGAGGTTGGGGTGGATCTCCAGGCCGTCGCGGTTGCCGCCGCCGTGCAGGGCGAGCATCCGCTGCTGGCCCTCGGACTCGCTGCGGGCGAGCCCGGCCTGGACGGACTTCACGGTCTCGGGGTCGAAGCCGTCGAGGAGCCGGTTCGCCTCGGCCCACGCCTCCTCGGCGGTGTCGCGGGTGATGACGTGCAGCCGGATGCCGAAGCGGAGGGTGCGGCCGTGCCGCGCCGCCAGCCCTCGGACCCACGCGATCTTCTCCGCCACCTGCGCGGGTGGCTCGCCCCAGGTGAGGTAGACGTCCACGTGCTTGGCCGCGACCTCCCCGGCGATGGGCGAGGAGCCCCCGAAGTACACCTCGGGCACCGGGTCGGGCACCCGGGCCAGCCGTGCGTCCTCGACCCGGAGGTGCTCGCCCTTCAGGTCGACGGTCTTGCCGTCCCACAGCCCCCGTACGACCTCCAGGAACTCGTCGGTACGGCGGTAACGGCCGTCCTTGTCGAGGAAGTCGCCGTAGGCCCGCTGCTCGTGGCTCTCACCACCGGTGACCACGTTCAGCAGGAGCCGTCCGCCGGACTGCCGCTGGAAGGTGGACGCCATCTGCGCGGCGAGCGTGGGCGAGACGAAGCCGGGGCGGAAGGCGACCAGGAACTTCAGCCGCTCGGTGTGTTGGCTGACCATGGCGGTCGTCAGCCACGCGTCCTCGCACCAGGCGCCGGTGGGCGTGAGCGCGCCGACGAAACCGAGGTCCTCGGCGGCGCGGGCGATCTGGCTCAGATAGGCCACCGTCGGCGGCCGGTCGCGTCCGGAGACGGTGGCCGGGGTGCCGTGGCCGCCGCCGACGACGTGCCGGCTGTCGCCGTTGGTGGGCAGGAACCAGTGGAAGGTGAGGGACACGTGGGGGTCTCCGATCGATGGGCTACAGCAGACCGTGGCGGGGCGGCCGGGTGCCGTTGAGTACGTACCGGCCGATGTGCTGGATCTTCCAGCGGGTCGGGTCGTGCAGGGTGTGGGTGCGGGCGTCGCGCCAATGCCGGTGCAGGTTGAGGGAGTTGAGGGCGGAGCGGGTGCCCGACACCTCGAAGAGCGCGCTCGCGACCTCCACGGCGGTGTTCGCGGCCTGCACCTTGGCGGCGGCCACCGCGATGGACGCCTCGGCGGCGGAGTCGTCGGTGAGTTCGACCTGGGCGGCCTCCACCGTTCGGGCGGCCTCGCGCAGCAGCGCTTCCGCCGCCCGCACTTGCACGGCCAACTCGCCGAACCGCTGGATCAGCAGCGGATCCTCGGCCGCCGTCTCCTGGCCGCTCTCGAACCACGGCCGGCTCTTGGTCCGCACGAACCGCGCCGCCTCGGCCAGCGCTCCCCGGGCGATCCCCGCGTCGATGGCGGCGTGCAGCAACTGGGCCACGGCGCCGTGCAGTTGCGGGCCCTCGAAGGTGAGGTGATGAGGAAGGATCCGGTCGGCCGGGACCGCCACGCCGTCGAGACGGACGCTGCCGCTGGCGGTCGTGCGCTGGCCGAGACCGTCCCAGTCGTCGACCACCGTCACTCCCGTGGCGTCCCGCGGCACGTACGCGACATGGAGTGCGTCGTCCTCGGCGCGGGCGAGCACGGGGATCCAGTCGGCGAACAGGGCACCCGTGGAGTAGTGCTTGACGCCGTCGAGGACGTACGAGCCGTCCGGCCGCGGTGTCAGGCGGGTGCGGATGTCCTGGACGTGCCGGGTGCCCGCCTCCGACTGGGCGTTGCCGAGGCGACGGCCCGCGAGCAGCTCGGCGAAGAAGAACTTCCGTTGCTCCTCGGTGCCCTGACGGCGTATCACATTGACGTAGGCGAAGTGGCTCTGCGGGATCTGGGCGAGGCTGCCGTCGGCGGTGCCGAGCAGCCGGAAGATCTCGGCGAGTGTGGTCGCGCCGACGTCCGCCCCGCCGTGGTCGGCGGGGACGGTGACGGCGAGCAGGCCGGACGCGGAGAGCCGGTCCAACTCGGCGCGCGGCAGCCTGCGTTCGACGTCGCGTGCGCAGGCTCCCGCGCGGAACTCGTCGGCCAGGGCAGCCGCGACGGCGAGCGCCTCCGCGTCGTCGGCGATCACATGGGCGGTCATGGGGGCTCAGCCCGCCGCGGCCAGGACCGGGGTGCGGCCGAGGGCGGACGAGAACTGGTCGACGATCTGGGCGAGGGCGTCGCGGGTGGTCGTGGCGACGCTGACGGTCCCGTCCTCGTGCACGGTGATGTCCTTGTCGAGGGTGAACCAGCCCTGGACGATGTGGGCGGCGCCCATGGAGTTGAGGACCGGCCGCAGGGCGTAGTCGATGGCCAGGACATGAGCGGTGCTGCCGCCGGTGGCCAGCGGCAGCACGGTCTTTCCGGTCAGGGCGTACTGCGGCAGCAGATCGAGGAGGGCCTTCAGGACGCCGGAGTAGGACGCCTTGTAGACCGGGGTGCCGACGACGACGCCGTCGGCGCGGGCGAACAGCTCCGTGGCCTCGACGATCGCCGGGTGCGTGAAGTCGGCGCCGAGCAGGGCCTCGGCCGGGATGGTGCGGACGTCGAGGGGGATCACCTGGTGGCCCTGGGCGGCGAGCCGCTGGTCGAGGTGGCGCAGCAGACGGTTGGTGCGGGAGGAGGCGGAGGGGCTGCCGGAGACGGACAGGACGGTGGCCATGGGTCCTCTTTCGGGGAGGCGGGGCGCCCCCGGTTCGGGCGGGGGCGCCCCTGGGGAAGCGGTCAGGAGTACCAGGTGGGTTCGGGCAGTTCGCCTTCCAGGACCCAGCGGCCGACCTCGCGTCGCTTGTAGGCGACCGGGTCGTGCAGGGTGTGCGTGCGGACGTTGCGCCAGAACCGGTCCAGGCCCTCGGCGGTGGCCGTGGCCCGGGCGCCCGTGACCTCGAAGATCCTGTTGGATATCTCCAGGGCGACATCGGTGGCGCGGGCCTTCACGGCCGCCACCCGTACCTCGAAGTCGCCGCGCGTCCGCTCGGTGACCGCGTCGGGGTCGTCGTGCAGCTTCTGCCCCTCGGCGGCGACGGCGTCGGCGAGCGCTTCCGCGGCCCAGAGCTTGGCGGTGAGGTCTCCGTAGACGTCGATGACGTACGGCTCGTCGACCGCGCGCTCGTGTCCGCCGTGCAGCCAGGAGCGGGACTTGGTGCGGGTGTAGGCGGCGGCCGTCTCCAGGGCGCCGCCCGCGATCCCGAGGTAGAAGTTGACGAAGACCAGTTGGATGGTGGGGACGTTGAGGGTGTTGTAGGTGCGCGGCCGGAACTGCTTGTCGACGTAGCCGGCCGCCGACGACCACGGTGTGCGGACTCCGTCGAGGGTGACGCCGCCGCTCTCGGTGAGCCGCTGGCCGATGTTGTCCCAGTCGTCGTGGAAGGTGAGGCCCTCGCTGTCGGAGGGCACGATCGCGAAGACGTGGTCGTCGGTGCCTTCGAGGACGCCTTCGAGGACGGTGACGTCGGAGACCTTGCTGCCGGTGGAGAAGGTCTTGCGGCCGGTGAAGACGAGGTCGTCGCCGTCCTCGGTGACGGTCACGTCCTTGTCGCGCGGGTTGACGGCCCCGCCGAAGAACCAGCGGCCCCGCGCGGCCTCGGCCTCCACGTGCTCCCACTGTTCGCGGGTGCCGACCAGACGGGCGGCCCAGTTCCAGAGGTAGTGGTAGCCGAGGAGCTGGCCGATGGAGCCGTCGGCCTTGGCGACCTCGCGGACGACCCGGTAGGCGGTGGGCCAGTCCTGGCCCCCGCCGCCGTGCTCCGTGGGGCCGAGCAGGGTGACGAGGCCGGAGTCCTTGAGCAGTTGGACCTCGGCGTACGGGGTGGCGCCGGCCCGGTCGCGGGCGGCGGCGTCGGTGGCGAGGACGGCGGCGACCTCGGCGGCGCGGGCGATCCAGTCCTGAGCGGTCTCGGGGGCGGGGCGGTGCTGCCAGTCGGTGTTCGTGGCGATGCTCATGTCGGTTGCCTCCTCAGACCTGGGCGGGGACGGACTCGGGGAGCTGGGCCTCCAGCTCGCGGACCAGGGGCAGCACGCGCCTGCCGAAGTACTCGACCTCCTCGTGGTAGTGCAGGAAGCCGAGGAGGAAGAGGTCGACGCCGAGCTTCTTGTAGGCGACGATCCGCTCGGCGATCTGCTCCGGGGTGCCGATGAGACCGGTTCGGAAGCCGTCGTTGTACTGCACGAGGTCCTCGAACGACGAGTCCTGCCACATGCCCTTCTTGTCGGCGGTGGACTGGCCCGCCTGCTTCACGGCCGCGCCGAAGCCCTCGACGGCCTCGGTGTCGGCCTGGGCGACGATCTCGCGCAGGGTGTCACGGGCCTCGGCCTCGGTGTCACGGGCGATGAGGAAGCCGTTGAGGCCGAACTTCGGTGCGGTGCGGCCGACTTCGGCGGCGGACTTGCGGACGTCGTCGATCTGCTCGACGACCCCGTCGAAGTCCTTGCCGTTGGAGAAGTACCAGTCGGAGACCCGGCCGGCCATGGCGCGGGCGGCGGTGGAGTTGCCGCCCTGGAAGATCTCCGGGTGCGGGCGTTCGGGGGTGTTGAGCGGCTTGGGCTTGAGGGAGAAGTCACGCAACCGGTAGAAGTCTCCGGCGAGTTCGGTGTGGTCCTCGGTCCAGATCTGGCGCAGGGCGCGGATGAACTCCTCGGAGCGGCGGTAACGCTCGTCGTGCTCCAGCCAGGGTTCGCCGAGGGCGGTGAACTCGCCCTTGAACCAGCCGGAGACGACGTTGACGGCGAAGCGGCCGTTCGACAAGTGGTCGGCGGTGGCGCCGAGTTTGGCGAGGACGCCGGGGTGCCACAGGCCGGGGTGGACGGCGGCGATGACCTTCAGGCGCTCGGTGGCGAGGAGCAGGGCGAGGCTGAAGCTGGTCGACTCGTGCTGGAACTCGGCGCCGTAGCTGGCCATGTAGCGGACCTGGCTGAGCGCGTAGTCGAAGCCGTTGTTCTCGGCGAGGACGGCGAGTTCACGGTTGTAGTCGTAGCCCCAGTCGGTGCGCTGCTCGATCCTGCTGGTGACGAGTCCCCCGCTGACGTTGGGGACCCAGTAGGCGAATTTGACGGGCTCTGCGGGCATGCGGAACTCCTGTTGCGGAATGTTTTCGGGCACGCCGAATTCAGGAAATGCGCGGGCGCGGTGAATTCAGGCGGGAAAACGGAGGGTGCGCGGCGAATCCGTGGAGTGATCAGGCCGCGGGGCAACAGGAGGCGCTGGAAACCCGGGCGAGGTCGACATGGCGTCGCCGCGTGAGGTCCAGTCGCATCTTCATGCCGTCGATCGTCGCAGTCCTCGGCGAGAAGCGTCAAGGAGAACCCGACCGGTCTCGTATCCCGGACCATTGAATTTCACGAACGTGTGACAGGGAAACCCTTGAACGCGCCGGGAAACCACCCGCATTCTGCAGGGCGTGCGTACCGAACAACTGGAATACATCGCGGCCGTGACACGGCTCGGTTCGCTGCGCCGGGCGGCCGAGGAACTGCGCCTTTCGCAGCCCGCGTTGAGCGAGACCGTGCGCAATCTGGAACGCGAGCTGGGGGTGGACCTCCTGGAGCGCAAACGCTCGGGCGCGACGATGAGCTCGGAGGGCCGGGAACTGCTGCCGCACATCATCAATGTGCTGGACGCGGTGGACCGGCTCAGGGCGGCGGCGGGCGAACAGCACCGCATCAGCCGGATGGTGCGGGTCGGCACGGTGAACGCGGCGACCGTGCCGCTGCTCATTCCGGCGGTGCGGGAGTTCCGCGCCACGCATCCGGTCACCCAGGTCGAGGTGGTCGGCGCCCAACAGACCGACATCCACCGGGCGCTGGACGAGGGCGGGTTCGATCTCGGGCTCGTCAACCATCTGGAGGGCGACGACGTCCCGGCCGGTCTGGAGGGCACGGAGTTGCTGCGGGGCCGCCCGGTGGTGTGCCTGCGTCCGGACAGTCCCCTCGCGGCACGCGCCGCGCTGTCGGTGGCCGATCTGCTGGAGGTGCCGCTCATCGCGATGCGCTCCGGCTATGTGATGCACCGCTATGTGCACCGGCTGCTGGACGGGCGGTCGCCGTCGTTCTCCTACTCCACCGACGGCGCCGAGATGGGCAAGCTGATGGTCGCGGAAGGGCTGGGGGTGACGGTCCTGCCGGACTTCAGCGTGATCGACGATCCCCTCGTCCGCGGTGGTGTCCTCACCCACCGTCCGATCGCCGGGGACGCGACGCGGGTGCTGCTGATGCTGCAACGGCGCCGGGCGGACCCGGTGCCGCGTGCGGTGCTGGATCTGCACGAGGTGTTCGTGGCGCGGGCCCGGGCGCTGGGCGGCACCCTGTCGGCCCGCGCCTGAGCCCTCTCAGCTGCCTGCCCGGTCGTCGTCCAGGCCCGGCACCACCACGAGGAACGCGTCCGACTTCAGGTCCATCACGACCGTCGCCGGCTCGCCCTCCGCGCGCCGCCGTGCCGCGTACTCCTCCGCCGGCCACGATCCGCGCGGAGCACCTGCCGGGAATCGCTCCAACACCTTCGCGCCCATAGCGGCGATCACCTCCGGCATCGATCTTCGGTTCGTCTTCGGTTCGGTACGACGGCGGTCCTCACCACCGTCGTACTCTCCGGTTGCCCGGGAACCGCGCGGACAGTCCGCCCGATGTCAGCCGGCCTCAACTCCCTCTCGCCTCTCGTCCGTCGGGAACGCCTTCGCCCCGGGCCACCAGGCGACGGGCCCGAGGTCCCGGGCCAGGGCGGGCACCAGCAGCGAGCGGACCACCAGTGTGTCGAGGAGTACGCCGAAGGCGACGATGAAGGCGATCTGCACCAGGAAGGCCAGCGGGATGACCCCGAGGGCGGCGAAGGTCGCGGCGAGCACCACACCCGCCGAGGTGATGACACCGCCGGTGCCGACCAGTCCGCGCAGCACACCCTGGCGCGTCCCGTGCCGCAGGGCCTCCTCCCGTACCCGTGACATGAGGAAGATGTTGTAGTCCACGCCGAGGGCCACGAGGAACACGAAGCCGTACAGCGGTACGGACGGGTCCGTGCCGCCGAAGCCGAGGACGTGCTCGAAGACCAGGGCCGAAACGCCCAGCGTGGCGAGGAAGTTGAGCGCGACGGTCGCCACCAGCAGGACCGGCAGCAGCAGGGAGCGCAGCAGCACGGTGAGGATGACCAGGATGATCGCGAGGACCACGGGGACGATCAGGGTGCGGTCGTGTTCGGCGGTGCGCAGGGTGTCGTACTGCTGGGCCGTGTAGCCGCCGACCAGGGCGCCTGCGCCCGGCACGGCGTGCAGGGCGGTGCGCAGCCGGGCGACGGTGTCCTTGGCGTCGTCGCTGTCGGCGGCGGAGGCCAGGGTGACGTCGACGCGGACCCGTCCGTCGACGACCAGCGGGGTGCCGCCCGGCTGCCCGCTCCTGGTGACGCCGGCCGCGGCGGCGACACCCTTCGTGGCGAGGGCGGTGTCGATGACGCGGTCCAGGCGGTCGGCGTCGGCGATGACGACGGTGGGGTTGCCGGAGCCGCCCGGGAAGTGGCGTACGAGGGTCTGCTGGGCGGTCACCGAAGGGGCGTCGTCGACGAAGGTCTCGTCGAGGGGGACGCCCCGGGAGGCGAGGGTGGGCGCGAACGCGGCGCAGACCAGCAGCGCGAGGAGGGAGCCCGCCCAGACCTTGCGGGGTGCCCGGTCCACCAGGGCGGCGACACGACGCCAGACGCCGTGGCCGGTGTCGGGGCGGGGGGCGGCGGGCCAGTAGGCGGCGCGGCCCAGCAGGACGAGCACGGCGGGTAGGAAGGTGAGCGTGCTGAGTACGGCGCAGCAGACACCGATCGCACCGACCGGTCCGAGCGCCCGGTTGTTGGTCAGGTCGCTGATCAGCAGCGCGAGCAGCCCCAGGGCGACCGTCGCGCCGCTGGCCACGATCGCGCCCCACGACTGCCGCAGCGCGGCCCGTACGGCCGTGAACCGGTCCGGGTGGACGGCGAGTTCCTCCCGGAAGCGGGCGGTGAGCAGCAGGGCGTAGTCGGTGGCGGCGCCGATGACGAGGATCGACAGGATGCCCTGGACCTGTCCGTCGACGCGGACCACTCCGTGGTCGGCGAGCGCGTAGACGATCGCGCAGGCCAGGCCGAGGGCGAGGACGGCGCCGACGATGATGACGAACGGCAGGAGCAGGCTGCGATAGACGAGCAGCAGGATCACCAGGACGGTGACCAGCGCCACGGCGAGGAGCAGTCCGTCGATGCCGGCGAAGGCGTCGGACAGGTCGGCCTGGGTGGCGGCGGGGCCGGCCAGCCGGACCGTGCTGCCGGGTACCCGCTCGGCGGCCGCGCGGATCCGGTCGAGGGTCTCGGGCAGCCGCTCCCCGAGGTCGGGGCGGAGCTGGACGACGCCTTCGAGGGCCTGGCCGTCCTTCGAGAGCAGCGCGGGCGACACGTCCCCGACCACGCCCGCGGTGCCGGCGAGGGAGGCGAGCGCGCGTCCGGCCGTGGACCGCCGGTCGGCGACCTGGCCCTCGTCCTCGTCGGTCCACAGGACGATCACGGGCAGGGTCTCGTCCTGGCGGAAGGCGCGCTGGGCGGCGACGACCTCGGTGGACTCGGCGCTGCGGGGCAGGAAGGCCGCCTGGTCGTTGGTCGCGACCTCGCCGAGCCGGCCGGCGAAGGGGCCGAGGATCCCGCCGATGCCGAGCCAGACGGCGAGCAGCAGGAGCGGCACGAGGAAGCGGCCTCGGCGCGGGGTGAGGGACATGGTTCTCCAAGCTGTGAGCAGATGCCTCAGGTACCTCAAGGGACAGGTATCTCAATGGCAAAGAATCTCAATCATTGAACCTTCTGCTCACACCGGGTCCCCGGATGCGGCGGACGCCATGTTTCTACGGCGGCGGATCCCCCTGTTTCCGGCGGCGGAGCCCGCTCTAGGTGCCGTGCGGCGGGCGGAGCAGGGACAGCTCCTCGTTCATCGCCGTGAGGAAGCGGGTGACGACCGTCAGCTCGTCCTCGCTGAAGCGCTCCCGAGCCCCCTCGGCCGCCCGGGCCAGCGGGCGGAAATAGGTGCGGGCCGCCACCCTGGCGTCGGCGGCGTAGTACAGGTGCACCACCCGGCGGTCGCTGCTCTCCCGGACCCGCCGGATGTGGCCCGCCCGCTCCAGCCGGTCGACGCAGGCCGTGACCGCCCCCGAGGTCAGCCCGAGGTGCTCACGCAGCCGCCCCGGCGTCATCGGCTCGTCGGCGTCCAGGATCGCCGCCAGCGCCTGGACGTCGGTCGCGTGCAGCCCCTGATCACCCGCGAACCCGTGGACCAGGCGGTTGATCTCACCGTTCATCCGGCGCAGCTGGACCGCCAGCGACTGGAGATCCGTCCCCGCGGAAGGACGGGGCCGTCCCGGTGCTGTCGCCTGCGGATTCGGTTCGTCTGCGGTGCCCACGCGAGAAGCCTATAGAAGCGGGCGCACCAGGAGAGGACTGCATCCGGCACCGCCCCGCCCGTGGAAGTGATCACAGGGGACACGACACGAAAGGTCTGCCGCAGATATGAACGACGTGGACACCGGGCCGGCGCCGCGCTGTCTGGTGACCGGTGCGACGGGTTACCTCGGCGGCCGGCTCGTGCCCGAGCTGCTGGCCGCCGGGTACCGGGTGCGCTGTCTGGCCCGGTCCCCCGGCAAACTCCGCGACCAGCCGTGGTCGGCCGAGGTGGAGGTGGTACGAGGTGACGTCCTGGACGCCGACGCGGTCGCCGAGGCCCTGCGCGGCACCGAGGTCGCCTACTACCTGGTGCACGCGCTGGGCACCGGCGACGCCTTCGAGGAGACCGACCGGCGGGCCGCCCGGATCTTCGGCGAGGGGGCCCGTGCCGCGGGCGTGCGCCGCATCGTCTATCTGGGCGGGCTCACCCCCGCGGACGTGCCCGAACGGGAGCTGTCACCGCATCTGCGGTCCCGCGCCGAGGTGGGCCGCATCCTGCTGGACTCCGGCGTCCCCACCACCGTCCTGCGGGCGGCGGTCGTCATCGGCTCGGGCTCGGCCTCCTTCGAGATGCTGCGCTACCTCACCGAACGCCTCCCGGTGATGGTGACCCCGAGCTGGGTGCGCACCCGCATCCAGCCGGTGGCGGTGCGCGACGTGCTGCGCGCCCTGGTGGGCAGCGCCCGGATGCCGGCCGAGGTCAGCCGCGCCTTCGACATCGGCGGCCCGGACGTGCTGACGTACCGGGAGATGATGCTCAGGTACGCGGCCGTCGCCGAACTGCCGCACCGGCTCATCCTGACCGTGCCCATGCTCAGCCCCGGTCTGTCCAGCCACTGGGTCGGACTGGTGACCCCCGTACCGGCGTCCCTCGCCCGTCCGCTGACCGAGTCCCTGCGGCACGAGGTCGTCTGCCGCGAGCACGACATCGCACGGTACGTGCCGGATCCGCCGGGCCACCCGATCGCCTTCGACGAAGCCGTCCGGCTGGCCCTGCGCCGGGTCCGCGACGCGCAGGTGGCGACCCGCTGGTCCTCGGCGGCCGTCCCTGGTGCCCCCAGCGATCCCCTGCCCACCGACCCGGACTGGGCCGGCGGCAGCCTCTACACCGATGTCCGGGAGATCGACGTCGACGCCCCACGGGCCGCGCTGTGGCGGGTCATCGAGGGGATCGGCGGCGAGAACGGCTGGTACTCCTTCCCCCTGGCCTGGGCGCTGCGCGGTTGGCTGGACCGGATGGTCGGCGGGGTCGGTCTGCGCCGGGGCCGCCGGGACGCGGCCCGGCTGCGGGTCGGGGACTCGCTGGACTTCTGGCGGGTGGAGGAGATCGAGCCGGGACGGCTGCTGCGGCTGCGCGCCGAGATGCGGCTGCCGGGTCTGGCCTGGCTGGAGATGCGCGTGCGGACCGACGCCGCCGGCCGCACCCGGTACCACCAGCGCGCCCTGTTCCACCCCCGCGGTCTGCTCGGGCACGCGTACTGGTGGAGCGTCTCCCCCTTCCACGCACTCGTGTTCGGCGGCATGGCCCGCAACATCGCACGGGCGGCGGCCCGGACACCGGCCGAGCCGCCGAGCGAGCCCGTCCCCACACGCTGACGTCCCCGTCCCGATCCACCTCGTTCGGCGTCCACCGAGGCCGAACCGGCCCCCATCTCTCCCGGAGCTCACGTCATGCCCGACGTCTCGATCGTCCTGTTCACCTCCGACCTCCGCCTGCACGACCACCCGCCGCTGCGGGCCGCGAACGAGGCCCGTCAGCTGGTGCCCCTGTTCGTGCGCGACCGGGGTGTGACGGACGCCGGGTTCGCCGCGCCGAACCGGCTGGCGTTCCTCGCCGACTGTCTGCGGGACCTCGACGCGGGCCTGCGCGAGCGAGGCGGTCGCCTGGTGGTCCGCGACGGCGACGTCGTCGAGGAGGTCTGCAAGGTCGCCACCGAGACGGACGCCGACGAGGTGCACATGGCGGCCGACTTCAGCGCCTACGCCCACCGGCGCGAGCAGCGGCTCCGGCGCGCCCTGGAGACGGAGGGCCGCCGCCTGCACGTCCACGACACCGTGACCTCGGCCGTCGCACCCGGCGCGCTGACGCCGGGCTCCTCCGACCACTTCGCCGTCTTCACCCCGTACTTCCGGCACTGGAGCGGCGTACGGCTGCGGGAGCCGATGGCCGCGCCGCGCGCGATCCGCGTCCCGGACGGGGTCGGCTCGGAGCAACTGCCCACGCGCGACGGGCTGTCGGGGGTGTCGGAGGGGCTGGCCGCCGGTGGGGAGGCCGCGGGTCGGAGCCGGATGACGTCCTGGCTGCGCGGTGTCGGCGCGTACGAGGTCCGCCACGACGATCTGGCCGGCGACGCCACCTCCCGCCTCTCCCCGCATCTGCACTTCGGCACCCTCTCCCCGGTCGAACTGGTCCACCGGGCGCGCAAGACCGACGGCCCGGGCGCCGCGGCCTTCGTACGACAGCTCGCCTGGCGGGACTTCCACCGCCAGGTCCTCGCGGCGCGTCCGGCCGCCGCGAGCGCCGACTACCGCACGAAGCACGACCGTTGGCGGTCCGGGCGGGCCGTCCGCGAGGACGTCGAGGCATGGAAGGAGGGCCGCACCGGCTACCCGGTGGTCGACGCGGCGATGCGCCAACTGCGCCACGAGGGCTGGATGCACAACCGCGGCCGCCTCCTGACCGCGAGTTTCCTCACCAAGACGCTGTACGTGGACTGGCGTGAGGGCGCCCGGCACTTCCTGGAGCTGCTGGTCGACGGCGACATCGCCAACAACCAGCTCAACTGGCAGTGGATGGCGGGCACCGGCACCGACTCCCGCCCCAACCGGGTGCTCAACCCGGTCACCCAGGCCAAGCGGTACGACCCGGACGGCGCCTACGTACGGCGCTGGGTGCCTGAACTGGCTGATCTGGACGCCTCGTCGGTGCACGAGCCGTGGAAGCTGCGCGGCCTGGACCGGGCGGCCATCGACACCTACCCGGACCCGATCGTCGACCTCTCCGACGGCCTCGCCCGCTTCAAGCGGGCCCGCGGGCTCGACTGACCGGCGAGGCCCCGCAGACGCCCCCTCAAGATCCGCTTCCGGCGGCGGCCAGCAGCTCGACCGCGTCCTTCAGAGCCCTCGGCCGCGGCATCTCGCGGGCCGCCGAGCCCGACCATCCGGGTCCGCCTAGCATCACCAAGGGCTGCCGACGGGCACCCTTCACACCCCAGCGGGTGGCGGCGACATGGCGGGCGAGCGGCAGGTTCGCGGTGGAGCGCGCCTGCGCCCACAGGAACACGGCCGCGGGGCCGAGGCGCTGCACCGCGGCGGTGAGCGCCTCCCCCGGCACCGCCGCGCCCAACATCCGCGTGGGCAGGCCCAGTTCACCCAGCGCGGCGTTGAGGGCTTCGAGCGGCAGGGTGTGCTGTTCCCCGGGCACGCAGGCCAGGACGACGGGCCCAGCCACGGGCGCCTCCGCCCGTGGCGCGGCGGCGGGGGTGCTGCGGCGCAGCGCGGTGGAGACATGCCAGGACAGCAGGTGCTCGACCTCGACGTAACGGTCGTCGGAGGACGCCCACTTGCGCCCCACCGCGTGCAGGGTGGGCATCATCACCTCGTGCCAGGCGGTGACGACGCCGTACTGCTCCACGGCGGCGTCGAGCAGGTGGTCGATCGCGGGGGCGTCGAGCCGGACGGCGGCGCGGGCCAGCCCCCGGCACTCCTGGCGCACGTCCCCGAGCGGCAGCGTGCCGGCCGCTCGTGAACGCGGCGGCTGGGGCGCGGAGACCTGGGGCACGGAGACCTGGGGCGCCAGCCGCGATGTGCCCGTATCGGAGCGGGCGGCGCGGGCGGCTTCGGCGGGCGGTACCCCGGACGAGGTCAGCCGGCACATCGTCTCCAGGAGCCGGATGTCCTGAGCGCTCCAGCGCCGATGCCGTCCCTCGTCCCGCACGGCGGGCCCGATGCCGTAGCGGCGGTCCCAGGAACGCAGCGTGGTGGGCGACACGCCCAGCCGCCGGGCGACCGCACCGGTCGTGAGCGGTGCTTCGACGGTCCGGGAGGTCTGCTCGGGCTGTTCCGCGGGGGCTCGGCGCGCGGACGACTCACTCATGACGCGACTATACGACGCAGAATCGACGCAAGTTGATGACCTTGGTCGCCGACTTCCACGATGGATCCACCGGGCCCGGTTCCCGGGCGGCTGGATCGTCGGCATGGCCGGACGCAGGATCGCCGAGCACACCGGCTGGCCGCTGGGCACGGTGAAGAGCCATGCCCGGCACGGACTGCGTCAGCTGCGGGGCCGCCTGGAGGCGGAAGTCTGCGTATGAGACCCCGTCCACCGTGGCGGTACGCCATGGTCCGTGGCGGCCTCCGGGGAGAGTCGGCGCTTCCCGGGGGCCGTCACCTGCCGGCACACCTCTACACATAAAGGAAAAATAAGAGCAGAATGTACGCAGGCGGCGCTCACCGCACACCGCACCAGACGCGGTCAGCCTGCGAGTCAGAAGGAGACGAGTCATGGCCAACGTCTCGCCCACCAGAGGTGACATGACCAGCCACCCTGATGTTCCGGAAATGCGGGCGCGGTACGCCCGTATGCTCGGCGGTCGCGATGTGGCGCTCGTGGACGGACCGGTGTTCCTGCTCGGTCTGTACTGCGCCGTGTCCCCCTGGATCCTCCACTACACGACGAGCCAGCCCGCCCTCGTGACGCACAACCTCATCGTCGGCATCGCGATCGGCCTGCTCGCCCTGGGCTTCACTCAGACCCCCGAGCGCATGTACGGCCTGAGCTGGGCGTTCTGCGCGGTCGGCGTCTGGATGATCATCGCCCCGTGGGTGGTCGGTGACAGCCCGGACACCGGTGTCGCACTCAACAACATCATCATCGGCGGCCTCGCCGTGATCCTGGGGCTGTTGTGCACCAGCGCGGCGGCGAAGAGCACCCCGAGGACGTGACAGCACGGACGGAAGGACGACATGACGGCCGGCCCGCCTCCAGCGGGCCGGCCGCTTCGTGCGCCGCGCTGGTGACGAGGCGGTGGGGGCGGTCGCTCTCCACGACGGTACCGATGACGTCGGAAGGCCGCGGTGAGGTCCACGTCGGTGAGCGCGCGTAGGCACGACAGCCGCAGCGCACCGCCCTCAGCTCAGCAGTGCGTCCAGTTCCCGCCGGTGCAGGGTGACCCACTCGTGCGCGGCCCGTACCTCGTCCACCGCCCCGCTCTCCCGCAGTGCCACCATGGCCGGCTCCCCGCGTTCCGCCGCGGCCTCGATGCCCTTCCAGCAGCGGTCCTGCCACCACAGGACCGTGTCCAGAAGCCCGGCCCTGTCGGTCAGCCCGTAGGCGTCGCGGACGAGTCGTATCCGGCGTCCGGTCTCGGCCACGTCCGTCTCGTTCGGTCCGAGGTCCAGGTACTGCCAGCAGACATGTGCCACGTCGTGCACGCGTTCGCCGGGCGCCGCGAGGTCCCAGTCGACGAAGGCGAGCGGTCGCCATCGGGCGCCCTCGACGGCGTAGACGGTGTTCTTGGGCGCGAGGTCGTTGTGGCAGACGACGTCCTGGTCGCCGGCCAACGGCGTGCCGTGGGTGAGGTCGTGGAACTCCCGGACCAGCCGGGCGACCCGGACGAGCGCCTCGTCGTCGCGAGCGGCGGCCCGCTGGTCCGGGGTCACGGCCGCCCGCCCCGCCACATGGCCGAGCGTCTCCCGGCCCTGCTCGTCCAGGCCGAGGAACCGCGGCGCACCCCGCCAGCCCCGCTCCTCGAAGAGCGTCAGCAGCTCGCGCACGTACGCCGACCGGGCCGACGGGGTGCGGCGCACGGTCGACCCGATCCGCACCGCCCCGCTGACGGCTCCGCCTTCCAGGTGCGTCTCCTCCACGAAAAGAAGTATCGGGCCCTCGGCACCGCCTGGCACGCTCCCCTCATGGATCACTCCGAGGTGCTGCTCATCGGCGGACGGGCCGGGGTCGGGAAGACGACCGTGGGCTGGGAGGTGTCGGCGCGGTTGCGGGGCGCGGAGGTCGCGCACGCCGTGATCGACGGGGACTTCATGGGGGCGGTGCACCCCGCGCCCGCCGACGATCCGCACCGGAGCCTCGTCGCCGAGCGCAACCTCACCGCGGTATGGGCGAATTACGCCGGGCTCGGATATCGGCGGCTCGTCTACACGAACACCGTGTCCGTCCTCGACGAGGCCACCGGCATGTGGCGGCGGGTCATGGGGGACGACGTACGGATCGTACGCGTGCTTCTCACCGCGAGCGACGAGACGGCCGGACAGCGGCTGGCCGGGCGGGAGTTGGGGTCCGAGTTGGAGCAGGAGCTGCTCGGCAGCGCCCGCAAGGCTCGGCTGCTGGACGCGCGTGCGCCCGCCGACACCCTGCGGGTGGTGACCGACGGGCGCACGGTGATCGACATCGCGGCCGAGGTGGTGGCCTCGACCGGATGGGCCGCGGCGAGGGTCAGCTGACGTTGAGCGCCGTGTCGTCGATGACGAACGACGTCTGGAGCGTGGAGCCCTCCGTGCCGGTGAACTTGAGGGTCACGGTCTGCCCCGCGTAGCTCGCCAGGCTGAAGCTGCGCTGGGTGTAGCCGCTCGCGGCGTTGAGGTTGGAGTAGGTGGCCAGGGTGCCGAGGACCGTGCCCGAGCTGTTGAGCACCTGCACCTTGAGGGTGTCGTAGGCGGTGCTGGTGGTGGTCTCGGCGGTGTCGACGTGCAGATAGAAGCTGAGCGTGGCGGTGGTGCAGGCCGACGGGATGGTCACCGACTGCGCGAGGGTGTCGGTGCGGGCGGAGCCGTAGCCGTCCAGCCAGGCGTAGTACGAGCCCGAACGGGCCGACTGACTGCTGGAGTTGGTGATCACACCGCTGCTGGCGCTCCAGGTGGTGCTGCCCGACTCGAAGCCGTTGTTGCCCAGAAGCTGGGCCGCGGTGCAGGTGGAGCCGCCGCCACCGCCGCCGCTGCTGCTTCCGCCGGCGAGCCATTCGGTGGCGTTGAGGGCGAGGGCGGCGTTGGTGGCGCCGGAGTCGTTCCAGCCGTCGTAGAGCGTGTTGCCGGACTGGCCCGTGTCGTCGTCGATGGGTGAGCTGTCACCCCAGAAGGCGACCCGGCCGCTGCCGAAGGTGCTGGTGGCGAAGAACGCGCCGGTGTTGCCGGAGTATCCCGTGCGGTAGAGCAGGCCCTTGACCGAGGAGTTGTCGGCGGGCTTGAGCGTGGCCGTCGTACCGCTCGCGATCAGGCTCTTGGTGACCGTGCCGAAGGAGCCGTGCAGGACCGCGTTCGTGCTGTCGCTGATGGCGCTCGGGTAGTCGGAGCTGATGCTGAGCGAGTCGATGGAGAAGCCGAACGGGTCGGTGGAGTCGACGCTGTTGTCGGTCATCAGGTCGTTGAGGATCTCGACCGCGTCCTCACCGTCGTTGTTGCGGTCGGCGCCGGTGTGGTCGGAGATCATGAACAGACCGCCGCCGTTCTTCACGAAGTTCATGATCGCCGTCTTCTCGGCGGTCGTGAACAGCGTGTTCGGCTCCGGCAGCACGAGCGTGTCGAAGTTGGCCAGGTCCTGGGCGCCGGAGCCGCCGTAGGTGAGGCTGGAGCCGGACGGCAGTGTCTTCAGGCTGTAGTCGCCGGTCTTCTGGAGCGCGACGCCCCAGGAGGAGATCGCGCCGGTCCAGTCGGTCTCGGCGGACGGTGAGGCGTCCTGGCCCAGCGGGTCGGGCTGGCTGGTGGAGATGATCCAGTCGGCGTTGCCGGCCGTCTCGGCGTGGGCGTTGTCGAACAGGACGCGGTGGGGGGTGGCCGCGGCGGCCGGGGTCACGGTGGCCACCTGGACGGCGGCGCCCGTGGCCAGCAGGCCGAACACGGTGACGGCGGTGGTGAGTCTGTGGCGGGACCTGGGCAGCTGGAGCATCCGGCTTACCTCCGTGTGGGGTTGGGGCAGAAGCGGGTGCGGGGCCGGGCTACACGCGTAGACACAGGGCAGTTCTGCGCGCGTAGAACTGCGGTCGCACGACTGCCTGCGACCGTTGATTTGAAAGGTACATGGCAGCCGTGGCACTGAACAGACGTCACTTCGAACACTGGGCCAACGCTTGACCCGGCGTTGGCCGTTGGTTGAAACGGCACGGACTGTCCCCGGCTCCCGGGGGCATTCGAACGAGTGCGGGGGCCTTGAGAGGAGGGGCTGAGATGGAGATCTCAGGAGTCATCAGCGCCATAGTGATCGGCATCGTCATCGGCATACTGGGCCGGCTCGTGATCCCGGGCCGGCAGCGCATCGGCATCCTGCTGACCATCCTCGTCGGCATCGTGGCCGCCCTGCTGGGCTCGGCGATCGCGGCGGGGCTGGACGTGGCCGACACCGACGGCGTGGACTGGATCGAGTGGCTCATCCAGATCGGCCTCGCCGCGGTCGGCGTCGCCGCCCTGGACCGGACGAGGGCCCGCCACTGACCGGAGGCGAACGGTCGATAACTCGTTGCGGACACGGTCGGGCGGCAGCTAGCTTCGGCTGGCTCGCCGCCCGAGCCGGACGGGGACGGACGTCCGTCGTCCCGTGCAGGGCTCAGGCGGGCTCGCCGCCCGAACCCGACCGTGACGGAGTTCCGTTGACCCTGCGTATCGTCCCGCTGGCCGACCCCGCCTCCGGTGCGTCGAGCCGCCGTCTGGCCTGGCTCGCCTCCGCCGCCGACGGGGCACCGGTCGGGTCCGCCTTCCTACGGCTGTTCACGAAGGAGGGCCAGGAGCACCTCGCGGAGCTGGAGATCGCCGTGCACGCCACCGAGCGACGGCAAGGTGTCGGCACCCGGCTGCTGGACGCCGCGGTCGCCGTGGCCCGGGACGAGGGGCGACGGTCAGTGATCGCCCAGGCCGAACAGGGCTCCGCCGCCGACGAGTTCCTCGCCGCGCGAGGTTTTCGCCGGGTGCTGGCTCTCACGTACGCCAGGCTCACGCTCAAGGACGTCGACCTCGCCGCCATCACCGAACCGCCGCGTCCCGGCTATGAGTTGACCGAGTGGGACGGCACCGTCCCCGCCGAACTGGCCCAGTCCTACGCCGACTCGCGCCGGGCCATGGACGACATGCCCATGGAGGGCACCGACTACGGCACGGTGGTCTGGGACGTGGAGCGCGTGGTCGCCGCCGCCGCGGCCGTCGCCCGGCGTGGGGACCTGCTGCACACCGTCGCCGCCGTGGACGTCACCGACGGAACGATCGTCGGCTTCTCCGAGCTGGTCGTGCCGGGCGACGGGCTCGGCGACGGCCAGCACTACGGAACCGCCGTCCTGCCGGAACACCGTGGCCGCGGACTGGCCCGCTGGATGAAGGCGGCGTCCGTCCGCCGGGCCCGGGAGCGGCACCCGGATCTCGCCGGCCTGCTCACCGACACCGCGGACAGCAACGCACCCATGCTCGCCGTCAACGCGGCCCTCGGATACGTGCCCACGCACCAGGCGGTGGAGTACCAGCTGGACCTCTGAGTCAGCGCCGGCCCGCCCGCATCGCGGCGAGACCCTCGCGGGCCGACGGGTACACCGGCGTCCAGCCCAGTTCCCGCTCGGCCTTCGCGATGGACACCCGCAGCGTCGACGCCATGATGGCGTGCGCGTAGGACATCGGCCGCATCGTCCACAGCGGTACGTTCATCGGCTTCGGCACCCCGAACTCCTCGGCCACGGCGAGGAGATGGGCCCGGAACCCGAGGGGCGTGCGGTCGGCGACGTTGTACGCCTGGCCGGGGCGGCCGTGCTCGACGGCGGCGGCCATCGCCCGGCCCGCGTCACCCAGCTCGATCCAGGGCACTACGTGGCCGTGGTCCGCGGGGGCGGGCAGTTGCCGCTTGCGCAGCATGGGCAGCAGGTTCTCGGTGCCGCCGGGGCCGTAGAAGGCGCCGTAGCGCAGGGCCACGCCGTCGAGGCCGGGGGCGTCGAAGGTCAGCTGCTCCTTGGTGCGCATGCCGGCCAGGTGCCGTTCGAACTCCGGGTTCGTGCCGCGCGGGCCGAAGGTGTCGTCCTCGGTGAGTTCCCGGTCGCCGTGGTCGCCGTAGCCGTAGCCGAAGACCATCGACTCCGCGACGAAGCGGCGGGCGCCGGTGGCCTGCGCGGCCTCGATCAGATGGGCGGTGCCCTCGATGCGCAGGGCGTTGGTGGCGTACATGTCGCGGTGGCGCAGGGGCGCCTTGCTCAGGGCCGTCACCGCGTGGATCACCGTGTCGAAGTGGTGGCCGTCGACGGCGCGGAGCACGGCGTCGCGGTCCATGAGGTCGGCCCGCACCCCGTTGTCCCGGCCGCGGCCGAGCCCGGTGACCTTGTGGCCCGCCTCGGTGAGCGCGTGGGTGATGTGCCGGCCGAGGACACCGCCGGCGCCCGCGAGGAGGATGCTCTGGCTCCGGCCGCTGTGGTCGCTCTGGTTCGTCGTCATGTCTCTGCGACGGATCGGGGCGGCGCGGATGTGACATCCCCGCTCATGTGCGCTGGGTCACGGCGTGTAGAGGTAGGGCGTGGTGGTCGTCAGGGGCTCGAAGCCGAGGCGCTCCAGGATGGGGCGGCTGGTGCTCATGGCGTCGACCTGGAGGTAGCGGTAGCCGCGCTCCACGGCCTCGCGGGCCCGTACGGCGACCAGGGCGCGGTAGATGCCGCGCCCGCGCCAGGCCTCGACGGTGCCGCCGCCCCACAGCCCGGCAAACCGGGTGCCGGGCACCAGCTCCATCCGGGCGGCGCTGACGGGCGTGTCCCCGGCCAGGGCGACGACGGCGACCACGGTGTCCGGGTCGGCGGTGAGCTGGGCGAGCAGCTGGTGACGCAGCCGGGTGCCGTCGGTGCCGAAGGCGGCCTCGTGCACGTCGGCCACGAGGTCGACGCCCGCCCGGTCGGTGACCGGCAGGATCCGGATGCCCTCGGGTGGCTCGGCGTCCAGGGTGAGGTCGTTGACCTCGCCGATCATCAGGGTCTCCTCGGGCTGCGGGGTGAACCCGGCCGTGCGGAGCCGCTGCCCGAGGTCCACGGGCAGGTCGTGCCCGTAGAGCTTCCATTCGAACGCGTGGCCGAGCCCGGTGAAATAGGCGATCTGTTCGGCGATGGCCGCGTCGGCGCCGCCGTCGTCGAGATCGGACCAGACCACGCCGTTCCAGCCCTGCGCGGTGGAGACCTGCCGGACCACCTTCCCCGACCGCTCGATCCGGGACTCCGGGCTGTCCGGCTGTGCACCCTCGCGCATGTCCCGGTCGTACAGGGCGAGCACCGCGGCATGATCCATGGGTTCACTCCAGCACCAGGAGGCACCCGGGGCAACACCTTTACGGGCCATGATGGTGCGGGTGCGTCACCGGGACGCCCGGTCGAGGAGGGCCGTACGCCATGGTCGTGAAGGACGGGGAGCTGGCGTTTCTGCGCCGCTGCGTGGAGCTGGCCGCCGAGGCGCTGGAGGCCGGCGACGAGCCGTTCGGGTCGGTGCTCGTGGGCGGGGACGGGGCGGTGCTCGCGGAGGATCACAACCGGGTGGCCTCCGGGGACCGCACCCGGCATCCCGAGTTCGAACTGGCGCGCTGGTCCGCGGCCCATATGACGCCCGAGGAGCGGGCGGCGGCCACCGTGTACACCTCCGGCGAGCACTGCCCGATGTGCGCGGCCGCGCATGCCTGGGTGGGCCTCGGCCGCATCGTGTACGTGGCCTCCACCGAGCAACTGGTCGGCTGGCTGACGGAGTTGGGCGTTCCCTCGGCGCCGGTGCGGCCCCTGCCGGTGCGGGAGGTGGCGCCGGACGTGGTGGTGGACGGGCCGGTGCCCGAGCTGGCGGAGGAGGTGCACGCGCTGCACCGCCGCTTCCACCTTCGGTGACGCCCCGGCGCCTCGGGATGCAGCCGTACGGGTGAGCTGCCTACGATCGGTAAGGATCCCGGACCAGGTAGGACGGCCCGGTCTCCTCCACCGGGGGAGGCGCTTGCCTTTGCTGCCGGCACACCGGCTGATGACGGCCTACACCATGGCGGTCGCCGTCGCCACCACCGTCTATCTGACGGTTCCCAGCGCGCGCACGCCGCTGTGGGCCGTCATCGGGCTCGGCGGTGTCGCGGCCGTACTCACCGGTAGCCGTTTGAACCGTCCCGAGCACCGCTGGCCCTGGTGGGTGCTCGCCGCCGGTCTGCTGACCTTCATCGCGGGCGACACGTACTACAACGTGCTGGAGGACTACTTCGACGCCTCCAACCCGTTCCCCTCCCCCGCGGACGCCTGCTATCTCGCCACCTATCCACTCTTCGCGATCGGTCTGTCCGGGCTGGTCCGCTACCGGTGGTCGGGGCACGACCTGCCGAGTCTGCTGGACGCCCTGATCCTGACCTGCGGTCTCGCGCTGCCGGTGTGGGTGTATCTGGTGCAGCCGCTCACCGAGGTGGAGGGGCTGACCTGGGAGCAGCGGGCGATCAGCGTCGCCTACCCCCTCGGTGACGTGCTCGTCCTCGCCCTGCTGGCCCGGCTGCTGACACCGAGCCCGGTCCACGGCCCCAACCGGTCGGTCCAGCTGCTGGTCGTCGGCACCGCCACGCTGCTCAGCTTCGACATCGCGTACGGCTTCCTCCAGCTCAACGCGATGTGGGAGACCGGCACCCTGCTGGACACCGGGTGGATCGTCTTCTACACGGCGTGGGGTCTGGCCGCGCTGCATCCCTCGATGGTGGAGCTGTCCTCGGCCGTACCGCAGAAGGTGTCGCTGCTCCCCCGGCCGCGCCGCCTGGTCGTGCTGGCCGTGGCCACGCTCATCGCGCCGGGCATCCTCCTCTACGAGGGCCTGAGCGGCTCGCCTCACCACGCCTCCGTCATCGCCGCCTTCTCCAGCGTGCTGTTCCTGCTGGTCATCCTGCGTCTCGCGGGCATCGTCGTGGTCCACCGCAAGGCCGTGGCGCGGGAACTGGCGCTGCGCCGGGCGGGGGCCTCGCTGGTCTCGGCGGTCCGGCAGGAGGAGGTCGCCCGGTCCTGCGAGACGGCCGTCGACACCCTGCTCGGCCCCGCGGTCCGGCACCGCACCGTGCTGCTGCCGGCCGAGCGGGCCGCGGAGTTCGTACCCGGCGGCAGCCGCATGGTGGCCCGCGGCGAGCTCGCCCCCGACGTCGCCGTAGGCTTCGCGGGCCTGCCCGCCGTCCTGGCCTGCCCGATGACGCCGCCCGACCGTCCGGCCGCGCAGATCCCGGGGGTCCTGCTGGTCGCGGGGCCGCCCCAGCCGCTGCACGAGACCCGCGCCTCGCTGGAGATCCTCGCCTCGCACGCGGGCCTGGCCGTCGAGCGGGTCGCGCTGCGCCAGGAAATCATCCGCCGGGAGAGCGAGGCCTACTTCCGCACCCTCGTGCACAACGCCTCCGACGTCATCCTGATCGTCGAGGACGACAACACCGTCCGGTACGCCAGCCCGTCCGCCGCCTCCGTCTTCGGCGGCACGGAACTCGTCGGGGCGTCCCTGCCCGACCTGGTCGATCCCCGCGACCGCAACCGCGCGGCCCGGGAGCTCCAGGGCGTGCGCGTGGGCGGCCCGCGGGCCGCCCACGACCACTGGTGGGTGCGGCACCGGGAGGGCCGGGTCGAGGTGGAGGTGCGGTGCAGCGACTTCCGGGACGAGCGCACCGTCGCCGGCCTCGTGGTCACCCTGCGGGACGTCACCGAGCAGCGGCGCCTGGAGCACGAACTGACCCAGCGGGCCTTCCACGACTCCCTCACCGGCCTGCCCAACCGGACGCTGCTCCTGGAGCGCGTCGAGCGGGCCCTGCTGCGCGGCCGCCGCGAGTCCTCCCTGACCTGTCTGCTCTTCATCGACCTCGACGACTTCAAGCAGGTCAACGACACTCTCGGGCACTCCGCGGGCGACCATCTGCTGATGGCCGTCGGCAGCCGGCTGGCCAAGGCGCTGCGGCGCACCGACACGGCGGCCCGCCTGGGCGGCGACGAGTTCGCCGTGCTGATGGAGGACGCCCGCGAGCCGCTGGACGCGGAGCTGCTCGCCGCACAGGTGATCCAGACGCTGACCCGGCCGTTCGTGCTGGGCGAGGAGTCGGTGACGGTGTCCGCGAGCGTCGGGGTGGCCACGGCCCGGGACAGCACGGACGCGGAGGAGCTGCTCGGCCACGCGGACCTCGCGCTGTACGCGGCGAAGGCGGCGGGCAAGCGGCAGTGGCGGCGTTTCCAGCCGCTGCTGCACACGCGCATGGTCGAGCGGCACGATCTGCAGAGCCGGCTCGCCCAGGCGGTCGAGGGGAAGGAATTCGCGCTGCGCTACCAGCCCGTCGTGGACATCACCGCGGGCGAGGTGGTCGGCTTCGAGGCGCTGGTGCGCTGGCCCTCTCCGCGCCGCCGGCCGGTGTCGCCGGAGCAGTTCATCTCGCTGGCCGAGGAGACCGGGCACATCGCGGTGCTGGGCTCCTGGGTGCTGGAGAACGCGGTCCAGGACATCGCGGCGCTGCAGAAGCTGCCGGCGCCGGGCGAGCCGCCGTACGTCAGTGTCAACGTCTCGGCCCGGCAGTTCCGCGACGCCGGTTTCGTCGACCAGGTCGGCGAGGCGCTCAGGACGCCGGGACTGGCACCGGGATCGCTGCAACTGGAGCTCACCGAGACGTTGTTGCTGCGCCACGACATCCAGATCCAGGGCGTGCTGCAGGCGCTCAAGGAGCTGGGCGTGCACATCGCCGTGGACGACTTCGGCACCGGTTTCTCCTCGCTGCGCTATCTGCGGGACTTCCCGATCGACGTACTGAAGATCGACAAGACGTTCATCGACGACATCACGCACGACCCCCAGCAGGTCGCCCTGGTGGAGGGCATCGTGCGCATCGCCGACACCCTCGGGATGCAGGTGATCGCGGAGGGGATCGAGGAGCCCGGGCAGCGGGACCTGCTGCTGGGCATGGGGTGCCGGTTCGGTCAGGGCTATCTGTTCGCCCGGCCGATGACGGTGCAGCAGAGCGAGCGGGTGCTGCGGGAGCGGGACGGGGTGCGGCGCGCGACGGTCACCGACGGAGCCCCCGCCCCCCACAGGGCGCCGGTGCGCGGCGAGCGGGCGGTGCGCTGGGCCGACCTGGAGCATCTGCGGCGCACCAGCCTCATGACCGACGCCGTCCTCGACGAGGTACGGGGCCGGCACATCCGCAGCCGCGGCCACTGGCTGATCGACTTCGCCTCCTGCAACTACCTGGGCTTCGACTGGGACCCGGAGATCTCGGCGCGGATCGAGCCCATGGTGCGCCGCTGGGGGACCCACCCGAGCTGGTCGCGGCTCATCGGCAGCCCTCGGCCGTATCCGGAGATCGAGGAGCGGCTGGCCGAACTCCTGGGCGCGCCCGACACGTTGCTGCTGCCGACGCTGACGCTCATCCACTCCTCGGTGATCCCGGTCCTCGCCGACGGCGGTCATGTCTTCGTCGAGGCGACCGCGCACCGGACCGTCTACGACGGGTGTGTCGTCGCCCGCGGCCAGGGCGCCACCCTGCGCCGCTTCCACGCCGAACGCCCCGAGGAACTGGACGGTTTGCTGGCCGCGGTGCCCGGCAGCGGGCCCCGCCTGGTCTGCCTGGACGGCGTCAACAGCATGAGCGGCAACGTGCCCGACCTGCCCGCCCTGGCGGCGGTGTGCCGGGCCCGGGGCGCGACGCTCTACATCGACGACGCGCACGGGTTCGGGGTGATCGGGGAGCGCGTCCCCGACGAGTCCTGCCCGTACGGTGCGCGCGGCAACGGTGTGGTGCGGCACACCGGGGAGTCGTACGACGGGATCGTGCTCGCCGCCGGTTTCTCCAAGGCGTACTCGTCGCTGCTGGCGTTCCTCGCCCTGCCGACGGAGCTGAAGGGCCGGCTGAAGACGGCCGCCGCCCCCTACCTCTACTCCGGCCCGTCACCGACCGCGTCCCTCGCGACCGTGCTCGCCGGTCTGGACGTCAACGAGCGTCGCGGTGACGACATCCGGGCCGAGTTGTACCGCAAGACGGTCCGGGTCCTCGACCATCTCGACGACCTGGAGGTGCGCACCCTCAACACGGACCGGCTGCCGATCCTGGAGATTCCGCTGGCGGACCCCTCCGACCTCGACGCGGTCGGCGCGTTCCTGTGGGAGGAGGGCATCTATGTCACGCTCGCGGCGTATCCCCTCGTACCGCGTGACCGGGTGGGCTTCCGGGTCCAGATCACGGCTCTCAACTCCGACGAGGACATCGAGCGGCTCACCGCGACCCTGTCACGGCTGGCCGCGCGGTTCCGGCTGCGGTCCAAGGAGTGAGGAGTGAGGAGTTGATGGCGACGCACAACGACGACGTGGACTGGGACCGCTGGCCGGTCGCCGACTACCTCGCGGAGAACTACCGCGAGCTGCACCCCGCGGACGCGGCGGTCATCGCGCACCACTCGGCGTTCTACCGCCGGTTCGCACCGGGCGAGGTCTCACGGTCGGTGGAGTTCGGGGCGGGCCCCAACCTCTACCCGCTGATCCTCGCGTCGGCCGCGAGCCGTCGGATCGAGGCCGTGGAGGCGGGGGCCGGCAACATCGCCTATCTGGAGCGGCAGATCCTGTGCGGGCCCGAGGCGAGCTGGCTGCCCTTCCACGCCCTGTGCCGGCGACTGAACCCCGAACTGCCCTCGACGCTGGCCAGGTCGCTGGCGCGGGTGCACGTCGTCCATCAGGACGTCCGTGACCTCGAACGGGGCGGGTACGGGCTCGCGTCCATGCACTTCGTCGCGGAGGGCGCCACCGAGGACCGCGCGGAGTTCACGGAGTTCTGCCGGGCGTTCGTACGCTGTGTGGCGCCGGGCGGGCATCTGGTGGCGGCGTTCATGGAGAACATGCCGACGTACCGGATCGGGCCGGCGTCGAGGTGGCCGGGGTGCCCTGTGGAGCCCGAGACGGTGAGGTCCGTTTTCGCCCCGCTCACCAGTGAGTTGACGGTCCATCACATCGACTCCGATCCGACGCTGCCGGATTACGGGGACTCGGGGATGGTCCTGCTGACAGCCACCGTGGCGCCTTCGTGAACACGGCGGAGGCCCCGCCGGTCGCCATTCCGGCAGGGTCTTCCGTCGTCCTGGAAAGCGCTGCGTTCAGCGCTGCGCCCCGGGGCGGAAGCGCCGGTACAGCGCCGCTCCGCCGAGCAGCAGCGCGGCGCTGCCCGCCGCGGCCGGGACGGTGAGGTCGCTGCCGGTGTGGGCGAGGGAGGCCACGGGCTGCCGGGGTCCGGGCTGGGGGCTCTTCGGGCCCGGGTGTGCCTCGGGCGGGGCGGCCGGCTTCGGGGCCGGGTGCGCCGGGGTCTTCGGGGGCCGGCCGCCTGAGGTGTTGCCGGAGGTGTTGCCCGTGGCCGGGTTGCCGACGCCGACCACGTTCACGCCGTTGCCGGTGACGTTCACGGGGAGGTGGACGGGGAGCTGGACCCCGTTTCCGGAGATCACCCCGGGCGAGTCCTTCTCGTCGCCCCGGGCCGCGGCGCCCGCCGGTGCGGAGGAGCCTGCCCCGCCCTCGTTGACGCAGCTGTTGCCCGCCGCCGGGTTGAGGAGCCCGACCACGTTCACGGTGTTGCCGCACACGTTGACCGGCACGTGCACCGGCAGCTGGATCGTGTTGCCGGAGATCACCCCGGGAGAGTCGGCCGCGGCACCGTCCGCCGACGAGTCGGCGAACGCAGGCATCGACACAGCCATGGCGCCGGACAGCGCGGCGACGGCGATCACACCGTTTCGGGTAACCCGTTTCATAGGTTCCCTGCCTTCCAGACATGGGTCGCGGGCGGTCACCCGCACCGGATAAAACGCAGACGAACCATCCGAGTTATGGCTTATCGGCCTTTCACCCCATCGAGCGGCACGGTTGTCGAACTAGCCGTAAAGCCGTCGAATACGCATGGAGGGGCGCAGGGTAAGGCACTTCATATGATCCCGCCCGCCGGGAGGCGACCCTCCAGGGGGCCGCTTATCGTGATCCTGGGTGCCGTTCCCCGGTCCGCTGTGGGCGCCCCTGGAGGCATTGATGCTGGCCAAGCTGTGTACGCGGCCCCGGGTCAGGCGCTGCGCCCTCACCTCTGCGGTCGGACTGGCACTGCTGGGTGCGGCGCTGCCGACGGCCGCACACCGCGACGAGGACAAGCCGGATCTGTCGCGGTTCTACGACCAGAAGGTCACGTGGTCCAAGTGCGAGGGGCTGGAGGCGCCCAAGGACCTGCGCTGCGGCAAGGTCACCGTGCCCCTCGACTACTCCCGGCCCACGTCCGGCACGCTGGAGCTGGCCCTGGCCCGCTATCGGGCGACCGGAGAGTCACGAGGGTCGGTGCTGCTCAACTTCGGCGGCCCCGGTGGCGCGGGGGTCAGTGAACTCGCGGCCGGGGGCGATGAGTTCATGGGGCTGACCAAGGGCTACGACGTGGTGTCCTTCGATCCGCGCGGCGTCGGCCGGTCCTCACCGGTCAGTTGCGGGGACGGCACCGAGGACGCGCTGCTGGCGTTGGACGACGGCTCCGAGGTGAGCGACGATCCCCGGGCCGTGCTGGGCCGGTTGAGGAAGGCCGCCACCGCGTGCGCCGAGCACTCCGGCCCCGTCCTCCCCCACATCGGCACCGTGAACGCGGCCCGGGACCTCGACGTGATGCGCGAGGCGCTCGGCGACAAGAAGCTCAACTACCTGGGGTTCTCCTACGGAACGCGCCTCGGCGCCGTGTACGCGGCCCAGTTCCCGAAGAAGGTGGGCCGGTTGGTGCTCGACGGCGTGGACACGCTGACCGAGCCCATGACCGAGCAGGCGCTCGTGGGCGCCGAGGGCCAGCAGAAGGCGCTGGACGACTTCATCGACTGGTGCGCCGACGACATCGCCTGTCCCTTCGGCCAGGACACCCGCTCCGCCCGGGAGCAGGTCGTACGGCTGGTCGACTCGCTGGACGAGGACCCGGTGCCGACCGACTGGGGCGAGGCCTTCTCCGGCCAGGACCTCGTGGGCGCCCTCTCGCAGGCCCTCTACAGCAGGGAGCTGTGGCCCTCCCTGGAGCGGGCCGTCGCCCAGCTCGTCGAGGACGGTGACACGCGGGGTGTGCTCAGCTTCTCGGGCGGCGGCTACGCGCTGCCGGGCCGGGCGGACGGCGACGGGGAGAAGGACGGCGAGCTCGCCGACGAGGAGGACGTCCCGCTGGACAACCTGCCGGCGGCGCTGATGGCGATCAACTGCGCCGACGACCCGGACCGCCCCACCGCCGACGCGATCACCCGGAATCTCGGCCGGCTGCGCGCCGAGTACGAGGAGGCCTCCCCCGTCTTCGGCCGCTACCGCCTCACCGAGGTGCTGATGTGCTACGGCCGTCCCAAGGGCACCGACTACATCCGCGAGGACGTTCGGGACGTCGACGGCCCGAAGATGCTCCTCGTCGGCACCCGCGGCGACCCGGCGACTCCCTACCGGTGGACCGTGGAGACCGCGAAGCGCCTGGGCGACGCGGCCGTGGTGCTCGACAACAAGGGCGACGGCCACACCGGGTACGGCTCCTCGAAGTGCGTCCAGCGCAAGGTCGACACCTTCCTGCTCTACGGCACCCTGCCCCCCAGCGGCAGCTCCTGCGGCTCGGAGGAGGACGACCGTTGATCCCCCTGACCGCCCTCACCCTGACCGCCGCCCTGTTCACGGCCGCTCCGGCGAGCGCCGACGCCTCCCCCGTCTGCCCGGAGCGCAGGCTCACGCTGCGGGCGCAGGCGTCGGCGACCGACCCCGGTGTGGTGCGCGTCAGCGTCACCCACCACGGCGCTCGCGCCTGCACGGTGGCCCGCATCCCCACCGTGACCTTCCAGGACCTCGACGGCTCGGCCCAGCCGGTGCCCGCGGGCCCCACCGGGCGCTATCGGCTCGCGCCGGACGACACGGCGTACGCGACCGTCCGTACGGTCGCCGACCCGGCCGACGCCCAGGCCCGCCGGGTGGACGCGCTGGCCGTCTCCGCGGACCCCTCCCACTGGGGCCGCGCCTTCACGGCGGCCGGGCTCGGGACCGGGGACACGATCCAGGTGTGGGAGCCCGTGACGAGCTGGTGGCAGCCATCGGCGACCGCCGCCGACAGGGCTCTCGGCGTCCGGTGAACCCGTCCGCCCTTCAGCTTTCGCCGTCTGCCGCGACCTGCGTTTGACTCGTGGTGTGCGTCGCTTCCTGTTGCTGGTGACCGTCATCCTCGGTGCGGCCGGGGCCCTGGCCCTGTCCCTCGCCCTGTCTCCCTGGTGGTGGTGTGCGGCGGGGCCGCTGCTCGCCCTGTCCGCGGTCGGCGCCTGGGATCTCGTGCAGGCCCGCCACTCGGTACTGCGGAACTACCCCCTGCTCGGGCATCTGCGCTTCCTGTTGGAGACGCTGCGGCCGGAGATGCAGCAGTACTTCGTCGAGCGGAACTTCGACGGCCGGCCCTTCGACCGCGATGTGCGCAGCATCGTGTACGAGCGCGCCAAGGGCGTCGACGCCGAGGAGCCGTTCGGCACCGAGCGGGACGTGTACGTGGACGGCTACGAGTTCCTGGTGCCGTCGATGCGGCCGGTCCGGGTGCCGCAGGAGGTGCCGACGGTACGGGTCGGCGGGCCGGACTGCCGGGTGCCGTACGACATGGCGCTGCTGAACGTCTCCGCGATGAGCTTCGGCTCGCTCTCCTCGCACGCGATCCTCGCCCTCAACCGGGGTGCCGCGCTCGGGGGTTTCGCGCACGACACCGGCGAGGGCGGCCTGTCCGAGTACCACCTGCGGGGCGGCGGCGATCTCATCTGGGAGATCGGGACCGGGTACTTCGGCTGCCGTACACCCGAAGGCCGTTTCGACGGGCGGGAGTTCGCGGACAAGGCGGCGCTGCCCGAGGTGAAGTGCGTGTCGCTGAAGCTCTCCCAGGGCGCCAAGCCGGGGATCGGCGGAGTGCTGCCGGGCGCCAAGGTGAATGCCGAGATCGCGCGGGCCAGGGATGTGCCGGAGGGCGAGACGGTGGTGTCGCCGCCGTACCACCAGGTGTTCGGCACACCGCGCGAGCTGGTCAGGTTCATCGCTCTGATGCGGGAGCTGGCGGGTGGCAAGCCGACCGGGTTCAAGCTGTGCGTGGGGTCGCGGCGGCAGTTCCTGGCCGTGTGCAAGGCGATGCTCGCGGAGGGGGTGACGCCCGACTTCATCGTGGTGGACGGCGCCGAGGGCGGCACGGGCGCGGCGCCGCTGGAGTTCGCCGACCATCTCGGGATGCCACTCACCGAAGGGCTGGTCACCGTGCGCAACGCCCTGGTCGGCACCGGCCTCAAGGACCGGGTGCGGATCGGCGCGAGCGGCAAGGTGGCCACCGGCACGGACATCGTCAAGCGGCTGATCCAGGGCGCCGACTACACGAACGCGGCCCGGGCCATGATGTTCGCGGTCGGCTGCATCCAGGCCCAGCGCTGTCACACCAACACCTGCCCCGTCGGCGTGACGACCCAGGACCCACGCCGGGTCCGCGCGCTGGACGTGGCCGACAAGTCGGCACGCGTGCACCGGTTCCAGCGGGCGACCGTCAAGAGCGCGGTGCAGATCATGGCCGCGATGGGGGTGAGCGATCCTCGCGAACTGACCACCGGGATGCTGGTGCGGCGCCTCGATCCGACGACGATCGCCCCGTACGCCGACCTCTACGAGTGGCTCGCCCCGGGCGAGCTGCTGCGGGAGCCGCCCGCCTCCTGGGACGCGGACTGGCGGGCGGCGGACCCGGACTCGTTCGTCTGAAGCGTCGGCCTGGATCGTTGCCCCGAGCGGTCAGCCTTCCCAGTGCGCGAGACGCTCCAGAGCACCGGCCGTCGCCATGAAACCGTCGTCGCCGAGCAGGCCGCGCAGCTCGGCGTTGAAGCGGTCGATCGCGGGCTGGGCGGCGATCAGCGCCGCGGCTCCGGACTCGGTCAGTTCCAGGACCACGGCCCGGTGCTCGCGCGGGTGCGCCGACTTGTCGAGGAGCCCCGCGGCGGTGAGCCGGGCGACGAGCGCGGTGACGGCCGACTCGCGCAGTCCGAGCGTGCGGGCGAGCTGCTGCTGGCTCAGGCCCGGCTCGTCGCGCACCGCGAACAGCGCGCCGATCTGGGCCGTGGTGACCCCGGCGGCGGCCAGGCAGCGCCGGTCCGCGGAGGTGCGCAGCCGGTGCGCGGACCGCTGGAGCAGAAAGTAGAAGCGCTGATCGGGCTCGGCGGGCATGGGGCGATGTTGACAGAGGACACCGGTTCGCGCCACTCTCACTTCACTGATGAAGTGAGAGTGGCGGGGTGAGCGGCACGATGGATCTGGAACTGGCCGGGAAGGTCCTCGCGGAACAGCCCTTCAGCAGGCTGCTGGGCGCGCGGGTGACGGCCTTCGGAAACGGCGAGGCGACCCTGGAACTGGACATCCGCGAGGAACTGCTCCAGCAGTACGGTTTCGTCCACGGCGGCGTGCTCTCCTACGCGGCCGACAACACCCTCACGCTCGCCGCGGCGACCGTCGTGGGTCCGGGCCTGATCACGTCCGGGTTCACCATCGACTATCTGCGTCCGGCGACGGGCACGGTCCTGCGCGCGCACGCCGAGGTGGTGCGGGCCGGCCGCACCCGGGTCGTGACCCGCTGCGACGTCCTCACGGTCGACGACGCCGGCGCGGAGATCCTGTGCGCGGTGGCGCAGGGGAACATCGCCGTGCTCGAAGGGCCGGGCGAGAAGCGGTAGTTCAGAAGTCCACCGGGTCCCGCACGATCGGGCAGGTCATGCAGTGCCCACCGCCCCGGCCGCGGCCGAGTTCCGCGCCCACGATGGTGACGACCTCGATGCCGGCCTTGCGCAGCAGCGTGTTGGTCTGGGTGTTGCGGTCGTAGGTGAAGACCACGCCGGGTTCCAGGGCGACCGCGTTGTTGCCGCTGTCCCACTGCTGGCGCTCGGAGGCGTAGACGTCGCCGCCGGTCTCCACGACCCGCAGCCCGGGCAGGCCGAGCGCCTTGGCGACGACGTCGACGAACGGCGTCGAGCCCTCGTCGATCAGCTCGATACCGGGCGCCTTGTCGCTGGGCCGCAGGGAGAAGGTGTGGACGCCGTCCATGATGCTCGGGTAGAGGGTGACCAGGTCGCGGTCGGCGAAGGTGAAGACGGTGTCGAGGTGCATGGCGGAGCGCAGCTTCGGCATGCCCGCGACGATCACATGCTCGGCGGCGCCGTTCTTGAACAGGGCCGCGGCCACCTGTGTGATGGCCTGGCGTGAGGTGCGCTCACTCATGCCCATCAGGACGACTCCGTTGCCGACCGGCATGATGTCGCCGCCCTCGAACGTGGCCTGCCCCCAGTCGAGTTCGGGGTCGCCCCACCAGACGGTGGAGCCCACGTAGTCCGGGTGGAAGCTGTAGACCGCCTTCATCAGCAGCGTCTCGTCGTGCCGGGCGGGCCAGTACAGCGGGTTGAGCGTGAGGCCGCCGTAGAGCCAGCACGTGGTGTCGCGGGTGTAGAGGGTGTTGGGCAGCGGCGGCATCAAGTACTCGCGTACGCCGGTGGATTCACGGGCGAGTTCGAGATAGCCGGAGCGGAAGTCGTCGGGGAGGTCGGTGGTGGCGAGGCCGCCGATCAGGTACTTGGCGAGGCGTTCGGGTTCGAGGGACTCCAGGTACGCGCGCGTCCGGTCGACGAGGCCGAGGCCGACCTCGTTGGCGACGATCTTCCGGTCGAGGAGCCAGTCCCGGGCGCCCGGCACCGCCATCGTCTGGGCCAGCAGATCGTGCAACTCGACGACCTCGACGTCCCGTTCGCGCAGCTTGTTGACGAAGTCGGCGTGGTCGCGCTGGGCGTTCTCCACCCACATGACGTCGTCGAAGAGCAGGTCGTCGGAGTTGGTGGGGGTGAGTCTGCGATGGGCGAGCCCGGGGGCGCAGACCAGCACCTTGCGGAGTCTGCCGACCTCGGAGTGGACGCCGTACGCGGGACGGGTGTCTTGACTACTGGTCACGGTGCACCTTCCGGGGCTTCACAGGCTGATCCAGCCCACTGCCAGGGCCACGACACCGAGGACCGCGCCGGCCACCGACGCGGCGAGGATGACCAACTCGCGCGGTGCGAACAGGCGCCGGCCCTGCTCCTTGCGGGCCATCACGAACAGCACGGTGGCGGGGGCGTAGATGATGAAGGAGACGAGGACGAACTTGAGGCCCGCCGCGTAGATGAGGAACGCGGTGTAGACGGTGGCGAGCGAGGCGATCGCCAACTGCCCCCGCGGTCCGCCCCAGCCGATCTTCACGGCGAAGGCCGCGGCCAGCAGGAACGGGATCAGCGTCAGGGCGCTGGTCAGGTCGAGGGCGAAGTTGAAGGCGTCGTCGGAGAACAGGGTGACGACGAGGACGATCTGGCTGAGCACCGTGGACATCACGAGCGCCGGCACGGGCACGTCGGCGGCCGTGGCGCGCTTGAGGAAGCGCGGCATGTCGTCGTCCTTGGCGGCCACGTAGAGCACCTCGGCCGCCATCAACGTCCAGGCCAGATAGGCGCCGAGGACGGAGACGATCAGGCCGACGCTGACGAAGACCTTGCCCCAGGTGCCGACCGCGTGCTCCAGCACCTCGGCCATGGAGGGCTGGCGCAGTTCGGCGATCTCGGCCATCGGCATGATGCCGTACGACACGATCGTGACCGACGCGAAGATCGCGAAGACGCTGACGAAACCGAGGATCGTGGCCCGGCCGACGTCCTCGCGGCGCCGTGCGTGCCGGGAGTAGACGCTCGCGCCCTCGACGCCGAGGAACACGAACACCGTGGCCAGCATGGTGCCCTTGACCTGGTTGAAGAGGGAGCCGGCGTAGTCCGCGCCGGCGAAGTTGTCGGCGAAGACGCTCGGCTTGAGACAGAAGAGCGCGAGGATGACGAAGACGATGATCGGTACGACCTTGGCGACCGTGACGATCCGGTTGATCGCCGCCGCCTCCTTCACCCCGCGGCTGATCAGCGCGAAGAACAGCCACAGGCCCACCGAGGAGAGCACCACCGCGAGCACGGTGTCGCCGTCGCCGAGCGCGGGCGCGATCGCGCCGATCGTCGACATGATCAGCACCCAGTACGTCACGTTGCCGACGCAGGCGCTCGCCCAGTAGCCGAACGCCGAGAAGAAGCCCAGGTATTCACCGAAACCAGCCTTGGCGTACGCGTACACACCCGCGTCGAGATCGGGCCGGCGCACGGCGAGTGTCTGGAAGACGAAGGCGAGCATCAGCATGCCGGTGCCGGCCACCGCCCAGGCGATGAGCGCACCGGCCACACCGGTCTCCTGCGCGAACCTGCGCGGCAGGGAGAACACACCGGCGCCGACCATCGAGCCGACCACCATGGTGGTGAGCGTCGGCAGGGACAGCTTCGCGGCGGGCGGCGACTGGGTCTTGGTGTCGGCCTGGGTCATGGGCGTCCTCGGTTCCGGCGACTCAAGCGACGCTAACAGCGAAATGTTCCGTTTGCCCGTCTTACTGGTCCGGGCCGACCAGGCCCTCCCGCCCCTGATGCCCCGTCCGCAAATCAGTCCTATCGTGCTCATATGGAGCACGCACTCAGTCCCACGACCCTCTCCGAGCTCCGGCGCCCGCGCCCCTATCCAGCGGTGTCCGTGCTGACTCCGACACACCGCCGCGAGCCCGACAACGCCCAGGACCCGGTCCGGCTGCGCAATGTCGTGGCCGAGGCCAAGAAGCAGTTGGAAGCCGATCCCGCGGTCCCCCGGGAGCGGCGCCTCGACGTCGCCCGCCAGCTCGACCAGGCCCTCGCCGAGGTCGACCTGGCCCACGCCGAGGACGGCCTGGTCATCTTCGCCGCACCGGGTGAGCACCAGGTGTGGTCGCTCGCCCGCAGCGTGCCCGAACGCGTCGTGCTGTCGGACACCTTCCTCACCCGCAACCTCGTCTCCGCGCAGGCCTCCGAACGCCCCTTCTGGGTCCTGTCGGTCGCCCCCGACCGCGCCACCCTCTGGAGCGGCGGCACCGACCGCGTCGTCGAGGACCGGCTGGCCGGCTTCCCCCTCACCAGGGACCACCGCGAGAACTTCGACGCCGAGCGCCAGGAGCGGATCGGCGACATGCCGAGCACCTTCCGGGACGAGAGCACACGTCACTTCCTGCGCGACGCCGACACCGCGATGGCCAAGATCCTCAGGGATCAGCCGCGCCCGCTCTACGTCACCGGCGAGCAGGCCGCACTCTCCGTCCTGGACGAGGTCGGCAGCGTCACCAAGGACGCGGTGCACGTCCCGCACGGCGGGCTCGCGCACGGCACGCCGGACGCGGTGTGGCACGCGGTACGGCCGCTGCACGAGGCCGGGACCCGCAAGAACACCGCCGCGGTGGCCCGTGAACTGGAGACGGCACGCGGTCGCCGCGCCTTCGCGGCAGGTGTCGACGAGGTCTGGCAGAACGCCCGGGAGGGCCGGGTCCGGCTGCTCGCCGTCGAGGAGAACTACCGGATCACCGTGCGCGACACCGACGGCGACCACCTGACCCCCGCGGCGAGCGGCGACCTCGACGCTCGCGAGGACATCGTGGACGAGATCGTCGAGCAGTGCCTGGAGACGGGCGCCGACGTGCGCTTCGTCCCGGACGGCACCCTGGGCGACTCCCACGGGATCGCGGGGGTGCTGAGGTACTGACGCCGAGCTCGGGGATGACCGCACGGCACGGAAAGGTCCTGACATGGCGCAGACATCCGGCGGGGTCCGACGCCCCGACATGAGCGCACGACCCCTGGGCGGAGGCCTCACCCTCTTCGCCGGCTGGGCACTGGAGCTGAGCGGGACGCTCAGCATCCTCCTCGGTGTAGTCGGCGTCACGAGCGACACCCTTTTCAGCTCGCCCGACTACACCTACGAGTTCAGCCTGACGGCCTGGGGCTGGATCCATGTCGTCGTGGGCATCGGGCTCGTCGCCGCCGGCCTGGGCGTCCTGCTCGGCAAGAGCTGGGGCACGGGAGCCGGCGCCGCGCTGGGCGCGATCAGCCTGATCACGCAGTTCATGTTCATCCCCTTTTACCCCCTGTGGTCGATCAGCGTGATGACCCTCGACATCGTCGCCGTCTGGACCCTGGCCAGAGCCGCCGCGGTGGACGACCGGCAGCCCTGAGAGCGCGGAACGCCCCCTCCGCCACGCCCTCACACGGTCCCGAACAGCGCGGTCAGCCCGCGCTCGACCTCCGCGCCGACGTCCTCCTGACCGGCCGCCACGACCGCGTACGTGTGCAGCAGGAAGCGGCGCAGCGCGGAGGTGTCGAACTGGAGCAGGGCCAGCCCGTACGGCGAGTGCAGCTCCAGGACCGTGCGGGCCCGGCCGCACGGCCACAGGTGCACGTCCCCGCCGCCCGCCGGACCGCGCAGGCCCGCCTCCAGCAGAGCGCGCGCGAAGGTCCAGGTGACCAGGTCGCCGTCGAGCGCGATCTCGGGCGGGAAGTCGATGTGCACCGCGAGCGGGTCCGCGGACGTGTAGCGGAAGGTCGCGGCGGCGGGCAGCTCCTGCTCGTCGGCCGTGATCAGGCGGCCCTGGGCGGGCTGCTCGATGGTGATGTCCATGCTCGGTCCCCCTGCGCGTCGGAGGTCGGCCGTATCGCCGACGTGTCTTTACGACCTCGCAGACGCGGTTTGCATTACGCGGAAGCCCCTATCAATTACTGTGACCTGCGTCACCCGCAAGGCATCCCCGCACCGCCATGGATCCGCGCGCGGCGCAGCCTTGTGCAGATCTGCTACAACCCTTAGAACACCCAGCCGTCGAACACACAGTTGAATGCGCGTCCGAAGCCCCCGACGATCCGTCAACTCACGTACGCTGACTACGACTTACCCCACCGGGCGGCGTACAGCATTCACACGGGGAAACCCCTCCGTGGAGACTGTGGCATATGTCAGAAGCACCACCGTATCGTGTGTTGCCGAATCCCTTACAGGGCGTCGCGGGCTGTGCCACAGTCGTAACGGTCCCTCCGCCCGCCTTGGTCGTACCGTCCCGCATCGGAGTGCGTCATGCCGTCCCATCTCTCTGCGGACCGCCCCGCCCCCCAGCCGCCCGGTCGCGGCTCGGTCGACGCGCTGATATCGCAGGCGCGACGGCTCAAGGGCGACGTGGACGCAGTACGACGGGACGCGCAGGACGACGGATCGGACCCGCAGGGACGCTGGCAGCGCGCGCTCTACGACCTGGCTCTGCACCAACTCAGCGATCTGGACGAGCACTTGGCCCAGTTGCGGGACGGCCCCGCCGATCTCGCGCCCGCCGCGCCCGCACCCACCGAGCAGTCCGTGCCGACCGCTCCCCGGCGCGGCTCCCTGCTCAGCCGGGTGGGCAGCGCGGAGTGGAACCTGCTGACGGACGAGGCGAGTTGGTCCGGCGAGCTGTACCAGATCCTGGGCCGCGACCCGGCCGCTCCCCCGCTCACCCTCGACGAACTGCCCGCCGTGGTCCTCGACGAGGACCGGCCGAAGCTCACGTCGATGGTCACGGACTGCCTTGTCGACGCCAAGCCCATCGACGGCGAGTTCCGAGTGCTGCGCCCGGACGGCGCCGTCCGCACGGTGCACATGATGGGTGAGCCCGTGCTCGACACCGACGGCAGCACCGCCTCGATGTGGGCCGTACTGCGGGACGTCAGCGAACTGCGCCGCAGCCAGAGCGTGGTGAGCGAGACCCGGGACTCGTTGCAGCGCCACCGGCATCACGCGCAGACGGAGCACCGGCTCGCGGTCGAGCTCCAGGAGGCCGTGCTGCCGCCGTGGCGCGGCTCCCTGCGGCTGCCGCAACAGGCTGCGGAGGGAGGCCCGGAGAGGGGTTCGGAATCCCTCGATCTGGCCGCCCGCCGGCTGCCCTCCTCGGCCGGCGCGCGGATCGGCGGTAACTGGTACGACGCCCTTCAACTCGCCGACGGCGACACGCTGCTCAGCGTCGGCGATCTCACCGGGCACGGCGTCGCCGTGACGTCCGGCATGGCGACGCTGCTCGGTGCCGTCCGCGGCATGGCGATGGCGGGCACCGCACCGGCGCAACTGCTGTCCTGGCTCAACCAGTTACTCCACGCCACGGCCCAACCGGCCCTCGGCGGCACGGTCTGCTGCCGCTACCGGCCCGGGACCCGAGCCCTCACCTGGGCGCAGGCCGGACACCCCGCCCCGCTGCTGTTCCGCGACGGGACGGGGCGCAGGCTGAGCGCACCGGACGGCGTTCTGCTCGGTGCGACCTCCGGTGCCGTCTACGAACAGGCCGAAGAGACCCTCGAAGCCGGCGACCTGCTGGTGCTGCACACCGACGGACTGGCGCCGGGGCACGACAGCACAGCGACCGAGAACCGCCTCCTCGACCTGGCTCCGCGCTTCGCCGGGGCGCGCACCGCACAGGACTGCGTACGGATGGTCGTGGAGGAGTTCGGCGAGACCGAGCGCGAGGACGACGCCTGCGTGCTCATCGCCAGGGTGACCAGCTGAGAGTGACGACTGCCGCGCACAAACCCCCTATGCCCGTGCGCTGTTGCCGCCCTTGGCCTGCTTCGGCAGGGCCAGCTTGATCTCCTCCCTCAGTTCGTGGATCTTCGGGTAGCTGGAGTACTCGGCGGTCAGCCGGTACATCTGGCGCAGCCGGTCCCAGGTGCGGTGCGAGGAGTTGGAGCCCATCGACACCAGGGCGAGGCGGGCGTACGTACCGCCCTGTTCCGGGTCGTCCGCGATGAAGCAGGCGGAGGCCATCGACAGGAAGTCGAAGATCTTCGACCGCTGCCGTCCGTCGACCCGCAGGGCCAGGGCCTTCTCCGCGTAGTGCTGGGCGTGCGCGGCCGCGCCCGGCTCGTGCTCCGCCAGCGTGCGGTAGGCCAGGGCCTGCATGCCGTACAGGTCCTCCTCCTTGAACATCTGCATCCAGCTCGGCGGCGGCACGTCGCCGCGGTCGGAGACGAAGAGGTCCTCCGCCCGGCCGAGGGTGCGGCGCATCGCCTGTCCCTTGCCCATGGACGCCTGTGCCCAGGCCTCCACGGTGTAGAGCATCGCCATGGTGCGCGGCAGCACCTCGTCGCCCGAACCGGACTGGGCGAGCTTCATCAGGTCGAGTGCGTCGTCGGGCCGGCCGAGGTGCACCATCTGGCGAGCCGCTCGGGAGAGCGCCTCCCCGGCGCGCGGCCGGTCACCGCCCTCACGGGCCGCGTGGGCGGCGATGACGAAGTACTTCTGGGCCGTGGGTTCCAGGCCGACGTCGTGCGACATCCAGCCCGCGAGGACGGCGAGGTTGGCGGCGACGCCCCACAGGCGCCGCTGGAGGTGTTCGGGGTGGCGGTAGGCGAGCATGCCACCCACCTCGTTGAGTTGGCCTACGACCGCCTTGCGTTGCAGCCCGCCACCGCGGGCCGCGTCCCAGGCCCGGAACACCTCGACCGAGCGCTCCAGTTCCTCGATCTCCTGCGACCCGATGGGGGCGGCCTCGTAACGGTCGAACCCAGCGGGGTCGGCGTGCAGGGGGTCGTCGAACTGGGGGGCATCGGCGGTGAGGGCCGGGTCGGTGTGCAGCCAGTCGTGCATGGCACTGCTGAGTACGGATCCCGCGGTGAGCGCGGCACCCGCACCCACCAAGCCGCGTCGGTTGAGCATGAGGTCCATTCCCGTGAATTCGGTGAGGACCGCAGCGGTTCGGTCGGGCGCCCACGGCATGCCGTCGGGATGTTCAGCGCTCCCGTCGCCCTGCCGTTTCCCCGTACGCCCGTGCCGGACCAGACCGAGGTCCTCGATGGTCACGACACGGCCGAGACGCTCGGTGAACAGGGCAGCCAGCACCCGGGGCACCGGATCGCGCGGGATCTCTCCCATGTCGATCCAACGCCGCACCCGCGAGGTGTCGGTCGAGAGCTGGGGGTGGCCCATGGCCGCCGCCTGCCGGTTGACCAGCCGCGCGAGTTCGCCCTTGGACCAGCCGGCCAGGCCGAACAGATCCGAAAGACGGGTGTTGGGTTGTCCGCTCACGTCAAGCCCCCAGGTTCTCGGCTGAGTTGACAGTAGCCCGGTGGGAGGTGCCGGGCGACTATTCGCCAGGGTTCGCCAGGGTGCGCCAGATGGTGTGCCACTGGGCATCGGGTGTCAGGTAGGAACGCGCCACCCCGACCCGGTCTCCTACATATGACGGGTGCATTCCCCAGGGTGCTCCCAGGGGCCGGGCCGGGTAGCGCGATTGCGCGGACGTGACCCGTTCGCGCAGGCATACCTGCACTGCTGGCACACGAAGGGATCTGTCTCGCCCATGTACGCAGCATCGTCCTCCGTGTCCGCCCCGCCCCGGTCGCTTCACCCCCGCCCGGCGGGCAGCGGCCCCTACCTCGACCCCGCCCGCCCGGCGGCTCCCGTGCTCGGTGCCGGCCGGACGCGGCGCGTACCGGGGATCGGTACCCAACCGCTCAGCGGGAGACTCGACTTGTCCGGCCCTCAGGGCGCACAGCTGCGTACGGCTATCGCGTCGGTGCACCGGATCTGTCCGGAGTTCGCTCCGGTGCAGGTGCTGCGCCGCAGCGGACGCTCCGTCCTCCTGGTGGGGACGACCGGGCGCAGCACGGCCGTCGCGAAGTGTTTACTGGACCACTCCCCCATCTGGGCCGAGCGGATCCGCCACGAAATAGCGGCATACCGCTCGTTCGTCCGGCACCGCCCGCCCGTGCGGGTGCCCCGGCTGATCGCGGCGGACCCGGACAACTGCACCCTGGTGATCGAGCGGATGCCCGGACGGGTGGCGGCCCTGCACCGGCACCCGGCGGAGGCGCCGCCGCGGGCGGACATCAGGGCGGCACTCGGCGCGATCTGCCGGCTCAACGCCTGGCGGCCACCGGCGGGCACCTTCGACGCCCCGCTGAACTACGCGGACCGCATCAACCGCTTCCACGAGCTGGGGCTGCTCACCGACCGCGACATGGGTGACCTCCAGAAGCTGCTGCACGGCATCGCGACGACCGCGGGCCGGCAGGGCATGGGCCAGTTCTGCCACGGCGACGCACTGCTCTCGAACATCCTTCTGTCACCGGCCGGTCCAGTGCTGGTGGACTGGGAGCACGCGGGCTGGTATCTGCCGGGCTATGACCTGGCGACGCTGTGGTCGGTGCTCGGGGACGCGCCGGTGGCCCGTCGTCAGATCAGCCAGATCGCGCAGTCGGCGGGCCCGGCCTCGCGTGACGCGTTCCTGGTGAACCTGATGCTCGTCCTGACCCGTGAGATCCGTACCTACGAGACAGCCGTGCAGCGGTCGATGCACGACACGACCCCGGCGGCACCGGGAGCGGCCCACCCGGGTGCTGCGCCGTCCGGCGAGGAACAGCGGCTGCTGCTCAGGCGGCTGCACGACGACTGCCAGCTGGCCCGACGGGCCGTACGCGCGGCGGTCGGCACTCGCTGACGGGGACGTCGGTCCGCGGTGCGCCAGGGACAGCGGCGCACCGCGGACCTTCGTATGTCCCTCCACGGACCCGCGGTCGCATGTCCATTGGTGTAAGCCACTGACGCCCCGCAGGCACGGAAGCCGCCGCCACGAAACTCCCGCACCCCCTGGTTGACAAGGGAATTCACCCTTGGCTGGGCATGATTGACGGATCGTCGGCAAGCCGGTACCACTGACGCACGCCCGGCCCCGCACGGCTCATCGCGCCCGACCGTCCCAGGAGGCTGCTTTGCGAGTCCCAGCCCACAGTGCCTCCGGGCACAGACGCACGCGCACCACCGTCGCGACGGCGGCCCTGCTGCTCCCTCTGCTCGGCGCGGCCCCCTCGGCCGACGCGCAGTCGTCGGCGAACAGCCTCCAGCTGGCGTTCGCCTCGGCCGCCGCCGAGTACCAGGTGCCGCAGAGCGTCCTGCTCGGCGTCTCCTACCTCCAGTCCCGTTGGGACGCGCACGCCGGTGCGCCGAGCGTGACCGGCGGCTACGGCCCGATGCATCTCACCGACGCCCGCACGGCACTCGCCGGCGCCACCCATCACAGCGAGGGCACGGAGGACGCGCGCGGCGACAGCGCCCGCGCCGCCCTGCTCCCCTCGGCGCAGGCACCGGCGCCGACCGAGCTCCCGGCCCGGCTGACGACGCTGCCGAAGGCGGCGGAGCTGACGGGCCTGAGCGCGGCGGAGCTGCGCACCGACCCCGCGGCGAACGTCTCCGGTGGCGCCGCACTGCTCGCCGACGCCCAGAAGAAGCTGGGCGAGCCGCTCAGCGACGACCCGGCGGACTGGTACGGGGCGGTGGCCCGCTTCTCCGGCGCGGACGACACGGCGACGGCGGCGGCGTACGCGAACGACGTGTACGACGTGATCCGCACCGGCGAGGAACGCACCACGGACGCGGGCCAGCAGGTCGCCCTGGCCGCCCGGCCCGGTCTCTCCCCCGCCACCGCGCAGCTCGCGGAGACGGGTCTGCGCACGCTCGGCACGGGTGACACCGAGTGCCCGAGGTCGGTGTCCTGCGAGTGGATCCCGGCGCCGTACGAGGAGTTCGGCGACAACGACTACGGCAACCACGACCTGGGCGACCGCCCGGCCTCGCAGAGCATCAAGTACCTCGTCATCCACGACACGGAGGGTGCCTGGGACGGCGTCCTCAACCTGGTCCAGGACCCCACCTATGTGTCGTGGAACTACACCCTGCGCTCCACCGACGGCCACATCGCCCAGCATGTGAAGGCCAAGGACGTGGCGTGGCACGCGGGCAACTGGTACGTCAACGCCAAGTCGATCGGCCTGGAGCACGAGGGTTTCCTGGCGAACCCGGACGCCTGGTACACGGAGGCGATGTACCGGTCGTCGGCCCGGCTGGTGAAGTACCTCGCGAAGAAGTACGACATCCCGCTGGACCGGCAGCACGTCCTGGGCCACGACAACGTGCCGGGCCCGACGACGGGGACCGTCCCCGGGATGCACACCGATCCCGGCCCGTACTGGGACTGGCGGCACTACTTCGAGCTGCTCGGCCGCCCCTTCGAGGCCGCGAAGCGGGGCCACGGCGTGGTGACGATCCTGCCGGACTACGCGACGAACCAGCCCGAGTACACGGGCTGCGTCACCAAGGGCGAGCCCTGCGCGGCGCACGGATCGAGCGAGGTACGGCTGTACTCCGGGCCCGGCGAGGAATATCCCCTGATCAAGGACATCGGCCTCGGTACGACGCCGGGCACCGGGGTCAACGACATCTCCTCACGGGTCTCCACCGGTCAGCAGTACGCGGTCGCCGACCGCGAGGGCCGCTGGACGGCGATCTGGTACCTGGGCCAGAAGGCCTGGTTCGAGAACCCCGCGAAGGACCCGACCGCCGTGCCCACCAGCGGCCTGGTGGTGACGCCCAAGGCGGGCCGCACCTCCGTGCCGGTGTACGGCCGCGCCTATCCCGAGGCCTCCGCCTACCCGGCGGGAGTGCCCGCGCAGGCGGTGTCGCCACTGCCGTACACCCTGCTGGAGAAGCAGAAGTACGTGGTCGGCGACAAGGTGCCCGGCGAGTACTACTACGCGGTCACGTTCACGACGGACTCGCACAAGGTCGTGGTCGGCAAGGATCTGTACTACGAGATCCAGTACGGCCACCGGGTCGCGTTCGTGCGGGCGGCCGACGTGGACGTGCAGCCGTCTCGGTAGGGACGCCGTCTTCAGCCCTGTTGGAACAGCTCCGCCGGGAGCGGTTTCAGCAGGGCGTACAGGTCGTCCGTGATGGGGCGGTCCCAGGCCGCGATGGTCACCAGGACGTTGTCACTGCGGTCGAACTGCACGCAGGAGATCCGGCTCTCGGAGAGCTTGAGACGCCGCACGATCATGAGGTTGTCGCCCTGCATCACGGGCATGTCCTCGGTCTCGGTGACCGTCACCTCCTCGTCGTTCTCCAGCGCGATCAGCAGCTGGGCCACCTCGAAGGGGACCTCGCCCTCGGCCAGGTCCCGGGCCGGGGAGCCCTCCGGGAGGTTGCCGATGATCATCGCGGGGCCTCGGCCGCCGAAGAGGTCGTAGCGCAGGAAGACGCCCTGGCAGGTGCCGTCGGGGGCGGGGAGCAGGCCGGCGCCGAGGTTGCCGGGCCAGTCGCCCGGGTCCATGGCCAGTACGTCGAAGTCTGGGCCGGCGGGAGTCGCGCTGCGGCGGCGGAGGAACGACATGTGCCTATCGTACGGGGCCTTGAGGTGGTGGGGCGGCTGCGGGTGCGTGGGGGTTGTTCGCGCAGTTCCCCGCGCCCCTGAGGGCGTCATGGTCACGTTGGTTTCAGAGCCGCCGCCAGTCCCGTCCGATCCGTGCCCATCTTTCGGTACACCGCCGACATCAGACGTATGACTGTCTGCTCGTCAATGTGCAACTCCCTCGCGATCTCCCGCCTGCCCAGGCCCTCCACCGTCAGGTTGGCTGCCTGGCGCTCCCGGGTGGTGAGGGTGTCGGTCTCCGTACTGTGCAGACGCCTCGGTCGGAGCCCTGCCGCCGCCAGCTCGTCCCGGGCCGCCTCCACCAAGCCGTCGGCGCCGCACTGCACTGCCGCGTCCAACCCCCGGTACAGGTACTCGGCGGCCTCCGCCGCCCGCCCCGTACGCCGCAGCTCGGTGCCCAGGGCCACCAGCGCACACGCCAGCTCGTACCCGGCCGGGGAGCACTCCAGGTGGGCGACGGCCTCCTCCAGGTACTTCACCCGCGCTGAACCCGACGAGACCTCCGCCGCCGTGCGCAGCGCCTGGCCGATGGCGGAGGGGGTGCCGAACTGGCGGGCGCGGGAGAGGGCTTCGAGGGCGGTGGTGACCGCGCGTTCGGGGGTGTCGTGGCTCTCGGCGCGGGCGAGGTGGAGCTGCCAGGGGCACCAGGCGGGGTTGCGGATACCGCGTGGGTCGAGGCGGCGGCCCGCGGAGGCCAGCTGCCCCGCGGCGTCCTTGGTGAGGCCGCGGGCGAGGAGCAGTTCGCCGTAGACGGTCTGGGCGTCGGGGAAGACGACGGCGGCCGGGAAGGGCTCGCTGAAGGCGTGGTCCTCGGCGGTCTGCGCGGCCTCCGTGATCCGGCCGCGGGCGAGGAGGACCTCGATGAGGATGCCGACGGCGTACCAGTGGGCGGGAGTGCCGGGGCCGACCCGTTCGGCCAGCCGCAGTCCCGCGCGGACGAAGTCCTCGGCCTCGGCGAGCCGCCCGCGGCGGTAGCGGACGTAGGCGAGGAGGGTGTAGCCGAAGGAGAGGTGGGCGCCGCGCCAGCCCTGGCGTTCGAAGTCGGCGATCCCGGCGGCGAAGAGCTCCTCGGTGCGGCCGGGGCGGTCGGCGTACATGAAGGCCAGCGCGACCAGGACGGGTACCTCGAAGCCACGGTCGGGCTCGGCCCAGCCGAGGCCGCCGGCGAGGGCGCGTTCGGCGTGCTGGAGGGCGATGTGGGCGGGCTCGCCGCGCAGGACGGCGTCCCAGGTGCGCAGGCCGATGATGTACCGCTCGGTGAGGTCGCGGCCCTTGAGGCGGTCGGCGAGTTTGGCGAGGCGGCGGGAACGGGAGGGGTGGTCGGGTTCGTCGGCGCGGAAGGCGTCCCACATGAACTGTTCGGAGAGCATGCGCAGCTTGACGCGGGCGTCCTCGGTGACGCGGATCTCGCGGGCGAGGGTGTCGGAGGCCTCGGCGAGGTGGTCGCTGTGGGCGAGGACCTGGGAGAGCCGGTAGACGATGTGGTGGCGCAGGCCGGGCTCGGCGATCGGTTCGTCGAGGGCGGCGCGCAGGTGGTTGACGGTGGTGGCCGGTTCGGTGAGCAGGGAGGCGCTGCCGAGTTCGTAGAGGACGGTGGCTCGGTCCTCGGAGGGCGGCGGTTCGCGCAGGGCGCGGGCGAGGTAGCTGCGGGCGGCGTCGGGGGCACCGGAGCGGAGGGTCTCGCCGGCGGCGGCGCGGAGCTGCTGGACGACCCAGGAGTCGCCGTCGGGGTGGGTCTCCAGGAGGTGGCGGGCGGCGGCGGAGGGACCCTGCCCGTCGTTGATGAGGCACCAGGCGGCCTGGCCGTGCAGGGCGACGCGGACGCCGGCGGGGATGGCGCGGTAGACGGCGGTGGCGATGAGGGGGTGGACGAACTCCAGGGTCTCGGCGCCGGTGAGGACGCGGGCGCCGCGCAGGGCGTCGGCGGCGTCGGCGGCCTCCTCATGGCCGAGGCCCGCGACGGCGGCGGCGAGCAGGGGGTGGATCTCGGTGCCGAGGACGGCGCAGGCCCAGGCGAAGCGGACGCTGGAGGTGCCGAGGCGTTCGAGGCGGGCGATCAGCCCGCTGCCCTTGACGGCGGCGGCGAGGTCGCGCAGCAGATGGGCGCCGGCCTCGGTCGGGTTGAGGCCGCGGTCGTGGACCTTGGCGGTGAGCTCGACCGTCTCGAAGGGGTTGCCGGCGGTGACGGCCCAGCACTCGCGGCAGAACGCGTCGTCGGCGTGGGTGCCGAGGGCCTCACGGACAAGACCGGCGACCGCGGCGGCGCTGAGCGGTTCGAGGTCGATGGGACGGCCGCCCGCGCGCCCCGGCAGCCCCCTGAACGACTCGGCGTGATCGGGGAGTTCGTCGGGTCGGTAGGCGACGACGACGAGCAGCGGCAGTTCCTCGGCGCGGGGCGCGAACGCGGCGAGCCAGCGCAGGGATTCGGGGTCCGCCCAGTGCGCGTCGTCGAGGGCGAGGACCATCGGGGCGCGCTGCACGGCGAGATGGGTGAGCACCCAGTCGAGGCCGTCGCGCAGGCCCTGCGGGTCGGGTGGGGCGCCGTCGGTCGGGGCGCACAGGCCGAGGGCGGGGCCGACGATGTCGTACCAACTGCCCAGCTGGTCCCGGAGGTCGGCCTCGGCAGCGCCGGCGAACCGGGGTTGCAGCAGTTGGCGGGCGACATGGAAGGCGACGCGCTGTTCCTGGTCGCCGCCGCGGGCGGACAGGACGGTGCAGCCACGGGCGGCGGCGCGGCGGCGGACCTCGGCCATCAGGGTCGTCTTGCCGAGTCCGGCGGGTCCGGCGAAGGCGAGGAGCGCGCCGCGGGGCTGCCCTGCCGGTTCCGCGCCGTCCGCGCGTAACCCGGTCAGCTCTCCCAACGCCTCGTCGACAGCGGCGAGTTCACTCTCACGCTCGAAGAGCGTGCGATCGCTGCGCATGCTGCGCCACCCCATGGCACACCCCCTGCCGCGGCGGTACGTCCGCGCGGGGAGCGGGCGCGCACCGTGACCTACAGGCACCTCAGCGTACGCCTGCCGGGGGCCGCGCGACCCGGGTTCGGGCATGAGCGACCGAGGTCCGCAGGCCTCGGCTGCCGGATCGGTCGGGTGCGGCAAGTGACTGCCGTGCGGGGTCCCGGGACGCCACACTGTGAGGAGGGTGGAGCAGGCCATCAGCGTCGGGGGAAAGCCGGGGACAGCATGGGTGACGAGGCAACGGCGGCCACCGGCCGAGTGCTCGACGTACGGGTGGACCTCACGGCCGATCCCGAGTACGGCCCTGAGGCGGGGGAACGGGCCGCACGGCAACTCCGCTCCGAACTGTCCGAGTTGGACGTCGAGTCGGTGCGTGTCCCGGTCGGCGGTGCGGCTCCCGATGGGGCGAAGGGGGCCGACGCGCTGACGATCGGCGCGGTCGTGGTGGCGCTCAGCGCGTCGGGCGGGGTGTTCACCTCGCTCGTGGAGACGGTGCGGGACTGGCTGGGGCGCTCGGCGGCGCGGCACCGGGTGTCGCTGACGATCGACGGCGACACGATCGACCTCGAACACGCCACCACCGAGGAACGACGGGCGCTCGTCGAGGCGTACGTCCGCCGCCACACGGAGGACTGACCGGCCGTGGGACGCCGGCTGGCGCTGCTCGTCGCCACGTACGAGCACCAGGACAGCGGGCTGCGGCAGTTGACCGCCCCCGCCCATGACGCCGAGTCGCTCGCCTCGGTGCTCCGGGACCCCGACATCGCGGGGTTCGAGGTCACAGTGAGAGAACCGGACCAACGCGCCTCATCGATGCGGCAACCGGCAATGTCGACGAAACCCTGAGCGGGATCAATACCGGCGTGTTCAGCCCCACCGGCACGGTCCTCGCCGCTCATACCCCTGGCGGAGGCCTCCGTCTCTGGGACGTCCGCGAACACAAGTTCAGCACGACCGTGGGCAACAACGTGGCTGCCCTCGGATTCAGCCCCAACGGGAAGGTCATGGCCGTCTGGGTACCGGAGGACAAGGTGCAGCTCTGGAATCTGACGAGCCATAGGACCGTCTCCACCCTCGCCGGTACCGGACAGGCAGCCACATCGAAAATCGGCTACGACGACAAAAGCCTGGCGATGCTCAAGAAGGACGGCTCGATCGCCTTCTGGGACGTCTCCCCCTGCTCATGACCCCGCCCCCTGCCGATGCCGCTCATGATGTCGAGCCACGCGAGCCCGGTTCCCACACGCCGGCTTGCACCACTCCTGCCGCGGATGGTCTTTGAGGAAGTACCGCACACACCGCGGTGCGTGACAGGCGCGCAGCCGTTGGCGGTCGGGGCCGGTGAGGAAGGTGATCGTGGCCCGTGCAAGGACCGCCACCAGGTCGTCGCTCGGCGCTGTGTGTTCTACGACGGGTTCGGCGTCCTCCGCCCAGTGCAGCACCGGAACCGTGGGCGTCCGGGCGGCCGCCGTGTTCAACACGTCCAGCGCATCCCGTACCGGCATCAGGCGGGCCGCATCGGCGGGGCTCGGCTCTCCCGGGCGTACCGCGCGGGCGAACAGGGCGCGGATCGCCGCGCGCAGTTCGCGTACGGCGGCCAGTTCCGCGTCCCCGGCCACGAAGCCGGGCGCCACGTGGGCCTGGGCCCAGGTGGTGAGTCCGGCGGGGTCGGTCAGGTCGTCGGCGACGCCGCCGTGGCCGTCGTGGCGGATGGTGAGGGCGAGGTCGAGGGCGAGGCGGGCGTCGTCGTTCGTCGGGTCCTGCATAGAGCTAATGATAGAGGGCACCATCACCCATTAGCCGCCGTCGGCGGCACCACCGCCACCGGGCTCGCCGCGTGGAGCAGCACCGCCTGTGTCACCGACCCGATCATGCGGATCGGCGCCAGGAGTCTGCGCCGGTGGCGGCCGACCACTACCAGCTCGGCGTCCTTCGACGCGGCGACGAGATGGCCGGCCGCGTCTCCCGGGACCGCGTGAACGGAGACCCGCACGTCCGGGTGGCGCTTGTGGTGCGGCGCCAGGAAGCCCTCGGCGAGGGTGCGGGTCTCGCCCTCGACGGCGTCCTGGTCGATGACCGGCGGGACCATCTCGCCGGGGACGGCCCAGGCCTGGAGCGGCCACTGGTAGGCGGCGACGACCTGGAGGCGGGCGCCGCGCAGGGCGGCCTCGGTGTGGGCGAAGGCCAGCGCCGCCTCGTCGGGGGCGTCGACCTGGAGGCCGACGACCACCCGCGGTCCGGGCTCCACGGGCACGTCCTCGTGCACCTCGCGGCCCGGGCGGGGCACCACGACCACCGGGCACTCCGCGTCGCGCGCCGCGGCCATGCCGTTGGAGCCGAGCAGCAGACTGGCGAAACCGCCGCGCCCCCGGGAACCGAGCACCAACAGCTGGGCGGTGGAGCCCAGTTCGGGCAGGACCGCGCTCGGCGCGCCCTCCACCGCGAGGTACTCCGTGACCGGCCGGTCGGCGATGTCCGCGAGGCGGTCGCGCACCTCGTCGAGCACCGGATCGTCGTCCGGAGCGGGCGGCCCGGCGACCAGGACGTCGGGCTGGGCCCAGGCGGCGTACTGCCGTACATGGACCACCCGCAGCGGGGCCCGCCGCCCGCGGGCGGCGTCGAGCGCCCAGTCGAGGGCGCGCAGGCTGTCGTCGGAGCCGTCGACCGCCGCGATGACCGGCAGGGTGCTCATGGGTTCCTCACCTCCGGGATACGACCGTCCCCCGGGGGCCAGCCTGGCTCAGGCTGTCGACCCAGGGGTGTGCTCACGGTCGCGTGTCCGGAAAAACGGGTGGAACACCCCCGGTTCAGCGGCTCGCGTCGAGCCGCATGTCACCTCACGTGAGGTCGAACTCCCCTTCCCGCGCGCCCGACACGAACGCGCCCCATTCGGCGGGTGTGAAGATCAGGGAAGGGCTCTCCGGGCGGCCACTGTTGCGCATCGCGATGAATCCCTCGACAAAGGCGATCTGGACATCCCCCCGGCCACGGCTGCTGGACTGCCATTCGGCGGTGGTGAGGTCCAGCTCGGGCTTGTCCCAGCCCATGAGCGGCTGCTGCTGGATGGTGGTCTCGGCCACGTCCGTGCTCCTCCCGATTGCGTCGTCCGCGGGCCAGCCTAGCGATCGTCCCCGACCGCCGACAGGCCACGTGAGGGGGACCTTTCAGCGACCTGTCGGGAGGGGTTTCACGCATCAGGGGGTTCGGACCCCACGAGCCACATCGAGAAGAACTGCGATCCGCCGCCGTAGGCGTGCCCGAGCACCTTGCGGGCGCCGTCCACCTGGTGTTCCCCGGCCTGTCCGCGCACCTGGAGCGCCGCCTCCGCGAAGCGGATCATGCCGGAGGCGCCGATGGGGTTGGTGGACAGGACACCGCCGGACATGTTGACGGGCAGGTCGCCGTCGAGTTCGGTCACACCGGACTCGGTGAGCTTCCAGCCCTCGCCCTCGTCGGCGAAGCCCAGGTTCTCCAGCCACATGGGCTCGTACCAGGAGAACGGCACGTACATCTCGACCGCGTCGATGTCCCGGCGCGGGTCGGCGATGCCGGCCTGCCGGTACACGTCGGCCGCGCAGTCCTTGCCGGCCTGCGGGGACACCGCGTCCTTGCCCGCGAAGAGGGTGGGTTCGCTGCGCATCGCGCCGCCGAGCATCCAGGCCGCCGGGCGGGGCGCGCGGGCGGCTCCGGCCCGGTCGGTGAGCACCATCGCGCAGGCGCCGTCGGACGAGGGGCAGGTCTCGGAGTAGCGGATGGGGTCCCAGAGCATGGGCGAGGCCTGGACCTTCTCCAGGGTGATGTCGTGCTCGTGGAGGTGGGCGTACGGGTTCTTGAGCGCGTTGCGCCGGTCCTTGTAGGCGACCAGGGAGCCGACCGTGTCGGGCGCGCCGGTGCGGCGCATGTACGCGCGCACGTGCGGCGCGAAGAACCCGCCCGCCCCGGCCAGCAGGGGCTGCTGGAAGGGGATCGGCAGGGACAGCCCCCACATGGCGTTGGACTCGGACTGCTTCTCGAAGGCGAGGGTGAGCACGGTCCCGTGGACGCGGGCCGCCACCAGGTTGGCCGCGACCAGCGCGGTCGAGCCGCCGACCGAGCCGGCCGTGTGCACCCGCAGCATCGGCTTGCCCACCGCGCCCAGCGCGTCGGCGAGGTACAGCTCGGGCATCATGACGCCCTCGAAGAAGTCGGGCGCCTTGCCGATGACGACGGCGTCGATGTCGGCCCAGGTCAACTCGGCGTCGTCGAGGGCACGTCGGGCCGCTTCCCGGACGAGCCCGGCGATCGACACGTCCCGGCGCGCGGCGACATGCTTGGTCTGGCCGATGCCTACGACGGCCACGGGCTCCTTGCTCATCGCGGATCCCCTTCGAGTACGGCGACCAGGTTCTGTTGCAGACAGGGGCCGGAGGTGGCGTGGGCGAGGGCCCGGTCGGACTCACCGCGGTGGATGTGCGAGGCGGCCTCCCCGACGCGGATCAGCCCCGCGGCCATCATGGGGTTGGCGGCGAGGGCGCCGCCGGACGGATTGACCCGCACCTTCTCGTCCAGCCCGAGCGCCTTGCGCAGGACGACCTCCTGGGAGCTGAACGGTGCGTGCAACTCGGCTGTGTCGACCGGCCGTTCGAAGGCGCCCGCCTTCTCGGCGGCCAGCCGGGTGGAGGGTGAGTCGGTGAGATCGCGGACACCGAGGCCGTGCGCCTCGATGCGGTGGTCGATGCCGCGGATCCAGGCGGGGCGTGGGCACAGGTCGCGGGCTCGCTCCCCCGCCGCGAGGATCACGGCGGCGGCGCCGTCGCCGACGGGTGGGCAGTCTCCGGTGCGCAGGGGTCGTACGACGTAATCCCCTTGTGGCACGGGCCCCTTGAGTTGAGCGCGCGGGTTGTCCACCGAGCGGCTGCGGGCGCTGATCCCCGCCAACGCGGGCTCGTCGGTGTCGCCCGCGTCGATGAGCGCCTGCGCCTGGAGGGCGGCGAGGGCGACGGAGTCGGGCCACAGGGGGGCCACGTAGTACGGGTCGAGCTGCCGGGTCAGTACGTCGCGGACGGAACCGGGCGAGGACTTTCCGTACGAGTACACCAGCGCGGTGTCGGCGTCCCCGGAAAGGAGTTTGGTCCAGGCCTCGTACAGCGCCCACGCGCCGTCCATCTCCACGTGCGACTCGGAGATCGGCGGCCAGGCGCCCACGCCGTCGAGGGCGAGGGTGAAGGAGAAGGCGCGGCCGGCGAGGTAGTCGCAGGAGCCGGAGCAGGTGAAGCCGATGTCGGCGGTCTTCAGGCCGGTCCGGTCGAGGACGTCGTGCAGCACCGGCATGAGCATCTCCACCTCGGACTGTTCCGCGGTGGAGCGCAGGACGTCGGACTGGGCGAAGGCGACGACGGCGATGTCCCTGGTCACGGCTGTCACAGCAGCTCCTTGTAGGTCTCGTAGTCCGCGTCGGGTTCGCCGGTGGGCCGGTAGTGGTCGGGGTAGCGGCCCCCTTGCGTCCACACCGGTTCGACCCGGAGCCCCATCCGCACCTGGTCGTACGGGATGCCGCCGATGCGTCCGTGCAGGGCGAGGTCGGCGCCGTCGAGGGCGATGTGGGCGTAGACGTAGGGGACTTCGATGTCGAGGTTCCTCGCCTTGATGTTGACGATGCAGAAGGTGGTGACCGTGCCGCCCGGCCCCACCTCGACCTGCTCCGAGGTGGCGACGCCGCAGGTGGGGCAGGCGCCCCTCGGGGGCACGTACACCTTGCGGCAGGACGGGCAGCGTTCGCCCACGGCCCGGTGGTCGGCGAGGGCGTTGATGTAGTCGGTCTGGGCGCGGCCGGGCGAGTAGGTGTAGTCGAGGCGGGCGGCGGCGACGATGCCGGTGACCGGGTCCTCGAACTCGCCACTGTGGCCGGCCGGTCGGGCCGCCTCTCCGTCGTACGGTTCGAAGCAGGCGATGTCGGTGATCGCGCCGACGCGGTCCTCGGCCCAGCGGACGCGGACCCGCAGGCCGGTGTGCACGGCATCGGGGCCCGGAGCGTCGAGGGCGTGGAGGAGGGCGGTGTCGGCGCCGTCGAGGCGGACGAGGACCCAGGCGAAGGGAGTGTCCAACGGCTGGCCGCGGCGCGGCTCGTGGTTCCAGGCCCAGGTGGTGACCGTACCGGTGGGGGCCACCTCGACCAGGTCGCGGATCTCCTCCGCGGTCACGGGGTCGTACTCCACGGGCGGGACGAGGGTGCGGTCGTCGCCGGTGCGTACGCCGAGCAGGACGCGGTCGCGCAGGCCGGTCAGGAAGGCGCTCTGGACGGGGCCGAGGGAACGGGTGAAGGGGAACTCGACGACCAGCGGGGCTTTCAGGACTTCCGGCATCGCCGGCCTCCTTCAGTGGCGCTTGTAGACGGGCGGGCGCTTCTCCGCGAAGGCGCGGGCGCCTTCCTTGGCGTCGGCGGTGTCGAACACCGGCCAGCCGCGCTTGAGTTCGGCGGCGAGGCCGTCGGTCTCGGTGAGTTCGGCGGTCTCGTAGACGGACGCCTTGACGGCCTCGACGGCCAGCGGGGCGCAGGAGTTGATCTGTTCGGCGATCTCCAGGGCCTTGGACAGGGCCGTGCCGTCCGGGACGACATGGCCGATCAGTCCGATGCCGGCGGCCTCGCGGGCGGTGTAGGGGCGGCCGGTGAGGAGCATCTCCAGGGCGTGGGTGCGCGGGATCTGTCGCTGGAGGCGGACCGTGGAGCCGCCGATCGGGAAAAGACCGCGTCTGACCTCGAACAGGCCGAAGGTCGCGGACTCCCCTGCGACGCGGATGTCGGTGCCCTGGAGCATCTCGGTGCCGCCGGCGACGCAGTAGCCCTCTACGGCGGCGATCACCGGCTTGCGGGGCCGGTGGTGGCGGAGCATCGCCTTCCAGTGCAGGTCGGGGTCGGCTTTGAGGCGGTCCCGGTACCGCTCGCCCTCCATGCCCTTTCCCGCCAGGGCCTTGAGGTCCATGCCGGCGCAGAACGAGCCGCCCGCGCCGGTGAACACGATCGAGCGGATCGTGTCGTCCGCGTCGGCTTCCAGCCAGCCGTCGTACAGGCCGACGAGCATCGCCGGCGAGAGCGCGTTCTTGGCCTCCGGCCGGTTGAGCGTGAGCACCAGTGTGGCGCCCTCGCGCCGCACGGTGAGGTGTTCCGTCCCACCCATGAACCGTCTCCCCTCTGAAAGAACGAGAACAGGTTGCAGTAGCCGCCCGGGCTCTTCAAGAGTTTTCTGACAGACAGTCAGATTTATTCGCGCGGAGCCTTCACAGTTGGGTCGCCCTTTGCTCTGATGACCGGCAACCGGTGCGGAGCTAGGTCAGGAGGAGCGGTGGAGTACAACCTTGCCGACCTGTTCGAGTCGGTCGTCGACGTGGTCCCGGACCGCGAGGCGCTGGTGTACATCGACATCCCCGGAACGGGTGCGGAGCGCCGGCTGACGTACGCGGAACTGGACGCGGCGGCCAACCGCATCGGTCACCATCTGATCGACAGCGGGATACGGCCCGGCGAGCACGTCGGCCTGCACATGTACAACGGCGTCGAGTACCTCCAGGCCGCGCTCGGCTGTCTCAAGGCCCGGGCCGTCCCGGTGAACGTCAACTACCGCTACGTCGAGGACGAGTTGGTCTACCTGTACCGGGACGCCGACCTGGTGGGGCTGTTCTACGACGCCGAGTTCGGCGAGCGGGTCGCGGCGGCGCTTCCGAGGGCGGAGAAGTTGCGGCATCTGGTGCGGGTCGGTGACGGGGATCCATCGGCGGTGGACGCCGTGGCGTTCGCGGACGCCGAGGCCGCCGGGTCGCCCGAGCGCGGTTTCCCGCGGCGCTCGCCCGACGACCAGTTCATCATCTACACCGGCGGCACCACGGGGATGCCGAAGGGGGTGATGTGGCGTCAGGAGGACCTGTTCTTCTCGGGGATGGGCGGCGGCGCGCCGACCGGTGAGCCGGTCAAGAAGCCCGAGGAACTCGCCGAGCGGGTCGCCGCGGGCGGTTCGGGGATCACCTTCTTCCCCACTCCCCCGCTGATGCACGGCACCTCCACCCTCACCGCCTTCATCGGCTTCAACTTCGGCCAACGGATCGTGATCCACCGCAAGTTCATGCCCGAGGAGGTGCTGCGCACCGTCGAGAAGGAGCGCGTCACCAGCATGTCCCTGGTCGGCGACGCGATGCTGCGCCCGTTGATCGACGCCCTCGAAGGGCCCATGAAGGGCACGGACATGTCGTCGATGTTCAGCGTGTCGTCGTCGGGGGCGATCATGTCGGACACGGTGCGCCGGCAGTTCCAGGCCCTCGTCCCGAACGTGATGCTGCTCAACAACTTCGGTTCCTCGGAGTCCGGCTTCAACGGCACGGCCACGGACGACTCCGGCCCCGAACGGGGCTTCCGCGTCCGGGTCAACTCCCGTACCCAGGTGGTCGATCCCGCCACCCACGAGCCGATCGCACCGGGCGAGGTGGGCCGCGTCGCCCAGTGCGGCCATGTACCGCTGGGCTACTACAACGACCCGCGGAAAACGGCCGAGACCTTCTTCGAGAAGGACGGCGAGCGCTGGGTGCTGCTCGGCGACATGGCCACCGTCGACGAGGACGGAGTCGTCGTCGTCCTCGGGCGGGGCTCCCAGTGCATCAACACCGGCGGCGAGAAGGTGTACCCCGAGGAGGTCGAGCAGGCGCTCAAGTCCCATCCCGACGTGTACGACGCGCTGGTCGCGGGGGTGCCGGACGCGCAGTGGGGCCACCATGTGGCGGCGGTCGTACAACTGCGGGACGGCGCGTCCCAGCCGTCGCTCGACGACATCCAGACCCACTGCCGGACCCAGCTCGCCGGATACAAGATCCCCCGGCAGCTGGTGATCGCGGAGGCCATCCGGCGCTCCCCGAGCGGCAAGGCGGACTACCGGTGGGCGCGGGAGGTCGCGGCGCGGGCGGACGGGTGAATTCCGCTCGCCTCCGTTGAACCGTTGGTGACGCACGGACGTACTGGTGATGGCAGGCTCGCTCATAGGGCTCTGTTCGTGATGCCATCGCAAGACCGTACGGAAGGACCGCCGGGTGTCGCTCTTCACACCTCGCTCTCGTCAGTCGTCGGACAGCACCACATCGTCGGACGTCACCGAGAGCGAGGAACCGGCTGAGACGGAAGCGACACAAGAGCCGCAGGAGCCGACGCAGCCGGGAAAACCCGGCTGGTTCGGCTGGCGCCACCGCTACCCCCGTACCGCACGCGGCGTGACCATCGCTACGACCGTGCTGGCGGCCCTGCTGGTCCTCGGGGCGCTGCTCGTGCCCAACCGCCTCGACTGGATCAGGTTCGAGTCCTTCCTGCGGCTCCCCGTCGAGGCGATCCTCCTCGCGGGGCTGCTCCTCGCGCTGCCCGGGCGGGCGCGCCGGATCACGGCCGTCGTCTCGGGTGTGATCGTGGGGCTGTTCACGGTCGTCAAGTTCCTCGACATGGGCTTCCGGCAGACCCTGGCCCGGCCCTTCGACCTGGTCTTCGACTGGATCCTGCTGGACGACGCGGCGGACTTCGTCCGGGAGTCGTACGGTCGTTCGGGAGAGCTGCTCGCGATCGCCGCGGTGATCGTGCTGTTCGTGTCCGTGCTCGCCCTGTGCACGCTCTCCGTGGTGCGGCTGTCGAACCTCATGGCCCGGCACCGCGCGGTGGCCGCCCGGACGACGCTCGTCCTCGGCACCGTCTGGATCCTGTGCTTCACCATGGGCGTTCAGTTCAGCGGGCTCACCTTCGCCACCAAGGGCAACATCACGTTCGTCGCCAACCGGGTCCAGCAGGTGCACGACGGGCTCGTCGACGCCAAGGTCTTCGAGAAGCAGGCCAAGGTCGACGCCTTCGCGAAGACGCCGCCCGACCAGCTGCTCACCGGGCTGCGCGGCAAGGACGTCCTGTTCACCTTCATCGAGAGCTACGGCCGGATCGCGATCGACGACCCGGCGATGGCCCCGCAGATCGACGCGGCGCTCCAGGACGGCGACAACCGCCTCAAGGCGGCCGGTTTCCAGTCCCGCAGCGGCTGGCTCCGCTCGCCCGTCACCGGCGCGGGCAGCTGGCTCGCGCACTCCACGTTCCTGTCCGGTCTGTGGGTGAAGAACCAGCAGCGGTACCGGAGTCTGACCACCGGCGACCGCGCGACCCTCACCAGCTACTTCCAGAAGACCGGTGCCTGGCGGACGGTCGGGATCGTGCCGGGGGTGCGCAAGGCGTGGCCCGAGGGCAAGTACTTCGGCCTCGACCACATCTACGACTCCACCCACCTCGGCTACAACGGCCCCTACTTCAGCTGGACTCCGGTGCCCGACCAGTTCAGCCTGGAGTCCTTCGAGCGGCTTGAGCACGGCAAGGAGAACCGCGACCCGATCATGGCGGAGATCATCCTGGCCTCCAGCCACAACCCCTGGTCGCCCATCGCCCACATGATCGACTGGGATCAGCTCGGCGACGGCTCGGTCTTCGAGCAGATCAAGAAGGAGGGGACGGACCCGAAGGAGGTCTGGAAGAGCGCCAAGCGGGTGCGCACCGAGTACCGCAAGGCCATCGAGTACTCCCTGCAGAGCCTCACCGAGTGGGTCGAACGCTACGGCGACGACAACACGGTCCTCGTCTTCCTGGGCGACCACCAGCCCGTCCCGACCGTCACCGGCGGCGACACCAACAAGGACGTGCCGATCACGATCGTGGCCCGCGACCCGAAGGTGCTGGACCGGATCTCCGACTGGGGCTGGAACGAGGGCCTCAAGCCGGCCGGGAACGCGCCGGTGTGGGGGATGGACACGTTCCGGGACCGCTTCATGACGGCGTACGCGAAGTAGCGTGCCGAGCGCGTCGAGCAGGTCGGGGCCCGGTACGCGAGGGTGATGCCGTTGGTTTGACGGAGTCCGTGCCGGGGACGGTATCCGGGGCCGCGGTGGGCCAGGCCCTACTCTGCCGAGGGCAGGGGTTGCCCGAGGAACGCGGCGACCCGTCGTACGAACCACTCCGGACCGTCGAGCCACGGGTAGTGCGCGGCGCCGGGCTGGACGGCGAACTCGGCGTGCGGGAACAGGTCGGCGGTGCGGCGGGCCGGCTCGGGCCTGGGAGCTCCGTCGAGTTCACCGGCGAGGACGAGAACGGGGGCGGGCAGCCGGGTGAGCGCGGCGCGGGTGGCGAGCGGATCGTAGGCCCCCTCGGAGCCGTACACCGCACCGGCCGCGTCGTTGAACTCCTCGTCGCCGCGGGCGTGATGTTCCTCGGCGACCTTGTCCCAGCGGCCGTAGAAGAAGGGCGCGAAGGCGGCGTCGTCATCGCCCGCCCCACTCAGCCACGCCTCGTACGCCGCGAACGCCACCGCGAACCACGGTTCGTGCTGCCGCAGCCGCGCCGCGGCCAGCCGGTCCCCGACCGTGGCCGTCGTCCCAAGGGCCCACGGGTTGGCGGTGACCAGCACCAGCCTCCGCACCCGCTGCGGATACCGGGCCGCGTACAGCATGGCGAGACTGCCACCGGCCGAGTGCGCGAGCACATCCATCCGCTCCAGCCCCAGCTGTGGTTCCGTCGGACGGGGTCAAGGCGGGCATGTCGCCGATCCTCATGATCGACCGGCGTCGGCGCAACGGATTTCGTCGAAAAGTCTCACCCCCTCTTGCTTGATCAGCCCCGGACTGGATTACTGATCCCGGAGAGATCGACCGAATGATCGGTCGCCCGGATTGGTGTGGTTGGTGAGGGAGGCGTCCCGATGGCGGATGCGGTGGAGCTGCTGGACTCGGGGGAACGGCTGGACGGGGCGGCGCTGCGGGCGCTTCAGCTGGAGCGGCTGCGGGTGTCGCTGCGGCTGGCGTATGAGCATGTGCCGTTCTACCGGGAGTCCTTCGACAAGGCGGGCGTCCACCCGGATGACTGCCGGTCGCTCGCCGACCTCGCCCGGTTTCCCTTCACCACGAAGGGCGACCTGCGCGAGAACTACCCGTACGGGATGTTCGCCGTGCCCCGGGATCGCGTTCGGCGCGTTCACGCCTCCAGCGGGACGACCGGCCGTCCGACCGTCGTCGGCTACACCGACGGTGACCTCTCCCTGTGGTCGGACATGGTGGCCCGCTCCCTCCGGGCCGCGGGCGCGCGGCCCGGCGACACGGTCCATGTGGCGTACGGATACGGGCTGTTCACCGGCGGACTCGGCGCGCACTACGGTGCCGAACGGCTCGGCTGTACGGTCGTCCCCGCGTCCGGCGGCATGACCGCCCGCCAGGTCCAGCTGATCCAGGACCTCGAACCACGCGTGATCATGGTGACGCCGTCGTACATGCTGACGATCCTCGACGAGTTCGAGCGGCAGGGCGTGGACCCGCGCGGCACCTCCCTGGAGGTCGGCGTCTTCGGTGCCGAGCCGTGGACCGAGCAGATGCGCCGGGAGATCGAGGAGCGGTTCGCGATCGACGCGGTCGACATCTACGGGCTGTCGGAGGTGATCGGCCCGGGCGTGGCGCAGGAGTGCGTGGAGACCAAGGACGGGCTGCATGTGTGGGAGGACCACTTCTACCCCGAGATCGTCGACCCGGTCACCGGTGAGGTGCTGCCCGAGGGTGAGAAGGGGGAGCTGGTGTTCACCTCGCTCACCAAAGAGGCCATGCCCGTCATCCGCTACCGCACCCGGGACCTCACCCGCCTGCTGCCGGGTACCGCTCGCGTCTTCCGGCGTATGGAGAAGGTCACCGGGCGCAGTGACGACATGGTGATCCTGCGGGGCGTCAATCTCTTCCCCACGCAGATCGAGGAGATCGTGCTGCGCACCCCGGGTGTCGCGCCCCACTTCCAGCTGCGGCTGACCCGGGAGGGTCGGCTCGACGCCCTCACCGTACGGGCGGAGGCCCGGCCCGACGCCACTGCGGAGGAGCGGGAGGCCGCGGTACGGTCCATCGCCGCCGCCGTGAAGGACGGCATCGGCGTGTCGGTCACCGTCGAGGTCGTCGCACCCGAGTCGCTGGAGCGGTCGGTGGGCAAGATCCGGCGGATCGTCGATCTCCGGGACGCTCGTTAGGCGAGCCTGTCGCGCAGCTCCCGCTTCAGGATCTTCCCGCTCGCGTTGCGCGGCAGCTCGTCCACGAACACCACCCGCTTCGGCGCCTTGAAGTGGGCGAGCCGCTCCCGGGCGTGGGCGATCAGCGCCTCCTCCGTGACCTCGCCGCGCGGCACGACCACCGCCGTCACCGCCTCGATCCAGCGCTCGTCGGGCAACCCGATGACGGCGACCTCGGCGACGCCCTCGTGGCTGTAGAGCGCGTCCTCGACCTGGCGTGAGGCGACCAGTACGCCACCGGAGTTGATGACGTCCTTCACCCGGTCGACGATGGTGAAGTAGCCGTGCGCGTCGCGGACCGCGAGGTCGCCGGAGTGGAACCAGCCGTCGCGGAAGGCGTCGGCCGTCTCCTCGGGCTTGTCCCAGTAGCCCTCGCACAACTGCGGTGATCTGTAGACGATCTCACCGGGGGTGCCGTCGGGGACCTCCTTGCCGTCCTCGTCCACGACCCGCGCGTCCACGAAGAGGACCGGGCGGCCGCAGGAGTCCATCCGGCCCTTGTGTTCGTCGGGGGCGAGGACGGTCGCCAGCGGGCCGATCTCGCTCTGGCCGAAGCAGTTGTAGAAGGCGAGCTTCGGGAGGCGTTCGCGCAGGCGCTCCAGGACCGGCACCGGCATGATCGAGGCGCCGTAGTAGGCCTTGCGGAGTCCGCCGAGGTCGCGGGTGGTGAAGTCGGGGCGGTTGGACAGGGCGATCCACACGGTGGGTGGCGCGAAGAGACTGTCCGCGCGGTCCGCCTCGATCAGGTCGAGGAGGCGGTCGCCGTCGGGGGCGTCGAGGATGATGTTCGTCGCGCCGACCGCGAGGTAGGGCAGCAGGAACACGTGCATCTGGGCCGAGTGGTAGAGCGGGAGCGCGTGCACGGGGCGGTCGCCGGCGCTCAGGTCGAGGGCGGTGATCGCGCTGAGGTACTCGTGCACCAGGGCGCGGTGGGTCATCATCGCGCCCTTGGGCAGGGCGGTCGTCCCCGAGGTGTAGAGCAGTTGGACGAGGTCCTCGCTGCGCGGCTCCGGGCCGTCGTACGCGGGGGACGAGGGAAGGCGCGCGAGCAGGGAGTCGTCGGCGTCGCGCAGGGGCAGCGGCCGTACCCCGTCGGGGAGTCGGTCGGCGAGGTCGGGATCCGTGAGCACCAGCGTGCTGCCCGACTGGCCGACGATGTACGCGAGGTCGTCGCCGGTCAGGTTCTGGTTGACCGGGACGTGTACGAGGCCGGCGCGGGCGCAGGCGAGGAAGGCGATGAGGTAGGCGTCGGAGTTGTGGCCGTAGGCGCCGACCCGGTCGCCGCGCGAGAGTCCCTCACCGAGCAGCAGGCTCGCCGCCCGCGAGACGGCGTCGTCGAGTTCCTCGTACGTCCAGGAGCGGTCGCCGTACTCCACCGCGACCCGCGCCGGGGTGCGCCGGGCGGTGCGTCGCAGCACCCCGTCAACCGTGCTGCCGTGTCCAGACGTCATACAGGACAACCTACCCGTTGGTACGCTCAACCGCTCCTTCCCTCAATGACGTTGGGAGGCACCATGCGCACCCGCCTCAGACGCGCCGTCGTCGCGGCCGTCGCCCTGCTCACCGCCACCACCGCCCTGCCGGCCGCCGCGGCTCAGGGCCGGGACCGGCAGCAGCACCCCTCGCACGGCGGTCTGTCCGCCACCATCCGCTATACCGAGTACGGCATTCCGCACATCGTCGCCAAAAACTACGCGGACCTCGGCTTCGGCACCGGCTGGGCGCAGGCCGCCGACCAGGTGTGCACGCTCGCCGACGGTTTCGTGACCGTGCGGGGTGAGCGGTCCCGTTACTTCGGGCCGGACGCCGCTCCGGACGGCTCGCTCTCCTCGGCTGCCAAGAACCTCTCCAGCGACCTCTATTTCAAGGGCGTCAGGGAGTCCGGCACGGTGGAGAAGCTGCTCGCGACCCCGGCGCCGGCCGGGCCGAGCCGGCAGGCCAAGGACCTGATGCGGGGCTTCGCGGCCGGATACAACGCCTGGCTGCGGCAGAACCGGATCACCGACCCGTCCTGCGAGGGTGCCGCCTGGGTCCGGCCGGTGACCGAACTCGACGTGGCTGCCCGCGGTTTCGCGCTCGCCGTGCTCGGCGGCCAGGGGCGGGGCGTGGACGGCATCACGGCCGCCCAGCCACCTACGACGACGGCCGCCCCCGAAACTCCCTCCGCCCAGGACACCGCCCGCGCGGCCCACGAGCTCCTCGCCGCCGACTCCGCCGACATGGGCTCCAACGCCGTCGCCTTCAGCGGCGCCACGACCGCGAACGGCCGTGGACTGCTGCTGGGCAACCCGCACTACCCCTGGCAGGGCGGTCGCCGCTTCTGGCAGTCGCAGCAGACGATCCCGGGTGAACTGAACGTCTCCGGGGGCTCGTTGCTGGGATCCGCGACGGTCTCCATAGGCCACAACGCCCGGGTGGCGTGGAGTCACACCGTCGCCACCGGCGTACCCCTCAACCTCCATCAGCTGACCCTCGACCCGGCCGACCCGACGGCCTACCTCGTGGACGGCACGTCCGAGCGGATGACCAAGCGCACGGTCACGGTCGAGGTGAAGGACGGCGTCCCGGTGACCCGCACCCAGTGGTGGACCCGGTACGGCCCGGTCGTCACCTCGCTCGGCGCGTCCGTCCCGCTGCCCTGGACGACCACGACGGCGTACGCCCTCAACGACCCCAACGCGGCGAACCTGCGCGCCTCGGACACCGCGCTCGGCTTCAGCAAGGCGCGCGGCACGGCGGACGTGCTGAAGTCCCTCCAGCGGACGCAGGGGCTGCCATGGGTGAACACGATCGCCGCCGACGCGGCCGGTCACTCGCTGTTCACGCAGTCCCAGGTGCTCCCCCGCATCACCGACGAGCTGGCCCAGCGCTGCTCCACCCCGCTCGGCAGGGTCACCTACCCGTCCGCCGGTCTGGCGGTCCTCGACGGCTCGCGCGGCGACTGCGCGCCCGGCAGCGACGCCGACGCCGTACAGCCCGGGATCTTCGGCCCGGCGAAGATGCCGACCCTCACGGACGCGCCGTACGCGGAGAACTCCAACGACAGCGCCTGGCTGGCCAACGCCGAGCAGCCGCTGACCGGGTACGAGCGGATCTTCGGTACGACCGGCACGCAGCGGTCGATGCGGACGCGCGGGGCGATCGAGGACGTGGCGGCGCTGGCGCGGCGCGGCGATCTCACCGTGCGGGACCTTCAGCGGCAACAGTTCGCCAACCGGGTGCCGGCCGGCGACCTGATCGCGGCCGACGCGGCGAAGGCCTGTGCCGCGCTGCCCGGCGGCACGGCAACCGGCGCTGACGGCAAGGCCGTTGACGTGTCCGAGGCGTGCGGCGTACTGGCGGCGTGGGACCGCACGGCGAACACGGCCAGTCGGGGCGCCCTGCTCTTCGACCGGTTGTGGCGCCGCCTCCCCGCGGCCCAGCTGTGGCAGGTCCCGTTCTCCGCGTCCGACCCGGTCGGCACCCCGAACACCCTCAACACCGGCACCACGGCGTTCACCACCGCGCTCGCGGACACGGTCACCGAGCTGCGCGCGGCGGGCATCGCGCTCAACTCACCTCTGGGAGAGCATCAGTTCGTGGTCCGCGACGGCAAGCGCATCCCCGTCCCGGGCGGCACGGAGTCCCTCGGTGTCTGGAACAAGGTCGAGCCCGTGTGGGACGCCGCGAAGGGCGGCTACACCGAGGTCTCTACCGGCTCCAGCTACATCCAGGCCGTCGGCTGGGACGGCAGCCGCTGCCCGGTGGCCCGCACCCTCCTGACGTACTCCCAGTCCTCCAACCCCGACTCGCCGCACTACAGCGACCAGACCCGCCTCTTCTCGCAGGAACGCTGGGTGACGTCCCGGTTCTGCGAGAAGGACATCCTGTCGTCGCCCTCGCTGCGGGTGGTGCGGGTGCGCTCGTGACTCAGACCGGCCGGGTACGCCCCTCCCAGTACGGGTCCCGCAGACGGCGCTTGTACAGCTTGCCGTTGGGGTCGCGGGGCATCTCGGTGATGAAGTCGACGGTCTTCGGGCACTTGTAGCCGGCCAGGTGCTCGGCGCAGTGGGCGAGGAGGGCGGCGGCCAGTTCCGGTCCGGGTTCCTGACCCGGGGCCGGTTCGACGACGGCCTTGACCTCCTCGCCCCAGTCGTCGTGCGGGATGCCGAAGGCGGCGGCGTCGGCGACGGCGGGATGAGCGAGGAGGGCGGACTCTGTCTCTGCGGGGTAGATGTTGACGCCGCCGGAGATGATCATGTCGATCTTGCGGTCGCGGAGGAAGAGATAGCCGTCCTCGTCGAGGTAGCCGAGGTCGCCGACGGTGAAGAAGTCGCCGATGCGGTTCTTCCGCGTCTTGGTCTCGTCCTTGTGGTACGAGAAGCCGCCGGTGTTCATCTTCAGGTAGACGGTGCCGAGTTCACCCGCCGGCAGTCGGTTGCCCTCGTCGTCGAAGATCGCCAACTCGCTGATGGGCCAGGCCTTTCCGACCGTGCCGGGTTTCTTCAGCCAGTCCTCCGCGGTGGCGAAGGCGCCGCCGCCCTCGCTGGCCGCGTAGTACTCCTCCACGCACGGCCCCCACCAGTCGAGCATCGCCCGTTTGACGTGGTCCGGGCAGGGGGCGGCGCCATGGATGGCGTGCCGCATCGAGGAGACGTCGTACCGGGCGCGGACGTCCTCGGGCAGGGCCAGCAGACGGTGGAACTGGGTCGGGACCATGTGGGTGTGCGTGCACCGGTGGGCCTCGATCAGGCGCAGCATCTCCTCCGGTGTCCACTTGTCCATCAGGACCAGGCGGTGGCCGATGTGCAGGGACGCGCTCGCGAACTGGAGCACGGCCGTGTGGTAGAGCGGCGAGCAGACGAGGTGGACGTTGTCGTCGTACGGCTTGATGCCGAAGATGCCGAGGAAGCCGCCGAGGTAGGCCTCTTCGGGGAGCTTGCCGGGCAGCGGGCGGCGGATGCCGCGGGGGCGGCCCGTGGTGCCCGAGGTGTAGTTCATGACCCAGCCGAGCTCACGGTCGGCGGGCACCGACTCCGGTTGTCCTTCGAGGAGTTCGGCGTACGGCCGGAAACCCTCGACCTCGCCGACGGAGTACCGGTGGGTGGCCGGGAGCCCGGCCTCGTCGGCGGCCTGGCGGGCGGGGGCGGCGAAGCGCTCGTGGGCGAGGAAGACCTTGGCGCCGGAGTCGGCGACGATCCAGGCGATCTCGGGGCCCACGAAGTGGTGGTTGATCGGGACGAGGTAGAACCCGGCCTGGGTGGCGGCCAGATGGGCGGTGAAGAACTCGACGCCGTTGGGCAGGACGACGGCGAAGGCGTCCCCGCGCCGCAGCCCGGCCGCGCGCAGCCCGTGGACGAGACGGTTGGCGGCGGCGTGCAGCCGGCCCGCGGTCCACTCCTCGCCGTCGGGAGCGACGAGGACGGTCCGCTCGGGGTCGACGCCGGCCTGGGCCCAGAATCCGGCGGGGGGTGTACTCGTAGTGCTGGTCACTGGCCGCTCCTTCCGACGGGGGGTTGGCTCGTTGCGCTCATCACTGGCCGCTGCCTCCGGTCCTTCCGGCGATGCGGTTGACGCGGTCGACGGCTCGCTCGAAGCCGCGGGTGAGGTCGTCGAAGACGTCCTGGACGCTGCGTTCGCGGTTCATCCGGCCGACGATCTGTCCCACGGGGGTGCCGAGCAGGGGCTCGACCTCGTACTTCTGGATGCGGGTCAGGGCGTCGGCGACGAGGAGTCCCTGGAGCGGCATGGGGAGCGTGCCGGGGCCGTTCGGGTCGTCCCAGGCGTCGGTCCACTCGGTGCGCAACTGGCGGGCGGGCTTGCCGGTCAGGGCACGGGAGCGGACGGTGTCGGAGGAGCCCGCGGCGAGGAGCTTGCGGGTGACCGCGGGCGAGGACATGTCGGCCTCGGTGCAGGTGAGCCACAGCGAGCCCAGCCACACTCCCTGGGCGCCCAGGGCCAGCGCGGCCGCCACCTGCTGTCCGCTGCCGATGCCGCCCGCGGCCAGCACCGGCAGCGGGTCCACGGCGTCCACGACCTCCGGGGTCAGCACCATGGACGCGATCTCGCCGGTGTGCCCGCCGGCCTCGTAGCCCTGGGCGACGACGATGTCGATGCCGCCCTCCTGGTGTTTCACGGCGTGCCGGGCACTGCCGGCAAGCGCGGCGACGAGCACGCCCTTCTCGTGGGCGCGTGCCACGACGTCGGCGGGCGGTGAGCCGAGGGCGTTGGCGAGCAGCTTGATCGGGTAGTCGAAGGCGACGTCGAGCTGGGTGCGGGCGACCTGCTCCATCCACCCGGTGATGCGCCACCCCGAAGCCTCGCCCTCGGCCAGCTCGGGCACCCCGTACTTGGCGAGGGTGTCCCGGACGAACTGCCGGTGTCCCTCGGGGATCATCGCCTCGACGTCGGCCTCGGTGACGCCTTCGACCTTCTTGGCGGGCATGACGACGTCCAGGCCGTACGGCTTGCCGTCCACATTCCCCTCGATCCAGTCGAGGTCGCGTTTGAGGTCGTCGGGGGCGGTGTAGCGGACCGCGCCGAGCACCCCGAACCCCCCGGCCCGGCTGATGGCGGCAGCGACGGCGGGGAACGGCGTGAAGCCGAAGATGGCGTGCTCGACTCCCAGTTTCTTGCTCAGCTCCGTCTGCATGGGCGCAGGATGCCGCAGTCCTCCGGAGGACGGAAGGGGTTTTCTGATGCTCCGTCAGATTCAGGTCCGGGTCCGGAGTTTCGGCACGCGGTTAGAGTTTCCCGATGACTGATGAGGCGCACACCGGACTGTCCCGCCGTCAGCTCACCCGAAGAGCCCTCGCGCTCGGGGGCGCTCTCGCGATCGCCCCGTTCCCCGCCGGCCCCGCCGCGGCGACCGAGGCCGGCGGGAGCCGTACACTCCGCCACGGCTCCCCGGAACGCGCCGGCCTCCTCCCAGCACACCTCGCCCAACTCGTCACCGATGCCCAGGCGTTCCTCGGCCCCTCCCCCAAGCACCCCTGGTACGCGGGCGCCGTCCTCCTCGCCGGACGGGGCGACACGGTGGCCCTGCACCAGCCGATCGGGACGGCGGTGCGCTACTCGGCGTACGACGAGAAGACCGACACGGGCGTCGAGTTCCCGCCCGCCGAGCAGATCCCGATGAACGAGGACACCGTCTTCGACCTGGCGTCGGTCTCCAAGCTGTTCACCTCGATCCTCGCCGTGCAGCAGATCGAGCGGGGCGGCCTTGAGCTGGAGGCGACCGTCGCCTCCTACCTCCCGGAGTTCGGCGCCGCGGGCAAGCAGGACGTGACGATCCGCCAACTCCTCACCCACACCTCGGGCTTCCGGTCCTGGATCCCGCTGTACAACGCGCCGACGTACGAGGAGAAGCTCCGGCTCATCTGGAACGAGGCGCCGCTCGATCCGCCGGGCACCAAGTACCTCTACTCCGACCTCAATCTGATCTCGCTCCAGCTCGTCCTGGAGAAGCTGACCGGTCGCACCCTGGACGTCCTGCTCCACGAGGAGATCACCGCCCCGCTCGGTCTGCACCGCACCCGCTACAACCCGCCCGCCGCCTGGAAGCCGGGGATCGCGGCGACGGAGGACGCCCGTAAGCCCTGGTCGGGTCTGGACCGGGGTCTGGTGTGGGGCGAGGTGCACGACGAGAACGCGTACAGCCTGGGTGGTGTCGCGGGCCACGCGGGGGTCTTCTCCTGCGCGTGGGACCTGGCGGTGCTCGGCAGGACCCTGCTGAACGGCGGCGCGTACGGCCGGAGTCGGATCCTGCGGCCCGACTCCGTGGAGCTGATGTTCACCGACTTCAACTCCGCCTTCCCCGGTGACGAACACGGCCTCGGCTTCGAGCTGTACCAGCACTGGTACATGGGCGCGATGGCGACCCCGCGCACCGCGGGCCACACCGGATTCACCGGCACCTCACTGGTCCTCGACCCGACGACCGACTCCTTCCTCGTCGTCCTTGGCAACTCGGTCCACCCGGTGCGTAGTTGGCGATCGGGCTCCGCACCCAGGGTCGCCGCCGCCAACAACCTGGCCCGTGCCGTTCCGGTCCGCCCCCGTCACGGCCGTACCGCCTGGTTCTCCGGCATGGCGAGCGCCACGACGGCCACCCTCACGCTCCCCGCCCTCGACACCTCCACCGGCGCCTCCCGTCTGCGCTGCGCCCTGTGGTGGGACACCGAACCACAGGCGGACGTCCTGGCCCTGGAGGCCACGACGGACGGCGGTACGACGTGGCAGCCGGTGCCGTTCACCACCGGCGACGAGGACCACCCCGCGGGTACGGTCACCGGCTGGTCGGGCCGGACATGGCACCGCCTGACGGCCGCGCTCCCCGCTCACCGGCAGCTGACCCTGCGCTGGCGCTACACCACGGACCGGCTGTACGTGGGACGCGGAGCGTACGTCGACGGTCTGCGCGTCGGGACCGCCGACGTCGTCCTCTTCGACGGGTCACGACCGGGTGACTCCGCTCGGATCGCCGCCGCCGGCTGGGCTCCGGCCGCCGACTGAAGGCGGCGGCCCGTCACGACCACCCGCCGGGTAGCATGTGACGGCATCACATGAGCCGTGGGAATCAACGCTGTTCGCGGGATCTCATCGCACGCGACCGTCGACCTGGGATGGCAATGGCGAACGTCTTCATCAGTCATCGCAAGGTCGATGTGTCCGAAGCCGAGCGACTCGCCGAGGGCGTCTCCGCCGCCGGGCACCAGGTGTGGTTCGACGAGTGGGAGATCGGAATCGGGGATTCCATCGTGGACCGCATCACCACCGGGCTCGAAGGAACGTCCTATCTGGTGCTCTGCTATTCGGCGGCCGGCGTCATGAGCCCGTGGATCTCCCGGGAATGGATGTCGGCCCTCCACCGCCAGTTGGACGGCTGCGGGGTCCGCATCCTGCCGGTGAAGTTCGGTGGCTCCGCCCCGGCGATTCTGGCCGATCTCCGCTACGCGGATCTCTCTCAGGACTGGGACACGGGATTCGGGCAGCTCTTGAAGGCCATTCGCTGAACGCTTCGGGGGGCTCGATGGTCCAGATCCTGCTCGCACACGCCGACGGCGACGAGGCGGTGGCCGCCGAGGTCGCGAAGCCGCTGGAGGACGCCGGGTACGAAGTCGTGCATCACGGCAGCCTGTTCGTCGGCGACTCCCTCGTGCAGAAGGCGTCACAGGCGATCGCGCAGGGCAGCCCGGTGGTGCTGTGCGGGACCGTCAGGGCGATCGGAACCGGCTGGGCCAACTTCCTCGTCAACGCGGCCAGACGACATCAGGAGGCGCGCGTCTTCGCGCTCCAGATGGAAGAGAACGCCTATCTCGACTTTCTGACGCTCGACGGCCGGATCGCCCGGTACTGGCAGGATCCCGCCAGAGCGATCACCGAACTCCTGGCGGCGCTGTCGGAGCACTACCCGACCCGGAAACCGACCGGCGCCGAACAGCGGCTGGACGAGCTCGAACAGCGTTATCGAGAACTCGCCCTGGAAACCTGCGACATCGTCGATCTGGCGAACTTCCCCATCGGGGACCGCGAACTCATCACCAGGGATCTGCTGCTGCGCAGTCTGTACGTGTCCCTGCGCGTCACGGTCGACATTCCGCCGGGCATGGACGCGCACGACCTCGACCGGAAGCTCCAGGATCTCGAAGCGCGGCGCAAGGAGCAGGGCGAGGCACAGGACGAGGACCTCGACGAGGAGGAACAGGAAACCGGATCGCGCTTCTCGGTCGGGGAGCGGCTCGCCCAGTCCAAGCACCTGGTGGTCCTGGGCGACCCGGGCGCCGGGAAGAGCACCATGCTGCGGTGGATCGCGACGGCGTATCTGCTGCGTATGAAGGCCGATCCCGACTGGAGCCAGCTCCCGGACGTCGACACCCTGCCCGACGCCGACTGGCTCCCCCTTCTCATCCGCTGCCGCGACCTCGACACGAGGAGGATCACGGGGTCGCTGGAGGAAATGATCCAGCATCACCTGTGCGACGCGGAGTTCTCCAGCGAGGAGGCCGCCGAACTGACCCCGCTGCTGCTGCGCCGCATGCGGGAGGGCAGGGTGCTGCTGCTCATCGACGGCCTGGACGAGATCTCGGAACCCGGTCTGCGGGCCCGGTTCTGCCGCAAGGTCGAGAAAATACACCTCGCCTTCCCCGAGGCCCCCGTCGTCGTCACTTCCAGGATCGTCGGATACCGGGAGATGAGGCTGCGGATCACCCGGGGCTTCGAGCACGTCACGGTCCAGGAGCTGACGCCCCAGGACAAGGACGACTTCGCCCGCCGTTGGTGTGTGGTGACAGAGCCGCCGGCCCGGCGTGAGTCCGCGGCCCGGGAACTCATCAGCGACATCCACAGCACCGACCGGATCGAGCGCCTGACCGGCAGCCCCATGCTGCTCACGACCATGGCGCTGGTGAAGAAGAAGGTCGGGAAGCTGCCGAGCCGCCGGGCGGACCTCTACCGGGAGGCCGTCGACGTGCTGCTGCACTGGCGCAGTGACGTGGACGAGCGCATGGATCCCCATGAGGCGCTCCCGCAGTTGCAGTACCTCGCGTATTCCATGTGCGCGTCCGGAAGCCAGCAGATCCGGCAGGACAAGGTCATCGAGATCCTGGAGCGGATGCGCAGGGAGTTCCCCGCCGTTCGCCCGGTCCAGCGGCGTTCCGCGGTCGAGTTCCTGCGCCGGCTGGAACGGCAGACCGGAATCCTCGTCGAATCCGGGCACGTCGGCCATGACGGCGATCTGATCCCTGTCTACGAGTTCCGGCATCTGACCTTTCAGGAGTATCTGGCGGGCCTGGCCCTTGTCGCGCGGAGATATCCGGGACGCGATCGGCAGGTGTCCCTCGCGGAGCAGATCGGCGCGCTCACCGCGGAGACCTCCCCCGTCGAGACGTCGATGGATCACATGGAGGCCGCGATCGCGGAGAACTGGCGGGAGGCCATCCGGCTGACCGTGATGATCTGCAACGACGACGACGTGGACGGCGTTCTGCGGGCCATCGCGACGCCGCTGCCCGGGGAGGACGCGGCCAGGACGGCACGGGCGCGGGCCGCGCTCGCGTGCGCGTGCCTCGCCGATGAGCCCAATGTCAGCGAGGAGGTCGCGGCCGACATCTTCACCCGGTTCGTCGCCGAGCTGACCGAGCATGACGGAACCGGCCCCGCGGACACCGTTGCCGACCTCACTCTCGAAGAGGTGGGGGGCTCCAGTTGGGCCGCCGTTCTCAGCCGGAGGATCGTCGCCGAGTGGTTGCGTGATCCCTCCCAGCACCACCGCCTCGCCGGCCCCGCCGCGACGGTCCTGGGCCAGTCGGCACCGATCGACGAGGAGGCTCTGCACGGCTGGGTCCGGAACCAGGTCGCACTCCTCGATGAGCCCGAGCCCGAGGTGGTCGTCGAAGCCTCGCTGGCCCTCATGGAGATCGCCTACACCCGAAGACTCGTCCTGGTCCCCGATCTGACCTCGAAACTCACGTCCACCCTGTCCAGGGGCCCTTGCGAGGCCATTGCGGCAGCGTGGGCCCTTGGGTGGGGCAAGAAGTCCTCGGCGTGGGAGCCGACGACCGGCGAACTCGTGGATCTGGCCGATGCCGTGGCCTCGAAACGGCTTCCTCCCCAGGCCGTCGTGTTTCTGTTGTGGTGCTTCGACCACATCCAGGTGCCACGGCGCGACGAGATGGCCCCGGCCATGATGGACGCCTACACCTCGGCCGACCGGGATGCCCGGCTGGAGATCGGCAAGAAGTACCTTGCCTTGTTTCCCCAGACTCTGGAGCCCGTCGTCCGGGCGAGCCGACACCGGCACGCAGACGTCCGGCGCGAGGCGTCGCTGCTGCTGGCACAACTCGACGGCTCGCTGGCCATGGACTCCTTGTTGGGGGTACTGACCGAGGAAGACGGGACAGCACACGACGACGTCGTCCAGGCGCTCGGCACG
>NZ_JBIUCI010000004.1:0-424877 GCF_044593635.1 Streptomyces sp. NPDC051913 | reverse complement strand
CACGCTCGGGGACCCCCGGGCGGTGGAGCCCCTGCTCGGTATCCTCACGGCGCCCAACGGCACCACCAACCACGCCGTCGCCACGGCCCTTGGAGAGCTGGGCGACCCACGAGCGGTCCAGCCCCTGCTCGACGCCCTCCCCCACACGAGAGGAGAAGTGCGTACGGCTGTCGTCCAGGCGCTCGGCACGCTCGGGGACCCCCGGGCGGTGGAGCCCCTGCTCGGTATCCTCACGGCGCCCAACGGCACCACCAACCACGCCGTCGCCACGGCCCTTGGAGAGCTCGACGACCCACGAGCGGTCCAGCCCCTGCTCGACGCCCTCCCCCACACCAGCAGAGCGGCGCGCACCGCCGTGGTGACGGCACTCGGGAACCTCCGCGATCCCAGGGCGCTGGAGCCCCTGCTCGGCATACTGACCCCGGCCCGGGGCGGCGTGGATCCCGTCGTCGTGCAAGCGCTCGGGCTTCTCGGTGACTCCCGGGCGGTGCAGCCCCTGCTCGACGCCCTGCCCGATGTCAGTGGCGCACTGTCCAAGGCGGTCGTGGAAGCACTGGGTCATCTGGGCGACCGCAGGACCGTCGAACCTCTGCTGAGCGCGCTCAGGGTCGCTGCCGACACATCACCTCCGGACGACGACCTGCTGATGCACCTGGTCGAGGCACTCGCCGGCATCGGCGATCCACGGGCGCTCCAGCCGCTGTCGGAACTGCAAGCGGACCCGTTCCCCCGACTCCGTTTCCGAGTGCTCACGGCACGGATGGAGCTGGGAGACACCAGCGCCCGCGCGGCGCTGGAAGAAGCCATGACTCACAGCACTGCGATGACCCGGCGCGACGCACTCTGGGCCCTTGCAGCCCTGGACAGCGACCAGGTCGACCGGGTGCTGCTCTCCAGGGACCGTGACGGCGTCGCCCCCGGCATCGACCCCCAGAAAGAGATCGAGGAGTCGGTCCTGCCGGTGTACGCCACCGCCGCGCGGCTGCCCCTCCGACAAGTCCGGTCCCGATACGAGGAGTTGGCGAAGCGCTACCCTCTCAGGCTCTCCTGGCGGCCGTCGGCGGACTGACGGTCCGGTTGTCACCGAGGGTCAACCGTCCACGGCCTCCAGCACCGCCATCGCCGCATTGTGCCCCGGCACCCCGCTCACCCCACCTCCACGCACCGCGCCCGCCCCGCACAACAGCACGTTGGTGTGAGTGGTCTCCACGCCCCAGCGGCCGGTGTCGTCCTGGGCGTAGGGCCAGGACAGTTCGCGGTGGAAGATGTTGCCGCCGGGGAGGCGCAGGTCGCGTTCCAGGTCGAGTGGGGTCTTGGCCTCGATGCAGGGGCGGCCCTCGGCGTCCACGGCCAGGCAGTCGGTGATCGGTTCCTCCAGGTGGGCGTCGAGTTGGGCGACGGTCGCCTTCAACAGCTCCTCGCGGGCACCGGAGTTGTCGGCGTCGAAGAGCCGCGCGGGCGTGTGCAGCCCGAAGAGTGTCAGGGTCTGGTAGCCCTGCTCCACCAGCTCGGGGCCCAGGATCGAGGGGTCCGTCAGCGAGTGGCAGTAGATCTCCGAGGGCGGCGCGGAGGGCAGGCGGCCCGCCGAGGCCTCCGCGTGGGCGGTGGCCAGCTGCTCGTATCCCTCGGCGATGTGGAAGGTGCCCGCGAACGCCTCGCGCGGATCGACCGTGCTGTCGCGCAGCCTGGGCAGCCGCTTGAGCAGCATGTTCACCTTGAGCTGGGCGCCCTCGGCGGGGGCCGGGGGCGCGTCGCCGGTCAGTTCGGCCAGGGCCTGCGGGGAGGCGTTCACCAGGACGTGCCGGGCGGTCACCACCCCTTCCTTCTCCGCCGTTCGGTACGTCACCTCCGCCGTACGCCCGTCCGTGGCGATCCGCACCGCCTCGTGCCCGGTGGCGAGGACCGCGCCGGCGTTCCGTGCCGCCGCGGCCAGGGCGTCCGTCAGGGCTCCCATGCCGCCGACCGGCACGTCCCAGGCGCCGGTGCCGCCGCCGATCACGTGGTAGAGGAAGCAGCGGTTCTGCGCGAGGGAGGGGTCGTGGGCGTCGGCGAAGGTGCCGATCAGGGCGTCGGTGAGGACGACGCCCCGGACCAGGTCGTCCGCGAAGCGGTCCTCCACGGCGACGCCGATCGGCTCCTCGAACAGGGTCCGCCAGGCCTCCTCGTCGTCCACCCGGCGGCGCAGTTCCTTGCGGGTGGGCAGCGGTTCGGTGAGGGTGGGGAAGATCCGTTCGGCGACGCGGCCGGTCATGCCGTAGAAGTGCTGCCAGGCCTGGTACTCGTGTTCGCCGCCGGTGAGGCGTGCGAAGGCCTCGCGGGTGCGCCGCTCGCCGCCGCCGACCAGGAGTCCGGTCGGCCGGCCGTCGCGTTCGACGGGGGTGTACGAGGAGATCGTGCGCGTACGGATGCGGAAGTCCAGGCCCAGATCCCGGACGATCTTCTTGGGGAGCAGGCTGACCAGGTAGGAGTAGCGCGACAGCCGGGCGTCGACGCCGGCGAACGGCCGGGTGGAGATCGCGGCGCCGCCGGTGTGGTCCAGCCGCTCCAGGACCAGGACGGACCGTCCGGCCCGCGCGAGGTAGGCGGCGGCGACGAGGCCGTTGTGTCCGCCGCCGACGATCACGACGTCGTACGTGTGTCCAACGAGTGCAGGCATGCCCCTTCGTAACACGAGATGATCTAGGACGGCCAGAAGGGCGACGTATCGCGCGGCGGGGTGCGGACTCGCCGCGTGGAGCACTCTCGGCGGCACATGCCCGCGCTGAGGCTGCCTCCTCCGTTCAGCCGCCGCCCGCCGCGTGCTGCTGCCGCAGCACCGCCACCCTGCGGTACAGCTCGACCGCCTCCGCGCCGCGGCCGAGTTGCTCCAGGCAGTGCGCCTCGTCGTTGCGGCTGGCGAGGGTGTCGGGGTGGCCGGCACCGAGGACGCGTTCGCGGGCGGTGGCGACCCTGCGGTACTCGGTCAGGGCGTCGGCCCAGCGGCCCAGCCAGCCGAGGCCGACGGCGACCTCGCGGCGGCTGACGAGGGTGTCGGGGTGCTCGGAGCCGAGGACGCGCTCACGGATGGCGCAGACGTCGCGGGACTCGGCGAGCGCCTCCTCCCAGCGGCCGAGGCGGCCCAGGTTGACGCCGAGGCCGTGGCGGGCGCGCAGGGTCTCGGGGTGGGCCGGGCCGTTCACCCGGGTGCGGTCCTCGATGAGGTCGCGGTAGAGCTGAAGGGCCTCGGCGCTGCGGCCCAGGCGGCCGAGGCTGATGCCGACCTCGTAGCGGGCGGCGAGGGTGTCGGGGTGGTCGGGGCCGAGAGCCTGGGCGCGGGCCTCGGCGACCTCGTGGTAGGTCTGGAGGGCCTCCGGCCAGCGTCCCAACTGGCCCAGTGCGTAGGCGACTTCGTAGCGGGTGACGAGGGTGTCGGGATGCCCGGCGCCCAGAACGCGGGCGCGGGCGACGGCCACGTCTTCGGCCATGCGGTAGGAATCCTCCAGGCGGCCGAGGCGGCTGAGGTTGAAGGCCAGGTTGTGGCGGCAGCGCAGGGTGTCGGGATGGTCGGCGCCCATCGTCCGCTCGCGGGCGGCGAGGACGGACGTGTAGACCTGGTGGGCGTCGAAGTGGCGGCCCAACTGGCCCAGTACGTACGCCATTTCCTGGCGGGCGGCGAGGGTGTCGGCATGGTCGGGGCCGAGGGCGAGGCTGCGGGCGCGGGCGACGTGTTTGTACTCGCGCAGGGCGTCGGCGGCGCGGCCGGTGCGGGAGAGGGTGAAGGCGACCTCGTAGCGGCTGGCGAGGGTGTCGGGGTGCTCGGGGCCGAGGAGTTGCTCGCGTTCGGCGGCGACCGCGCGGTGCACCTCGCCGGCCTCCGCCCAGCGGCCGAGGCGGCCCAGGGTGAGCCCGGCGTTGTGGCGGCCGGTCAGAGCGGTGACCGTTTCCCGGGGCGGTTCGTCCGGTGCGGGGTCGAGGGGCCGAGGGAGGATGGGCGCGCCGGTGCCCCGGGAGGACGCCGGCCTCGGGATCCACTCGCCGGTCAGGGCGGCACCGTCCACGGGCCGCGGGGTGGCGGCGCCGGGACCGACGGCCTTGTGGCCGGTGGTCATGCCGCGGGTCCAGGACGGCAGGCGGGTACGACGGTCCGGTGGTTCGAGGGCCGGGCGGAGCGTCGGCTGAGGGGTCACCAGGGTGGGCACGTACGTCTGCCCGAGCCGAGGATGCTTGACTGACGCACGGTCCACCTCGCCCGCACGGCCCACGCCGATGCGGCGCCCCACCTCACGGGCGTCGTACGGGCGTTGGTCGGGCAGCTTGGCCAGTAGGTCCAGGATGATCTTCTCGAAGTACGGCGGCACCTCGGCACGGTGGCTGCGCGGTGGACGGGGTGGTGTGTCGCGGTGGCCGACGAGGATCGCCCAGGCGTCGTCGAGGTCGAACGGCGGTGCCCCGGTGGTGATCTCGTACAGCACGCACCCCAGCGAGTACAGGTCGCTGCGCTGGTCGACCTCGGAGCCGCCGATCTGCTCCGGCGACATGTAGTGCGGGGTGCCCATCGCGATGCCGGTACCGGTGAGCCGGGAGGTGAAGCCGATGTCGTGGCCGAGCCGGGCGATGCCGAAGTCGCAGATCTTCACGGTGCCGTCGGCCAGCCGCATGATGTTGGCGGGCTTCAGATCGCGGTGCACGATGCCCTGCTCGTGGGTGTAGGCGAGCGCGGCGGCGACCTGGTCGGCGATCTCGACGACGTCCGGGACGGGCAGCGGATGATGTCGGTTGTCCTCCAGGAGCTGGCTGAGGTTGCGGCCCTCCAGCAGCTCCATGACGAGGAAGAGGATGCCGTCGGACTCGCCGAAGTCATGGACGACGGTGACCCCTCGATGCTGGAGGGCGGCGGCGACGCGGGCCTCCCGCCGGAACCGCTCGCGCAGGACGCGGGTGAAGGACTGGTCGTGGGAGGGGCCGAGCGGTTTGAGGCACTTCACGGCGACCTGGCGGCCCAGCGACTCGTCGCGGGCCCGCCACACCTCGCCCATGCCGCCGCGTCCGATCAGGTCGAGCAATCGGTAGCGGCCCTGGATCAGCTTGCTGTCCCCCATCTGCTGCGATCGCCCCCGTCGAAGTCGCCCGCCCCTGGCCCGTCCAGTATGGCGAGCTATCTCCCGACTTTGTACGGTGCCGGGCGGGAGCCGGGGCCGAGCCGTGACATGGCGCGCAGGATGTGTTTGGGCGGCAGTTGCCAGCGCAGACGTGCGGGAACAGCGCGCAACAGGGTGCCCGTGCGACGCAACTGGCGGGTGACGGCGGCGGGTTCCGGGGCGGGCCTGCCGTACAGATCGTGGGCGTACGGCGGCAGAGCGGCGTACGCCAGGTGTGCCACGCGCCGCCACAGCACCTCGCGCGCCGGGACGAGCAGGGGGTGCGTCGGCGGGCGGAGCAGGAACTCGTCGACCGCGCGTGCCTCGGGCCCGGCGGCGAGTTCGGGTCCGACCTTCTCGAAATAGGCGGCCATCTCGGCCTGGTTCGCGGGTACGGCGTCGGGGTCGAGGCCCACCAGCCGTGCGCTGACGCGGTGTTCGGCGATGTAGCGGTCGGCCTGTTCGTCGGTGAGGTGGAAGCCGGAGCGGCGCCCGACCTGGAGATAGGAGTCGATCTCGGCGCAGTGCACCCACAGCAGCAGCTCGGGTTCGCCGACCCCGTAGGTCTCGCCGGTGTCGGGGTCGGTCGCGGACAGCATGCTGTGGATCTTCCGGACGCGGGCGCCCGCCCGTTCGGCCGCCGCCGTGGTGCCGTACGTCGTGGTGCCGACGAAGTTCGCGGTGCGCAGCAGCCGGCCCCAGGCGTCCTGCCGGAAGTCGGAGTTCTGCATGACTCCGCGCACGGCACGGGGATGCAGGGCCTGGAGGTAGAGCGCGCGGACGCCCGCGACCCACATCATCGGGTCACCGTGCAACTGCCAGGTCACCGAGTTCGGGGTGAACAGCCCGGGATCTCCCATACCCGCAGGCTAACGCCGAACCCTCGGCATCCCCAGACCGATCCACGAGATGATCTCCCGCTGGATCTCGTTGTTGCCGCCGCCGAAGGTGAAGATGACCGCGGAGCGGTAGCCGCGCTCCAGCTCGCCGTGGAGCACGGAGCCCGCGGAGCCCTCCTTCAGGGCGCCGGCGGCCGCGACCACCTCCATGAGCCAGGCGTAGGCGTCCCGGCGGGCCTCGGAGCCGTAGACCTTGACCGCGGAGGCGTCCTGGGGGGTGAGCGTGCCGTTCTGCACGGCGTGGACCATCTGCCAGTTGAGCAGCTTCATCGCGTCGAGCCTCACATGGGTCTGGGCGAGTCGGCGGCGCACCCAGGGCAGGTCGACGACGCGGCGGCCGTCGGCGAGCTTGGTCTCCATGGCCCAGCGCTGGACGTCGTGCAGGGCGCGGATGGCCATGGTGCCGTGGGCGGCGAGGGTGACGCGCTCGTGGTTGAGCTGGTTGGTGATCAGCCGCCAGCCCTGGTCCTCGGCGCCGACGCGGCGGGCGACGGGGACACGGATGTCCTCGTAGTAGCTGGCGGTGGTGTCGTGGCCGGCGAGGGTGTTGATGACGGTGCAGGAGTAGCCGGGGTCGGTGGTCGGCACGAGGAGCATGGTGATGCCCTTGTGCGGCGGGGCGTCGGGGTCGGTGCGGGTGGCGAGCCAGACCCAGTCGGCGGTGTCGCCGTTGGTGGTCCAGATCTTCTGCCCGTTGACGACGTACTCGTCCCCTTCGCGTACCGCGCGCGTCTTCAGGGAGGCGAGGTCGGTGCCGGCGTCGGGCTCGCTGTAGCCGATCGCGAAGTCGAGCTCGCCGGAGAGGATTCCGGGGAGGAAGTAGGCCTTCTGCTCGTCGGTGCCGTACTGCATGATCGTCGGCCCTACGGTGTTCAGCGCCATCAGCGGCAGCGGTACGCCGGCCTGGGCGGCCTCGTCGAAGAAGATGAACTGCTCCATCGCGGTCAGGCCACGGCCGCCGTACTCCTTCGGCCAGCCCACGCCCAGCCAGCGGTCGGCGCCGAGGCGGCGGACGGTCTCGCGGTAGAAGCGCTTCTGCTCCCGCCGGTCGCCGTGCCGGGCGTTGGCGTCGGTCGGCACCAACTCGGCGAAGTAAGCGCGCAGTTCGGTGCGCAGCCGCTGCTGCTCGGGTGTGTATGCGAGATGCACGGCGCCTCCAGGCTCCCCGGAACCGGTCCTGTCGGCGCACACGGTAGAACGTGTTCCAGAAATAGGGAATGGCGAGACGGTACCGAGGCATACGAAAAGGCCCCCGCGTGGCGGGGGCCCGTTCGGTGCTGAACTGCTCAGTGGGCGACGGGAGTCGGCTGACTGCCGGCACCCGCCGACCGCTCGGCCGGCTTCGGCGCGAGCTGCCGCTCCGCCAGCAGCCCGAAGACCAGCCCGAAGGCGGTCCACAGGGTCACCTGCACGGCGAGTGCCGCGAGCCGGTACTGCCACAACAGGGCGGCCGGGAAATGCTCCGGCACCTCGTTGAACGACGGCAGGAACGCGTAGGCCAGACCGACGACGAGGACGAAGAACGCGCCCGCGGCGAGGGTGGCGTTCCAGTTGCCGAGGCGGGGTGCGAGACGCTTGCCCAGGATGACGGTCCCCACCGTCAGCAGCACGCTGAGGACGATCATCAGGAAGAACAGCGCGGTCCGCTGGTTGAGCGTGTCGGGGTCACCGACGGCCGGCGGGTTGGCCGGGTACTTGAGGAACGGCACGACGTACACCGCGACCAGTCCGGCGACCGCCAGGAGCAGCGCGCTGGCGCGCGGCCCGAAGCGGCCGATCCGGCCGAGCGCGAAGCAGTACGCGAGCGCCGCGATGCCGCCGAAGGCGACCCCGTAGACGAGGACACCGGTGGACAGGCCCGCGGTGGACTGGAGCGTACGGCTGAAGAGTTCCTCGCCGCCGTGCTCGTGGGCGTGGCTCTCCTCGAAGGCGATGGCCTGATCGACGCGCGGCTCCCCGAGGAAGTACGCGACGACGAGCGCGGCCAGGCCCGCGACGAGGCCCGCGAGCATGCCGCGGACCAGGAGATTTCTGACAGTTGCGGAGTTCATGCGCGGATACGCTTCCTCGCCGCCGTCAGTGGCACGGGAAGCCGAGCAGATGGCGGGCGTCGTGCACCCACTCGTGGACTCCCTCGCCGGACAGCAGGGAGGTGGCGCCCTGTTCGGCGCCGACGAAGTAGAGCAGGACCAGCATCAGGACGCCGAAGAAGACCGCCCAGGGGACGATGGCGCCGATCGGCAGCTTTGCGGGTACGGCGGTGGAGCTGGTTGTCGGCTGAGCGACGGTCTGCGCCATGGCAGGACCTCCTGGGGGAACTCGCGTCCCGTCTCGGTGGTGCACAGGACGACGGGGCGGGTCTGACTCCCCCGGCCCACCCCTGGGGGTGTGCCCGGCATACAGTGGCGCGACCGTGCCGGAATCCCACCGGCTTCCACCGAACCGTCGTCGATATCGACGAGAAGGTACCGCGTGCGAGAGGTGCGGCCAAGAGCGCACGGTTCGGCCACGAGCGCCCCTGAAGCGCTGTGGCCATGTCAATTACGCGGTACGGAAGGGATGTTGGGCGGGGGAATGGACCGATGACCAGCCGAGTGATGTTGATCTCACCCGCGATCAGCGCGGCTCTGCGGGAGGCCCGCTTCGACGACGGCGGCCCGCTGGACGACTCCGGACTGCGGCTCGCGAAGGCCGCCGCGGGCACGCTCCCCACGGCCCGTCAGGTCTGCGTCTCCCCCACCGTGCGCTGCCGGGAGACGGCCGGCGCACTCGGCCTCGACGCCCTGGACACACCGGAGTTGGCCGCACTCGACACCGGACGCTGGCGCGGCGCGACGCTGGCCGAGGTGGGCGCCGCCGAGCCGGAGGCGCTGGCCCGCTGGCTGGCCGACGTGGAAGCGGCGCCGCACGGCGGGGAGTCGGTGCACGCGCTGTGCGAACGGGTCGGGGCGTGGCTGGACCCGCTCGCCGCGGAACCGGGCCGGACGATCGCGGTGGCCGAACCCGAGATCGTCCGCGCCGCGCTCGTCCACGCGCTGGGAGCGCCGAGGTCGTCGTTCTGGCGCACGGACGTCGCACCGCTCACCGCCGTCGAGCTCAGCGGCAGGGCGGGCCGCTGGAACGTACGGATGGGACGACCTCTGTGAGAGGTGCGCCGCACCTCAGTGCAGCGTGTCCATGAAGTCCGTGCAGGCCTGGGCGCAGGTCCGGCAGGCCTTGGCGGCCTCCTCCGCGCCCGGCTGGGTGTCGAAGGCGTGGGCGCTCTCCAGGCAGACCGTCCGGCACCACTCGAGCTGGACGCGGATACCGCTCTCGTCCAGCCGGTTCTGCTCGGACAGCACCCGGCACGTCGCGTCGCACACCTCCGCGCACATGATGCCCTTGCGTCGTACGAGTTCCTGCTGCTCGGTCCCGTCCGGATCCACGAGGCTGGCACGCACCGCACATGCCCGGGCGCAATCGGTGCACGCCTGCGCACACGCGAAACGGTCCTCCAGGAACCGGATGAGCTCCTGTTGGGATGTCGTCGCTGTCACACCGCGCGGGTAGCCGCCGCGGCTCGCGTCAAACCCCCTCGCCGGAGGTCGCGCCGGTCGCGGGGGCGGGTTCACGCACGCCGGCGGGGGTACTCGCGGGGCCATGAACATCGCATGGATGGAGATGGCCGCGGGTCGCGGCGCCCTGGGCGTCGGGCTGATCGTGGCGGGTCTGGTCGTGGTCGCCCTGTTGCTCGGCGCGTTCTGGCTGGGCGCACGCATCCGTCGCCAGGAACCGCCGCCCCCGAGCCCCGAGGAGCAGCCGAGGCTGCCCGAGGGCGGGCCCGTCCGCGAGGTCATGGAGAACAGGGAGCCCGACGAGGTGCCCCGCAGCGACCAGCGCCTGACGCCGCACGAGATGCCCGCCTTCGGCAACAGCAGCACCCGGACCGGTCCCGAGAAGGACCGGCGCCGCTGGAGCGACGGCAGCAGCGGATCGTTCGGCAGCGGGGGGCCGGGCGGTCGCTGACCCGAGCCCCGCCGCTCTCCTTCGAGCGCACCCAGGGACCTGTCAGCCGGCGAGCAGGGGCAGCGCCTCGAAGACGTGCCGCTCCCACAGCCGCCGTGAGGCCTCCTCCGGGTAGGTGGTCACCGTCGGCTCGGTGTCGAGGAGTCGGACGAGCCGGGCCTCTGAGTCGTACGCGGGCCAGCCGGGGTCGCCGGTGGCGGCGAACGCCGTCCAGGCGGAGCGGACGTGCGCGGAGAGCCGCTCGATGTCGGGGGTGGGCTCGGGGCCGATGAGCATGCTGCCGAGCCCACCCCCTTGCGGCCCGAAGACCAGGGGTACGTCAAGGCCGTGGCAGGCGCCGAGCGCGCCGCCGTGCAGCGGGGCGGACCAGGTGAGTTCGTACAGGTACGCCCGCCCGCCACCGGCGGTCTGCGCGTCCGCCAGATGCAGCGAGGGCATGCGGAACAGCCAGTCGGACTGGACGAGTTCGAAGAGGTGCTCCGCCGAGGCGTCCGGGAACGCGGTGCGGTAGGCCCGCTCGGCGTCGGGTCCCGGACCGAACGCGGCCAGCGCACCCGAGGCCATCCGCTCGTCCACCTTGCCGAGCAGGCCGCCCATCATCAGGAAGAGGCGGTACTCGTCACGGTTGTGCCCGACGATCAGCTCCACGTCCCGGGCGGCGCCGTCCGTCAGGGCCCGCCACGGCATGACCGGCAGGACGTCTCCGTCGACGACCGGGGAGTACGGGGTGGCGGTCAGGGCGGCCGAGCCCCACCGGGGCAGGAACTCCCTCATCCGGCCGCTCAGGGCGGCCCCCGCCTCCGGCAGCTTGCGCGGGTCCACGCCCGCCAGGTCCGCCACGGTGGCGCGCAGCCCGAGCTCACCGGCGACGGCCTCGCCGATGTCCCTGGCCAGCGCGTCCGAGAAGTACGTGCCCGGCACGCTCTGCGCGATCGCACGCCGGAACAGGCCGCGCGCCCGCGGCATCGCCAGGAGCGCGGCGACGGACCCGGCGCCGGCCGACTCGCCGAAGACGGTCACCTGGCCGGGGTCGCCGCCGAAGGCCGTGATGTTGTCGCGCACCCACTCCAGGGCGGCGACCTGGTCGAGCAGTCCGCGGTTCGCGGGAGCCCCCTCGATGTGGAGGAACCCCTCGATGCCGACCCGGTAGTTCAGGGTGACCACGACCAGGCCGCCGTCGCGGGCGAGCCGGGCGCCGTCGTAGGTGGGGTCGTCGCTGGAGCCCAGCTTGTAGGCGCCGCCGTAGATCCACACCATGACCGGGCGGCCGGCCGCCGCGTCGGCCTCGGGGGTCCAGACGTTGACGGTCAGCCAGTCGTCGCCGGTCGGCAGGCTCCAGGGCGGCACCGCGGCGGGGTCAGGGCCGAGCGCTTCCTGCGGGACCGGCGGTCCGAACGCGGCCGCTTCCCGCACTCCGGCCCAGCGCTCCGCCGGTCGGGGCGCCGCGAACCGCGCCTCTCCCAGCGGGGGCCGCGCGTAGGGGATGCCGCGGAAGACGTCCAGGCCGCCCTCACGGCGACCGCGGACCGCGCCGGCCGTCGTGCCGGCCTCGGGAGACTCGCTCCTGCTCATCGGCGACTCCTTGAAGGATCTGTGGTGCGCCGAGTCTCACACCGGGGGCCGTACTTGACCAGCCCCCGGTGAATTGATGTTCACTGAGCGAACAAGCAGGCCCTTCCCCGCGGCGTCACGGATAGCTCACCAGGTTCGCCACGTTCGTCGCGGAGTTGGACGGGCCGCCCCGGTCGTTGATGACGTGCCGGATCGTGCCGGTGCCGCCCAGTGAGACGGTCACCATGTTCTGGAAGCGTACGTTCGGGGTGCTCGGCACCTCGAAGGCGTGCTCCGCGGCGACGCTCGGGTTGACGTTGAAGTAGCAGTAGCTGCCGAGCCCGTAGGCCTGGTGGCTGGTGACGGTGTTCGCCACCTTGTAGGCGGCGTAGCCCTGGGTGGAGCCGTTCATCCAGGCGGCCTGGTTGGGCGGGTCGTAGGGCATCTCGTTCTGGTAGAAGTACGTCCGGCCGCCGTTGCCGTTCCAGATCGTCTGGTGCTTCTGGTAGTGCTCGACGAACAGCCCGTACATCGTCACGTCGTCGCCGTTGACGATCAGTCCGGTGTCGGCGGTGTTGGTGGTCCAGCCGACGCCGGTGCCGTGGTCGGCGCGCCAGATCCACATGTGGTCGCCGATGACGTCGTCGCTGTTGACGACGAGGCTGGTGGTGGCCTTGCCCACGGCGGCGCCGCCGACGCGGAAGTAGACGTCGTGCAGCGAGGTGGGGTCGGCCGAGTGGTCGGCGGCGGCGCCGGACGGGCCGATCTCCACCAGGGTCCGGGAGTTGGTCGTGCCGGCGTCGAAGAGGAGGCCCGCGAGCTTCACTCCGTCGACGTCGGCGACCGTCATGGCGGTGACGCCGTTGTCGGGGACGAAGGTGGCGAGTCCGAGGCCGAGCACGACGGTGTCCGGGCGGGTCACGCGCAGCGTCTGGTCGAGGTGGTAGACGCCGGGCGTGACCAGGAGGTTCTTGCCCTCGGCCAGCGCCGAGTTGATCTGCGCGGCGGTCGCGCCGGGCTTGACGACGTAGAACTGGTCGATGCCCAGCGAGGTCCCCGGAGCGTTGCCGCTCGCCCAGCTGGTCGCCGAGGAGTTGGTCCGCACGCCGGGCACGAACACCTTGTAGGCGCCCGCGCCGTCGACGTACAGGAAGGGCTTCTCACGCACGGTCGGCGTCTGGTTCACCGTGGTGTAGGGCGGGTTGGGGAAGCTGTTGCCCGGGACGCCCTGGCTGCCGACGAACACCATGTTCCAGTTGGAGCCGGTCCAGCTGCCGAGCTGGGAGTTGCGGGTGAGCCACTGCTGCTGGGTGCCGGAGCGGACCTGGCCGTCGATCTTGGTGTCGGCCATGAACCCGCCGCTGGACCAACCGCCGTCGCTGAGTTCGAGGTTGCCGCGCACATGCATACGCCGGTAGCCGGAGGCCTGCGAGACCGCCCAACGGTCCGTGCCGCCCGTCGGGTTGACGGACAGGTTCTCGGCGCCGCGCCAGAAGTTCTGGGTGGCGTTCTGCGGCGGGAACCAGTCGGCCTCGACATGCACCGCGCCGTTGATCGTGACCGAGTCCGGCGACTGTCCGAGCCCCAACACCTGGGTGTAGAAGCCGACGTTGACGTCGTTGCTGTAGGTGCCGGGCTTGAACATCACGGCATAGCGCTGGGCGCCGAACTGGTTGGTCTCCTGCTGCTGGAAGATCTGGTTCAGCCGGCTCTGGATGGTGGCCGAGGGCATGGACGGGTCGAAGACGACCACGTTCGGGCCGAGGTCGACGTCGCCGGGCGCGGTGCTCACGGGGGCGACCTGGAAGCGCTGGGCGGCGGTGCCGTTGCAGGTGTACTGCACCAGTTGGACGCTGTCGGCGGTCGAGGCCGCGGGCACGTCGAGGCACTTTCCGCTGTTGCGGTTGACGAAGTGGTAGGCGCCGCCGCCCTCGTCGACGGGCAGCCACTGCTGGTTGGCGCCGCCGCCGTAGGTCCACAGGTGCACGGCCGCGTTGTCGGCGGTGGACACGTCGCTGACGTCGGCGACCTGCTGGGCGTCGTTGCGGTTGTTGATCCGGACGTAGCCGTCGCTCGTGGCGGTGAGGCTCCACTGCTGGGCGGTGCTGTTGTTGCAGGTGTACTGCTGTACGGCGGTGCCGTTGACGGTGGCCGCCGAGCGGGCGTCCAGGCACTTGCCGCTGCCGGCGTTGACGACCGTGGACCAGCCGGTGGGCAGGGCGGTGACCGCGGCCCGGGCGGGCTGGAGGCCGGTGAGGACCGAGGCGGCGGTGGCGGCGGCCAGCGCGGCCGCGACGGTGCGGGGTCTGGGGAGTCGGAGCACGTCATCTCCTGTGCCGGCACGGCGGCGCGAGGTGGGGGGTGGGTAAGCCGGTTTCACCGCGGCTTAGTTCACTGCGTGATTTAAGAAGTGAGAGATGGACATGTCAAGGGGTTGGTATGGACCAGTTGAGGTGAGGGGTGGCTCACAATGATCACGTACGCCCCTGAACCGGACCGCGTGACAAGGAGCCCCGTCCATGGACCTGCGAGCGGCGCTGACCGCCCACCGCCTCGTCGCGATCGTGCGCGGCGACGACCCCGAGGCCGCCCTGCGCACTGTGCTGACCCTGGCCGACGAGGGCGTCGGGCTCATCGAGGTGTCGTTGACCGGGAGGGAGGCCCTGTCCGTCATCGAGCGCGCCCGTGAGGCCCTCGGCCCGGACCGGCCGCTCGGCGCCGGAACCGTCCTGACCGCGGCCGACGCACGGGCCGCCCATGACGCCGGGGCGGACTTCGCGGTCACCCCGGCGCTGGGCGAAGGCGTCAGCGCGGCCCACACCCTGGGCCTGCCGGTGCTGGCGGGTGTCATGACCCCCACCGAGATCGTGACGGCCCGAGGCCAGGGCGCCACCGGACTCAAGGTCTTCCCCGCCGCGCAGGCCGGCGGCCCCGCCTATCTCAGGGCGCTGCGCGGACCGTTCCCGCACGAACTCCTCGTCCCGGTCGGCGGGGTCGACGAGGCCGCCGCCCGCGCCTACCTGGCGGCCGGGGCCACCGCCGTCGGCGTCGGCTCCCCGCTGATCGGCGACGCCGCCGACGGTGGCAGCCGCAGCGCCCTGCGCGAGCGCGCCCGCGCCTTCCTCACCGCCGTCGGCGAGGCCACGGCATGAGGAGCGTGTGGCTGCCCGCCGAGGGCCCGGTCGTCTGTGTCGGCGAGACCATGGCGGCCCTCACCCCCGCCGCGCCGCAGCCGCTGGAGACCGTCGAGAACCTGCGCCTGTCGGTCGCGGGGGCGGAGTCGAACGTGGCGATGTACCTCGCCGACCTCGGCGTCCCCGTCTCGTGGATCTCCTCGCTCGGCGCCGACCCGTTCGGCCGGCGCGTGCGTGCCGTCCTCGCCGCGGCAGGCGTGGACGTCGGCGCCGTACGGCACGATCCGCAGCGGCGGACCGGGCTGCTCGTGAAGGAACCGGGCCCCGACGGCACCCGCGTCCACTACTACCGCGCCGGTTCGGCCGCCTCGGCCATGGGCCCCGACGTCCTGGACGACCCGAGAGTGGCCGCCGCCTCGCTCGTCCACCTCACCGGTGTGACCCCGGCGCTCTCGCCGTCGTGCCGCGCCCTCGTGGAACGCGCCCTGGCCACCCCGCCGAACGAACGCCCGTACGCGATCAGCTTCGACGTCAACCACCGCCCCGCGCTCTGGCCGGACGGCGCGGCCGCCACCGTGCTGCGCGAACTGGCCGACCGCGCGGACCTCGCCTTCGTCGGTCTGGACGAAGCCCAGGGCCTGTGGGGCGCGGACCTCGAACCGGCCGACGTGCGGCGGCTGTTGCCGGGTCCGCGGCTGCTGGTCGTCAAGGACGGCGGACGGGCGGTCACCGTCTTCGGTGAGGAGCGGACCTGGACCGTGCCCGCCCTGCCCGTGGACGTGGTGGAGCCGGTCGGCGCCGGGGACGCCTTCGCGGCCGGGTTCCTGGCCGGGCTCTCGCGGGACGGGGACGTGGAGCGCGCCCTGCGGCTCGGGCACATCACGGCCGCGTCCGCCCTCGCGGTGACGGGCGACCACGGCCCGCTGCCGGACCGCGCCCGCATCGAGCACCTGATCGCGCACGCGTGGACACGACCGGCCCGCACCGGTCCCCCGTCGTGACCTTCGCTGCCGCACGTTCGATACTGCATGCATCAGGTATCCCGTTCACCACTCGGCCAGGAGGTACCCATGCGGATGCTCATCAACGTCCCGGACACCGTCGTCGCGGACGCGCTGCGCGGACTGGCGGCCGCCCACCCCGAACTCACCGTCGACGTGGAGAACCGGGTGATCGTACGGCGGGACGCTCCCGTGGCCGGAAAGGTGGCCCTGGTCTCCGGTGGCGGTTCCGGGCATGAACCGCTGCACGGCGGGTTCGTGGGACCCGGCATGCTGTCGGCGGCCTGCCCCGGCGAGGTGTTCACCTCCCCCGTGCCCGACCAGATGGTCCGGGCGGCGGCGGCCGTGGACAGCGGCGCGGGCGTGCTGTTCATCGTGAAGAACTACACCGGCGACGTCCTCAACTTCGACATGGCCGCCGAACTCGCCGAGGACGAGGGCATCCAGGTGGCGAAGGTCCTCGTCAACGACGACGTGGCCGTCACCGACAGCCTCTACACGGCGGGCCGGCGCGGCACGGGCGCCACTCTGTTCGTCGAGAAGATCGCCGGGGCCGCCGCGGACGAGGGACAGCCGCTGGAGCGCGTCGAGTCGATCGCCCGTCAGGTCAACGAGAACTCCCGCAGCTTCGGCGTCGCGCTCAGCGCCTGCACCACGTACGCCAAGGGCAGCCCCACCTTCGACCTTCCCGACGGGGAACTGGAGCTGGGCATCGGCATCCACGGCGAGCCGGGCCGGGAGCGGCGGGCGATGATGACCTCGCGCGAGATCGCCGACTTCGCCGTCCACGCGATCCTGGACGACATGAGTCCGCGCAACCCGGTGCTGCTGCTGGTCAACGGCATGGGCGCGACCCCGCTCCTGGAGCTGTACGGGTTCAACGCCGAGGTGCAGCGGGTGCTGACCGAGCGCGGGGTGGCCGTCGCCCGCACCCTCGTCGGCAACTACGTCACCTCCCTCGACATGGCGGGCGCGTCGGTCACGCTGTGCCAGATCGACGAGGAGACGCTGCGGCTGTGGGACGCGCCGGTGAAGACCGCGGGGCTGCGCTGGGGCATGTGAGCCGGGCCGTCAACTCCCCTACCACGCAAGGAGATCCAGTGCTCGACGCCGACTTCTTCCGCCGTTGGATGACGGCGACCGCCGCGTCCGTGGACCGTGAGGCGGAACGGCTGACCGCCCTCGACTCCCCCATCGGGGACGCCGACCACGGCAGCAACCTCCAGCGCGGCTTCCGCGCCGTGACCGCCGTCCTGGAGAAGGAGGCCCCGGAGACACCCGGGGCGGTGCTCACCCTTGCCGGACGGCAGCTGATCTCCACGGTCGGCGGGGCGTCAGGGCCGCTGTACGGCACGCTGCTGCGGCGCACCGGGAAGGCGCTCGGCGACGCCGCCGAGGTGGACGAGGGGCAGTTCGCCGAGGCGTTCCGGGCAGGGGTGGACGCGGTCATGGCCCTGGGCGGGGCCGCGCCCGGCGACAAGACCATGATCGACACGCTGGTCCCGGCCGTGGCCGCGCTCGGCGACGGGTTCGCCGCCGCTCGGGCCGCCGCGGAGGAGGGCGCCCTCGCGACGACGCCGTTGCAGGCCCGCAAGGGCCGGGCGAGCTATCTGGGCGAGCGCAGCATCGGGCACCAGGACCCGGGCGCCACCTCGTCCGCGCTGCTGGTGGCGGCACTCGCGGAGGCGAACGGTGAGTGACGGCGAGCTCGTGGGGATCGTGCTGGTCTCGCACAGTGCCCAGGTCGCCGCGGCCGTCGCCGAGTTGGCGCGGGGGCTCGCGGGTGGTGGCGTCGAGGTGCCGGTCGCGGCGGCCGGCGGCACCGAGGGCGGGGAGCTCGGGACCAGCTCCGCGCTCATCGCCGCTGCCGCCGCCTCGGTGGACCGGGGCGCCGGGGTCGCCGTCCTCACCGACCTCGGCAGTGCCGTGCTGACGGTCAAGGCACTGCTGGCGGAGGGCGACGAACTCCCCGCCGACACCCGCCTGGTGGACGCCCCGTTCGTCGAGGGCGCGGTCGCGGCGGTCGTCACGGCCTCCACCGGCGCGGACCTCGCGGCGGTGGAGGCGGCGGCAGCGGAGGCGTACACGTACCGCAAGGTCTGAGACCTACGAGACACCCCGCGCCGCGACGGCGAGGGCCGAGCACATGGTGTCCGCCAGCTCGGCCTCCCCCCTCGCGGCGTCCGTCCGCTCGGTCTCCACGCGCCAGGCGTAGTGCTCCACGGCCGCGCGCAGGGCCGCGTTGAACATGGCCGCCTGGATCGTGGGCCGCAGGTCGTCCGCGGGCAGGCCGGCCCGCTCGCCGAGGGCGCGGGCGAACGCGGGCTCGGCCTCGTCGTACGTCTGCAACCAGATCGCGCGCAGCCCCGGTTCGGTGCGGGTCAGGCGTACCAGAGCACCGACCGTCGCCCGCTCCGGCCCTGCGACGAAGGCGGGGTCGGCCGCGAGGCGGCGGTCGAAGAGCTGCTCCAGGGGCTGGCCGGGACGCCACTCGCGCAGACACTCGGCGATCACGTCGATGCCGGCCGAGAACAGTGGCCGTACGCAGCTCTCCTTGCTCGGGAAGTAGCGCCAGAGGGTGCGGGCGGAGACGCCGACCGCCTGGCCGATCTGTTCCCCGGTGGTGGCCGCGACGCCCTGGGTGACGAACAGGTCGACCGCGGCCCGGGCGATCTCCAGCCGGATCTCGGCCTTGCGCTCCTCGGTCAGCGGTGGTCGTCCCGTGCGTCCGCGGGCTGCGGTCATGTGTTCCTCCGGCTGGCGGTGATCGTCTCCCGGAATTCTCCACCACGCATTTATGTCACTCACAGACATTAAGTCGTAGGGTGGGGCCACATCGGGCACGTCGCTCTCGTACGCCGCCCTCGCACCGCACGGACAAGGAACCGCCATGACCACTGGACTCGACGGACGCAGCGTCATCGTCACCGGAGCGGGCTCGGGGATCGGGCGCGCCGCCGCCCTGGCCTTCGCCGCCGAGGGCGCGAAGGTGGTGGTGGCGGATCTGAACGCGGACGGGGCGGCGAAGGTCGTCAACGAGATCGGGGAGGCGGGTGGCACGGCGGTCGCCGTCACCGGCGATCTGAGCGAGCAGGCCGTCGTCGACCGCGTGGCCGAGACCGCGGTGGAGCGGTTCGGCGGTGTGGACGTGCTGGTGAACAACGCCGGGATCATGGACCGGATGTCGGCGCCGGCCGATGTGAGCGACGCGGAGTGGGAGCGGGTGCTGCGGGTCAACCTGACCGCGCCCTTCCTGCTGACCCGGGCCGTCCTGCCGCACATGCTGGCGGCGGGCAGGGGCGCGATCGTGAGCACCGCCTCCGAGGCCGGGCTGCGGGGCAGCGCCGCGGGCGCCGCCTACACGGCCTCGAAGCACGGCATCGTGGGTCTCACCAAGAACCTGGCCGTGATGTACCGCAACCAGGGCATCCGGGCCAACGCCATAGCCCCGGGCGGCACCGCGACCGGCATGGTCCCCGACATCGACCGCGAGGCACACGGCCCGCAGGCGCTCGCCCCCTACTTCGGCAACGTCGGCCGCGTCTCCGAGCCGGAGGAGCAGGCCGCCGCGATCGTCTTCCTCGCGTCGGACGCGGCGAGCAACATCAACGGAGTGGTACTGGCCGTGGACAACGGCTGGTCGGCGGTCTGACACCCGCCGGGGCGGCGACCCGGGCCACGCGGGTCCACCCCACCCCGGAACAGCCGACCGACCCACGCCGGTCCGAGACGTCTCGGGCGCGCGCCCGGCCCACGCCCTGCTGCCATGCGGGTCCGACCCGGCCCGAAGCGGCCGACCAACCCACCCCGGTCCGACACGTCTCGGGGCGACCGTCCGACCCACCCCGGTCCGACCCACCTGGAGCGGCCGTCCGGCCCACGCCAGTCCGACCCGCCCCAGGGGCGCGCGCCCGGCCCACGCCCTGCTGCCATGCGGGTCCGACCCGGCCCGAAGCGGCCGACCAACCCACGCCAGTCCGACCCGCCCCCGGGCGGGCGCCCGGCCCACGCCCTGCTGCCACGCCGGCCACGCGGGTCCGACCCGCCCCGAAGCGGCCGACCAACCCACCCCGGTCCGACACATCTCGCGGCGACCGTCCGACGCACGCCGGTCCGACCCGCCCCGGGGCGCGCGCCCGGCCCACGCCCTGTTGCCACGCCGGCCACGCGCGTCTGACCCGCCCCGAAGCGGCCGACCAACCCACGCCAGTCCGACCCACCCGGAGCGGCCCACCGAGCCACCCCGGCCCGACCCACCCGGGGCGCACGCCCGGCCCACACCGTGCTGCCATGCTCCGGGGCGGCCGTCCGGCCCGTGTGAACAGTCGAGCCCCTCGCCGGACTGACGAGGCAGGCGAGCCGGTCAGTCGGCGTGTACGGGGAGCGGCGGCGCCGACCCGGTCGTCTCCTCGAGCCCGGTCATGGCAGGCACATGGGAGGACGAGCGCCTGAGCCGGTCGTCGGCCGTCGGCCGTTCGCGCACCGGTAGTCGCATCCGGCCCCTCGCGAAGAGTCGTGCCGTCTACCGCCCCCGCACGAACTGCCGCGCCAGCCGCTCCCCCGTCGCCACGGCGGCGGCATGGTCCTCGATGGGTTTGACCTGGGCGTCCTTGAAGACGATGTAGGTGACCCCGGAGGGCGTGCCGCCGCCGCGCGGGTCGGGGCGGATGCCCAGGGCCTTGGCGGCGGCGTAGGAGGCCTCGCCGATGATGTCGTGGGGGCCGACGTCGCCGACGACCGCGTACTGCACGCGGTCCTTGTAGATCACCGCCGCGACCGAGCCGCCCCGCACCCCGCCGACGCGGTAGTCCCAGACGCGGCTCGGGGTGGGCACCACGATGTAGGGCAGGCGTTCGGCGCTCAGGTAGCGGCCGTCGGCCTGCTGGAAGGCGGTGGCGTCGGAGAACAGCGGGTCGGTGGTCCGGTTGCAGCGCAGGCCGGGCCGCCCGTCGCAGTCGATGTCCATGTCGGCCTTCCAGAACACGGCCTCCTCGGTGCCGCAGACCGGGACGGTGGCGGGCAGACCGTCGTCGGTGGCGTACCGGCCGCGGGACACGGGGACGCAGTCACGCACTTTGGCCAGCAGGTCGGCGGCTCGGACATCGCCTTCCTGGCGCACCACCGGCTCCTGGAAGGCGACGGGCTCGACGGCGGGCGACATCGTCGGGGCGAGCAGGGCGGCGCCTGCCGCGGCCAGCGTCAGCGACTGGACACGCACGATAAGGGACCCTCTCCTGGGGGACATTGACGCACACCCAGCCCAATCTGATGCCGCGTCGGCCACCCGGCCACCCTGAGGGGGCCGGACGGTGCACGGCCCTCGCGGGCGGGAGCGCTTCCCCGAACGTCCGACAGGGGCCGGGCGCCTGAGCCTGCGTCGGCTCCGGCTGCCCGGCCGCCCGCGTCCGGCGCGGGGACAGCGACGACAGCGGCCCGCGCCAACAGCGTGAACTCCCGAGCCCTCGAAGGGAGTTCACCATGAGGAGCTTCAGCATACGTAACGGTCCGGCGCGTTCACCAACGCCGCCCCTCTTGATGGGACCACGTCAGCGACTGCATAGTGAGGGACGTCTATTGGTCCGGACCATTGCCTCGGGGAGGCGGACTGGTGCGACGCGTTGCCGCTCTGTGCGGGGCGCTCCTGCTGCTGGCGGGCTGCGGCTGGAGTGACGCCGACGACGACGAAGGCCGGCTTCCCGGCGCCCCCGCGGGCGTCACCGCGGCGGCCGGCAGCGCGACCAGCGTGCATGTGATGTGGAGCGCGGTGACGGCCGAGGGCGGTGTCCGTGGCTACGAGGTGTATCGCGGCACCACGAAGGTGAAGGAGGTGCCGGGTTCCGAGCACATGGTGGACGTCTCCAGGCTCAGGCCGTCCACCAGCTATGTGTTCACCGTGCGGGCCCGGGACACCGAGGGGCGTCTCGGCCCGCCCAGCCGTGCGGTCCGAGCGACCACACCGGCGGCCACCCGGGCGGACACCTCGGCGCCGACCCGCCCGGGGCAGGTGACGGGCCGGGCGGTCGGCAGCAGGTCGGTCCAGCTGTCGTGGTCCGCGTCCTCGGACGACGTGCGCGTGGTGTCGTACGACATCCAGCAGGGTGGCACGAAGATCCACAGCGTCGGCGGGAACCAGACGGCGACCGTGGTGACGGGGCTGCGCCCCGGTGTCCGCTACTCCTTCACCGTGCGGGCCCGCGACGCCGCCGACAACGCCTCCCCCGCGAGCGCCACCGTCCGCCTCACCACCGCGCCCGGTTCCGACGACGGCCGCGGCACGGCCCCCGCCGAATTCCGCGCGACGACCCGCCTGGCCGACGACGGGGCGTACTACTTCGACCTCTCCTGGGTGCCGCCACGCGTGGACGGCGTGGTCGCGGAGTACCGGATACGGCTGGACGGGCAGCCGGCCACCTCACTGGTGTACGGCGGCACCGCGCCCGCCGGGCCGGCGACGTACAGCTTCTACGCGGGGCGGGACAAGGGCGTCACCCACCGGCTGCGGATCCGGGCGAAGCTGCCGGACGGGACCTGGGGCGGATGGTCGCCGGAGCGGACGGTCACGACCGGCGCGGCGCCCTGAAGCACCGCCGGCATGGGCCGGACGAAGGAATCCGTCACCTGCCCGGGGGCGGTCCGGGTGCGCGCCGGGCCGGGGGCACGTTGGCTGCCCCTGAGGCGCACGGGCCCTTTCCCGATCCTCGGCGGCGCATGGGACGTACCGCCAACCGTGCCGCCGGAGGGCAGTCCATGCGTACAAGTCAGCTTCTCCTCCGCTCCGGGCCGATCGCGGCTGCCGTCGCCGCGCTGGCCGCCACCCCGGCGGTCGCGGCCTCCGGGATCTCCGTGAGCACGACCGGCTCCACGGTCTCGGTGACCACCAGCGCCTGCACCCAGGTCAACGGCAGCTGGGGCACCGCCTCGCTGCTCACCAGCAGCCAGGCGAACTTCGCCCAGGGCCGCCAGGTGTCCCTGTCGGGCACGAGTTCCCTTCAGTCGGCAGCCTGGTCCGGCGTGAGCCCCGGGACGTACACGGTCGTCGTCATGTGCGCCGACAACTCCACGGCCGGCGCCCAGTCGGTCATCGTCTCGACGGCCTCCACGCCGACCATCTCCGCGACCGCCTCCCCGTCGCGCGGCGTCATGGGCGGCCTCGGCGGCGGCATCAAGGACTACGGCCCGCTCACCCTGGGCGCCGGTGCCGCCCTCGTCGGGATCGGCGGCATCGCGACGGCCTGGTTCCTGCGCCGCCGCGCCAAGCCCTACCGCCTCTAGGACTCCAGTTCTTCGAACTCCTCCAGCGCGTGGGTGAGCCACCGGGTCCAGAAGGTCTCCAGATCGATCCCCGCCCGCAGGATCAGGTGCTGCAACCGGTCCTGCGGGCTGTCCTTGCCCGGCGGGAAGTCGCGCTGCTCGATCTCCTCGTACTCCGCCAGCTGCCGCCGGTGCAGCTCCAGATGGCGGCGCAGATCGGCCTCGATGCCCTGGATGCCCTCGTTGCCGACCACGGCCGCCGCCCGCAGCCGCAGGAACAGCGTCTCGCGGTACGGCTTGGGGTCCTGGGACGCGGCCGTCCAGCGGGCCAGCTCGGCGCGGCCCGCGGGCAGGACCTCGTACGACTTCTTCTGCCCGCGGGCCGGCTGCTCCGACGGCAGCGCCCGGATGTGCCCCTCGGCCTCCAGTTTTCCCAGCTCGCGATAGATCTGCTGATGCGTCGCCGACCAGAAGTAGCCGATCGACCTGTCGAAACGCCGCGTCAGGTCGAGGCCCGAGGACGGCTTTTCCAGCAGGGCGGTCAGGATCGCGTGCGGGAGTGACATGGGGTCATCCTAGGGACGGCATTCACAGAGCCGCCGCGACCTCGGTGCCCTGCTTGACGGCCCGCTTGGCGTCCAGTTCGGCGGCCACGTCGGCACCGCCGACGAGGTGCGCCTTCACACCGGCGGCGACCAGCTCCTCGTACAGGTCGCGGCGCGGGTCCTGGCCGGTGCACAGGACGACGGTGTCCACCTCCAGGACCGTGCTCTCCTCGCCGATCGTGACATGCAGTCCGGCGTCGTCGATCCGGTCGTAGCGCACGCCCGGGACCATGGTGACGCCGCGGTGCTTGAGCTCGGTGCGGTGGATCCAGCCGGTGGTCTTGCCGAGCCCCGCGCCGACCTTGCTGGTCTTGCGCTGGAGCAGATGGACGGTACGCGGCGGGGCGGGGCGCTCGGGGGCGGTGAGGCCGCCGGGGCCGGTGTGGTCCATGTCGACGCCCCAGTGGCGGAAGTACGTCGCCGGGTCCTCGTTGGCCTTGTCGCCCGCGTCCGTCAGGAACTCCGCCACGTCGAAGCCGATGCCGCCGGCGCCGAGGATCGCGACGCGGTCGCCCACGGGGGCCTTGTCACGCAGGACGTCGAGATAGCCGACGACACTCGGGTGGTCGACGCCGGGGATGTCGGGGGTGCGCGGGGTGACGCCGGTGGCGACGACGACCTCGTCGTAGCCGCCCAGGTCGGCCGAGGTCACGGGCGTGTCCAGGCGTACGTCCACGCCGTGGGCGGCGAGCTGGTGGCGGAAGTAGCGCAGGGTCTCGTCGAACTCCTGCTTGCCGGGGACCTGACGGGCGACGTTGAGCTGGCCGCCGATCTCGCTCGCGGCGTCGTACAGCGTCACCGCGTGGCCGCGTTCGGCCGCCGTCGTCGCACAGGCGAGGCCCGCCGGGCCCGCGCCGACGACCGCGACGCGCTTCTTGCGCCGGGTCGGCGAGAGCACCAGCTCGGTCTCGTGGCAGGCGCGCGGGTTGACCAGGCAGGAGGTGATCTTGCCGCTGAAGGTGTGGTCGAGGCAGGCCTGGTTGCAGCCGATGCAGGTGTTGATGGCCTCGGGGGTGCCGGCCGCGGCCTTGTTCACGAAATCGGGGTCGGCGAGCATCGGGCGGGCCATGGACACCATGTCCGCGTAGCCCTCGGCCAGCAACTCCTCGGCGACTTCAGGGGTGTTGATGCGGTTGGTGGTGACGAGGGGGATGCCGACCGCGCCCATGAGCTTCTTGGTGACCCAGGTGTACGCGCCGCGCGGCACCGAGGTGGCGATCGTGGGGATGCGGGCCTCGTGCCAGCCGATGCCGGTGTTGATGATCGTCGCGCCGGCCGCCTCGACGGCCTTGGCGAGGGTGACGACCTCGTCGTGGGTGGAGCCGCCGGGGACCAGGTCCAGCATGGAGAGCCGGTAGACGATGATGAAGTCCTCGCCGACGGCCTCGCGCACCCGCCGCACGATCTCGACGGGGAAGCGCATGCGGTTCTCGTACGACCCGCCCCAGCGGTCGGTGCGCCGGTTGGTCTGCCGGGCGATGAACTCGTTGATCAGATAGCCCTCGGAGCCCATGATCTCCACGCCGTCGTAGCCGGCCCGCTGGGCGAGGCGGGCGGCGCGGGCGTAGTCGTCGATGGTCTGCTCGACCTCGGCGTCGGTGAGCTCACGGGGCGGGAAGGGGCTGATCGGCGCCTGGAGGGGGCTCGGGGCGACGAGGTCCTGGTGGTAGGCGTACCGGCCGAAGTGCAGGATCTGCATCGCGATCCGGCCGCCCTCGCGGTGCACGGCCTCGGTGATGACCCGGTGCTCGTCGGCCTCCGCCTCGGTGGTGAGCTTCGCGCCGCCCTCGTAGGGCCGCCCCGCGTCGTTGGGCGCGATGCCGCCGGTGACGATGAGGCCGACGCCGCCCCGCGCGCGTTCGGCGTAGAAGGCCGCCATGCGTTCGAACCCGCGCTCGGCCTCCTCCAAACCGACGTGCATGGAGCCCATCAGGACCCGGTTGGGCAGCGTGGTGAAGCCCAGGTCCAGCGGGCTCAGCAGATGGGGGTAACGGCTCATGGCAGGCCTCCGTGCGCGGTGTCGTCCCTCCTGTTGTAGAGGACCGCGCACGGTTTATGCAACTAGTTGCAGAACCAGGCCGGGGATGATGTGCCGCAGCTCACCTGCTTTCGAGCAGCACGTGCAGCTCCCGCTCCTGGTCCCCGGAGGCCGAGGAGAGGTCGCGCACCGCGAACAGGGAGTCGAGGGTGGAACGCAGCCGTTCGATGGCCCAGTAGCCGCCCTGCGCGTCGGCCTCGACGGAGGACGAGAGCCGGGGCGGGGTCGCGCACTCGTGGGCGTCGGTGACCTCGAAGGTGCCGAGCCACACCATCGGGCGGCTCTCGTGGAGCTGCTGGGGCACGTCCTCGGCGGACCGGTCGGACTCGAAGCACTCGCAGAGCGCGTCGAACACGATCCGGGCGTCCTCCTTGCTGCACCCGCTGATCTCCAGGGAGACGGGTTCCTCGTGCATGCGCACACGATCCATCGTGATCGCTCCTCTCATGGCGACGGCGCGGTCACACGAGTTCCCCCGTGAACCGCGCCACACCTTCAGAAAAGCACCACTGCAGGACCGGGACCAGCGGCCGGCCTCAGCTCGTGGTGAAGCGGTACGTCTTGCTGTCGGTCAGCACGCAGAACCCGGGCGAGACGACGATCACCCGCAGGGTGCCGGTGCGCCGGTCGTAGTCGATGCCCTCGGCCTCGAACGTGCCCGAGCAGGAGCTGCGCAGCGGGAGCTGGCGGAGCGCGGTGACATGGCCGGTGACGTTCGTGGCGCCCGGCTCGGCGGACAGGTCGACCTGGAGGAGCGGCTTGGTGATGCCGAAGAGGGTGCCCGCGGGGTCGTCCGAGGAGCACAGCAACCGTGTCGCGGTGACGAAGTCGCAGCCCTGTACGTCGCGTACGGCGTGGTCGAGGGTGACGGTGGACGCCTGCGGGAGGTTCGCCGAGGGCGAGGTGCTCGCGTTGACGCCGGGGGTCGGGAAGACGAGGAAGCGGGTCATGGTGCCGTACTCGCCGGACAGCATCCACTGGCCCGACGGGGTGATGGCGACCCACGAGTTGTTGAGCGCCTCGCCGCTGCTCAGCGTGTGGACGTACTCCGACCAGGCGCCGCCCGGGGCCTGCACCCGGTACATCTTCGCCGAGCCGGAGTCCGCCTGGTACGGCTCGACGTAGTAGCCGCCGTAGGAGGCGTCGGGGTCGCCGACGTGGTTCCAGCCGCGGCTGGACACGCTCAGCGAGATGGTGCCGATGCCCGTGTAGCGGTTGGCGCTGTTCGCGGGGACCTCGACCGAGGTCAGGCCCTGGCTCTCGGTCAGCGGGTCGGCGCGGTCGGAGCCGACCTCCGTCCAGGTGTCGGCGGCCGTCGCGGGCGTGGCGGACGACAGGACGGCGGCGGTGGCGAGGGCGACGAGTCCGGTCAGGACGGCGTGACCACGGTGCCGGATGCGCAGGGGCATGGCGGGCGGCTCCTCGGAGGGGGGTGGAGGGGTTCGGCGGACAGTGTGGCGGCCCCGTGTAGTCATGTACAGACCAATACGGCAACGGGGAATCGAACTTCTGATCTCACCGGACGCGCCGCGCCGTGTTGAGGGATGGTGGAGGTGGACGCCGATGGCGCCCCAGAGGCGGTTGAACGCGGTAGAACAGGGGAGTCGGCACGGGGGACGACGTGCCGTGTGGACGGTCGAAGGACGGTGCGTGCGATGAGTGCAGCCCGGTCTCCCGTCGCCGAGGGCGACGGACCGGTGCGCGGGGCGGTACGGCCCAGCGGGCTGCTCGATGTACTGGGCGTGGCTTCGGTCGTGCTGGACGCCCAGGGCCGCATCGTGCTGTGGAGCCCCCAGGCCGAGGAGCTGTTCGGCTACTCGGCGCGCGAGGCGCTCGGCGAGTACGCCGCCCGGATCATGGTCCACGAGCAGTACCTCGACCTCGTCGTGAAGCTCTTCGCCGACGTCATGGCCACCGGGCAGAGCTGGGCCGGTGCCTTCCCGATCCGGCGCAAGGACGGCACCACCCGTCTGGTGGAGTTCCGCAACATGCGGCTCCTCGACGACCACGGGGACGTGTTCGCGCTCGGCCTCGCGGCCGACCAGTCCACCGTGCGCGGCCTGGAGCGGGACGTGGCGCTGTCGACCCGGGTGGTGGCGCACTCCCCCATCGGACTCGCCGTCCTGGACACCGATCTGCGGTACGTCTCCGTCAACCCGGCACTCGAACGGCTCAACGGCATCCCGGCCGACGACCACCTCGGCCGGACCGTCCGCGAGGTCCTCCCGCACATCGACGCCGACGCCCTCGACGCGGCGGCGCGCGAGGTCCTCAGGACCGGCCGCCCGATCGTCGACCGGGAGACCGTCGGCCGTACGCCGGCCGACCCGGAGGAGGAGCACACCTGGTCGATCTCGCTGTACCGCCTGGAGGACGCGCTCGGCACCGTGCTGGGTGTGGCCGCCTCGGTCGTGGACATCACCGAGCAGCACCGGGCGACCGTCGAGGCGGAGGCGGCGCGGCGGCGCCTGACCGTCATCGCGGACGCCTCCGCCCGGATCGGCACCACCCTGGAGCTGGACCGCACCGCCCGCGAGCTGGCCGACGTCGCCGTACCGGAGCTCGCGGACATAGCCGCCGTGGATCTGCTGGAGGCGGTGGTCGACGGTAGACGCAGCAGTCTCGGCCCGAGCGAGCCGGCCGTGATCCGTGCCCTCGCCGTCAAGGCGGAGGACGACGACTCGGCCGCCCTGGGCGCGGCGGACCCGCCGGGGCAGGTCGCCCGGTACGGCCCGGACCGCCTGGTCACCGAGTGTGTGCGCAGCGGCGATCCGGTGCTGGTGGCCGAGGTCCAGGAGGCCGATCTGCCGCGCATCGCCCGTTCCCCGGAAGCGGCCGGGTTGCTGGCCCGCGCGGGCGTGCACTCGTATCTGGCCGTGCCGTTGATCGCGCGCGGTGAGGTGCTCGGCGCCCTCGACCTCAAACGCACCCGCAATCCGCTGCCGTTCAGCGAGGACGACGTACTGCTGGCCCGGGAGCTGGCGGCGCGGGCGGCCGTGCAGATCGACAACGCCCGCTGGTACCAGAACGCCCGCGACACCGCGCTGACCCTCCAGCGCAGCCTGCTGCCCAGCCATCCGCCGGTGACGGGCGGCCTGGAGGTCGCCTCCCGCTACCAGCCCGCCGGGGCGACGGCCGAGGTCGGCGGCGACTGGTTCGACGTGATCCCCCTCGACGGCTGCAAGACCGCGCTCGTCGTCGGCGATGTGATGGGCAGCGGTATCAACGCCGCCGCCACCATGGGCCGGCTGCGCACCGCGACCAACACACTGGCCTCCCTCGACCTCGAACCGGCCCGGCTGCTGGAGCACCTGGACCGGATCACCCAGGATCTGGACCACTCCATCGCGACCTGTGTCTACGCCGTCCACGACCCGCGTCTGCGGCAGTGCCGGATCGCCAACGCCGGGCATCTGCCACCGGTACGGCTGCGTGCCGGGCGCAAGCCCGAACTCCTCGAACTGCCCACCGGGGCGCCGCTGGGCGTGGGCGGGGTCGCCTTCTCCACCACGACCGTCGACCTCGACCCCGGTGACCGGCTGGTCCTCTACACGGACGGCCTCGTCGAGACCCGCCAGCATCCGCTCGACGAGCGCCTCGACGCGCTCCTGGACCTCCTCGACGGCCCCGACCGCGCCCTGGAGGAGGTCTGCGACCTCCTCGTCCGCACCCTGCACCAGCCCGACAACTCCGACGACGTCGCGCTGCTCATCGCCCGTGTGCAGACACCGAGTTGACGATCACGGACGCGCACGCGGATTCACAGGCAGGCATTACCCGCTTCTTACCGGCCGCCCACGACAATCTCAGCAAGGCACGGCACGAGGACGCCGGTGGGAGCGAGCCATGACGGACGATCCGGATCAGGAAGCGACACCGCCCGAGGTGCTCGTCGGGCATGGCGCAGGCGCCGAACGCACTCCGCTGCGGGACCGCTGGCAGCGGCAGCCGGTCCGTGTCCGGGCGGTGACGGCAGCCGCGGCTGCCGCCGTCCTCACCCTCGGCGGCACGGCCCTCGCGTACGCCGCGACCTCCTCGGGCCCGGACGGCGGGGCCACGCCCTCCGCCTCGGGTTCGGCGTCGCCCTCGCCCGACGGGCCCCGGCACGGCTGGGGGTTCGCCGGTGGCGAAGGAGTGCACGGGGAGACGACCGTCAAGGACCGCGACACCGGCGAGTGGGTCGTCCGGGTGTGGCAGCGCGGCACCGTCGAGAAGGTGGACGGCGACCAGGTCACCGTGAAGAGCGAGGACGGCGCCGCGTGGACGTGGACCGTGCCGTCCGACGCGACGGTGCTGCGGGACGGCGACAAGGGTGCGGGCGCCGGGGACGTGCAGAAGGGCGAGACGGTGCATGTGTCCGGTACGCGCTCCGGCGACGGCACCCGGACCGCCGACCACGTCCTCGCGGGCACCTGGGAGAAGTCGGACGCGGGCACGTGGCGGGACAAGGTGCCGGGCCCGGAGAACTGGCGTGACGGGTTCCCCGGGCACGGCGGCCCCGGCCGTGGCGGCCTGCCGACACCGTCGCCGTCGGAGAGCGGCGCCACCACCTGACACCGCTCCCTCGCTGACGGGTCAGGCCCTGACGCCGACCACCACGTTGGCGTACAGCTCCTCCGAGCCGAACAGACGCGCCGTCAGGCCGCTGCGGGTGAAGGCGTCGACGGCTGCCGGGGCCTGACGCTCGCTCGTCTCGACGAGCAGGCAGCCGCCGGGGGCGAGCCATCGGGGCGCCTCGGCGGCCACCCGCCGCAGCACGTCCAGCCCGTCCGAGCCGCCGTCCAGGGCGACCAGGGGTTCATGGTCGCGGGCCTCCGCGGGGAGCAGTCCGACCTCCTCGGAGGGGACGTACGGCACGTTCGCCGCGAGGATGTCCACGCGCCCGCGCAGCCGCACCGGCAGCGCCTCGAAGAGGTCGCCCGCGTGGACGTGACCGGCGAAGGCGGCGACATTGCGGCGGGCGCAGCGCACGGCCGCCGGGTCTATGTCGGCGGCGTGGAGTTCGGCGCCGCCGAGCGCGTCGGCCAGGGCCGCGCCGACCGCGCCCGAACCGCAGCACAGGTCCACGAGCACGGCGGCGTCGGGGGCATGGGCGAGGGCCTGCTCGACCAGGAACTCGGTGCGGCGCCGGGGGACGAAGACCCCGGGGTCGACGGTGATGCGCAGGCCGCGGAACTCGGCCCAGCCGACGACGAGTTCGAGGGGGACGCCGGTCGCGCGGCGGTCCACCATGGCCGTCAGTTCGTCCGGGGTGCGGGCGGTGGCGAGGATCAACTCCGCCTCGTCCTCGGCGAAGACACAGCCGGCGGAGCGCAGCGCGGCCACGACGGACTCACGGGAGGCGGGAGTTGAGGAAGGAGAAGTGGGAGGCATGGATGCCGAGGGCCTTTCGGTAGCCGAAGGGCGCTCTCGCGGTCACCTGTTACCGGTGGTCCGCGCCGACTCGGGGAGAGAGCACCCGACCTGACACAGCGGTAATGGGTCCCACCTCCTCGGTTCACCGGTCGGGACCGCCCTCGACCGGACGGTCACCTTACCCGAAGGATCACCCCCCGACCGTCTCAGTGGTCGACTTATACAACCCTCACTTCAAGTTGTACTGTGCAACCAGAAGGGGACGAAGGTCCGGAGGAGGGTTTTCGTGGACGCGACCGAGGCCGTCGAGAGCATCCAGCGCGAGATGACGGTCTTCGCCCGTCGCGCCCGGGCCTCGGCGGGGCGTCTGCACCCCGAACTGTCGCTGGTCTCGTACACCCTGCTCGGGCATCTGGAGGAGCGCGACGGCTGCCGGGCGACCGACCTGGCCGCGCACTACGCCCTCGACAAGTCCACCGTCAGCCGCCAGGTGGCCGCCCTGGAGCGCGCCGCGCTCGTCGAGCGGCGCGTCGATCCGGACGACCACCGGGTGCAGGTGCTGCATCTGACCGAGACCGGCCGGGAGATCCTCGCCCAGGTCACCGTGAGCCGCAGGGCCGCGTTCAAGGAGCGGCTCGCCGACTGGCCGGAGGAGGATCTCGTACGGTTCGCCGGTTATCTCGTGCGGTACAACGCCCCCGGCACGACCTAGGACACCGCCACCAGCCGTTCCGGAGCCCGGGCCGCCGCGAACGCGGTGGTGCGACGCAGCCGGAAGCCGAGGGCCTCGTACAGCCGGATGGCGTTGGTGTTCTGGGCGCTGGTGTGCAGGAACGGGGTCTCGCCGCGCTCTCTGATGCCGTGCGCGACGGCGAGGATCAGCCGGGTCGCCAGGCCCTCGCCGCGGAACGCGGGGTCGGTGCAGACCGCGCTGATCTCGGTCCACCCCGGCGGATGCAGCCGCTCCCCCGCCATGGCGACGAGGGCGCCCTCCCGTCGTATGCCCAGGTAGGTGCCCAGCTCGATGGTGCGGGGCAGGAAGGGGCCGGGCCGGGTGCGCTCGATCAGGTCGAGGATCTCGGGCACGTCGGCGGGGCCGAGGGGGACGGCCTCCGGTTCGGGGGCGGCGGCGAGTCCGTCGTCCACGAACTGCACGCCCTCCATCCGGAACGTGATCTCCCAGCCCGTCGGCACCTCGCCGCGGAAGCCCGGCAGCGGCACCTCGGCCCCGGGTCCCGCGAGCGCCGCGAGGTCCGCCCAGTCGTCGGGGCTCGGGTCCTCGGGCAGCGCCAGCCACGGGGAGACGTCGACGGGGTAGCGCAGGACGCGACCGCGCCGTTCGGCGAAGTGGGCGTGGGGACCGGTGAGGGAGGCGAGGGCGGGGTTGTCGAGGACGTGGGCCGGGGCCACCCGCGCGATGCCGAGATCGGTCATCGGGCCACCTCGATCACGACCTTGCCGCGGGCGTGGCCTTCCTCGACGGTGCGCAGGGCTTCGCCGGCCTCGTCGAGGGGGAAGCGCCGGATGACGTGCGGGTCGAGGTCGCCGTTGACCACGAGGTGGGCGACGGCGTCCAGGACGGTGGCCGTGCGGGCCCGGGAAACGCGTGCGCCGCCCAGTTCCGCGACCACCTCGGGCGGTGCCCCGGCGGTGATCAGTTTCGTACGGTCGGTGAGCAGGAGGGCGGCCTCGGTCAGCACCTCGCCGCCGACGAGGTCGTAGACCCCGTCGACACCGTCCGGTGCCGCCGCTGCGGCGCGTTCGGTCCAGCCCGGTCCGGAGGGGACGTGGACGGCTCCGAGCGACTCGACGAAGTCCTTCTTGCCCTCGCTCGCGAGGCCCAGCACCCGCACCCCGCCCGCCCGGGCGATCTGCACGGCCGCCGCGCCGACCCCGCCGCCCGCACCGGTGACCAGCAGGGTCGCCCCGCTCGGCAGATCGAGCTGGCGCACCCCGTCGTACGCGGTCGCGGCGGCGACGGGCAGGGTCGCGGCGTCGGCGAAGGAGAGCCCGGCGGGCTTGTGCGCGGTGAGCGCGGCGGGGAGCAGGGCGTACTCGGCGTACCCGCCGGCCGCGGTGTTGCCGAACACCTCGTCGCCCGCACCGAAGCCTTCGACGTCCGCGCCGATCTCCTCGACGACGCCCGAGACCTCGCTGCCGAAGACGGCCGGGAAGGTGCGCTCGTCGGAGTCCGTGGGGCGGCGGTATCCGGTGCGCAGCTTCCAGTCGACGGGGTTCACGCCCGCGACCCGCACCGCGACCAGGATCTGACCGGGTCCGGGGACGGGCCGGTCGGCCTCGACGAGGGCCTCCGTCTCCGGTCCTCCGTACCGCGTGAAGACGTACGCCTTGGGCATGACTCCCACTCTCCTTCGCTCGCGCCGGGCATCAGGCGGCAAGGAAGATCCGCGGACGGCTATTCCCGGGTCGGCGGAGTGTTCATACGCGCTTAACGAATGCCGCCGTGTTCACACAGCCGCCATGATCGGGGCCCCTGACCAGGGACGGAGCACACGCGGCGACAGCGTACGGTTGAACCATGAACGTCACCCGAGGCTTCGCCGGACGCCCCCGCGTCCACAACACCGGGCTGCCGCCCGGTCAGTACGACGCGGGCGACGACTGGCCCGTGCTGTCCGCGGAGGTCACGCCGGAGCTGTCGCCGGCCGACTGGACCTTCCGCGTCGACGGGCTGGTCGAGGAACCCCGCACCTGGGACTGGGACGAGGCGCACACGCTGCCCGGTTCGGTGTACGAGGGTGAAATCCACTGTGTGACGAGCTGGTCGAAGTTCGGCGTGCGGTTCGCAGGCGTGTCCCTGGACGCCTTCCTGGACCTGGTGCGCCCCCGGGCATCCGCCACCCATGTCGTCGCCTACTCGCACACGGGATACACCACGAACCTGCCGCTGGCGGACGTCACGGGAGGCAAGGCGTGGCTCGCCTGGGAGTTCGACGGCAAGCCGCTGGCCGCCGAGCACGGTGGGCCGGCGCGGCTGCTGGTGCCGCATCTGTACTTCTGGAAGAGCGCCAAGTGGATCGCGGGGCTCAGGATCCTCGACCACGACGAGCCCGGGTTCTGGGAGCAGAACGGCTATCACGCGCGGGGCAACCCGTGGGAGGAGCAGAGGTACTCCGGTGACTGAGACCTCCGTCTCCCCCAGGGACATCTTCACGCCTGTCACACGGTTCGCCGTGCCCGGACGCATCGCCGTGAGCAACCGGGCCGCCGCGCTGTGGCAGACCGCGACGCTCACCGAGATCCGCCGTGAGACCCCGCACGCGGCGACCTACCGGTTCGCGGTGCCCGCCTGGGCCGGTCATCTGCCGGGCCAGCACCTGATGCTGCGGCTGACCGCCGAGGACGGCTATGTGGCCCAGCGCCACTACTCGATCGCGTCCGCGCCCGACGACGCGGGGCACATCGAACTGACCCTGGACCATGTCGAGGGCGGCGAGGTGTCGGGCTGGTTCCACACGGTCGCCAGGCCCGGCGACCAGGTCGAGGTGCGCGGGCCGCTGAGCGGCTTCTTCGCCTGGCCGGGCGACCGGCCCGCGCTGCTGATCGGCGCCGGCTCCGGGGTCGTACCGCTGATGTCGATGGTGCGGCACCATCGGGCGCGTGGGCTGACCGTCCCGCTGCGCCTGCTGGTGTCCGCGCGCAGCCCCGAGGAACTCATCTACGCGGGCGAGTTGGGCGGCGAGACGACGCCCGTGTTCACGCGGAGCGCGCCGGAGGGCGTGGCGGTGGGACGTATGGCGGCGGCACATGTGGCGCCGCTCCTGGCCGAGGCGCCCGAGGGTGGGTGGGAGGCCTATGTGTGCGGGTCCAACGCCTTCGCCGAGCACGCCTCGCGGCTGCTGGTCGAGGCCGGGCAGCCGGTGGACCGGATCCGTATCGAGCGCTTCGGCTGACCCCTCCCCCGGTGGCCGTGCGAGGTCATGGTGCCGGGGTGGACAATGTCCTCCATACGGGGTATCGGACAACGATGTGGGCACTCGCACCGATGCGAGGAGGTCGACATGCGAACCCGGGTCCGCGGCTGGCGCTGGCGGCACAATCCGCTGCGGCGCCGGTCGGACGTCGTCGAGGCGTGGACGACGCTGGTCGTCGTCCTGCTGCTGCTCGTGGCCGCGCCTCTCGCCGGGGCGCTGACGGCTCGCTGGGCGCACCGCGAGGCACAGGCCGCCGCGGTGGCGCAGCGCGCCGACCGGCACAGCGTGCGGGCCGAGGTCGTCGGCCGGATCCCGGACGAACTGCCCACGGTGCAGGGCAGCCGGGCGCACTCCTTCCGTACGACGGTCTCCTGGACCGAGCCCGGTGAGGGGCGGCGGACGGCCACGGCCCGCGTCCCGGCCGGCTCGCACGACGGTGACGTCGTCACGGTCTGGTTCGACGCCCGGGGCCGCGACGTCCCCGCGCCGCCGAACGCCGTCGCGATCTGGCAGCACACCGTCACCATGGGCGTCTGCGCGGCGGCGGGCACGGTCGGCGTGATCCTCCTCGGCCGCCTCGCCGTACGCCATGTGTCCACCCGTCACCGCCTCGCCGAGTGGGAGGCGGAGTGGGCCCGCACCGAACCGGAGTGGACCCGCCGCCGCCCGGCGTGAGCGGGCACCCGGGCCCGACAGGACAGACCTCCGCACTTCCCTGACACCGCCCGCCCGACGGCACGACGGGGGAGGCGTCCTGACCCGAAGGAGGCGGGACGGCGTTCTGACCCGACGAAGGCAGGACGGCGTCCCGACCCGACGGCGACGGGACGGACGCCCTGACCCGACGGCGACGGGGTGGGCGTCCTGACCCGAAGGAGGCGGGACGGCGTCCTGACCCGAAGGAGGCGGGACGGCGTCCTGACCCGACGACGACGGAGCGGACGTCCTAACCCGACGGCGACGGGGCAGGCGTCCCCGACCCGACGACGACGGAACGGACGTCCTAACCCGACGGCGACGGGGTGGGCGTCCCCGACCCGACGACGACGGAACGGACGTCCGCGACCACCGAGCCGCCCGACAGGCGCCCCCGACCAGCAGAACCCTGGCAGGCGTCCCCCGCCCAAACAGCCGTGCGGCAGGCGTCCCCGCCCAACTGGCCGTGCGGCGGGCGTCCCCCGCCCAACTAGCCGTGCGGCAGGCGTCCCCGCCCAACTGGCCGTGCGGCGGGTGTCCCCCGCCCAACTAGCCGTGCGGCAGGCGTCCCCGCCCAACTGGCCGTGCGGCGGGCGTGACGCCCACAGGGTGCCCGTCCGCGTCCCCGTCGGCGCCCTGGCCCCATGCCGTCGGCCTTGTCGTGTACGTGAGTGCGCTTCGCATCGGCGCGGCCGGGGTTCTGGGCGGACCGCCACGCCCCGCCACCGCCCTAATCCACCCGCTGCATCCGACGCGCCACCCGCCCGTGGTCCCGCAGCGCGTCCCGCAGGCCCGGGAGGGTCGGTTCGCCGTGGTCGACCAGTACCCGGCCGGCGACCACCGTCGTCCAGGCGCGTGCCGGGCCGCAGCGCAGCCAGGACTCGACCGGGTCGGTCAACGCGCCCGCGAGGGCGATCTCGTGGAGGTCCCAGACGACGAGGTCGGCGCAGGCGCCGGGGCGGAGGTGGCCGATCTCGTCGGCACGGCCCAGGCAGCGGGCAGAGCCTCGGGTGGCCATGTCGAGGGCGTCGCGGGCGGTCATGGCGCCGGGGCCACCGCGGTAGCGGCCCAGCAGCAGGGCGTTCCGGGTCTCCATCCAGAGGGAGGCGTGGTCGGTGGAGGCGGAGCCGTCGCAGCCGATGCCGACGGGCAGACCGAGTGCGCGCATCTCGCCGACGCGGGCCGTGCCGCCGCCGATCAGCATGTTGGAGCTGGGGCAGTGGGCCACACCGACGCCCGCGTCCGCGAGGCGGCGCAGCTCGGCGTCGTTCGGGTAGATGCAGTGGGCCACCCAGGTGCGGTCGCTCATCCAGCCGCAGTCCTCGAAGTACTCGACGGGCCGGCAGCCGTACGTCTCCAGGCAGTAGGTGTCCTCGTCGTGGTCCTCGGCGAGGTGCGTGTGGAGGCGGACGTCGTAGCGCTCGGCGAGTTCCGCGGTGGCCGTCATGACCTCCTTGGTCACCGAGAACGGTGAGCAGGGCGCGAGCGCGACGCGGATCAGGGCGCCCGGCTCGGGATCGTGGTGGGCCTTGATCAGGCGCTCGCTGTCGGCCAGGACCTCGTCCATGGACTGCGTGACGCTCCTCGGCGGCAGTCCCCCCTCCTCCACGGACCGGGTCATCGAGCCACGGGTCGCGTGGAAGCGGAAGCCGATGTCGCGGGCCGCGCGGATCTCGGCGTCGACGAGGCGCGGACGCGGGTGGACGTAGAGGTGGTCGGAGGAGGTGGTGCAGCCGCCCATGAGGAGTTCGGCCATGCCGACGTACGCCGACACGTACGCAGCCTCCTCGTCGAGGCCGGCCCACAACGGGTACAGCGTGGTCAGCCAGTCGAAGAGGGTGCCGTTGACGGCGGGGGCGTAGGAACGGGTGAGGTTCTGGTAGATGTGATGGTGGGTGTTGACCAGGCCCGGTGTGACCAGCCGCCCTGCCGCAGAGACGGTGGTGGCGGCCTGGGGTTCGCTTCCCGCCGTTCCGACGCCGGTGACCCGACCACCTGTTATGGCGACCCAGCCGCCCGGAATCTCCCGCTCTCCGTCCACGACGAGCAGGTCGGCATCCCTGACCAGCAGTTCGACATTCCGAACAGGCACTTCGGAGGCAGCTGACATGGCGCCATCGTAGGCCCGTCACCCGGCGCAGGCCTGGCGATTCATCGGACCACCCACGTACGGTGTGATCATCCGCACCCGTCGTCCGCGCGCCTCACCCACTCGCCTCATCCACGCGCCTCATCCACACTCCTCATCCCAAAGGCGGTCCTACATGGCCCTGTTCGACCTTCCCCTCGATGAGCTCCGCACGTATCGCAGCACGTCGCCGGAGCCCGAGGGCTTCGACGCGTTCTGGTCCAAGACCCTCCAGGAGGCCAGGGAGCACGACCTGGACGCCCGGTTCGAGCCCGTCGACACGGGGCTCGCCACGGTGCGGGTGTACGACGTGACGTTCGCGGGGTTCGGCGGTCACCCGGTGAAGGGCTGGCTCACCGTGCCCGCCGCGGCCACGGAACCCCTCCCGGTCGTCGTGGAGTTCGTGGGCTACGGACTCGGCCGCGGGCTGGCGCACGAGCATCTGCTGTGGGCGTCGACGGGCCGCGCGCACTTCGTGATGGACACGCGCGGCCAGGGCAGCGGCAACGGCGGCGGTGGCGCCACGGCCGATCCGGTCGGGGCGGGTCCCTCCTACCCCGGTTACATGACCCGGGGCATCGAGTCGCCCGAGACGTACTACTACCGCCGTCTGTTCACCGACGCCGTACGTGCCGTCGAGGCGGCCCGTACGCATCCGCTCGTCGACCCCGCGCGCACCGCGGTCACCGGCATCAGCCAGGGCGGCGGCATCACGCTCGCGGTGGGCGGGCTGGTGCCGGACCTGGTGGCGGTCGCGCCGGACGTGCCGTTCCTGTGCCACTTCCCGCGCGCGGCGACCGTGACGGACCGTCACCCGTACCGCGAGATCGGCCTGTTCCTCAGGACGCACCGCGGTCGCACCGAGGACACCCTGCGCACCCTCTCCTACTTCGACGGTGTCCACTTCGCCGCGCGCGGCAGCGCTCCGGCCCTCTTCTCGACGGCCCTGGAGGACCTGACCTGCCCGCCCTCGACCGTGTTCGCGGCGTTCAACAACTGGGCGCACGACGACAAGGAGATCGAGGTCTACGACTTCAACGACCATGAGGGCGGCGGCCCTTACCAGGAGGCGGCCAAGCTCCGCTGGCTGCGCTCGCGTCTCTGAGGAACATCGGACACCCTTCCTTCCCGTCCGACCAGTCGGTACGTTCACTGGGTCCGGGCCGCGCTGTCGCGGCCCGGCTTTCCGATGGACGACACGGAGGCGGCGCATGTCCGATCACGAACCCTTGGTCCACGGCCACTGCGACGGACGGTTCGCGGCGGTGCGCGAGGCGTTCGAGGAGAACTTCCGGGACCGGGGCGAGCTGGGTGCCGCCGTCGCCGTGACGGTCGACGGGCGGGTCGTGGTCGATCTGTGGGGCGGCTGGGCGGACGCGGCGCACACCAGGAGGTGGGAGCGGGACACCCTGGTCAACGTCTGGTCGACGTCGAAGGGGCCGACGGCCCTGTGCGCGCACATCCTCGCCGACCGGGGGCTGCTCGACCTCGACGCGCCGGTGGCCGCGTACTGGCCCGAGTTCGCCGCGGCGGGCAAGGAGAAGGTGCTCGTACGGCATCTGCTGTCGCACCGGGCGGGGCTGTCCGGCCCCCGCGCGCCGCACTCGCTCCAGGAGCTGTACGACTGGGAGTTCACGGTGCGCCGACTGGCGGCGACGGAGCCCTGGTGGGAGCCGGGGACACGGTCGGGGTATCACGCCCTGACGTACGGCTTCCTGGTCGGGGAAGTGGTGCGGCGGGTCTCGGGGCTGCTGCCGGGGGCCTTCCTTCGACGGGAGGTGACCGGGCCGCTCGGGATCGACTTCGGCATCGGGCTGCCGGAGCAGGAGTACGGCCGGGCGGCCGAGCTGGTACACATGGCGCCGGCGTCGGGCGGCGAACAGGGGGCCGCGGCCGTCCAGTTGCCGCCGTTGGCGCTCGCCGCGCTGGCCAACCCCGTGATGGGCGCGGCGGACGCCAACGCGTCGGGGTGGCGGGCCGCCGAGATCCCTGCCGCCAACGGGCACGGCACCGCGCGTGCGGTGGCCCGGCTGTACGGCGTCTTCGCGGGCCGGGGCAGCCTGGACGGCCGTCGGATCCTGTCCCCCGAGGCGGCCGAGCGGGTGCGCGAGGGACAAGGCGTCTGCCGGGACCTGGTGTTGGGCGCCGGGCTCGGCCGGGACACCGAGGTGGGGCTCGGGCTGTGGCTGAGCGGGGAGAGCGGATCGTACGGGCCGAACCCGCGCGCTTTCGGACATGACGGCTTCGGCGGCTCGTGCGGTCTTGCCGACCCGGAGGCGGGGGTGTCGGTCGGGTACGTCATGAACCGGATGGGGCCTCACATCGCCGATGACCCGAGGAAGACGGCGCTCGTCGACGCCCTGTACCGGGCGTTGTGAGCGGCGGTCCGTTTCGGCCGAACCGCCCGGCCGCTCTTCCCTGGTGGTTTAGACCAATGCTAGATCTGGTGGCGCAATGAGCCCGCACGGCTACCGCACGTCACCAACAGGAGGCGCGGCATGGCCCGCACCACCCCGCACGAGGACCAACCGCTCTACTGGAGGATCGCCACGCAGTTGCTCGGGGAACTGCGCGACGGAACCGTCCCGCCCGGTGAACGGCTGCCGGGCGAGCGGCGGTTGGCGGAGCACTTCGGCGTCAGCAGAGAGACCGTACGGCAGGCCCTCGAGGTGCTGCGGCGCAGCGGTCTGGTCGCCACCGACCGGCGCGGCAGCCATGCCGCGCTGCCGAACGAACCGGTCCGGACGCCGTCCGCGCTCGCGTTCCCGGTCGGCGCCGCGCACACCCGCGCCGCCGACCGAGCCACCGTCGCCTGGGAGACCCCGCCACCCGGGCACGCCGAGGCGCTGGGGCTCGCCCCGCACCGGCCGACCCTCGTGCACCGCTACGAGTCGGCCGGCACCGGCGGCCACCGCACGGCCGTGACGTCCTTCTCCGCGGTGGCGCTGGCCGAGGTCGAGGAGCTGGGCCGCTACCGGGACCGGGCCGACGGCACCACCGCGGCCCAGCTGGGGCGGGCGTACGACTGGATGCGACGGGCGGGGCTGACCCTGCACCACCGCGACTCCATCACCCCGCTCGCGGACACGCCGTCGGTCCGAGTGACCCGGCGGGTGCACGACCAGTACGCCCGCCCGCTGGAGATCACCGACCTGGTACTGGAGCCCCAACAGGACGCGCTGGTCTATGAGTTCACCCTGCCGGCCGACGGAAGCACCACTGGGCCGCCGACCCCGCCGAATCCAGCCGCTCGGTGACCGTATCGGCGGGGAACCTGGGGCGGGGGGCCGACCCTCCCCGCAACCGGCCCCCGCCCCTCAGCGCGGCAGGCTCGCCACCACCATGCGCACGCGCGGGCTCCCGTCGCCGCGCCGCCCGAACTCCGGCAGGGCCGCCAGGTCGACACGGAACCCGGTGGCCTCCAGTTCCCGGCGCACCTCCCCCAGCCGGAAGGCCCGGTAGTACATGACGAACGGAGGTCGCCACACCGCGTTGCGCACCCGCATGACCAGGTCGAAGCCCAGCAGCATCCAGTAGCCGAGCGACAGGGGGCGGGGCGGCGCGACCACCGGGAAGACGAAGCGACCTCCCGGCCGCAGCACGGAGCGGACCTGACCGAAGAGCCCCGGAAGCTCGCGCGGCAGGAAGTGCCCGAAGGCCCCGAAGCTGACGACGAGGTCGAAGGCGGGGCCGAACGGCAGGGCCCTGGCGTCCCCGCGCACCCAGTCGACCCGCGGGCCGGCGTCGCGGGGCCGTACGCGGTCGCGTGCCACGGCCAGCATCCCCGCACTGAAGTCGACGCCGGTGACGCTCTGCCGGCAGACCCGCGCGAGCACCTCCACGCCGGCACCCGTGCCGCAGCACAGATCGAGGCCGGCGTCGAAGCGGCCGCCGCGGGCCAGCGCCTTCGCGACGGAGTCCAGCACGGAGTCGGGGGTGCGGAAGGGCGTGTGGTCGAACTTCGGGGCGAACAGGTCGTAGCCGTGTTCCACGGACGACAGGGCCTGGACGGCGAGTTCGCGCAGGCTCGGGCCTTCGGGGCTGAACATCGCGTCAGCTTAGGCGAGCACCGGCCTGCCCCCATGGACATGCGGTCGATCGGGGTCTAGCCTCATCCACACCTACTCAACAAATTGACTATGAGATGAGGTCGGATGCGCGCTTTCCGTGAGGCCGTCGAGGCATGGGACTTCGATGCCGTCGAGGCGCTGCTGGCGGAGGACGTGGTGTTCACCAGCCCGGTGGTCTTCAAGCCGTACCCGGGCAAGGCGATCACGGCCGCGATCCTGCGCGGGGTGTCGCGGGTCTTCGAGGACTTCCGCTACGTGCGTGAGATCGAGGGGACGGACGGCGAGAACCACGCGCTCGTCTTCACCGCGCGGGTCGGCGACCGCGAGCTCACCGGCTGCGACTTCCTGCATGTGAACGAGGACGGTCTGATCGACGAGTTCATGGTCATGGTCCGCCCGCTCTCGGGCGCCCAGGCCTTGGCGGAGGCCATGGGCGCCCAGTTCGAACAGATCGAGAAGGAGGCCCGGGCGCGGCTGACGTGACGGCCGCGCCCGCTCCGCCTTCCTAGGCGACGGTGAGCGTGACGGCGCCGGTGTACGTCCGGCCCGGTGTGACGGTCGTGGCCGTGCCGTCGACCGTCACGGTGAGGGACTTGCCGCGCGGCGCCTTGACCGCGGCGTCGGCGGCGACGGTGAGGGCGGTGACGTACGACGTTCCGGTGACCGTCCAGGTGGAGCCGCTGCCCAGCGACACCACGACGCCGTTGTTGACGGCCGGCTGGACGGTGTTGGTCACGATGCCCAGCTCGTAGTAGGTCGAGGCGTCGATCGTCGGGACGCGGTGCTTGGTCCGGGTAGCGGAGATGACGCCCTCGACGGTGGCGTCCTCGAAGGTGAGGACCATGTTCTTGCCCTTGCGCATGCCGTTGTAGAAGTCGCCCTTCAGCTTGATGGAGGTGAAGGTGGCGGCGCCGTCGGTGGAGTGGGCGGTCGTGACGTCGAAGGTGGTGTCCGTCGTCGGGTCGGTCGTGGGTTCGGTGTAGACGCCGGTGTTGAGCATCTTGCCGTCGGTCATGACCGGGCCCGGGTCGTCCAGCTCGATCATCTGGAGGATGATCCCGTCCGCCGGGTTGAGCCTCGCCCCCTCGGAACCGTCGACGGTGATCGCGGTCTGCTGGCCCTTGTTGAGGAAGGTGGCGCGCTCGGAGTTGATGACCGTGCCGCCGTCGAGGGTCAGAGTGCCGGCGCCGAAGAACATGTAGCCGAAGCGGCCCGAGTTCACGACGGTGTTGGTGACCGGAACACTCTTCAACTCGGCGCTGGACAGCCCCAGTTCGAGTTCGTCGTTGAGCGCGGCCACGGCCGTCCGGGTGCTGTCGCCGTAGTGCACCACGGCGGCCGGGCCCGCGATGATCGTCGCGTAGGAGCCGACGTCGAACCGGGAGCCCAGGACCCGTACGGTCGCGTCGCCGATGGCGTAGGTGCCGTAGCCGTAGTCGCCGGTGTTGCCGATGTGACTGCCCAGCACGGTCAGCTTCAGCGCCTTGCCGCCCTCGACCGACAGGGCACCCCAGGTCTCCGAGAAGACGGTGGAGTTGATGTACGTCGCCTTGGTGCCCGCCCCGATGAGGTTGGTGGCGCGGACGTTGCCGTCGAGGCCCAGCATCCACGGCACGGACTGCATGTACGGGGTCTCGACGGTGGCCTGGTAGTCGGCCGGCAGGACGCCGTTGCGGGCGCGCAGGCGGGAGTTCTTCACGACCACGTTGGCGCCGTCGTTGGCGATGACGGTCGTACGGACCACGCCCTTGGTGTCGATCCGGGCGCCGTCCACCACCAGTTTGGTGCCGGAGCCGTCGCCGACGACCGCGGCGCCGTAGCCGGCGAAGTCGCAACGGCCGTTGCCGGTCAGGGAGATGGTCGGGTTCCGCAGCGTGTAGGCGGCGTCCTGGACGAACACGCCGTCGAAGCACTCACCCGTGGACGTGATCGACACACTCTTCGCGAGGGTGTCGGTGAGCTTGCCGCCCTGCACGGCCGTCAGGACGGACTTGTCGCGGTCGACTCCGTCGGCGTCCACGTACACGGCCTGCCGGAAGGGGAAGGTCAGGGTCTCGTAGGTGATGTCGTTGGCCTCGGTGACCGTGAGGACGACGTCACCACGGTAGGTGCCGGACTTGATGAGGGTCGCGGTGCCGCCCGTCTCGGTCAGGGCCTGGCCGGTCTCGACGCCGTCGACGGTCAGGGAGAGGCTGTGCCCGTCGGGGGCGGCGATGATGCCGCCCTCGGCGATGGACAACTCGGTCACGCGGGTCGTGGTGGAGAGTTCGTAGGTCTCTCCGGAGGCGACCGTGATCTTCTGGCCGGTCCTCGTCGACGTACCGGCCGTGGCGGTGGCCGTCGGGAGCAGGACGGCGCCGGCCGTGGCCGTACCGGCGATCAGGACCGAGCGTCGGGTGATCAGCGTCATTGCTTGCCTTCCGAGGGTTCGAGTGCGCCGTCGCGCAGCGTGATGGCCCACCGTCGGCAGATGGTCACGACGGCCTGGGCGAGGGCACCTTGCGGTGCGCTGGAAGGAGTGAAGCAGCCTGCCTCAACAGGCAATAGGGGCCGTGCGGAGACATCCTGGAACCCGATGCCTCAGATCGCACGGCCCACTTCATGGCGATCACACAGGGTGGCGACAGCTGCCCCTCACGCGGGCGCGACCATCCCCGCCGACAGGTCGATGTCGGCCCCGCAGAGCCCTGGCATGGCCAGCATCGCCACCAGGGCCTGAGCGACCTCGTGCTCCTCCACCAGCCGGCCGAGCGCGGACCGGGAGGTGAAGTCGCGTTCGGCCTCCTCGACCGTGCAGCCGGTGAGTTGGGCCGTGAGGCGGAAGTTGCGATCCATGCGCGGCCCGCGAACCGGCCCCGGGGAGAGGGAGTTGACCGCGACGCCCCGCGGCCCCACCTCCCCGGCCAGGGTGCGGGTCAGGCCGAGCAGCGCCATCTTGGAGGCGGCGTACGGGGTGCGGTTCAGCAGCGGCCGCTTCCCGCTGACCGAGGCGACGTTGACGATGTCACCCCGGCCTGCCTCGATCATCGGCGGCAGGAAGGCGCGGCACATGAGGTACACGCCGCGGACGTTGGCGGCGAACACGTCGTCCCACTCGTCCGGCGCGATGTCGACAAGCGGCTTCACGGGTCCTGCGACACCGGCGTTGTTGACGAGCAACGACACGTACTCGTCAGCGACTTCGTCGGCCAGGGCGCGTACGGAGTCCGGGTCGGAGACATCGCACACGGCCGTCCGCGCGACCTCGCCCATGAGCTCGGCCGCCTCCTTCAGTGCCCGCTCACTGCGCCCGACGAGGACGATCCGAGCGGCCCCGGCGTCCGCGAGGGCGCGCGCGAACGCCCGTCCCAACGGCCCTCCCCCGCCGGTGACCAGGGCGGTACGCCCGTGCAGGCTCACTCGGTGTTCCAGGGCAGCGCGTCACCGGCGGCCTTCGCGGCCCGTACGTCGCCGGAGCGGGCGTGCCCCTCGAACAGCTCCACCCGGGAGGCGCGCCCGCACAGCCGGCCGAGCAGCGCCCTGGACCCGGTGTCGGTGACCTCCTGGTACGTCACCGTCTTGAGGTACTTCCCCACCCACAGCCCACCGGTGTAGCGGGCCGCGCCCCGGGTCGGCAGGACGTGGTTGGTGCCGATGACCTTGTCACCGAAGGAGACACAGGTGCCCTCGCCGAGGAACAGGGCGCCGTACTGGGTCATGCGTTCCAGCGCCAGACGCGGCTCGGCGGTCAGCACCTCGACGTGCTCGAAGGCGAACTCGTCGGCCAGTGCGTACAGTTCCTCGATCGTGTCGACGACGTGCACCTGGCCGTGGTCGCGCCAGGCGGGTTCCGCGTAGTCACGGGTCGGCATGCCGGGCAGGAGCCGCTCGACCTCGGCGATCGTCTTCTCGGCGACCTCGCGGGAGGTGGTGATGAGGACGGCCGGGGAGTCGGGGCCGTGCTCGGCCTGCGAGAGGAGGTCGACCGCGCAGACGAACGGGTCGGCGTCGTCGTCGGCGAGCACGAGGATCTCGGTCGGCCCGGCGAACAGGTCGATGCCGATCTCCCCGAACAACTGCCGCTTGGCCTCGGCGACATAGGCGTTGCCGGGCCCGGCGATGAGGTTCACCGGCTGCATGGAGTCGGTGCCGACGGCCATCGCGGCGACGGCCTGGACCCCGCCGAGGAGCCAGATCTCGTCGGCGCCGGCGAGGTGCATCGCGGCGACCGTGGCGGCCGGTATCTCCCCGCGGATCGGCGGCGTGCACGCGACGACCCGGGGCACGCCCGCGACCTTGGCGGTGACGATGGTCATGTGGGCGGACGCGGTGAGCGGGTAACGGCCGCCCGGGATGTAGGCGCCGGCCGCCTGCACGGGGATGTGCTTCTGGCCGAGCCGCACGCCCGGCAGGGTCTCCACCTCGAACTCCCCCATGGAGTCCAACTGCCGGCGGGCGAAGGCGCGGACCTGGTCCTGCACGAACCGGATGTCGGCGATGACCTGTTCCGGCACCGACGCGACGATCTTCTCCACCTCCTCGGCGGAGAGCCGGAAGGAACCGGGGCTCCAGTCGTCGAACTTCTCGGAGTACTCCCGCACGGCCTCGTCGCCGCGCTCGCGGATGTCCGCGATGACGCCCTCGACGGTCTCGCGCACCTGGTCGAGGGAGGCGGCCACCTCTGCCTTGGGGACGGCGTGCTTCAGGATCTCTGCCACAACTGCGGCCTTTCTGCTGATGGTTGTTCAGACGGGCGGGGCCACGAAGAGCACGTCGGGGTCGTTGAACTGCTCCTCGGCGACCGACTCGCTCATCGGGTCGGCGGTGCCCCACTGGTCCTGGGTGATCGGGTCGTCCACGTCATGGCGGCCGGGGTGCCACAGGTCCTCTTCGAGGACGGCCAGTTCGGTGGTGTACTCCACCGTGTTGCCGTGCGGGTCGTGGAAGTAGGAGAAGGTGTTGTCGCCCGCGAGATGCCGCCCCGGCCCCCAGGTGAGCCGGGTCCCGGCGCGCAGCGCGCGTCCGGTGCCGCGCATGTACTCCTCGACGCCGCGCATCTCGAACGAGGCGTGGTGCAGGGAGACATGGGGGCCGCGGGCGATGGCGAAGGAGTGGTGCAGGGGACTGCACCGCAGGAAGTACATGAGGTCGCCCATGTGCGTGGAGTACAGGGTGTCGGTGAGCCGGAAGCCCAGGTGCTCGACGTAGAAGTCCCTGAGGCCTGCCGGGTCCTGGGAGTTGACCACGCAGTGCGAGAGCCGTACGGGGATCGCCTCGCGCTCCTCGATCTTGCGGTGGGTACGGGTGGCGACGTCGGCGGACACCTCCACGACCCGGCCGTCCGGGTCGAAGAACCGGAAGCCGTAGCCGCCGCCCGGCGTGTCCAACACCCCCGGCTCATCGATGAGTCGGACCCCGGCACGGCCGAGCCGGACATGGAGTTCGTCCACGGCGGCCGGTGACACGGCTCCGAAGGCGACCAGGTCCATCCGCTTGCGCTGGTCCTCGCGGATGCGGACGACGTACTGCTCGGGGCTGCCCTCCGCGGCGAAGAAGGCGATCCCGCTGTCGCCCGCGACCTCCGTCAGCCCCCAGGTGCCGCCGTAGAAGGCGCGCTGTTTCGCGAAGTCCGGTACGGCCAGGTCGACATGGCGCAGATGGGTGATGGGCTGGAAGCTCATGCGTGGCTCCTGACGGTGTTGCGCTGGTGGCCGAGGCCCGTGATCTCCGCCTCGACGACGTCACCAGGGGTGAGGAAGACGCCCCAGTGGGCGCCGTTTCCGGCCGGTGAGCCGGTGAGCAGCAGGTCGCCGGGGCGCAGGGTGGTCGTCGTGGAGACGTAGGCGATCAGCCGGGGGATGTCGAAGATCATGTCCTTGGTCGACTCGTCCTGCCGGACGACTCCGTTGTGGCGCAGGGTGATCCGCAGGTCGGCGGGGTCGCCGACGAAGGCCGCCGGGATCAGGAAGGGGCCGGTCGGCAGGAAGGTGTCGGCGTTCTTGGCGGTGAACCAGTCGGTGCCGATGGCCTTGAGGTCGGGCCGGTAGAGGCGGTCGCGGGTGGTGAGGTCGTTGCAGATCGTGTACGCGGCGACGTACGCCATGGCCTCGGCGGCGGGGATGTTCCGGCCCGACTTCCCTATGACGAGGGCGAGTTCGAGCTCCCAGTCGTGCTGCTCGCCGAGTGCGGGCAGGACGATGTCGTCGTAGGGGCCGCACATCGCGCGCGGCGAGCCCAGGAAGACGTACGGCACGCCCTGACGTATCCGCTCGTCCATCATCTGCTCGGCGTCGGCGCGCGCCTCCTCGGGGGTGGCGCCGTGCACGCTCTCCTTCTCGGCGGCGACCAGATCGACCACGTGCTTGCGGTAGTTGGCGCCGCTCTGCAGGATCTGGCCCGGCTCGATCGGAGCGAGGACCTCCAGGTCGGCGAGGTCGTACCAGGTGCCGTCGGCCAGGTCGCCGAGCCGGGGCAGCCAGTGGTCCCAGTGCTCGACGAGAGCCCTGGTGGACGGCACCAGGTCGGAGAGGTCGCGCACTCGGGCGCCGGTGACCAGGCCGGGGAAGGGCTCGGCGGCGAAGCGGAACGTGCCGAGGGCGAACGGTCCGGCGTGGGTGGGCAGGGGATCGGGCACGGGCGCTCTCCAGGTCGGGACGGGAGTCGTGGGAACGGTGACGGCTCGGCTTCGACGCTAGGCATGTCGCGGGCGCGGCGGAAATGGCCGTTCACGATGCCTGCCATCACCGGCCCGCGTCCGCGCTGAGCTGCGCCTCCATCGCCGTACGGGATGCATGACGTCCCCCTTGCCGATGCCTCGATCCGTTGACCGCGCACACCCCGCCGACCAGGCTCGGAGCACCCCTGAAGCAAGGAGATCGCCATGGTCGTCGAGCATGCCCGGCTGACCGTCGAGGCCGGCCGGGAGGAGGAGTTCCAGGAGGTCTTCGGCAAGGCGCGGCTGGTGCTGGCCGAGGCCGACGGATTCCGGTGGGCCGAGCTGCTGCGCTGCGAGGAACGACCGCGGGTGTTCCTGCTGCTGGTCGGCTGGGAGTCCGTCGAGGCCCATATGACGGGCTTCCGGGAGTCCGAGCGGTTCCAGCGGTGGCGCGCGCTGGTCGGACCGTTCTTCGCCGAGCCGCCGGCCGTCGCGCACTACCACCAAGTCAGCCCGCGCTGACCCCGTCCCTTCCCACGTTCGCAAGGATCCCCCATGCCCGTACACAAGGTGCTCGTCGTCGGCGGCGGCATCACCGGAAGCGTGCTGTCCCTGGCGCTCGCCCAGCGCGGCGCCGACGTCGAGCTCGTCGAGATCTCGCCCCAGTGGTTCGGGGTGGGACACGGCATCACCGTGCAGGGCAACGCGCTCAAGGCGCTGCGCTCGGTGGGGGTGCTGGACCGGGTGCTCAGGCGGGCGGTGCCCTTCGACATCATGCGGCTGCGCCGCGCCGACGGCGGGCTGATCGTCCAGCTGGACACCCCGCACACAGGCGGCCCCGACCTGCCGTCGACGGCCGGTGCCCTGCGCTCCGACCTCCAGAACGCGCTGTGCGACGCCGTGTACGACCATGGCGTCACCGTCCGGCTGGGCCTGAGCGTCGAGCGGCTCGACCAGTCCGCCGACCACGTGGACGTCACCTTCACGGACGGCTCGACGGGGCGCTACGACCTGGTGGTGGGCGCCGACGGCATCAACTCGGCGATGCGCGGCCTCATCGGCATCGGGACGAAGCCCCACCCCGTCGGGATGTCCATCTTCCGCGTCGTCGGACACCGCCCGCCGCAGATGGACTGCGCCGAGGTGTACTACGGCGGCCCCCGCTTCAAGGCCGGCTACAGCCCCATCTCCCCCGACCAGTGCTACGCCTACCTCCTCGACGAGAACCTGGACGCCTCCCTCGTCGGCCCGCGCGCCCCGCTGGCACTGCTGCGCGAGCGCGGCGCCGGCTACGGCGGTCTGTGGGGCGAGGTCGTCGCCTCGCTGCCCGACGACACCGCGGTGGACTACCGCTGGATCGAGGCGGTCCTCGTCGACGAGCCGTGGCACCGGGGCCGGGTGATGGTGGTCGGCGACGCCGCGCACGCCTGCCCGCCGCTGATCGCGCAGGGCGCCGCGATGTGCATGGAGGACGCGGTGCTGCTCGCGGAGCTGGTCACCGGGGAGCAGCCGGTGGAGCGGGCCCTGGGCGAGTTCATGACCCGGCGGCTGCCCCGGGTGCGGATGGTCCTGGAGAACTCGCTGCGCCTCGCCGAGTGGGAGATCCACCCGGGCACACCGGGCGCCGACCCGGCCCGCATCATGTCGGAGACCCTTCAGTCGCTGACGGCGGCGGCATGAGCACGCCGGTCGTCGACTTCCACGGCCATCTCGCGGTCCCGGCCGCCGACGCCCTGGTCGCCGGCACACCGGGGCTGGCCGCCGAGCTGGCGGCGGAGCAGCGCGCCCACTCCCCCGAGTCGCTGGCGGTGAACCAGGCCCAACTCCAGGGTCTTTCCCGGCGGTTGACGGACATCGGGGCGCGCCTCGCCGACCTCGACGCGATGGGAGTCGACGTCCAGGTGGTCGGCCCGATGCCGATGCACCACTACTGGGCCGGCCCGGACCTGGCCCTCGACCTCGCCCGCACCACCAACGAGGCCGTCGCCGCGCACTGCGCCGAGGCCCCGGACCGGCTGTACGGGCTCGGCACGATCCCCCTCCAGCACCCCGACCTGGCGGTCGCCCTCCTCGACCGGGCCGTCACCGAGCACGGTCTGTACGGGGTCAGCGTGTCCACCACCGTCGACGGCCGCGAACTCGCCGACCCCGTCCACGACCCCGTGTGGCACAAGGCCGAGGAGCTGGGCGCGGTCGTGTTCGTCCACCCGTGGGGCTGCTCCCTCGGCGCCCGGCTCGCCACCCACTACCTGGGCAACACGGTCGGCCAGCCGGTCGAGACCGCGGTCGCCCTCTCCCATCTGATCTTCACCGGCGTCCTCGACCGCTTCCCCAGGCTGAAGCTGGTCGCCGCGCACGGCGGCGGCTATCTGCCGACGTACATCGCACGCTCCGACCACGCGTGGCGGGTACGGCGGGACGCGCGCGGCTGTGCCGAGCCGCCCAGCGCCTATCTGCGCCGCATGTGGTTCGACGCGCTCGTCTACACCCCGCGCGCCCTGCGCCACCTGGTCGAGGAGGTGGGCGCCGACCGGGTCGTCCTCGGCACCGACCACCCCTTCGACATGGGCGTCGACGATCCGGTGGCCCGCCTTGACGCCGCCGGCCTCTCCCCGGCCGACCGGGCCGCCGTCGCCGGGGGCAACGCCCTCGACCTGCTGCTGAAAGGACGTACGCGATGACTCTGGGACCGATCGAGGAGGAGCTGGCCAAAGCCCGTGCCGCTTACCGGAACTGGGGGCGCTGGGGTGAGGACGACGTGCTCGGCACGCTCAACTTCATCGACGACGCGATCCGCGCCCACGCGGCCGGTCTGGTCCGACGCGGACGGCCCTTCTCCCTGGCGCTGGAGTTCAACGAGGACGGTCCGCAGCGCGGCTTCCGCGGCCGGATCAACCCGGTCCACTACATGAAGGACACCGGCTCCGACGCGGCGGCCGGGACGCAGGGCTTCCCGCACGGCTTCGGCGGCGCCGACGACCACGTCGTGATGCCCCTCCAGGCCTCCACCCAGTGGGACGGGTTGGGCCACATCTACGACAACAAGCGGGCCTGGAACGGCCGCCCGTGCACCATCGTCAACGGCGACGGGGACTCCGTCACCGGCATCGAGCACATGCGGGACGCCTTCACCGGGCGCGGTGTCCTGCTCGACGTGGGCCGCGCGGTCGGCGACGCGAACGGCGAACTCCCGGACGGCTTCCCCATCCTGGAGGAGCATCTGCGCGCCACCATCGAGGCGCAGGGCGCCACGTCCACGGTCCGCCGCGGCGACCTGGTCCTCGTCCGTACCGGCCAGCTCGGCCGGGTGCGACGCCTCGGCGGGTGGGGCACCTACGCGGCCGGTGACGCGCCCGGCCTGTCCTTCACCACCCTCGGCTGGCTGCACCGCACCGAGATCGCCGCGATCGCCTCCGACACCTGGGGCCTGGAGGTCCGCCCGTACGAGTTCCCCGAGCCGGCGATGTCCCCGCTGCATCAGATCGCGATCCCCAACATGGGGTTGCCGCTGGGCGAGATGTGGGACCTGGAGGCGCTCGCCGAGGACTGCGCGGCCGACGGTGTCCACGAGTTCCTGCTGGTCGCCGCCCCGCTGCCGGTGACCGGCGCGGTGGGCGCGCCCGTCAACCCGATCGCCGTGAAGTGAGGACGAACATGTTCACCGGGACGCTCCACCTCCCCGACGACCCCGACTTCGAGGAGGTCTGCCTCGGCCGCGTCTTCAACGCCCGCCGCCCCGCCGACCGACTGCCCGCCGCCGTCCTCGAAGCGCACACCGAGCAGGACGTCGTGGAGGGCGTACGGCTCGCGCTGGAACGCGGCTGGCAGGTCGCCGTCCGCTCCGGCGGCCACAGCTGGGCCGCCTGGTCGGTGCGCCGCAACGCGCTGCTCATCGACCTCGGTCACTTCCGCGAGATGGTGTACGACCCGCACACTGGGATCGTGACGGCGACGCCCAGCGTCAAGGGCGGCGACGAACTCAACCCGTACCTCGGCGAGTTCGGCCGCTTCTTCAACGGCGGGCACTGCCCCTCCGTCGGCATCGGCGGCTTCCTGCTCCAGGGCGGGCAGGGCTGGAACGCGCGGGGCTGGGGCTGGGCGGCGGAGAACATCGTCGCGATCGACGTCGTCACCGCCGAGGGCGAGCTGGTGCGCGCCGACGAGACGCGGAACAGCGACCTCTACTGGGCGGCCCGCGGCGCCGGGCCCGGCTTCTTCGGCGTGGTCACCCGCTTCCATCTGCGCACCCGCCCCCTGCCGCGACATCTGGCCCACACCGTGCACGCCTACCCGCTGGACCTCTTCGACGAGGTCATGACCTGGCTGCACGGCATGCACCACACGGTCTCGGACCTGGTCGAGATCGTCGCCCTCACCCAGACCCCGCCCGACCTGGACGGGCCGGTGCTGCTGGTGACGGGCGTGTCGATGACGGACACCCCGGAAGAGGCCGCCGAGGCCCTGGCTCCGCTGCACGCCAACCCGTACGCGGACCGCGCCCTGTTCCGCGTCGAGGCTCAACCCACGACACTCGCCGAGCAGTTGGACGGCCAGCGCACCGCCAACCCCGAGGGCCACCGCTATCTCGTCGACAACGCCTGGCTGACCGGCCCGGCGGAGGACGTCGTCCCGGCGATCCGCAGGGCGTTCACCGAGCACCCCACCCGACAGACCTTCACCATCTGGTTCTCCATGGCACCGCTCCGCCCACTCCCCGACATGGCCTTCTCCTTGCAGTCGGAGATCTACTGCGCCACCTACGTCGTCCACGACGAGCCCGAGCGCGACGCGGAGCTGCGCACCTGGCTGGACGGGGCGATGGCGGCCATGCGGCCGGTGACCGCGGGCCAGTACCTGGGCGACTCCGACTTCACCGTGCGGCAGTTGAGGTTCATGGGCGACGCCCAGTGGCGGCGGCTCCAGGAGATCCGGGCCGCACGGGACCCGAAGGACCTCTTCGCCGGCCATCTGAGCGCCGGGACCGTCACCAACTCCAACCACTGGGAGCAGTGAGCGATGCGTTTCGCGACATACGAGTACGAGGGCGTGGAGCACGCCGGTGTGGTGCGGGACGGGGTGGTCCATCCGCTGCCGGCGAGTGTGCTGGAGCTGATCGAGGGCGAGGCACTGCACAGTGTGGGCGATGAAGCTCTGCGCCGGGCCAGCGCGTTGACGGTCGATCAGGTACGGCTGCTGCCTCCCCTCAAGCCGCCGTCCATCCGGGACTTCGTCGGCTTCGAGGCGCACATCGAGGGCGTGTCGAAGTCGCTGGACGGGCTTGAGCACGTACCGGAGGAGTGGTACCGGGCGCCCGCGTTCTACTTCACCAACCCCCACGCGGGGTACGGCCCGGACGACGACGTGCCGATCCCCGCCGGATGCTCGGTGCTCGACTTCGAGCTGGAGGTCGGCGCGGTGATCGGACGCGCCGGGCGTGATCTCACGCCGGAGCAGGCCCGGGAGCACATCGTGGGCTACCTGGTCTTCAACGACTGGTCGGCGCGGGACCTCCAGAAGCCGGAGAAGCAGCTGGGGCTCGGCTTCTCCAAGGGCAAGGACTTCGCCAACACGCTCGGCCCGTACCTGGTCACCGCCGACGAGGTGGCGGACCGGCGGGACGCCGACGGGTTCCTCGACCTGGCGATGACGGTCACCCTCAACGGGGAGCTCATCGGCCGGGACAGCCTCGCCCACATGTCCTGGACGTTCGAGGAGATGGTCGCCTACGCCTCCCGGGACGCCTGGGTCCGCCCGGGGGACGTCCTCGGGTCCGGCACGTGCGGCTGGGGCGCGCTCGCCGAGTTCTGGGGGCGCCTCGGGGAACGGACGCCGCCACCCCTGAAGCCGGGCGACGAGGTGACGCTGAGCGTGGAGCGGCTGGGCACGCTCAGCAACCGGATCGTGCCGGGGCGCTGTGACGTGTATCTGCCCCGGGCCCGCAGGCGCGGCCGGACGCCGCGCCCCCTAGCCCACGGCTGACCTGCACGTATTCACCGCTCACATGGTTCTTATCGCATCCCTGTGAGTTCGCCCCCGAGCTCTTCCTCGGGGGCGGAGCGTTGTCTACGCTCCGGAACCAGGCTTCAAAGACGCGGCCGGAAGGGGCATCCGTGGGACTCGGAGCGATCGATCTCAATCTTCTGGTGGCACTGGAAGCACTCCTGGAGGAGAAGAACGTCACGCACGCCGGTGTGCGCCTGTCCACCAGCCAGTCCGCGATGAGCGGCTCGCTGGCCCGGCTGCGCCGGCACTTCAACGACGAGCTGCTGGTGCGGGTGGGCCGGGAGTACGAGCTGACCCCGCTGGCCGAGCGGCTGCTGCCCGTCGTCCAGTCCTCCCTGCACAAGGCGGCGGAGGCCCTGTCGCTGACCAGGCACTTCGACCCGACCCGCAGTCGGCAGCGGTTCTCGGTGGTGATGTCCGACTATGTGATGACGGTGCTCGTGGAGCCCCTGCTGCGGGTCATCGCCGAGGAGGCGCCGGGGGTCCGTATCGACTTCCACCCGATCGTCGTCGGGCAGCTGGAGACCGAGACGCATCTGCGCTGCCACGATCTGATGATCGTGCCGCTCGGCTACCAGTTGCCGGGGGTCAGCGAGACGGTGATGCACGACCGGTTCGTGTGTCTGGTCGACCCCGACAACCCCCGTCTGGTCGACGGCCGGCTCACCCTGCGCGACCTGGCGGAGATGCCGCACGCGGCGTGCGCCATCGGCAAGCTGACGCCCGCCGACCGCCAGCTGGAGACCCTCGGCATCACGCCGAAGGTGCAGGTCAGCACCCCCGGCTTCAACGTGCTGCCGTTCCTGGTCGGCGGGACCGATCTGGTCACCCTGGTGCCCGAGCGGCTGGCCCGGCGCTACGAGTCCTTCGCGCGGTGTGCCGTCGTACCGACGCCGTTCCCGGACGTACCGCTGGTGGAGGCCATGTACTGGCACCACAACCGGCACTCCGACCCGGCGCATCGCTGGCTCCGGGAGACGGTCCGGCGGATCGGCGCCTCGCTCTGCGAGGAGATCGCCGCCGTGGATGACAGCCATGGTGAACACGCGTTTCCGGAGCTGACCGTCGCTTCCTAGCGTGGACGGGAGACATCCCGAACCACCGCAGGAGGAGCCGTGAGCCGAACGCGTCTTCAGGGCCGTACCGTCGTCGTCACCGGAGCCGCACAGGGCCAGGGAGCCGCGGAGGTGACGGCGGCCGCCCGGGCGGGCGCCACGGTCGTCGCGACCGACGTCCTGGACGAGCCGGGCGAGAAGCTCGCCGCGGCCCTGCGCGCCGACGGCCTCGACGTCCGCTACCACCATCTGGACGTGTCCTCGCCGGACGACTGGGCCGCCCTCAGGGGCGGCCTCGACGTCGTGCACGGGCTGGTGAACAACGCGGGCATCCCGATGCGGGCCCGCCTCGGCGAGGTGGACCTCGCCGACTGGGAGAGGGCGTTCGCGGTCAACACCACGGGCGCCCTCCTCGGCATCCAGGCCCTGACCCCGCTGATGCCGCCGGGCTCCGCCATCGTCAACGTCGGCTCGGTGGCCGGGCTCACCGCGCACCACGCGGTCGCCTACACGGCCAGCAAGTGGGCCCTGCGCGGACTGTCCAAGGTGGCGGCGCTGGAGCTGGCGCCCCGCGGCATCCGTACCAATGTCATCCACCCCGGCTACATCGAGACGCCCCTGATGGCCACCGCGAACCCGGTGTTCGTCGAGGCCCATCTGGCGATGACCCCGCAGGGACGTCCGGGCAGGGTCGACGAGGTGGCGCCGCTGGTGGTCTATCTGCTGTCGGACGAGTCGTCGTACGTGAACGGCGCGGAGATCACGGTCGACGGCGGGTACGCGGCGCACGGCGGGGTGAAGGCGATCACGAACGCGCTGGACGCACCGGGCGCGTGACACGCGAAGGGGCCGGGGCTTGTCGCCCCGGCCCCTTCTCGCTGTCTGTCGGTCAGACGGCCGCGGGCTGCACCGCCGCGTCGACCGTCGAGCGGGCGCTGTTCTTGCGGACCAGCAGCAGGGTGACCACCGCGCCGAGCAGGGAGGCGCAGCCGCAGATGACCACGCCGACGGCCATGCCGTGGGCGAGGGCGTCCTGGGCGGCGGCGCGGGCGCTGTCGCTGCCGGCGTTGACGACGGCCAGCGGTCCTGCCGCCGCCTCCATGCCCGCGTCCGCTCCGGACAGCTTGCCCACCAGAGCCGAGGACGCGAGGCTCATCGCGACCGTGCTGATCACGGCGGGGCCGAGACCCTGGCCGAACTCGCGGACCAGGCTGGTCGCGCCGGAGGCCATGCCGGTCATGTTGAGCGGTACGGCGTTGACGGCGGCCGAGGTGAGCGAGGACACCACGCAGATGAAGCCGATGCCGAGCAGCAGCACCGGGCCGATGAAGGCGGCCAGGGAGGTGGTGGTGATGGGCAGGGCGGCGATCCAGAACTGACCGGCGGCCATCGGCAGCAGTCCGCCGACCAGCAGCAGGCGCGGCTCCACCCGGGTGAGCATCCGGCTCAGGACGGGCGCGAGGAGCAGCGGGATCAGCTGAAGGATCACGAACGGCATTCCGGCCTTGAGCGCGCTGAGGTGCATGACCGCGCCGAGCCGGATGGACACGCAGTAGGCGGTGCCGATGAAGCCGAACATGCCGGCCAGCGCCACCACGGCCGCCGCCGCGAACGACGGGATCTTCAGCAGGTCGAAGTTGAACATGGGCGAGTCGGCGCGCTTCTCCACGACGACGAAGGCGGCCAGGGCCACCGCGGCGAGGGACAGGGTGCCGACGATCGCCGGGCTGCTCCAGCCGCGCTCGCCGCCCTCGATGATGCCCCAGAGCAGAGCGGTCAGACCGACGGCTACGGTGATCTGGCCGGGCCAGTCCAGGGCGCGGCCCTCGGGGGCCTTGGAGTCGGTGACCAGGAACCAGCTGGAGACGCCGACGATCAGTCCGAGGACGACCGGCGGTACGAACGCCCAGCGGAAGTCGGCGACGGTGGCGAGCACACCGGAGGACAGCGGGCCGACGGCCGAGGCGAGGGAAATGCTCAGCGCCCAGGTGGAGACGGCCTTCGCCCGGTCCTTCTCGTCCGGGGTGGCGGCCGCGATCACCGCGAGGGAACTGGGGAAGAGCGCGGCGGCACCGATACCGGCCAGGGCCTGGCCGATCCACAGCATCTCGATGTTCTGGGAGGTCGCGTTCAGCAGCTCACCGAGTGCGAGGACGAATCCACCGAGCACCAGAAGCCTTTTACGGCCGAACAGGTCTCCCACCACACCGAAATTCAGCTCGAGAATCGCGGTGGGCAGAATGAAGGCGGACGTCACCCATGCCACCTGAGAACCGGAGGCGCCGAATGCGGCCTGTATTTCGCCGTTGATGGGCGAGGGCACGGTAATGCACAGCTGTGCGGCGGCCACGGCCAGACAGCAGGCTATGAGGGTTCCCCTGTCGAGTCTTTTCAGCACGCTTGTCATTCCGTACTCCGTCGCTCTATGAGTTCGATGAGATTTCCCTCGGGGTCGGTGACCCAGGCCATGCGCACTCCGGGCTCGGGGGACGGTCCCGGTGCGACGGCCTCGCCCGCTCCATGGGCCACCAGGGCCGCGTGGACGGGGTCGAGTTCAGGGGTGGTGACCGCGAAGTGGCCGTATCCCTCGGTGAGGACGGCGGTGATCGGGTCGGGGGCCTTGAGGCCCGGTCGGGAGTCCGGGCGGGCCAGCAGTTCGAGGCGCCAGCCGTGCGGATGCTCCAGGACGACGCCGCTGAGGCCGGGGCCTTCGAGGTGGAACTCGAAGACCGGCTTCAGCCCGAACGCACTCTTGTACCAGGCGGTTTGGGCGTCGAGGTCCCGTACGTTGACGCCCACGTGGTCGAAGCGCACGTCCACGTCAGCCCGCCATCGCGCTGTCGCCGCCGTCGACCATGAGGTTCGCGCCGTTGACGAAGGCCGCCTCGTCGGAGCAGAGGAAGGCGGCGGCCCGCGCGATGTCCTCCGGCTCACCGACCCGGCCGACCGGGATCCGCGCCTCCAGCCGGCCCCTCGGGCCGTCCGGGTCGTCGAGGAAGGGCGCGGTGGCGGAGGTCCGGGTCATGCCGGGGGCGATGGTGTTGACGCGGATGTGATGGGGGGCGCCGGCCGCGCACAGGTGCTTGCTCATCGCCAGCACCCCGCCCTTGGCGGCGCCGTGCGGCACCATCGGCATGAACGGGGCGCCGCGTACGGCGGCCACCGACGCCACGTTGAGGACGGCTCCCCCGCCGCGGGCGATCAGGTGCGGCCAGGCGGCCTGTGTGCAGAAGTACGGGATGTCGAGCTCGTTCTTGATGGTGAAGTACCAGTCATCGGCCGGCATCGTCTCGAACGGGCCGTTCCGCAGCGCGGAGGCGTTGTTGTAAAGGATGTCGATCCCGCCGAAAGCCTCGATCCCGGCGTCGATCCACTCGCGCGCCCCGGCTTCGATGGACAGGTCGACGGGGGCGAGGGAGCGCATGACTCCCCCGGCCTTCTCGACCGTTTCCACGGTTTCGGCCGCGCCGTCCTCGTCAATGTCACAGCCGAATACCAGCGCGCCCTCAGCCGCGAATACCTGAGCGGCCGCGCGGCCGATTCCGGCTCCCGTTCCGCTGATGAAGGCGATTTTTCCCGCCAGTCGACCCATGATTGTCCAAGCCCCTTGTTCCGTCCCGCCGAAGTGCGGTGGTGGCAGCGTAGGGAGGGGGTTTGGCCAGAACAAGAAATGCGTCGGCGAATCGCCATCGGGGGTTCGTATGGCTGGTATGCGGCTCAGCCGGCCAGCAGCGGCCGCAGGGCCTCGGCAAAGCCCCTCGGGTGGGTGATGTTGCCGTTGTGACCGCCGGGGAGTTGCGCGAGGGGCGCGCCGAGTCCGGCGGCCAGTTCCTCGGCGCAGCGGTGGTCGAAGACGTCCTTGGGGGTGGCGAGCCCGGCCGCGGGCACGATGCGGACGGGGCCTGCCTTGAGTGCGGCGAGGTCGTCGGCGTCCAGTTCGGCGTTGCGCATGGTCGGGGCGTCGTACTCGAAGAAGAAGGTGAAGTTCGGCTCACGCGACGCGTCCAACGGGGCGAGCCGGGCGCCGGGTTCGCTCTGCTGCCGTGCCGGGTCGATACCGAGTATCTCGCCGATCTTCTTCACTCCGGCGAGCCAGCCGTGCTCGCGGTAGGCGTGGCACATCTCGTCCAACTCGGCCTGGGCGTGCTGCCGTTCGGCTTCGGGCAGCAGGCCGGGGATGGCGGGCTCGTGGGCCACGAGCGTGGCCAGCTGCCCGGGGTGGCGCCGCGCGAGCCGCAGTCCGATGACCGCACCCATGCTGCAACCGGCCATCAGGGCGGGCTCGTCGGTGAGATGGGCGAGCAGTCGATGGACGTCGTCCACGTGCTGGTCGAGCGTGGCACCGGCCGCCGGGTCGTCGAGGACGCTGCGGCTCAGACCGCGACGGTCGTACGTCACCACGGTGCAGGTGTCGACGAGGTGGTCGACCATCGCGACACTGCGGTCGGCGTCGCCTTCGCCGCTCTGCCCGACGAGCAACAGCGGCCCGGCGCCACGGACTTCGTAGTGGAGTACGGCTCCGGGGACGTGCAGGAGTGCGGACATGGCGGGCTCCTTCGAGAGGTGGTCGGACGCGGTGACGCCACCAAAGCTAATCCATCATTTCTGATGCATCAATACTGATGCATCAGATCGGATGTAACCTCTCTCCATGAACGGAGCGGAACTCTTCCTCCTCGGCCGGACCCTGATGAAGATCGGCGAGGAGGCCATCCCCACCGACGGCATCGGCAAGCAGGCCACCAGCACGCGTTCCATGCTGATCGTGATGCTCGACGTCTACGCCCACCCCGACACCACGGTCGGCGAGGTCGCCACCCGCACCGGTCTGCCGCAGAGCGCGGTCTCCGGGTGCGTGGCCCGGCTGAAGGAGGTCGGCTCGGTGCTCACCACGACCGACCCGACGGACCGCCGACGCTCGCTGCTGCGCCAGAACCCCGAGGTCACCGGGCGCCGCGCGGAGGTCGCCGCGGCGCCCGTGGACGAGGCGGTCGGCGCCGCTCTCGGCACCGACGACCCCGTCGCCGTCGCCGACACGGTCCACCTGCTGGAGCAGCTCGCCCGACGCCTCTCCCCGCAGTCGCTGGGCCGACTGCGCCCCTGACCGGGCCGGCTCAGCCCACGTCCAGCACCGCCTTCCCCCGCAGTCGGCGCTCGCTCAACGCGGCCACGGCGTCGGCGACCTTGTCCCACGGGCCCCGCCAGCCGACCGGCACCCGCAGCTTCCCGGCGGCGACCAGGGCGAGCAGACGGTCCAACTGCGCGCGGCGGTCGGTGAGTCCGCCGCCGTTGTAGACCGAGACGATCGACCGGGGCGCGGGGCTGCCCAGGGTGGAGCCGACCGGCAGCGCGGCCTCCCCGCCGGATGCCCAGCCCACGCTCTGAAGGGTGCCGCCTGACGCCAACAGACCGTAGGCGGTGACCAGTTGGGCGCCACCCACGTTGTCGATGACGATGTCGACCGGCCCTGTCACCCGCTCCGGGCCGGACACCGCCTCGTCGGCCCCGAGCTCGTGCACCCACCGGCGTCCGTCCTCGGCCCCGGCCACACCGATGACGTACGCCCCGCCGAGCACCGCGAGCTGCACCGCGAAGCCGCCCACCCCGCCGGACGCGCCGGTGACCAGGACCCGGCGGCCGAGCAGCGGTCCCGCCTGTTCCAGCGCGCGCAGGGCGGTGCCCGCGGCGACCGGCAGGGCGGCGGCCTCGCCGAGGTCGACCCCGTCCGGGACCACGGCCAGGTCGGCGACGTCCAGGGCGCGCAGCACGGCGAAACCGCCGCCCTCCCCGAACCCCACGACCCGGCTTCCCACCTGAGGCCCGTCGCCGTTCGCCGCGGCCCGCACCACGACGCCGGCCGAGTCGAAGCCGATCACCTGGCCGGGCTCGCCATGCTCGGCGAAGTACAGCTCGGCGGCGTTCAGGGAGGTGTGCCGCACCTCCACGAGCAGCTGGTCCGGCCCGGGTTCCGGGTCGGGCACCTCACCAGGCCGCAGCCGTCCGGGTACCTCATGGTCCACGATCAGTGCGCGCATCGCGTGCCCCTCTCGGCAACGTCGGTTCTCGTCGACATGGGCCGTACGCCCACGCCAACCCCGGCCGATCCGGACTTCTTCCCACCGTTCCCCGCCCGTTCGGGGTTGGATGGCGTCATGACCACCGACGAGCACGCGCGGTTCATGCGGGCCAACCAGGCGAACTGGGACGCCCGCACGCCCGTCCATCTCGCCAGCCGCTTCTACGGGCTCGACGAGGATCTGGACCCCGCCCGCTGGTTCGCCGGCTTCGAGTGGGCCGACCTCGGTGACCTCTCCGGCCGCGACGTGCTCCACCTCCAGTGCCATCTGGGCACGGAGACGATCGCCTTCGCCCGGCGCGGCGCCCGCGCGACCGGCCTCGACTTCTCCGCGGCGTCGGTGGCGGCGGCACGGGACATCGCGGCGAAGGCCGGCGCCGACGTCGACTACGTCCAGGCCGACGTGTACGACGCCGTGGAGGCCCTGGACGGGCGGCGGTTCGACGTCGTCTACACCGGCAAGGGCGCACTGTGCTATCTGCCCGACCTGGCGCGGTGGGCGGATGTGGTTCGTCAACTCCTGCGGCCGGGCGGGCGGTTGTACCTCGTCGAGTTCCATCCCCTCCTCAACTCCCTGGGCCCCAAGCCCGGCCCGGGCGAAGGCCCCGAACTGCTGCTGCGCCACGACTACCTGGGCGGCGGCGGAGCCGTGCACCGGGACGCGACCCACACGTACACCGACGGCCCGGCCGTCGAGGGGGCGACGGACAGTTACGAGTGGATGCACGGAATAAGCGAGGTGCTCAACGCGTTGGTGGGAGCAGGACTGACCGTCCGGCGCCTCACCGAGAGCGACGAGCTGCCGTGGCCGCGCTGGCCGCACATGGAGCGCACGGGGTCCGGCTGGTGGCGTCTGCCCGAGCCGCGCATCCCGCTTCTCTACGGACTCCTCGCCACCCGCTGAACCGGCGTGGTACGGTCCTGCTAGCACTTGTGTACGCCCAGTCGTGGGCGCCGGTGCCAGTTCTCTCCACAGTTCGCCGGTCGTCGTACCGGCCTCTCCTCACCGCATCGTCGTGATCGTCAGATCCGCCGTTCGGTTTCCCGCCGCTCGAAGGCGCTGTGTCCGCCTTCCCTGTCGTTCGCGGCCTCTCTCCCTTCCGCATGTCTCATGCCGTACGTCCGTGAAAGGACCCACCACCATGACCACCACTCTCGAACACCCCCCGCTCCAGCAGCAGGAACCCCCGGTCCGCGCCGTCACCGGCGTCCTCGACATCGACGCGAGCGGCAAGGGCCATCTGCGCTCCGCCGACCTGCTGTCCCAGCCCGCCGACCTCCAGGTCTCCCCCGCGCTGATCCGCCGCCACGGCCTGCGCAAGGGCGACCTCGTCGACGGCGTCCGCGGCACCCAGCGCGCCCTCACCGAGGTCGCCCGGGTCAACGGCCGCACCCCCGACAAGAACCGTCGCCGCTTCGGCGACCTGACCCCGCTGCACCCCCGTGAGCGCATCCGCCTCGAACACCCCGCGTCCGGCCTGACCGGCCGCGTCACCGACCTGCTCGCCCCCGTCGGCAAGGGGCAGCGCGGGCTGATCGTGGCACCGCCGAAGACCGGCAAGACGGTGCTGCTCCAGCAGATCGCGGCGGCCGTCGCCGGCAACCACCCCGAGTGCCGTCTCATGGTGGTGCTCCTCGACGAACGCCCCGAGGAGGTCACCGACATGCGGCGCTCCGTACGCGGTGAGGTGTACGCCTCCACCTTCGACCGGACGCCCAGGCAGCACATCGCCCTCGCCGAGCTCGTCATCGAGCGGGCCAAGCGGCTCGTCGAGGCGGGCGAGGACGTCGTCATCCTGCTCGACTCCCTGACCCGGCTGTGCCGGGCCCACAACAACGCGGCCGCCGCCGGTGGCCGCACGCTCAGCGGTGGCGTGGACGCGACCGCGCTGATCGGCCCGAAGCGCTTCTTCGGCGCCGCCCGGCTGGCCGAGGAGGGCGGCTCGCTCACCATCCTGGCCACCGCCCTGGTGGAGACCGGTTCCCGTGCCGACGACTTCTTCTTCGAGGAGCTGAAGAGCACCGGCAACATGGAGCTCCGCCTCGATCGCGAACTCGCCGCCCGCCGTGTCTTCCCGGCCGTGGCCGTCAATCCCTCCGGCACCCGCCGCGAGGAACTCCTCCTGCCCCCGGCCGAGTTGACCGCAGCACGTGGCCTGCGCCGGGCCCTGCGGGACAAGGACGGCCTGGAGACCCTCCTGTCCCGGATGCGCGAGACCCCGGACAACGCCACGTTCCTGCACCGCATCCAGCCGACGCTGCCCACGACCTGACGCGCCGTCGACGCGTCCGGCCGACGCCGGCCATGGCCTCACAGCCGCCGGTGGCCCATCCCCCGTCCGGGTGCTCGCGTGCCCCGTCCCGGCCCGGGCAGCGCCGTGGACCGCCGGTCCGTTTCTACGTTTGCGGTATGACCATCGGATTTCCTTCCCGGGCTGTCGCGTCGGCCTGTGCGCTGTGCACGGCGAGTCTGCTCGTGCTGGCCCCCGCCTCGGCCGTCGCGTCCACCGGCTCCGACCCCGACGCGCCCGGCGGGCCCCAGGCCTCCGCCCCGCAGCCGCGGCTGCTGTACCGGCCCGGCATCCAGGTGCGGCCGCTCCCTGAGGCACCGCGCGTCCCGGACGTCTCCGCGCTCTCCTGGGTCGTGGCCGACGCCGACAGCGGGGAGGTGCTCGCGGCGCACGACGCGCATCGCAGGCTGCCGCCGGCCAGCACGCTCAAGACGCTGTTCGCGCTGACGGTGCTGCCGCTGCTGCCCGGGGGGATCCGGCACCGGGTCGGCGACGACGAGCTGGCGGACGTCGGCGAGGGCAGCAGTCTGGTCGGGGTGCGCGAGGGCCAGACGTACCAGGTCGCCGACCTGTGGCGCGGGGTCTTCCTCAACTCCGGCAACGACGCCGTGCACGTCCTGGCCGGACTCAGCGGCGGCTGGCGCTCCACGGCCACCCGGATGCAGGCCAAGGCCCGGGCGCTGGGCGCCCTCGACACGCATGTGCGCTCCCCCGACGGGTACGACACGCCGGGCCAGGTCTCGTCCGCCTACGATCTCGCCGTGTTCGGGCGGGCGGGGCTGCACAACCCCGACTTCGCGCGGTACTGCCGCACAGCCATTGCCCAGTTCCCCGGGGGCGGCGGCTGGTCGTACGCCATCCAGAACACCAACCGCCTGCTCACCGGCGCCGACGGCGTCGAACCGTACGACGGGCTGATCGGGATCAAGAACGGCTACACGAGCCATGCCGGGAACACCCTGGTCACCGCCGCGAAGCGGGGCGGGCGCACCCTCGTCGTCACCGTCATGAACCCTCAGGCGGGCGGCGGCTTCGCCGTGTACGAGGAGGCGCGGGAGCTGCTCGACTGGGGGTTCGGCGCGGCCGGGCACGTCGCCGCGGTGGGCTCGCTGGACGCCCTGCGCGCCAGACCGCGCCCCGGACCGGCACCGTTGCCCGCGGCCGTCGCACCCGTGCCGGACAGCGGGCCCGGCTGGACGCGGGCCGGGGTGGTGGTGGGGTCGTCCGCGCTCGGCGCGGCCGTCGTCGCCTTCGCCCTGCGCGGCAGGAGGAAGCGGGCCGCACGCGGTTGACCGGTCGGCAGCCACAGCAGCAGCCCGAGCGTGATCCAGGTGTAGGTGTTGCCGCCGAGGAACCCGCCGACGCCCGACGCGTCGTCGAACCACAGCCAGACCACGCTGGTGCACAGCACCGCGTACAGGGCGCCCGCCACGCGCGGGTGCCCCGCGCGGACCAGCACGGCGAGGGCCGGCAGCAGCCACACCAGGTGGTGCACCCAGGTGATGGGGCTGACCAGACAGGCGGTCAGGCCGGTGAGGGCGAAGGCCGCCGGCCAGTCGCCCGCGCCGGCCGCCCGTCGCGCGCGGACCGCCCACACCACCAGCACCAGCAGGACCGCCACCGCCCAGGCCGCCCGGTCCGGCTCCCCGAGGCGGGCCAGAATCCCTTGCAGTGACTGGTTGGAGACATAGTCCAGGCGGCCCACCCTCGTCGTGTCCCACATCGCCTCCGTCCAGTAGAAGCGCGAGGCGTCCGGGGCCACCCGGACCGCCAGCGCGGTGGCCCCGGCGGCGACGGCCGTCGCCACGGCAGCGGTCCTTCGGCGCCCGGCGAGCAGCAGGAGGCCGATGAAGAGGGCCGGGGTCAGCTTGACGGCCGCCGCCAGACCGATGCCCCACCCCGCCCGGCTCCCCCGGCCGGTCGCCAGCAGCCAGGCGTCCGTCAGCACAAGCGCGAGCAGCAGAAGGTTGACCTGCCCGAAGCTGAACGTGTCCCGCAGCGGCTCGAACAGCGCGAGTCCGCAGACGGCGAGGCCGGCGCCGTACCAGCCGAACCACCGGAGCCGCCGTCCGGCGAGGACCCGCCCGATCCACACCAGCGCCACCACGTTGAGCAGCACGGACCCCGCGATCGCGGCGGACAGCGGGAGCAGCGCCATCGGCAGCATCGCGACGGCGGCGAAGGGCGGGTAGGTGAAGCCGTAGGTGGTGCCGGGGACCCGGTAGTCGTAGATCCGTCCGCCGTGGTGGACCCAGCTGTCGACGGTGCCGTAGTAGACCCGCAGGTCGAACCAGTCGCGCAGCAGGGGCACGGTCGCGGTGAACGCGGTGACGGCGGTGGCGAGCGCGAGGAGCAGCAGCAGTCGGCCGCGGTCGGTGCGGGGCGGGTTCAAGCGGTACCGGTTCATGCCGTACGGCCCCACGCGGGAGCCCGGTCCGCCTGGTGGGCCTGCCACAGGACGACCACGGCGAGCACGCCCCCGGAGACGGCCAGCACCAGCTGTGCCGTGTCGGCGGGACCGCCGTTGGGCAGGGTGGCGAGCGCGAGGACACCGGTCACGGCGGCCACCCGGTGCCGTACGGAGGTCGTGGGCGCGGCGGCGGCGATGAGGAACAGGCCCCACACGGCGTACCAGGGGCGGATCGCCGGGCCGAAGGCCGCTACCGCGGCGAGGCTCAGGCCCAGCGCGTACACCGGGCGCGGTCGCAGCCGCCACCAGATTCCCGCCACGAGGACGGAGGTGAGCGCGAGTCCGAGTGTGTGCCAGGCCGGTACGGCGAGGGGTGCCAGGTCGCTGCCGAGGCGTTCCAGCAGGGCGCCGGTGGCGCGGCCGAGGAGGCTGGTGAGAGCCCAGTTCTGCGGGGAGACGGGTGTGTCGAGGGCGCGTATCCAGCCGTATCCCGTCCCGGCGACGGCGGTCGCGGCGACCGTGGTGGCCGCCGCGGCGAGGGCGGTGATCAGGACGGCCTTCGCCGGGCGGCGGCCGGTACGCAGCTGGAGAACGACGACCGCGGCGAGCCCGAGGACGGCGGGTGCCTTGACCAGCGCGGCGAGGGTGACCAGGACGGCGCCGACGACCGGCCGGCGGCCGAGCGCCGCGACCAGGCCCGCACCGAGCAGCCCGAGCATGATCGCGTCGTTGTGGGCGCCCGCGACCAGGTGCAGCAGCACCAGCGGGTTCAGCGCGCCGAGCCAGAGCGCGGCGGCCGGGTCGGCGCCGCTGTGCCGGGCGAGCCGGGGCAGCGCGGCGGCCATCAGCGCCACGCCGCACAGCGCCACGAGCCGCATGCCGAAGAGGCCTGCGGGGAGTTCGCCACGGGTGAGACCCGCCAGGGCGGAGGCTACGGCGAGGAAGACCGGGCCGTACGGTGCGGCGGTGTGCTGCCAGACGGGGGCGACCTCGTCGGCGAGCGGGCCGCCCAGCTGGTCGGGGCCGTGCGCGTACACGTCCATGTGGGCGTCGACCATGGCGCCCTGGGCGAGATAGCTGTAGACGTCGCGGCTGAAGAGGGGTGGGGCGAGGAGGAGGGGGGTCGCCCACAGGGCGAGGACGAGGAGCAGGTCGCGTGCGGCGGGCGGTTCGGGAGTCCTGATCAGACGGCCCAGCAGCGCCCAGGCCGCTATGAGCAGGACGACGCCGAAGTAGACGCCGATGAGGCCGACGGCCGCGTGCACGGAGGCGGGGTCGAGGAGGTCCCTCACGGGGAGGGCGCCGGCCGTCTCACCGCCTGCTGCCAGGACGGTGGTTCCGGCCAGGCCGAGTATCTGGCAGCGGCGTAGGTCGACCACGGGGGGAGCGTTTCGCTGTGAGGTGGCCGGAAATTGACGGCGACATGGCACACCTGTGTCGAGAAGGCTTTCTAGAACACCGACAGGCCCGTCAGCGTCGTGAATCTGTCCAGTGCCGCCACCCCCGCCACCGAGTTGCCCCGTTCATCCAGGCCCGGGCTCCATACGCACAGCGTGCACCGCCCCGGTACCACCGCGATGATGCCGCCGCCCACCCCGCTCTTGCCCGGCAGGCCGACCCGGTAGGCGAAGTCGCCCGCCGCGTCGTACGTCCCGCAGGTCAGCATCACGGCGTTGACCTGCTTGGCCTGGCTGCGGCTGAGGAGGCGGGTGCCGTCGGCACGGATGCCGTGGCGGGCCAGGAAGCCCGTCGCGAGGGCCAGGTCGGCACAGGAGGCGAGGAGGGAGCACTGCCGGAAGTACTGGTCGAGCAGGCCGGGCACGGGGTTGTCGATGTTGCCGTACGACGCCATGAAATGCGCGAGGGCGGCGTTGCGGTCACCGTGGGCGGACTCGGAGGCGGCGACCTCCTCGTCGAACTCAAGGGCCGGGTTGCCGCTCTCCGCGCGGAGGAAGGCGAGCAGTTCGCGGGCCGCGTCCCCGGTACGGGTGAGCAGGCGGTCGGTGACGACGAGGGCGCCCGCGTTGATGAACGGGTTGCGCGGGATGCCGTTCTCGTACTCCAGCTGGACCAGGGAGTTGAAGGGGTTGCCGGAGGGCTCCCGACCTACGTGCTCCCAGAGTTCGTCGCCCTCGCGGGCCAGGTCGAGGGCGAGGGTGAAGACCTTGGTGATGGACTGTGTGGAGAACGGCTGCCGCCAGTCCCCCACGCCGTAGACCGTGCCGTCGAGCTCCGCGACGGCCATGCCGAAGCGCCGCGGGTCGCAGGCCGCGAGCGCCGGGATGTAGTCGGCGGGGCGGCCCCGGCCCGGCGTTCGCTCGATCTCCTCGGCGATACGCTCCAGGACCGGCTCGAAGGTCATGGACGAACTCATGATCACCATTGTGCCTCCGGGCCGGTCGAACCGCGCATCCGCCAGGTGCGGGGACTGATCAGGCGAGGGCCTGCCCGCTGCCCGCGACGACCTCGGGCCGCAGCAGAGCTGCCAGCGTCTCGGCGGGCAACAGCCCCTTCTCCAAGACCAGTTCGGCGACCCCGCGACCGGTGACGAGCGCCTCCTTGGCGATGTCGGTGGCGGCCTCGTACCCGATGTGCGGGTTGAGTGCGGTCACCAGGCCGATGGAGTTCTCGACGCTCGCGCGCAGCTTCTCGGTGTTGGCGGTGATGCCGTCGACGCAGCGCTCGGCGAGGGTGCGGCAGGCGGCGCCGAGGTGCGTGATGCTCTCCGACAGGGAGTGCAGGATGATCGGCTCGAAGGCGTTCAGCTGGAGCTGTCCGGCCTCGGCGGCCATGGTGATGGCGACGTCGTTGCCGATGACCTCGAAGGCGACCTGGTTGACGACCTCGGGGATCACCGGGTTGACCTTGCCGGGCATGATCGACGAACCGGCCTGCACGGGCGGCAGGTTGATCTCCCCGAGCCCCGCGCGCGGACCCGACGACAGCAGCCGCAGGTCGTTGCAGCTCTTGCTGAGCTTGACGGCGATCCGCTTGAGCACGCCGGACATCTGGACGAACGCCCCGCAGTCCTGGGTGGCTTCGACCAGGTTGGCGGCGGTGACGAGCGGCAGCCCGGTGAGGGCGGAAAGGTGGCGCCGCGCGGCCTCCGCGTACCCGGCGGGAGCATTGAGCCCGGTGCCGATGGCAGTGGCCCCCAGATTGATCTCATGGATCAACTGGACGGCCTCGTCAAGACGGTTGCGGTCCTCGTCAATCATGACGGCGTAAGCGGAGAACTCTTGACCGAGCGTCATCGGCACCGCGTCCTGCAACTGTGTACGGCCCATCTTGAGCACATCACGGAACTCGACCGCCTTACGGGCGAAGGAGTCCTGCAGTACAGCCATCGACTTGAGCAGTCCACGCACCGCGAAGACCGTCGCGACCTTGACGGCGGTCGGGTAGACGTCGTTGGTGGACTGGCCCAGGTTGACGTCCTCGTTGGGATGCAGGTGCTGGTACTCGCCCTTGGCGTGCCCCAGCAGCTCCAACGCCCGGTTGGCGACGACCTCGTTGGCGTTCATGTTGGTCGAGGTACCGGCGCCGCCCTGGATCACGTCGACCACGAACTGGTCGTGCAGCTTCCCGTCCCGGATCTCCCGGCACGCCTCGACGATCGCGGCGGCCTTGCGGGGCTCCAGCAGCCCCAGCTCCTCGTTGGCGAGAGCGGCGGCCTCCTTGACGGCGGCGAGGGCGTCGATGAGGTGGGGGTAGGCGGAGATGGGGGTGCCGGTGATGGGGAAGTTCTCGGTGGCCCGCAGCGTGTGCACGCCCCAGTAGGCACCTGCGGGAACGTCCCGGTACCCGAGCAGATCGTGTTCGGTACGGGCGACGACAGAGGTCATGAGCTTCGGTACTTCTTTCTGAGAGGGGTGAGTGTCCTAGGGGCGCGGGGAACTGCGCGACCAGCCACAACCGGCCCGCAGCCGCCCTTCAACAGATCCGGCACATCCTTAGGCGCAGGCCGAAACCACCACCGGCTCCAGCGACCGAACCGGCCGCACGCACCCCACCGGCTCCCCACCCCCAAGGAGCGCCTCGCCCTGAAACTCGGTGAGCAACTCCGTAGAGACGCCGGCCCACGCAAGCGCCGCCGCCGCCACAGGAATCCGCGCCCGATTCGCCCCGTCCGCGATCTTCACGGCAACAGCCCGCCCATCAGGCAGCGCGGCAACCTGAACACCCTCGAACCCGTCCTTGGCGAGCAGCCCCGGCACGGCCCGCATCAACGCCGCCACATCCCGCCCGGCCCCGGACGCCATCTCCGCATGCGACCGCATCGCATCAGCGACACGAGCCTCAGCAGTACCAGCCCCGGCGGAGACGATCCGCGAGACGGCACGGGCCAGCCCGTTGAGGGACACGGAGAACAAGGGTGCCCCGCACCCGTCCACCGTCACCCGCGCGATCCGCTGCCCGGTCAGCTCCTCGACGACCTCGGCGATCGCGACCTGCAACGGATGCGTGGGATCCAGATACCCCTCAAGAGGCCACCCGTTGAGCACGCACGTGTACAGCATCGCCGCATGCTTGCCGGAACAGTTCTGCGCGAGCCGTGAGGCCGCCCGCCCCTCCCGCACCCACGCGTCCCGGACGCTCGGTCCGAACGGCAGGTCGGGAACATTGCGCAGGGCGTCCTCGGAGACCCCGGCCAGCTCAAGGATCCGCCGCGTCCCGGCGAGATGCCGCTCCTCACCGGAGTGGCTCGCGGCGGCCAGCGAGAGCAGCTCGCCGTCGAGCGGCAGGCCCGCCCGCACCATGGCGACCGCCTGCACCGGCTTGAGCGCCGAGCGCGGGTAGAACGCGGCCTCGATGTCGCCGAGCTGGAACCCGACGCGGCCGTCGGCACCGAGGACGACGACGGAACCGTAGTGGATGCCCTCCACGACCCCGCCGCGTATCAGGTGGGCGACGGGAGCGTGGAGGGGTTCGCGGATCAGGGGTGCGTCCGCGACGGAACTGCTGAACATAGCTGCCTTCTCGGGAGGCGCCACGCGGGTCACGCGCGGTCGCCGGTGGAGGGGGTCTCGGCGGTCAGGTGAGTGATCTCGTGACCGCACGGTGGGTGGATCCGGGCGCGGACGTGAGTGATCACGCGTCCGCACCGGTGGGATGGATCCCGGCGCTCACGTGAGTGGTCACGTGTCCGCGTCGGCGGATCGGGTCTCGGTCGCCGTGCGGGCGACCCGGCCGCGGACGGCGTACCAGCCGGCGACCAGCGCCCCGACGATCAGCGGCAGACACAGCACGGTGGTGCGTCCGACGCCGCCGTCGGCGTACATGAGGACCAGGACGGAGGCGAGGAACGCCAGCGTCACGAGTTCGGTCCAGGGGGATCCCGGCAGTCGGTAGCCGGGGCGGGTCAGTTCGCCCTTCTCGGTCTTCTGCCAGAAGAGCAGGTGACAGACCATGATCATGCCCCAGGTGGACAGGATCCCGATCGCGGCGAAGTTGAGCACGATCTCGAACGCGTCGGCGGGGACCACGAAGTTGAGGCCGACGCCGAGGACGCAGATGCCGCTGGTGAGCAGGATGCCGCCGTAGGGGACCTGGCTGCGGCTCATGACACCGGTGAACTTCGGCGCCGAACCGGACTTGGCCATGGAGCGCAGGATGCGGCCGGTGGAGTACAGGCCGGAGTTGAGCGAGGACATGGCCGCGGTGAGGACGACGAGGTTCATCACGCCGCCGGCCGCCGGGACGCCGATGTTGGAGAGCACGGTCACGAACGGGCTCTGGCCGCCGGTGTACTTGTTCCAGGGCAGCAGCATCGAGAGCAGGACGACCGAGCCGACGTAGAACAGGCCCACGCGCCACATGATCGAGTTGATCGCCTTCGGCATGATCTTCTCGGGGTTCTCGGTCTCACCGGCCGCGACGCCGACCAACTCGACGGAGGCGTAGGCGAAGACGACGCCCTGGAGGATCAGCAGCATGGGCATCAGGCCGTTGGGGAAGACGCCGCCGTTGTCGGTGATCAGGGCCGGTCCCGGGGTGGTGTCGCCGACCTCGTGCTGGGTGACCAGCAGGAAGATGCCGATCAGCATGAACGCCACGAGCGCGCCCACCTTGACGATGGCGAACCAGAACTCCATCTCGCCGAACATCTTCACCGAGATGAGGTTGACGGTGAGGACGACGGCCAGTGCGACGAGCGCGATCACCCACTGCGGGATGTCGGAGAACATGCCCCAGTAGTGGGTGTAGACGGCCACCGCGGTGATGTCGGCGATGCCGGTGGTGGCCCAGTTGAGGAAGTACATCCAGCCGGCCACATAGGCGCCCTTCTCGCCGAGGAACTCCCGGGCGTACGACACGAAGGCGCCGGAGGACGGGCGGTACAGGACGAGTTCGCCGAGGGCGCGGACGACCAGGAAGGCGAAGACTCCGCAGACCGCGTAGGCGATGAACAACGAGGGGCCGGCGTCGGCCAGGCGGCCGCCGGCGCCGAGGAAGAGGCCGGTGCCGATGGCGCCGCCGATGGCGATCATGTTGACGTGCCGGTGCTTGAGGGACTTGCTGTATCCCTCGTCTCCCGCGTCGACATGGCCGGAACGTTTCTGCACACCGTCGTGCAGGCTCTGCTCGCTCACGCCTGGGGTTCGCCTTCCGTGGGGGTGTCCGTGCCCTTGCCAGGGGGACGCACGATGTCGGTGAGGGTGGTCTCGACGCGGTCGAGGTGATGGGACATCGCCTCCACCGCGTCGTGTTCGGAACCGTCCAGCAGCGCCTCGACGATCGCCCGGTGCTCGCGGTTGGACTGCTCGCGGCGTCCGCCCAGCTCGTTGAGGAAGGCCGACTGACGCGCCAGTGCGTCGCGGATCTCCTCGATGACCCGGCGGAACACCGGGTTCTGGGCGGCCTCGGCGACGGCCAGATGGAACAGCGTGTCCATCGCGACCCACGCCGTGGTGTCCGTCTCCCGCTCCATGCGGTCGAGCAGATGGGCCAGGTGGTCGAGGTTCTCCGGGGTGCGGCGCAGGGCCGCGTACCCGGCGACGGGGATCTCGACGTGCCGGCGCACCTCCAGCAGGTCGCTGGCCGCGTAGTCGCCGAAGGTCGGGTCCTCCACGGCGCTCGCGACCACGAAGGTGCCCTTGCCGGTCTTGGAGACGGTCAGCCCCATGGTCTGCAGCGCCCGCAGGGCTTCGCGCAGCACGGGGCGGCTGATCTCCAGGGTGCGGCAGAGCTCGGCCTCCGAGGGGAGCTTGTCGCCGATGGCGTAGTCACCGCGCTCGATGGCGGCGCGCAGATGCGCCAGCACCGCTTCCATGGCGCTGATGCGCCGCGGGGGCTGTCCGGCTGTCCGGCTGTCTGACAGGTTCACGGGAGAGATACTCCGGTTGGCGGGAGGGTGCTGTCAAGGCGCCTGAAAGGAGATTTTCACGGGGCGTGTGAGCTGAATGCCCTCTCACGCCCCGTCCGGGCCGGTCAGCTGTCGAGGACGCCGGTGGTCAGCAGACCGAAGAGCAGGACGCCGACGACGATCCGGTAGATCACGAAGGCGTTGAAGGAGTGCTTGGCGACGAACTTCAGCAGCCACGCGATGGAGGCGTAGGCGACGACGAAGGAGACGGCCGTGCCGACCGCCAGCGGGGCGGCGCCCGCGCCGGTGCCGAGCGCGTCCTTCAGCTCGTAGATGCCGGCGCCGGTCAGGGCGGGGATGCCGAGGAAGAACGAGAGCCGGGTGGCGGCGACGCGGTCGAGGTCGAGCATGAGCGCGGTGGACATGGTGGCGCCGGAGCGGGAGAAGCCGGGGAAGAGCAGGGCGAGGATCTGGGAGCTGCCGACCAGCATCGCGTCCTTGAACGAGGTGTCGTCCTCCCCGCGCTTGTGGCGTCCCATCTGGTCGGCCGCCCACATCACACCGCTGCCGGCGATCAGCGAGCCGGCCACGACCCAGAGGGAGGCGAGCGGTCCCTCGATGAGCGGCTTGGCGGCGAGGCCCACGACGACGATCGGGACGGTCGCGTAGATGACCCACCAGGCGAACTTGTAGTCGTGCCGGTGTCGCTCCTCCTTGTCGCGCAGCCCGCGGAACCAGGCGGAGACGATCCGGACGATGTCCTTGCGGAAGTAGACGAGCACGGCGGCGATGGCGCCGACCTGGATGACGGCCGAGAACCCGACGACGGCGTCGTCGTCGACGGGGATGTTCATGAGCCCCTCGGTGATCTTCAGATGACCGGTGGAGGAGACGGGCAGGAACTCGGTCACCCCCTCGACGGCTCCGAGGACGACGGCCTGACCGACGCTGATGACGCTCATGGGATCCAGTTCTTCCGGCGGGGAGGACGAGACAAGGCGGGCACAGTTTTACACCGCCTGGGCAAGCTCCACGCCCACGAACGCCGCCCCCAGACCGGCGGCCAGACTCGCGCCGACATTGACGAGGGCGTAGAGCCCCGCCCCCGTCTCGGCCAGCCGCAGGGTCTCGTAGGAGAACGTCGAGTACGTCGTCAGGGCCCCGCACAGGCCCGTGCCGAGCAGGAGCCGCAGGTCCGGTCCCGCCGCTCCGACGACCAGGCCCAGCACCAGACAGCCGGTGACGTTGACCGCGAAGGTGCCCCAGGGGAAGACCGAGTCGTGGCGGGACTGCACGGCACGGTCGGTGAGATAGCGCAGCGGCGCGCCGACCATGGCACCCGCGACGACCAGCAGCCAGTTCACAACGACCTCTTACCCTTCGCGCCCGTTTTGTCGGGGTCGTCCCCGGCGTCCCGGCCGACGTACCGGATGACCTCGCAGTCGTCGAGGATCACCAGCCCCTCCGAGACGAGTTCGTCGAGCTGGGGCAGGAAGGCCCGGACCCGCTCCTCGGTGTCCACGATGACGACCGCGACGGGCAGGTCCTCGCTCAGGGACAGCAGCCGGGAGGTGTGGATCAGGGAGGAGGCGCCGAAGCCCTCGATGCCGCGGAAGACGCTGGCGCCGGCGAGACCCGCCGTGTGCGCGCGGTGCACGATCTCGCTGTAGAGGGGTTTGCGGTGCCAGGTGTCGTTCTCGCCGACGAACACGGTCACACGCAGGGCACTGCCGGTCAGCCTCGTCATGGCTGCCTCCGCTTCAGGACGCGGCGGGTCGTGGTCGCGGCGAGCCACACCGCGGTGAGCGCCGCGAGGAGGGTCGCGGCGAGGTAGGCCAGCCCCGTGCCGGGGTGACCGGAGTCGACCAGGTTCCGGATGTCGACGGCGTACGTGGAGAAGGTGGTGAAGCCGCCGAGGACTCCGGTGCCGAAGAACGGGCGGACCAGGCGGTGGGCCGCCCATAGGTCGGTGATGACCACCATGAACACGCCTATGACCGCACAGCCGACGACGTTGGTCCAGAAGGTCGCCCAGGGGAATCCGCCCGGTTGGAGGGGCCACCACAGGGAGAGCGCGTAACGGGCTGTCGCCCCTAGGGCGCCGCCGAGTGCGACGACGGCGACGACGGGCGCCTGGCCGCGCAGTACGGGCGGTCGCCGCGGGGTGGGGACGCGGAGGCTCTCGGTCTCCGGGGCTGTCATGGTCGTACGTCTCCCTGCCTGGACGGCCTGATCATGGCCGGTCAACAGGGTAACGCCGGGGTCACTTACCGGTGGGCGGCTCGCACAGGGCCACGCCCCGCTCCCACAGGCTGCCCAGGACCAGGTGGCCGGACGCCTCGCAGACGCTGGTGACCATGCGGAAGCCGGAGTGGCGGCGGGCGAGGTGGTGGACGGTCTCGCCGGAGTCGTCGACGGCGAGGACGCCGATCGTGCCGGTGGGGTGGAAGGGGGCGCGGACCGCCACGCGGGCGGCGCCGCGTCGGACGGCGGGGGCGGCGCGGTGCAGCAGGTCGAGCGGGGGGACGCGGGGGCCCGCCAGCGAGACCCAGATCGGCCCGTCGGGGCCGGCCCGCCAGAGGTTGTCGGGCATGCCGGGGAGGTTCTCGGCAAAGGGTTCGGTGCGTCCCGCGTGGGGTCCGCCGAGCCAGTGGCGGGTGAGGCGGCGGGCCCCGGTCTCGGCGACGACGAGAAACGATTCGTCGGCGCTCAGGGCCAGTCCGTTGGCGAACTGGAGTCCCTCCGCGAGGACTTCGGGCATCTCGCTGCCGGGGGCCAGGCGCAGGATCCGGCCGGTTCCGGTGTGCTCGACGAGGTCGCCGATCCACTGGTCCAGGGGGTAGCGGCGGCTGGAGACCGTGAAGCAGACGCTGCCGTCGGACAGGGCGACGGTGTTGCTGCAGAACCGCAGCGGCTCCCCCGCCACCGAGTCGGCGAGGATGCGGACGACGCCGTCGGTCAGGTCGACGCGCAGCAGTCCCCGTTCGGCGTCGCACACCAACAGCTGGTCGTCCGCGAGGAGTTCGAGGCCCAGCGGCCTGCCGCCGGTCTCGGCGAGGACCTCGACGCGGGTCGTGGCCGGATCGGCGAGGCCGTCCAGGCGCAGGATGCGGCCGTCCGCCACACCGGTGAGCACCCGGCCCCGGCTGTCGGCGACCACGTCCTCGGGGCCGTCGCCCCCGATGGCGACGTACCTGCGCGGGACCAGTTTCTGTGCACGCTCCACGGACTACCGCCTCTCTCGTCCCGCCCTGTCTACCAGCCTTTCTCAAACATGCGCGCGACCTCGGCTATCCGGACCTCGTCCCGCCGGTAGTAGATCCGGCGGCGGATCCGCCTGGTGCGCAGCAGGCCGATGTCGGCGAGCAACTCCAGGTGGGTGTCGGCGACTTGGCGGCGTACGCCGAGCTTGGCGGCGACCGCGTCCGCGGTGACGCCGTCCTCGGCCGGGCAGCCGTGGCGCTGGGCCGGGAAGTGCACCACCGGGTCCTTCAGCCACTCCAGGATGTCCAGCCGCCGCTGGCTGACAGGCGTCCTCAGCATGTCGTGCCCCTCCGTTCGACCTCCTCGTACCGCGTGTTCCCACTGTCCCGCAGTCGACGCCGTCATGGATGGACTTCTCACACCTTGTCCGGTACCGAACGCACTTGCGAGGAAAGGCAGTTCGGTACTCACACAGGACAACACAAGGGCCCGGCCGCGTACGGGCGGCCGGGCCTCTCGTCGGACGGGACTAGCGGTGGCTGAACCACGCCATCGCGGGCTGCGCCTTGTTGTCGTAGTCGAACAGGGCCTGGTTCTCCCAGCCGTTGCCGGAGGACGAGTCGGTCGGGTCCCAGCCGTTGCCGGTGACCGCGGTCCAGGTCGACTCCCAGTAGAAGACGCCGAGGCCACGGCCGTTCGGGACGGCCTCCACGATGCTGGCGACGTCGTTCATCCAGCGGGTCTGGCCGGCCGTGGTGGCGGGGTAGCCGGAGACCAGCTCGCTGGAGAGGTCGATGATGTTCTCGAAGGAGTCGTCGCTGTCGAGACGGAAGGGGTAGGCCGTCTCGGCGACGAATACCGGCTTGCCGTAGCGCGAGGCCGCGTCGTCCAGGGTCGTCTGGAAGTCGGAGAGCGCGCCGTGCCAGTAGCCGTAATAGGACAGGCCGATGACGTCGAAGTTCACGCCGCCCGCCACCGCGTTGTCGAACCACCAGCGAGTGCCGGTCAGGTCGCCGCCCTTGGCGAGGTGCAGCGCCACCTGGGTGGAGGAGCTGACCGCCTTGACCGCGCTGTAGCCCGAGTTGAGCAGCCCGGCGAGCTGTGACCAGTTGTCGGTGGAGCCCGCCGACCACAGCATGCCGCCGTTGATCTCGTTGCCCACCTGGACCATGTCGGCCGTGGTGCCCTGCGCCTTCAGCGCGTTGAGGACGTCGTAGGTGTGGTTGTAGACGTCCGTCTTGAGCTGGCTGTAGCTGTGGCCGGCCCACGCGGACGGCACGGTCTGGGCGCCCGGGTCGGCCCAGGTGTCCGAGTAGTGGAAGTCGACCAGCAGCTTCATGCCCTGCGCCTTGATGCGCTTGGCCATCGCCAGGACCTGGGTCTTGCCGTTGTAGCCGTCGGCCGCGTTGACCCAGACCTTCACGCGCGCGTAGTTCTGTCCTGCGGACTTGAGGATGGCGAGCGCGTCACCGGTCGTGCCGGAGCTGGTCCGGTAGGTGCCGCCCTTGGCCTCGCTCTTGGCGAGGGAGGAGACGTCGGAACCCTTGATCGACGTACTGGACGTACCGGACGCGAAGGTCAGGTCGTCGACATTGATCCAGTTGCCGGCGTTCGCGTCACTGTTGATGCTGATGGTGCACTGGTTGTTGGTCACGCTGACCGGCACGACGATGTGCAGCCACCCGCTCGCGGAGACCGGCAGGTCGGTGCGCTGGTCGGTGCCGCCGCAGTTCTTCAGTGCTATGTAGGCGGAGTTCTGGCCGCCGCCGGAGCGGACCCAGGCGGTGAGCTTGTAGTTCCCGTTGGTCAGCCCGGAGAGGTACTGGTACGTCTCGACCTTGTAGGCGGCGGACGAGTAGTGGGTGAGGCGGTAACTGCCGCCGTGGCCGCCGGCCTCGGTGTAGGAGGCGGCGGTCGTGCCGTACTCGGACCAGCCGGTGGGGGCCGCCACGCCCGCGCCGTCGGACTCGAAGCCGCCGTTGGTCAGCGTGCTCGCCGCCTGGGCGGTCTGCGCGGGCAGGGCGGTGAGGGCGAGCCCCGCGGTGAGCGGGAGGAGCAGGGCTCGCAGGGTGCGTCTGGGATGGAACATCTTCGTCCGTCGTCCCTTCGACATCATGGGTTGGGGGTGTCCTTCGCCGGGGACGACGAAGGAACCCCTCCACCCGCGGCTCGCGGCTCGCACGGGCGGAGGGGAATCGGTGGGGCCGGAAGGCGCCGGGTTCAGCCGTCGAGTCGTACGACCCGTACGGCGCCGGCGGGCACCTCCAGGCGGCCCGCGGCGCGTTCACCGGTCAGCAGCTCGGTGCCGGAGGTCTCCAGCGGCACCTTGGTGTCCGACCCGGTGTGGTTGATCGCGAACAGATAGGTGCCCGACTCGCCGGCCCGGCGCACCACCTCGACGTCGCGGGGCAGTTCGGCGCGCGGCGCGATGCGGGCGTCCTCGGCGGCCCAGCCGATCAGGGCGTCGAGGCCCTCGGCGCCGAGTCGGGTGGAGACGTACCAGGCGGAGCCGGCGCCGAAGCGGTGCCGGGTGACCGCGGGGTGGCCGGCGGTGAGGCCGTCGGCGTAGGTCCAGACGGTCTCGGCGCCGCGCGGGACGACGAACTCCGTCCACACGTCGCCGCTGAGCTCGGAGCCGTCGGGGCCGGTGAGGCGTACCGACTGGTTCTTCAGCAGCGGCGAGAACTCCTCGATCGTCAGGCCGAGGACGTCGCGCAGCGGGCCGGGGTAGGCGCCCTCGTGCACGGCGTCGTGCTCGTCGACGATGCCGGAGAAGTACGAGACGACGAGGGTGCCGCCGTTCTCGACGTACTCCTTGAGATTGGCGCCGGCCGCCTCGGTCATCAGGTAGAGGGCCGGTACGACGACCAGGGGATAGCTCGACAGGTCGGCTTCGGGGTGGGCGAAGTCGACCGTGAGGTGGCGGTCGTACAGCGTCTCGTAGAAGGCGTCGGCACGCTCGCGGGCGTCGTGGTCCTCGCTGGGGCGCCAGTCCAGGTTCTGCGCCCACCAGGAGTGCCAGTCCCACAGGACGGCGACGTCGGCCTCGGTGCGGGTGCCGCGGATCGTGCTCAACGAGTCGAGGCAGGCGCCGAGTTCGACGACCTCGCGCCACACGCGGGTGTCGGTGCCGCCGTGCGGGAGCATCGAGGAGTGGAACTTCTCGGCGCCGCGCCGGGACTGGCGCCACTGGAAGAACATGGCGCCCTCGGAGCCGCGCGCCACATGGGCGAGGGAGTTGCGGGCCATCTGCCCCGGCGCCTTGGCGGGGTTGCGGGGCTGCCAGTTGACGCCCGAGGTGGAGTGCTCCAGAAGGATCCAGGGGGCTCCCCCGGCCACCGAGCGGGTGAGGTCGGCGGCCATCGCGAGGTTGACGTGGGTGCGGCGGCCGTCGGTGATCAGATAGTGGTCGTTGGTGACGATGTCGACCTCGCGGCCCCAGGCCCAGTAGTCGACGGAGTCGCACTGGCTGAGGGCGGTCATGAAGTTGGTCGTCACCGGGATCCCGGGCGCGAGGCGGTGCAGGATGTCCCGCTCCATGACGAAGTTCTCGCGCATGGTGGCGTCGGCGAAGCGCTTGTAGTCCAGCGCCTGGGCCGGATTGCCGACGGTGGGCGTCAGGCGCGGCGGGTTGATGTCCTCGAAGTCCGCGTACCGCTGGCCCCAGAACGCGGTGCCCCAGGCCTCGTTGACGGCCTCGACCGTGCCGTACGTCGTCTCCAGCCAGCGGCGGAAGTGGGCGGCGCAGGAGTCGCAGTAGCAGGCCGAGACGGGGACGCCGTACTCGTTGTGCACGTGCCACATCGCGAGCGCCGGGTGATCGGCGTAGCGCTCGGCGAGCCTGGTGGTGATGTTCGCGGCGGCGGCGCGGTAGTCGGCGTTGCTGTGACAGATGGCGCCGCGTGAGCCGAACTCGTAGCGCACGCCCTCCTGCGACACGGGCAGGGCGTCGGGGTGGGCCCGGTAGAACCAGACCGGCGGCACCACGGTGGGGGTGCCGAGGTCGACGCGGATGCCGTTCTCCCGCAAAAGGTCGAACAAACGGTCGAGCCAAGCGAAATCATAGACTCCGGATGAACGCTCCAGGAGCGCCCAGGAGAAGATCCCGACGCTCACCATGGTGACGCCCGCCTCGCGCATCAGCCGGACGTCTTCCTGCCAGACGCTTTCCGGCCACTGCTCGGGGTTGTAGTCCCCGCCGAAGGCGAGCCTGGTGAGGCCCGTGGGGGTGGCTTCCGGCATGGATCTTCTCCCGTTTTGATCGATCAGTTGGGAACGTGCACACAGCTGATCAGCGGTGCGGTGCCTAGATAACCGCATGGCAACAACCATTGACAAGTGTCCGGGATGTTTCTCTACTGTGAACGCTCACAGACGCATGGCAGGCCTTCCGCAGCAGGCGGGGGCCCAGGTCAGGGGAGAGATCCATGCCCATCACGAAGCGCAGCCGCCTCGTGGCTTCCACCATCGCCGTTGTCCTCGGCGCCACCGCACTCGCCGCCTGCGGTTCGGACGACGGCGACACCAAGACCGACTCGGGACCGGTCTCGCTGACGTACTGGACCTGGACCCCCGGTATGGACAAGGTCGTCGACCTCTGGAACAAGGGCCAGGGCAAGAAGGACCAGATCACCGTCACGGTGAAGAAGCAGGCGTCCGGCGACACGCTGGTCACCAAGATCCTCACCGCGCACAAGGCCGGCAAGGCCCCCGACCTGGTCCAGGCCGAGTACCAGGCGCTGCCGACCCTGGTCAGCAACGACGCCCTCGCCGACATAGCGAAGAACGTCGGCGACGCCAAGAAGGACTTCGCCGACGGCGTCTGGCAGCAGACCACGCTCGGCACCGACGCGGTCTACGCGGTCCCGCAGGACATCGGCCCGATGATGTTCTACTACCGCCAGGACCTCTTCAAGAAGTACGGCCTGACCGTCCCGACCACCTGGGACGAGTTCGCCGAGACGGCCCGCGCGCTGAAGAAGAAGTCCCCCGACACGGACCTCACCACGTTCTCCGCCAACGACTCCGGTCTCTTCGCGGGCCTGGCCCAGCAGGCCGGCGCCAAGTGGTGGACCACCGAGGGCGACAAGTGGAAGGTCGGCATCAACGACGCCGCCAGCCAGAAGGTCGCCGACTTCTGGGGCGGCCTCGTCAAGGAGGGCGCCATCGACAACCAGCCGATGTACACCCCCGCCTGGAACAAGGCGCTGAACACCGGCAAGCAGATCGCCTGGGTCTCCGCGGTGTGGGCGCCGGGCACCCTGACCACGGCCGCGCCGGACACCAAGGGCAAGTGGGCCATGGCCCCGCTCCCCCAGTGGTCCGCCGGCGAGAACGCCACCGGCAGCTGGGGCGGCTCCTCCACCGCCGTCACCACGGACTCCAAGCACCAGGAGGCCGCCGCCAAGTTCGCCGCGTGGCTGAACACGGACGACGCGGCCCTGACGGCGCTCGCCAAGGAGAGCGGCATCTACCCGGCCGCCACCAACGCCCAGACCTCCGGTGCCTTCGCCGAGGCGCCCGAGTACTTCTCGAACCAGGCCGACTTCTACACGAAGGCCGCCGAGATCGCGAAGACCACGGCTCCCTCCGCCTGGGGCCCGAACGTGAACGTCGCCTACACGTCCTTCAAGGACGCGTTCGGCGCCGCCGCCAAGAACAAGTCGGACTTCGGCGCCGCCCTGGACAAGATGCAGGACGACACCGTCGCCGACCTCAAGAAGCAGGGCTTCGGGGTCTCCGAGTGACGAGCGCACGCCGGAAGTCGTACGGGGTCAAGGGGGCCCCGTACGCTTTCCTCATCCCCGCGACGATCCTCTTCGCGCTGTTCTTCGCGCTGCCGATCGGGTACGCGGTCTGGCTCAGCTTCCGCAAGGTGCACGTCTCGGGCCTCGGCCTCGGGAAGGGCGCCCGGGACGAGGTCTGGGCCGGGCTGGAGAACTACACGGACGCCTTCCAGGACAGCGAGCTGCTGCACGGCGCCCTGCGCGTCCTCGGCTACGGCTGCATCGTCGTCCCCGTGATGCTGGGCCTCGCCCTGCTCTTCGCGCTGATGCTCGACAGCGACAAGGTCCGGTTCACCCCCTTCACCCGCCTCGCGATCTTCCTGCCGTACGCCATCCCCGGCGTCGTGGCGGCCATGCTGTGGGGCTTCCTGTACCTGCCGGACGTGAGCCCGTTCTACTACGTGCTGGAGAAGCTCGGCCTGCCGCAGCCGGACCTCCTCGACGGCGGTCCGCTGTATGTCGCCCTCTCCAACATCGCCGTGTGGGGCGGCACCGGCTTCAACATGATCGTCATCTACACCGCGCTCCAGGCCATCCCGGCCGAGGTGTACGAGGCGGCGAAGCTGGACGGGGCCACCCCGCTCCAGATCGCACTGCGGATCAAGATCCCGATGGTGGCGCCCTCGCTGGTGCTGACCTTCTTCTTCTCGATCATCGCCACGCTCCAGGTGTTCAACGAGCCGACCACCCTCAAGCCCCTCACCAACTCGGTGTCCACGACGTGGAGCCCGTTGATGAAGGTGTACCGGGACGCGTTCGGCACCAACGACATCTACGCGGCGGCCGCCCAGGCCGTGATCATCGCGCTCGCCACACTGCTGCTGTCCTTCGGGTTCCTGCGGGCCGCGAACCGTCGTCAGAAGCAGGAGGCAGCACGATGAGTTCTCTTGCCGTCCGCAAGAGCGAGCCGGCGGCCGGCACCACGCCGGGCGCCGCCCAGGGGCCGCCCCTGCGCCGCCGGATCTCGCTCGTCCCGACCGTCACCCTGCTGATCGGCGCGCTCTACACGCTGCTGCCGGTGGCCTGGGTGGTCATCGCGTCCACCAAGTCGGGCAAGGAGCTGTTCTCGACCTTCACCTTCCTGCCGGGCACCGGGTTCGTCGACAACCTCAAGGACCTCAACGCCTACCGCGACGGCGTCTACTGGGAGTGGATGGGCAACTCGGCCTTCTACGCCGGGTTCGGCGCCCTGCTGTCGACGATCGTGTCGGCGTTCAGCGGCTACGCGCTGGCGACGTACCGCTTCCGGGGCCGCGAGACGATGTTCAACGTCCTGCTGGCCGGTGTACTGATGCCGCCGATCATCCTGGCCGTTCCGCAGTACCTGCTGATGGCCCAGGCGAACCTCACGGACTCCTATCTGTCGGTGCTGCTGCCGCAGATCCTCTCGCCGTACGGCGTCTATCTCGCCCGTATCTACGCCGCCGCGGCCGTGCCCGCCGACGTGGTCGAGGCCGGACGGATGGACGGGGCGAGCGAGTGGCGGATCTTCACCCGGGTCGCGCTGCCGATGATGGTGCCCGGCATGGTGACGGTGTTCCTGTTCCAGTTCGTGGCCATCTGGAACAACTTCCTCCTGCCGTACATCATGCTGAGCGACGACGAGAAGTTCCCGATCACGCTCGGTCTGTACACGCTCCTGGAGCAGGGCGCCAACACCCCGGCCCTGTACACCCTGGTGATCACCGGCGCGTTCCTCGCGGTGCTCCCGCTGATCGCTCTGTTCCTGGTCATCCAGCGGTTCTGGAGCCTTGATCTGCTGTCCGGGGCCGTAAAGTCATGACCATGAACAATGCGGGGGGTCGGCGCAAACCGCCGACGATCCACGACGTGGCGCGCGAGGCGGGGGTCTCACGAGGCACCGTCTCGCGGGTGCTCAACGGCGGGCACTACGTCAGCCCGACGGCGCAGGAAGCGGTCAACGCCGCGATCAAGAAGACGGGTTACGTCGTCAACCGGCACGCCCGTTCACTGATCACCGGGCGGTCGGACTCCATCGGCTTCCTGCTGACGGAACCCCAGGAGAGGTTCTTCGAGGACCCCAACTTCAACGTCCTGCTGCGGGGCTGCACCCAGGCGCTCGCCGCGCACGACATCCCGCTGCTGCTGATGCTGGCGGGCACCCAGGACGAACGGCGGCGCATAACGCGGTACATCACGGCGGGGCACGTCGACGGGGTGCTCCTGGTCTCCAGCCACTCCGGGGACCCGGTCGCGGAGGAACTGCGCGAGGCCGGCGTACCGCTGGTCGCGTGCGGCAAGCCGATCGGCCTGGGTTCCAAGGTGAGTTACGTGGCGGCCGACGACCGCGACGGCGCCCGCGACATGGTGCGCCATCTGCTGTCGCTGGGCCGCCGCCGGGTCGGCGTGGTGACGGGTCCGCTGGACACCCCCGGTGGTGTCGAGCGGCTCGCGGGGTACCGGGAGGTGCTCTTCGAGGCGGGCATCGAGTACGACGAGCGGCTGGTCGTCTCCGGTGACTACAGCCGCGCCAGCGGTGAGGCGGGCGCCGAGCGGCTGCTCGCGCAGGTGCCCGACCTGGACGCGGTGTTCGTCGCGTCCGACCTGATGGCGCAGGGTGTGCTCGGCGCGCTGGAGCGGGCGGGCCGCCGGGTGCCGCAGGACGTCGCGGTCGGCGGCTTCGACGACTCGCCCGCCGCGCTGGCCGCCCGGCCCGAGCTCACCACCATCCGGCAGCCCTGGGACCGGATCAGCGCGGAGATGGTCCGCGTACTGCTGGCCCAGATAGGCGGCGAGGACCCGGCCGCGGTGATCCTGCCGACGGAGCTGGTGCGACGCGAGTCGACCTGACGGGGTCTGCCCCGCCGAGCGGACGATCTCGACGAAGGGCGCGCTGCCCGGCTGCTCGGCCGGCTGCGCGCCCTTGGCCGTCCCCGCGGGCGGGCGTGGTCCAAGCGGTCAGGATCGGAGAAGCGGCTTCCCGCCCCCCGGCCTACGGTGAAACCACCGAAGCAGAACCCCACGGAGGAGAACACCATGACCGCCGGCCTGAAGACCATCATCTACCCCGTCAAGGACGTCGCCCGGGCGAAGGCTGTGTTCAGCGCCCTGCTGCAGACCGAGCCGTACGCCGACGAGGCCTACTACGTAGGCTTCAAGGACGCCGGTCAGGACGTCGGTCTCGACCCCAACGGCCAGTCCCGCGGTATGACCGGCCCGGTCCCCTACTGGCACGTCGAGGACATCAGGGCCCGGCTCGCCGCGCTGCTGGAGGCGGGCGCCGAGCTGCTCCAGGACGTCACGGACGTCGGCGGCGGCAAGCTGATCGCCTCGGTGAAGGACGCGGACGGCAACCTCATCGGGATCACCCAGGACAGCTGAGGCCCCGCCCCGGTATCGATGCACGCGCATTAACATGGGGTCCATGGCAGTGAACGCGGCCGGCACCCGGCTCGAGGAACAGTGGCGGGACATCCTTGCGGTCCACGCCCGCACGATGTGCGAGATCGACCGGGTGCTGCACCCGCACGGGCTGGGCGCGAGCGACTTCGAGGTGCTCGACATCCTCGCCACCGAGGCCCCCGACGAGGGGGACCTGTGCCGGGTGCAGAACCTGGTCGGACGGGTCCACCTCAGCCAGAGCGCGCTCTCCCGGCTGATCGGCCGGCTGGAGAAGGACGGCCTGGTGGAGCGGTCCGTGTGCATGGAGGACCGGCGTGGCGTGTGGGTGACGCTCACCGGGAGGGGGCGTGAGCTGCACGCCGAGGTGCTTCCGCTGCAGCGGGACGCGCTGGAGCGCACACTGCGCGGCTGACGCCGCCGTCGGCGGCCCGTCGTACTGGTACGGCGGTGAAGGGCGCGCTCACGGAATCCTCAACCCGGGGCGGACTCTGTGAAATTCGGAACCTGGCGGGGCATATCCGACCACACCCGAGGCCATGCTGAACGGAGAACTGCGCGCACAGATCGGAGACACCCCGCAGTGACCGTGGCTCCCGACCGGGCCGCCGCCGATTTCAGCAGCTACGCGACCGACTCCCTGGAGGAGACGCGCGCCGCGATCGCGGCCCACTACTACGACATGGATCTGCAAGTCGTCGGCCCCAGCGAGGACTTGTCGACCAGATTCGACGTGCTCGGCCTCGGCTCGCTCACCGTCGGCGACATCCGCTTCGGCACGCAGATCCGCACCGGCTTCGCCGCGCCGGGCGCCTATCACGTGGCCGTGCCGGTGAGCGGCTGCTTCAGCGTCCAGCAAGGGCACGACGACGTCGTGTTCGCGACGACCGGGAGCGCCGTCTTCTTCGATCCCGCCCGCCACATCCGCGTCGACGCCTGGTCGCCCGACTGCCAGGCGCTCACCGTGAAGATCGACAAGCAGTCCCTGCACCAGGCCCTGGAGTCGCTGCTGGACCGGCCGCTGTCCCGCGCGCCGCTCTTCGGGCCGTCCGTCGACGTGCGGAACGGACCGGGCCGCAGCTGGGCACGGTTGGCGACCTGGGCGCTGCTGGAGCGCGACGTGTCACTCGGACTGCTGCACCGGCCGCTGATCCGGACGCGGATCGAACGAACGCTGCTCGAAGGGGTGTTGCTGGCCGCCGAGCACACGCACCGCGAGGAGCTTGAGGCTCCCGCGCCGCCGATGCGGCCCGCCTCCGTCAAGCGGGTGATGGACGCCGTACAGGAACGGCCGGCCGAGGCCTACGACGCCGGGCGACTGGCGCAGCTCGCCCAGGTCAGTGTGCGCACGCTCCAGGACGCGTTCCGCAGGCACGTCGGGATGTCGCCGATGGCGTACGTGTACGACGTACGCCTTCAGCGGGTGCGGGACGAGCTGCGGGCCGCGGGGCCGGGCGGGACGACCGTGTCGGACGTGGCGCACCGGTGGGGGTTCGTGCATCTGGGGCGGTTCGCGTCGCGCTATCGGGAGCGGTTCGGCGAGACGCCGTCGCGGACTCTGCGCGACGCGTAGCAGCCCGTGCCACGGCCCGGCTCGGGTCAGCGCCGTCGGCGCCGGGACAGGCCGCGGGCTCTCGGTGCGACCGCCCGAATCCACCGCGTATTGCGGACAGTGGTCGCGCATCGCGGAGCGACGGCACCACGGCCGCGGTCATATCGTCGGGTCACGTCGATCGTGGGCGTCCGGGGAGGAGCGGGGTCGGCGCCGCTCCTCCCTCAGCCGCCCCTCCGGGTCATCCGTGCGCGCCGCCCAGCAGGGTGCGTACGCCCTCGGAGGTCAGTGTCAGCGGGTGCGCGGACGCGGCGTCGATGGAGAGCGCCAGCTCGTCCGTGGGCCACTCCGCGGCGAGGGCGCCCAGCGGCACCAGCCGGTAGCGGGAGACGAAGGGCAGCAGCCCCGCCATCTCGTCCTCCGAGGTGAACACGGGCACCACCGGATCGCCGTCCGGCTGCTCTATCACCGGAAGCGCCACGGCGGAGGGGTCGGCGGCGTCCTCCGCACTGGCGTCGTCCGGGACGGGAACGAGGACCTCACTGCTCGCGAGCGTGTCCAGCGCCACCGTGTCCGCGGTGTTCTCGGCCAGTGCGTCCAGCGCCCGCCGGGCCGGTGTGGTGGTGTTGTCGTGCGCGGGTGTGTCCATGGTGAATCCCCTGGTAGCGGTGGTCGTACGGCACGCCCGGGGCGCTCGGCCCCGGGCGCGTCCTGCTCGCGTACCCGATGCGGACGACGGCATTCCCCCGCACCTCGGGGAATCAGCCCTGCTTCAGATCACTGCTTCAGATCACTGCTTCAGATACGGACCGTCCGTTCCGATCTTGCCGGGACCGTTGAGCACGTACACCCGCAGGTTGCCCTTGCCCGGCGCCGACACGGAGAGGGTGCCGTTGGTGACGGTCTTGGTGTCGCCGGTGACGGCGTCCTTGTACGTGCCGTTCGGGATGCCGGTGTAGGTCGCGTCGCCGGTGACGGTGACGAGTGCGAAGCTGTCCGTGCTCCCACTGGTGTAGCGGCGCTTGAAGGCCATCGAACCGCTGATGCCGTCGGTGGAGTACTGGCCCATCTGGAGGGCCGGCACCGCCCGGCGGATCTGGTTCAGCCGCTGGAGGTGCTTGACGAGCGGCTGGGACAGGGTGGTGGCGACCTGGCCGCTCGCGGAGTCCGCCTTGCCGAACTCCGAGGCGGTGACGGTGCCTTCGAGGTTGTCGCCGTAGTACGCCCGGCCCGTCGAGGCCAGCGGGCAGGTGGGCCCGCAGTCGATCTGCTTGCCCTTCTGGAACTCGATCTCCGAGCCGTAGTACAGGGTCGGGATACCGCGGAAGGTCCACATCAGGGACATGTTCTCGGCCCAGGCGTCGGTGCCGCCGCTGTAGCGGGTGCTCGACTTGTTGGGGCCGTAGTCGTGGCTGTCGACGTAGACCACGTTGTACGTGGCGTCGTTGACGCTGTCGTCGGAGTCCTTGCCGTTGCTGTAGGCGTTCTGCGCGTCACTGAAGTTCATGTGCATGCGCATGTCGATGATGTTCATGCCGCTGAACTGGCTGCGATCCGGGGTGTGGTAGGTGTTGCCGTTCAGGAAGGCGTTGGTCGAGGTCGGCTGGTTGCCGGTGCCGAGGTTGTTCTCGTAGTTGAACTGCTCGATCGCGGCCGTCTCGTCGTCGGCGCTGTACTCCTTGCGTTCCTTCCAGGTGAAGAACTGCGCGGAGTGGTTCACCGAGCCGCGGTTCCACTTGTCGTTGACGAAGGCGCCGACCTCACCGAAGACATAGAAGTTCTGGGCGGCGGTCGTGCCGAACTTCTGGGTGACGCGGTCGTAGATCGCGGGCAGGAAGCGGCGGTTCCAGGTGACGCGCGGGATGTGGACGGCGGTGTCGATGCGGAAGCCGTCCACGCCCATGTCGATGTACTTGTCGTAGGCGCCGATCAGATAGTTCTGCACGGGCGTCGACTCGGTGTTGAAGTCGGCCAGGTCCTCGTGCAGCCAGCAGGAACGGGAGTCCTCGCCCTCCCAGTTGCCGATCCAGCACTGGTGGTAGTACGCCTTCGGGAACATGCCCGACGTGGGGCTCGGCCACTGGCAGTTGTACAGGGTGTAGCCCTCGGCGCTCTTACCGCCGGTGGGTTTGCCCCAGTTGACGCAGGTGTTGCCGGAGGGTTCGGCGGTCGACCACAGGTCGCCGTTGTAGTACGACTTCCCGGACTTGGTCTCGACGGTCAGGCCGTCGTACTCGAAGCCCTCGTTCTTCTCGTCGTAGTACCAGCTCCACTGCGCGTCCCTGACTCCGTACACGGTGGGCGTGTACAGGCCCTTGGCGCCCCAGCGGGAGCTGTGGTTGTAGACGACGTCCTGGTAGATCTTCATGCCCTTGGCGTGGGCGGCGTTGATCAGGTCCTGGTAGGTGGCGCCGGCCGACTCCAGGCGCGGGTCGACCTTGTAGAAGTCGTAGCCGTGGTACCCGTGGTAGTCGTAGTCCGAGCGGTTGAGGACGACCGGGGTGATCCAGACCGCGGAGAAGCCGAGGGCCTTGATGTAGTCGAGTTTGTTGACCAGGCCCTTGAAGTCGCCCCGGAACATGGGGTCGTTGTTGGCCGCGTTCCCGGACTTGGTGTGCTGGCTGCCGCCGCGGTTGTTGGAGCTGTCGCCGTCGTAGAAGCGGGCGGTGAGGACGAAGTAGATCGGGTCCTTGCGGGGGTCGGTGCCCAGCGGGGTGCCGGCGGCCGGGGCGGGGGCCGCGGTGCCGGTGGTCGCCGTCGCCCCGGTGGAGGCGGGCGAGGTGTTGCCGGCCGCGTCGACCGCCTTCACGGTGTAGGTGTAGGCGGTCTTCTCCTCAAGTCCCGTGTCGGAGTAGACGGTTGAGCCGACGTCCGTGACGACCGTGCCCTTGCTGCCGCCGGTGCGGGTGACCTGGTACTTGGTGACGGCCTTGTTGTCGGTGGCGGCTTCCCAGCTCACCACGATCGAGGTGTCGGTGGCGCTCGCGGTGACCTTGGTGGGCGCGGTGGGGGCCTCGGTGTCGGGGGCCTCGGTGGCGCACGGGTTCGCGGCGCCGGTGGTGACCGTCCTGTCCTTCACGGTCGTGGTGCCGGTCGGGATCGTGTAGTCGGAGCTGTTGTTGTTGTCCCAGACACCGTTGCCGTTGTTGAACGCCGCCTTCAGGGAGGTGGCGGTGCCGATGTCGACGGTCTTCTTCCACCAGCCGGTGCAGGCGGACTCCATGCCGAGGCCGGGGACGGCCGTCCACGATCCGCCGCTCGGCGCGTAGTGGATGTTGGCGGTGGTCCAGCCCGAGGTGGCGGTGGAGTAGTAGACGGTGGCCTGGTTGCCGCTGCCCGTGCCGGTGTCGGCGCAGGGGTCGCTGTGGGCTATCACTCCGTCCTTGACGGTGATGGTGCCGGTGCCCAGCGCGTAGTTGTTGCCGCCGTTGTTGTCCCAGGTGCCGCTGCCGTTGTTGAACGTGGCCTGGAGGCCCGCGGCGGAGCCGAGGTCGACGGTCTTCTTCACCCAGTCCGTGCAGGCGCTCTCCATCTGCGTGCCGGGAACGGTGGTCCAGGAGCCGCCGTCCGGGGCGTAGTGCAGATAGGTCGACGACCAGTTCTTTGTCTTCGTGTAGTAGAAGACGGTCGCCGTGCTGGTGCTGTCTGCAACGGTTTGCAAGGGGATCGACGTGCCCGGGTCCGGTACGGCGGACAGCAGTCCGAGCAGCCCGGACGCCGCCACGAACGCCACCAGGGGGCGTCGTGGCAGGCGTGGGGGTGCAGATCTCATGGCGACTCCCATACGGGTCGGGGACCCGCCGGTTCGCCTCCGCCCCGCAAGAAGCACCGGCAAGTTCCTGAAAGTTCTTGCGACGCCCGGGAAGCTACAGGGACATGACAGTCACGTAAAGGGTTTGCACAGGAAGATCACTGAGGGCGGAGTCGCCGCCCGGTCGGGGTGAAGGTGAAGGACTCCTGGAAGGGCCGGTCGCCCAACCGCACGGCCCACAGCACCGGTTGCTCGTACGACGGGTTCCACGTGGGGGACGCCTCGTCCAGGTCTCCGTTCCAGAGGTGGAAGAAGACCATCGGGTGCTCGGGGTCCGCACTGACGTAGGCGAGGGTCTTGCCGTACTTGGGGTTGGTGCCGCCGAAAAGGATCGAGGGTGCGCCGAACTCGGCGACGACGTCGGGCCAATACCGGTCCTCGGCCGCCCAGTCGGGAGCGCGGGCCATCAGCTCCTGGTGGACATGGGGTTCCAGGAGCCGGTCCGCCCTGAGCCAGCCACGCCGATGGGCGAACTCGGCGTGCACCGATCCGATGTCGTTGTCGTGGCTGCCCCGGATCAGCTCACGGAACACGCCCTTGACCCCGATGGCGCTGAACGCGCCCCGTTCCCGGAGCGGTTGGATCACCACGTCCCACCGGGCCCCGGGCTGTCCCTCCATGAACAGAAGGTGTTCGATCAACATCAGGATCGCGGGCTCACCGCCGAACATCCCGGGGCGGCTCAGGGCGTGGTTCAACTGGTCGACGAGATAGGCATGCATCTCGTCGGCGGACACAACAGCTCTGGGTTCGGTCACCCGGCCAGTCTCACAGGAGACCGTCTCCCAGCACCTCCGCGACCGTGCTCACCCGGATCAACGGCCGGTACAGGTCCAGCAGCTCAAGCGCCTTGGCGTGCGAGTCGTCGTCCGCGCCCGCGCACGCGTCGGCGACCACGACCACCTCGACTCCCGCGTCCGCCGCCGGGAGCGCCGTGGACAGGACGCAGCAGTCGGTGCTGACGCCGGCGAGGAACAGGCGCCCCTCGGGTGCCACGCGATCGGCGAGTTCGGGTGTCCACTTGCCGAACGTCGGGGCGTCCAGCGTGTGGTGCCGGCCGCCGGCGAAGTCGTCCGTGAGGTGCCAGAGGGGCGCTTCCGGCGGTCGGAGGGCGAACGGCCAGCGCTCGTAATACGCGCGCCAGGCGCCGGTCGGCCGCTCCGGGGCCACGAAGCGGGTGAACGTGACCCGGTCGCCGAACGCCGGCAGCAGGCGTCGTACGCCCTCCGCGGCCGACGCGAAACGCGGGGTGGCCCAGGGGCTGTCGGGCTCGGCGAAGACCCGCTGCATGTCGATGACGGCGAGGTGGCCGGTGGTCATACGGCCGCCCTCGTGTCCGCCGGCTGCTCCTCCTGCGTGCGGACCCGGCCGCGGCCGAGCGCCAGGGTGGCGAGGAAGCCGACCGCCAGTGCGGCGAGCACGCCCAGGTTGGCGTACGCCCACGCACCGGACTTGCCGCCGAGGCCCAGCGGGCCGAGCAGATAGCCCTGCCACTCCAGCCAGCTCGCGGCCGCGTTGGTGACCAGGCCCCAGCCGAGGGCGGTGGCGGCGAGGGTCAGGAACAGCGGGGTCAGGGGGACGTCGCCGTAGCGGCCGCCGGGACGGTAGAGGTCGTGCTCGTCGTAGTCGCGGCGGCGCAGGAGCAGGTCGGCGAGCATGATGCCGCACCAGGCGGCGATCGGGACGCCGAGCGTGGTGAGGAAGCCCATGAACTGGCCGAGGAAGTCGTCGGCGAAGAAGACGATGTAGACGGCGCCCGCGATCATCAGCACGCCGTCGACCAGCGCCGCCAGATAGCGGGGGATCCTGATGCCGGCCGAGAGGAGGGCCAGGCCGGAGGAGTAGATGTCCAGGACCGCGCCGCCCACCAGGCCGAGCACGGCGACCACCGCGAACGGGACCAGGAACCAGGTCGGCAGGATGGTCGTGAGGGCACCGATGGGGTCGGCGGCGACGGCCGCGTTGAGCGTGGTCGAGGAACCGGCCAGCAGCAGGCCGAAGACCAGGAGCAGCAGCGGTGCGACCGACGCCCCGAAGGTCGTCCAGCCGATCACGCCACCGCTGGAGGAGGTGCGCGGCAGATAGCGCGAGTAGTCCGCGGCGGCGTTCACCCAGCCGAGGCCGAACCCGGTCATCATGAAGACCAGCGCGCCGATGAACTCCTGCGCGGAGCCCGCCGGGATGTCGCTGACGGTGCTCCAGTGGATGTGGTCGGCGACCAGGCCGACGTAGACGAGGGTGAGCACGCCCGTGACCACGGTGATCACGGTCTGCAGCCGCATGATCAGATCGAAGCCCATGACACCGCCGACGACGGTGAGTCCGGCGACGACGACGAGCGCGATCACCTGGGTTCCGGTGCCGCCGCCCCAGCCGAGGCGGCCGAAGACGGTCGCGGTGGCCATGGTGGCGAGGGCGCAGAGCACGGTCTCCCAGCCGACGGTGAGCACCCAGGAGATCGCTGACGGCAGCCGGTTGCCGCGCACGCCGTACGCGGCGCGGCTGAGGACCATCGTCGGGGCCGAGCCGCGCTTGCCCGCGACGGCGACGAAGCCGCACAGCAGGAAGGAGAAGACGATGCCGACGGCCCCGGCGGCCAGCGCCTGCCAGAAGGAGATGCCGAAGCCGAGGGCGAAGGCGCCGTAACTCAGGCCGAGGATCGAGACGTTGGCGCCGAACCACGGCCAGAACAGGGTCCGTGGGGTGCCTTTGCGCTCGGCGTCAGCGATCACGTCGAGGCCGTGTGTCTCCACCTGGAGCTGTCTGGGTCTGTTGTCGAGGGAATCCCGGGCATCCGTCATCAGCGACCTACCTGTCCACGTGAGGCTGAGTGGACCTTACCCAGACGCGTCAGGTTCCGGTGGTCGCCGCCTTCTTGATCGCCTCACGGATCCGGGCGTACGTCCCGCAGCGGCAGACGTTCTCGATCCTGTCGATGTCGGCGTCCGTCGGCTCGGCGGTCTTCTTCAGCAGGGCCGCGGCGGCCATGATCTGACCCGGCTGGCAGAAGCCGCACTGCGACACGTCGCAGTCGATCCAGGCCTGCTGCACCGGATGCAGGGTGTCGCCGTCGGCCAGGCCCTCGATGGTGGTGACCTCGCGGTCCGCGCAGTCGGCGACGGGGACGACGCAGGGCTGTATCTCGGCGCCGTCGAGATGGCTCGTACAGGCACGGCAGACACCGACACCGCAGCCGTACTTGGGGCCGGTGACGTCCAGCAGGTCGCGCAGCACCCACAGCAGGGGCATGTCGGCGGGGGCCTCGACGGTGACCGGTTTCCCGTTGAGGACGAAGGAGTGACGGGGCATCAGAGGCCTCTCGGACACTAGAAGTTGATCGGGAAACGGCGGGGCTTGGTGCCGGTGGCGCGGGCGTAGGCCTTGGCGACGGCTCCGGCCGCCGCCGGGACGCCGAGTTCGCCGGCCCCGCCCGGCTCCCCTCCCGTGGGCAGGATGTGGGCCTCGAAGTGGAGGGGGGCGTGGCGTTGGCGGGCGTAGTGGAAGTCGGCGTAGCTGCTCTCGCGGACGGCGCCCCGGTCGATGTGCAGGCCGGCCCGGAGGATCGTGGAGATGCCGTCCGTCGCCGCGCCCATCAGCTGGGCCTCCAGCCCGCGCGGGTTGACGGCCGTACCGACGTCGGCGGCCATCACCACCTTGGTCACCCGGGGGTTCTCGGGGTCGGTGGCGTCGATCTCGACCAGACAGGCCACGCTGGAGCCGTACTCCTCGTGCACGGCGACGCCCTGGGCCTGCCCCGCGGGCAGCGTGCGGCCCCAGTGTCCGGCGGTGGCGACTTTGTCGAGCACGGCCCTGACGGACTTGCCGCGCAGTGTCGTACGACGGAACGCCACCGGATCCCGTCCCAGCGCCCGGGCCGTCTCGTCGACCATGATCTCCTCGGCCGTCCGCACGGTCCCGGAGTCCACGGACCGCCACGCGCCGAGCGGCATCGCGAGCTCGACGGAGCCCCCATCACCGGACAGCTTCCCGAAGTTGTAGAGGCCGCTGTCGCTGGGCACCGGGGAAGCCACGGCCGACGTGGCGATCCCGCCCTGGGCGGCGACCCCGTCCCACGCCTCGCTCACCGACGCCGTCGCGTGGGCGAAGGCGACGACCCGGCCGTCGGCGTGGCTGGCCCGTATGTGGTGCTGGAAGGCCGGGCGCATCCGGCCGTGCCTGATGTCGTCGGCGCGGCTCCACATGAGCTTCACCGGGCGGTGCGCCTTCTTCGAGATGAGCGCCGCCTCGATCGCCGCGTCGTGGTTCAGCCGGCGTCCGAACGAGCCGCCGCCGCGCACCACATGGACGCGTACGGCGGACGCGGGCAGTCCGACCACCGAGGCGATGGCCTCCCGCGCGTCCATGGGCGACTGGGAGGAGAACCAGATCTCGGCACGGCGGGCCCGTACGTCCGCGACGGCGGTCAGCACCTCCATCGGGGCGTGGCTGACGAACGCGAACTCGAACCGGCCCTCCACCTGCGCCGATCCGCGCGGCGGTCGGCCGAGCGCCGGGACGGCGGCCCGCAGCCGCGAGCGGATGGCCGTGTCGGACAGCTCCGCCAGCGGCCCGGGAGTCCAGGTGATCTTCAGGGCGTCCCGTGCCTTGAAGGCGTGATGGAAGGTCTCGGCGACGACGGCAACTCCGCCCGGAACCCTGACCACTTCGAGCACACCGGGCAGGGAGCGGGCCGCACGGTCGTCGACCGAGGCGACCTTGCCACCGAGCGTGGGCGGGCGGGCCACCACGGTCGGTTTCGCGTCGGCCGCCGACAGGTCCCCGGTGTAGCGCACACGGCCGGTGACGATGTCCCGTGCGTCGATGCGGGTCGTCGGCCGCCCGATCACGCGGTGGCGGGACGCCGGCTTGGGTTTGCTCGACACACGGGGTCTGCGGACCCGGGCGGCGCTCTCGGTGAGGGAGCCGAAGGTGGCGGTGCGTCCGTCCGGGGCGACGACCATGCTGTCCCGGGTGCGCAGGAGGCGCGCGGGCAGGTGCCAGCGCTGCGCGGCCGCGGTGATCAGGCGGGCGCGGGCGGTGGCGGCGAGGTTGCGGGCGGGGCCGTACAGCGAACTGACCGAGTTCGAGCCGCCGGTGAACTGGTTGCCCCTGGTACGGGCCTCGGCCAGCGGGATGCTCACGTCGGTGAGGCGGGCGTCGAGTTCCTCGGCGATCATCATGGCTACGGCGGTGGTGACGCCCTGGCCGACCTCCACGCGCGGCAGGCGGACGACGACCTTGTTCTCCCGGGTGACCTCCAGGACCAGCATCTCGTCGTCCGTGCCGGTGACCACGACGTCGGAGCGGGCGGCGGTCGCGCCCTCGGCCTCCGGGGCGTCGCAGCCGAGCGGCGCCGCTACGGTCAGTGTGGACGCCGCCAGCGTGTAGACCATGAACCGGCGGCGGGACAGCTCTGGCACGGCGCACTCCCCCTGTGAACGTCCTGTGTCTGCGGTTGGTTCAGCAGATAGGAGGGTTCCGCGGGGGCTGCGGTTGCGTCGCCGTGCGATCTCGCTCCCCAGCTCCCTCCCCACGCCTGATGTAAGCGCTTACTGTTCTGGTCATGGCTCACTCACACCAGCCGTCCGACCGGCATTTCGACCACTGCCCGTGGCTGTTCGCCGAGGAGGCGTCCGAGGAACAGCGTGCGGCGCAGCGCGAGCGGCAGGCGGAGATCGACGGGGACAGCGAGATCGGCGAGCGGTGTTTCGTCGCCGGGTCCGCCGCGGTGTTCCCTGACCGGCTGCGGCTCGGCGACGACTCGTACATCGCCGCGCACGCCTACGTGACCGGGGAGTTGACGACCGGCGCCGACTGCACGCTGAACCCGTTCACCACCGTGCGGGGAACAGTCGCCCTCGGGGCTGGGGTACGCGTCGGCGCGCACACCTCGCTGCTCGGCTTCAACCACCTGATGGCCCCCGACCGGCCGGTCTTCCGCCAGCCGCTCTCCAGCCGGGGGATCACGGTCGGGGACGACGTGTGGATCGGCTCGCACGTGGTCGTGGTGGACGGCGTCACCATCGGGGACCACTGTGTCATCGGCGCGGGGTCGGTGGTCACCCGGGATCTGCCGCCGTGGACGGTGGCGGCCGGGAATCCGGCGCGGGCGCTGCGGGATCGGCGGGACGGCGGGCGGGGAGCGGCGGGGCGGGGGCGCGCCGACAAGGACCCGCTCCCTCTCCGGGGTTTCGCCGATATGGCTCGGACCCAGGCCGCCGAGATCCTCGCCCGGTGCTGGGACGGAGAACGGTATGTGGACCGGCCCGGTGCGCAGGCGACCGTGCGGGCGCACTGCGACGCCGTGGAGATCGCCGACCTGCTGCTGGGGGCCGTGCCGGGGCAGTTGACCGCCGACGCGCACATCGAGCGACTCGCCTCGGCGCAGGACGCGGTGAGCGGTCTGGTGCCGGAGTGGGGCGATCCGGCCCCGGTGGCGGAGACGGACGGGTTCACAGGAGAGGGCCCGGCGCTCTATCACGTCCTGTCCGTCGGCTACGCGCTCGATCTGCTGGGCTCCTCCTTCCCTCATCCGGTGCGTGGGGTACGGGACATGACGGCACGTCAACTCGTGGCGCGGCTTGAGGCGTTGCCGTGGCGGTCGGGGGCGTGGGAGGCCGGCGCCTGGATCGACGCATGGGCGACGGCCGCCCACTGGAACGGCGCTCCGGAGCCGGGCTCCGTCGAGGCGCTGTTCGGCTGGTTGCTGACGCGGGCGGATCCGTGGTCCGGCATGTGGGGCGAACCGTCCGCGCGGGAAGGGCGGTTGCAGGTCGTCAACGGCTACTACCGGCTGACCCGCGGCTCGTTCGCCCAGTACGGGGTGCCGGTGCCGCATCCGGAACGGGTGGTGGACGCCGTACTGGACCACGCCCGGGACGTCCGGTACTTCGGCGCCGGGCAGGAGAACGCCTGCAACGTGCTGGACGTCGCCCATCCACTGTGGTTGTGCGGTCGTCAGTCGGGGGCGGGTGCCGGTGGCGACGGATACCGTGCGGGCGAGATCCGCGCCTGGGCGGAGCGACAGCTGTCGGCCACGCTCCCCCGCTGGCGGTCCGGCGAGGGCTTCGCCTTCGGCCCCGGCACGTCCCCGGGCCTCCAGGGCACCGAGATGTGGCTGGCGATCATCTGGTACCTCGCCGACCTGGCGGGCCGCTCGCCGGAACTGGGCTACCGCCCACTCGGAGTGCACCGGCCGGAGGCGGCGCGGGCGAGGTGAGCGGTGCTCGGCGCTGCGCCGGTGGGCGAAGCGTGGCCCCGCAGCGGCCCGCAGTGAAGCGCACGCGGCCGGCACAGGCCAGGCGGGTCCAGCCACCCCACCCCCTGCATGGACGCCCCCACAGGCCCAGCCGCACACCACCCCCGCCCGGCCTCGACAGGAACCGTTGTCTCAGGACGTCGGCGTCTCCGGGCGGCCCGGGGTGGACCAGTGGGTGTGGAACGTGCCGGGGCGGTCCACGCGGGCGTAGGTGTGGGCGCCGAAGTAGTCGCGCTGGCCCTGGAGGAGGGCCGCGGGGAGGCGTTCGGCGCGCAGGGTGTCGTAGTGGGCGAGGGCGGCGGAGATGGCCGGGACGGGGATGCCCCGGCGGGCGGCGGAGGCGACCGTCTCGCGCCAGGGGACCTGCGCGTCGGTGATCTCCATGGCGAACTCCATCTCGCCGAGCAGGCTGACCAGGTCCCGGTCCGTGGCGTACGCGGCGCGGATGCGGTCGAGGAAGGCGGCCCGGATGATGCAGCCGCCTCGCCAGATGCGGGCGACGGTGCCGAGGTCGATCTTCCAGCCGTACTCGGCGGCCGCGTCCTGGATCATCGTCCAGCCCTGGTCGTAGGCGATGACCTTGGAGGCGTACAGCGCGTGTTCCACCTGGGAGGTGAAGCGCTCGGCCTCGGTGCGGCTGAGCGGCGGGGTGGTGCCGCCGGGGAGGCCCCGGTACGCGGCGCGCAGGTCGCTCTGTCCGGAGGCGGCTCGGGCGAAGGTGGCCTGGGCCACCGCGGTGACCGGGGAGGCGAGGTCGAGGGCGGTCTGTACCGTCCAACGGCCCGTGCCCTTCTGGCCCGCGGCGTCCGCCACGACGTCGATGAAGGGCGCGCCGGTCGCCTGGTCGGTGTGGGCGAGGACGTCGGCAGTGATCTCGATCAGGTAGGAGCCGAGCCGGCCCTCGTTCCAGCGGCGGAAGATCTCCGCGATCTCGGCCGGGGTGTATCCCGCGACCTGGCGCAGCAGGTCGTAGGCCTCGGCGATGAGCTGCATGTCGGCGTACTCGATGCCGTTGTGGACCATCTTCACGAAGTGCCCGGCGCCGTCCGTCCCGATATGCGCGGCGCAGGGCTCGCCGTCGACGTGCGCGCTGATGTTCTCGAAGAGGGGGCCGAGTACGGCGTACGACTCCGTGGACCCGCCGACCATCACGGAGGGGCCGTTGAGCGCGCCCTCCTCGCCGCCGGAGATGCCGGTGCCGACGAAGTGCAGGCCGCGCTCGCGCAGCGCGGCCTCGCGGCGGCGGGTGTCGGCGAAGTGGGCGTTGCCGCCGTCGACGACGATGTCGCCGGGTTCGAGGAGCGGCACGAACTCCTCGATGACCGCGTCGGTGGCCGGGCCCGCCTGCACCATGATGATCAGCTTCCGGGGGCGTTCGAGGGCGGCGACGAACTCCTCGGCCGACCCGGCCGCCACGAACGTGCCCTCGTGCCCGAACTCCTCGACCAGCGTGCGCGTCCGCCCGGCCGAACGGTTGTGGACGGCGACCGCGGCCCCATGGCGGGCGAAGTTCCGCGCCAGGTTGCGGCCCATCACGCCCAGTCCGGTGACGCCGATGGATGCGCTTGCGTTCATGAGGTCCGTCCCTTGGATCGGTGGCGTTCTCTGGCGGGGCGCGCGGCCCTGTGACGGCAGGTACGGGCGGAAGGCCGGTTCTTCTCGATGCCGTCCCAGGAAACCGTCGGCCGCTCGCGGCCCCCTCGATCTGCGCAGGTGGGTCCCGGCGGCCGGGGCGCGGCCTTCGACCCCACCCCGTTCGAAGGGTCAAACATGGATGTGGTTAACATATGAGCGCTGCCTAGCTCGAAAGATGGATCTTGTGACTGTCAACGAGGACTCGTTCACCAACTGGAAGACCCGTGAGGAGATCGCGGAGTCGATGATCCCGATCATCGGGAAGCTGCACCGCGAGCGGGACGTCACCGTCCTGCTGCACAGCCGCTCCCTGGTGAACAAGTCGGTGGTCAGCATCCTCAAGACCCACCGCTTCGCCCGGCAGATCGCCGGCGAGGAGCTGTCGGTCACCGAGACGCTGCCGTTCCTCCAGGCGCTCACCACCCTGGACCTCGGCCCGTCCCAGATCGACATCGGCATGCTCGCCGCGACCCACCGGGCCGACGACCGCGGCCTGACGGTCGAGGCCTTCACCGCCGAGGCCGTCGCCGGTGCCACCGGCGCCAACAAGATCGAGCGCGGCGAGGGCCGCGACGTCGTCCTGTACGGCTTCGGCCGCATCGGCCGGCTCGTCGCCCGGCTGCTGATCGAGAAGTCGGGCTCGGGCAACGGTCTGCGGCTGCGCGCCATCGTCGTCCGCGGCGGCGGCCGGGCCTCCGAGGATCTCGTGAAGCGCGCCTCGCTGCTGCGCCGCGACTCGATCCACGGCCAGTTCCAGGGCACGATCACCGTCGACGAGGCGACCGACACGATCACCGCCAACGGCAACGCGATCAAGGTGATCTACGCGAACGACCCGTCCGAGGTCGACTACACGGCGTACGGCATCAAGAACGCGATCCTCATCGACAACACGGGCAAGTGGCGCGACCGCGAGGGCCTCTCGCAGCACCTGCGTCCCGGCATCGACAAGGTCGTCCTCACGGCGCCCGGCAAGGGTGACGTCCCGAACATCGTGCACGGCGTCAACCACGACACCGTCAAGCCGGACGAGCAGATCCTGTCCTGCGCGTCCTGCACGACCAACGCGATCGTGCCGCCGCTGAAGGCGATGGACGACGAGTACGGCGTGCTGCGGGGCCACGTCGAGACGGTCCACTCGTTCACCAACGACCAGAACCTGCTGGACAACTACCACAAGGCCGACCGCCGTGGCCGTTCCGCGCCGCTCAACATGGTGATCACGGAGACGGGCGCCGCGTCGGCCGTCGCCAAGGCGCTGCCCGACCTCAAGGCCCCGATCACCGGCAGCTCGATCCGGGTCCCGGTGCCGGACGTCTCGATCGCCATCCTCAGCCTGCGGCTGGGCCGCGAGACCACCCGCGAGGAGGTCCTCGGCTACCTGCGCGACGTCTCGCTGAACTCGCCGCTGAAGCGCCAGATCGACTTCACCACCGCCCCCGACGCCGTCTCCATGGACTTCGTCGGCTCGCGCCACGCGTCGATCGTCGACGCCGGCGCGACGAAGGTCGACGGCGACAACGCGATCCTCTACCTCTGGTACGACAACGAGTTCGGCTACTCCTGCCAGGTGATCCGGGTCGTCCAGCACGTCTCCGGGGTGGAATACCCGACGTTCCCGTCGACGGCGGTCTGATCCACGTTCCCTCGCGTTCGCCGCGTTCTTCGCGTTGCTCACGAAGCGGCTCCAGGATTTCTGGGGCCGCTTTCGTGTGGATCAACTTCCCTGCTGGGCACATACGTTGACCGGAACGGGAGGTGACAGCAGAATGAGCGCGCATCACCTGAGAGCGCTCTCAAAAATGCGAGGAGACCCATGACCGGCACGCTCAGCCGTCGCGCACTCATCGGGACCGGACTCGGTGTGGGTGCGGTTGCCCTCACCGTGGGCGGGGGCGGTACGGCGGGAGCGGCGGCGCGGAGCCCCGGCGCCGCCCGGCACCAGGCGCAGGCCTTTCTCGCCGCCGCCATGGACGCCTATCCGGAGCAGGGCACGATCCGGCTGGCGCAGAGCTACACCGATCAAGCCGGCCTGTTCAGCACGGCGTTCACCTACGACAACGCACTGACGGTCCTGGCGCTCCTCGCGGGCCGGACGAACGGGGGCACGGCGCGGGCCACGGTGCTCGGCGACGCGCTCCTGTACGCACAGGCCAACGACCCCGAGCACGACGACGGCCGGCTCCGGCAGGCGTACAACGTGGGGCCGTACACCTTCTACGACGGCACCCGGCAGCCGGACGGGTTCGTCCGGGCGGACGGCAAGGCCAACATGGGGTGGCAGTTCGGCTTCACCGGCACGGCCGTGGGTGACATGGCCTGGGCCGGGATCGCGCTGGCCGCGCTCGCCCGCCGCACGGGTCGACGTCGGTTCCTGACGGGCGCGGTCAGGATCGGCGAGTGGATCGACCGGACCGGCCGGACCGACGAACCGCTCGGCGGCTTCAAGTTCGGGGTCGACGGGGCGAACGCGAAGCTGCCGTTCACCTCCACCGAGCACAACACCGATCTGGTCGGCCTCTTCGGGCAGTTGGCGCGGCTTACCGGGGACCGGGTGTGGCGGGAACGGCGAGCGGTGGCCCGGGAGTTCGTGGCCCGGATGTGGGAGCCGGACGGCGGCTTCTTCTACACCGGCACCAACGACGGTGTGACGGTCAACAGGTCGCCGATCCCCGAGGACACCCAGACCTGGACGCACCTGGCCCTCAACACACCTCGGTATTCGCGGTCGTTGGACTGGGCCGCGCGCGAACTCGCCGTCCTGGACTCGGCCGACCGCCCCAACAGCACGGTGCCCGCAGGCCAGTCGTACGAGGGAGTGACGTTCAGCTCCGCCAGTCTGCTGGCGAACGAGGACGCCCCGATCGCCTCCGGTCAGCCCAAACCGGACCGCAACGGGGTGTGGTTCGAGGGCACGGCCCACCTGGCCCTCGCCTTGCGCGACCGCGGTGCGGCCGGGGACGAGAAGCGCGCCCGGAGCCTGATTGCCGCGATCGAGCGGGCGCAGGAACTACTGGGCGTGGGGCAGACGTTGGGCGGCGCTCCGGTCGCCGCCGGGTCCGGTGTCGTCTCGGCGAGCAGTCCGCTCGACACCGGTTTCGGGTTCGGCTACTACCCGTACCGGCACACGGGCGCGACCGCCTGGTACCTGCTGGCGGCGACCGGGACGAACCCGCTGCGCGCCTAGGCGGAGACCAGCCCGGCGATATGGGCGGTGACGGTGTCGAGGATGTCGGTCCAGGCGTCCTCGTCACCGAGGACCAGGTAGTTGAGGGTGAGGCCGTCGGTCATGGCGGCGAGATAGCGGGCCAACGCCGGGACCGGGATGCGGAGTCGGAAGCCCATGGTGGTGGACAGCTGCTCGATGATGTCGGTGTAGAGCTCGCCGTAGAGCGCGTACTGGCGTCGCGCCAGATGCTCGAACCCGGGCTGTCGTAGGGCGTACTGGGTGAGTTCGTAGGTGAGCATGTGCTCGTCGGGGTGGGCGCGCACATGGTCCCAGTACGCCTGGAAGCCGGCCCGGACCGTCTCCTCCAGGGAGGCCCTGGGTTTCAGGGCCTCCTTCACTATGCCCACGTAGTGGTCGGTGATGGTCGTGATGACCGACTCGACCAGTTCCTGCTTGGAGTCGAAGCAGTAGTGGAAGACGCTGAGGGAGACGCCCGCCTCGGCGGCGATGGACCGGGTCGTGGTCCGGGCCACGCCGTCCCGGGCCATCGCCCGGATCGCCGCCTCGGTGAGCTGCCGACGCCGTTGTGCCGACGGCATGCGTGCCATGTGCGCGTCCCCCGTCGTCGTATCAGGCGCTGTGGACGCCGACCTCGTAGAGCGAGTAACCCCAGTCGGTGCCGCGGTCGAGTCCGTGGACGCGGACGTAACGGGCCGGGGTTCCGGTGAACTTCGCCGTGTCCAGGCCGCCGTCTCCCGAGGTGGTGGACCAGGCGGTCTGCCAGTTCGTGCCGTCGGTGGACAGTTCGATCCGGTACGACTTGCCGTACGCCCGCTCCCAGTCGAGCGTGACGCGGGAGACCAGGTGGGTGGCGCCCAGGTCCACCTGCCACGACTGGTCGTCGCTCCAGTCGCTGGCCCAGCGGGTGCCGTCGTCCCCGTCGACGGCCCGTCCCGGCTGGTAGCTGGTGAACGGGTTCGACTCCGAGGAACTGGCCGTGGCGGTCCGCCCCTTGGCCAGGTTCACGCCGGCCTGGTGCTGCTCGGTGGCACCCCAGGTGTCGAGGTAGGACTCGGCGCCCCGGAAGAGGTCATTGACGACGTCCTGTCCCCCGACCTGCCGGATGTCCTCGATCCAGTCGGGGATCATGCCGACATGGGCACCACCGTCGGTGTTGTAGTCGAAGGTGCGTTGGCCGGTCGTCTGCTTGTCGATGACGGAGCCGCCGTCGACGCTCTTGAACGGGTACTTCACCGGGTTGGAGGTGTTCGCGCCGCGCGGCCCGGGATGGTCGCCGACGCCGTTGAAGTCGGTGCCGAAGCCGTAGCCGACGCCGTACTTCTCGCGCAGCGCGTCGGTGCGCGCGGCCTCGGCGACGAAGCCCTCGGAGCCGTGCATGTACTGGGCGACGAACCCGCCGAGGGAGTAGACGCGTTCGGTCCAGTTGAGGTCCATCCAGCTGTGCGAGGAGAGCACGCCGGGGTAGTCGGCGGCCTCGAACAGGTCGAGGGCCTGGCCGGTGGCCTTGACGCTCATATGGTCGATCTCGAGCATCATCTTGCGCTGCATCATGCCCTTCACGGCGTACTCACCGAGGTCGGTGAGGCCGCGGACGTTGCACTGCGCGTCGTCGTCGTACGTCGGCACCTCGGTGCCCGCGGGCAGATCGGCCTCCGCGGCGGAGGCGGCGGTGCCGATGGGGTTGTCGTGCTGGGGGCCGGTGCACTTCTCGGTCTTCCAGAAGGTGCCGGTGGACAGGAACTGCCCGACGTTGATGGCGGTTCCGAGCCCGCCCTCGTCGAACCGGACGCCGCACAGCGCGTTGTCGAACTTGTGGCACAGGAACATGCTGCGCACACCGAGGTCGTGGAGCTCGTCGAGGCCCTTGTCGATGTCCGCCTTGCTGCACTGCGGGATGTCGAGGATCTGCTTGCAACCGAAGGGCTCGGAGGTCTCGACGCCGAGGATGACGGCGAGCTTGCCCTCCTTGATCACCTGGCGGGCCTGCGCGGTGTCGGTGACGATCCGGAACCAGCCCTTTCCGGTGCCGCCGTACATCGCGTCGATGTAGTCCTGGAGCTGGTACGTCAGCTTCGCCTGAAGCCGGATCGAGGTCATCTCGTCGCAACTGCGGTCCTTGAAGGGGTAGACCGAGCAGATCACGCCGTTGGTGACGAGGTCGTTGACGAGCACCCGCTGTCCGCCGCGCCAGGCGCGCTCGATCCAGGCGTAGTAGTTGGCCTGGTGCGTCATCGAGTCGTACGCCGGCCAGTCCTTGAACGTCGGCCAGCCGACCGGGTCGTGCCGGCCGTCCCCGCCGTGGGTGATGTAGTCGAAGATCGCGAGGGTGCCGTCGGGGTAGTGCTCGGGACAGTCCTTGAGCGCGTCGGCGACGCCCTGCGTGGAGAAGACCTTGCCGCAGATGAGCCGCCCGCCGAAGGCCTCGTTGGAGAAGAGGTGGTTGTGGGCGTCGACGAACCCGCGTACCTCACCGGCGGAGTTGGTCCCGGTGAAGGGCTCGCCGGTGATGTTGATCTGCGAGTCGGGCGCGGGGCGTGCGGTGGGGTTCCACCAGTCGCTCGCCGCCGCCGAACTCGGGGTGGGGCCGAGGATCACGGCGAGTGCGAGGAGGAGGAGCGACACGACGGTGACGTGTTTGCGTCTGCCGTACGGGCGTCGAGGCTTGGTCATGACCCACGTCCCTCGGTCGGCGGCGGCCACGCATCTTTGTCATGACCGGCGCAATCTGTGGGACGAGGATCGCTACTGGCGAGTTATGAGTCAAGGGTCCGGGACAGTTGACCTGATGCGCGGGCGGGCACATCTCGTACACATAGGTCTCGATCAGTGGTTACCCTGGTGAACGGGGCTGTTCAGGTGGGGCGTTGACTACGGGGTGGGTGCGTGACCAGGCGGCTGGTGTTTCTCAGTCATACCTCGGAGTTGCGGTTGCATCCGGGCGATCTGTCGTATGTCGCGGCGGCGGAGAAGGCCGTCAGCTCGGCTCAGGACGCCTGTATGGACATGGCGTACTTCCCCGCTCGCGACGAGAAGCCCGCCCAGGCCTGCCGCGAGAAGGTGGGCGAGTCCGACGTCTATGTCGGCATCATCGGCTTTCGCTACGGGTCGACGGTGCGCGACGAGGAGCATCTCTCCTACACCCAGCTGGAGTTCCGCGAGGCCACGAAGCTCGGGATACCGCGCCTTGTGTTCCTGCTCTCGGAAGAGAGCCAGGAGCTGAGGCTGCCGTGGAGCGCGTTCAGGTGCGAACACGGGAACCGACAGGAAGAGTTCAGAAAGGAACTGCTTCGCGACAACGGACTCATGCTGAAGGAGATCAGCAGCCCGCAAGACCTCAGAGAGAAGCTGCTGCACGCGCTCTTGGCCCTTGCTCCGGAGCCTGTGGCGGACGACACCCCACGGACACCCGCGACCTTGGACGCACAGGCCTGGCGAGGGCTCGAAGACCAGCTGCGCGGGACGATTCCGCCTGTCTGGGCCGAGAAGGCATACCGATGGTCCTTCGGCGTACAAGGAGACGCGGCTGGGGCGGCCGCGCCGTTCCCGCCGCCCGCCGAGGATCTCTACGACTGGGCGCGCGACCTGGACGCGCGCGAGCAGGCCGGCGCCGCGATGCCGAAGGTCGTGGCATTCGCGCACGCTCTCGCGGCAGGGTTCAGGACCGGCGGGGTGCTCCAAGGCGCCAGACGTGCGGGGGCGTTGCGTGCTTGGGTGCGTGAGGTCCGGGAACGTTTCGGACTCGGCGAACTGCCGCGGGTGCCGAACCTCACCGCCTTCGAAGTCGCGCTGTTCGTACAGCTCGATCGGGATCCTCAGGATCCGGACCAGGTGTTCGTCGACATCTCGCTCTACTCACCGTCCGACCCCTCGCAATGGAAGCGGGTGCACCCTCACGAGGGCACCTCCGGATGCCTCCGCGTCCCGCTGGACAGCATGCCCGACCTCATGGAGCAGTGCCTGGGCGACCTTCAGCGCCACGCCCAGGCTCTGCGCGGCGAGGAGACCGGTTACCGCCGACCTCTGGAGCTCAAGGGCATCGAATTCGCGGTCAGCGAGACGTTGTTGGAGACCGATTTCGACCAGTGGCTGTGCAAGCTCGGCGTGGACGAGCCGTGGAAGCTGGGCGCGCGGTTCGACGTGGTGGTCAGCTGCCCCGAGGCCCGGAACAACATCGCGCACTTCCACGATCTGTGGTGGGCCCGTTGGGAGTGGCTCAACGATCCGGATGCGCGGGAGGACAAGCCGGCCGCCCACTGGCTCGACGCCGAGGAACTCGGCCGGCTGAGCACGCATCGCGACAACTGGGAGCAGTGGGAGCACCATCCCGCCTGCGTGGCGATCGCGGCGGAGGAGGCCGGACCAGCCCGGCGCGCCGCGCTCCACCTCGGCATGCCCGTCATCGTGTGGCGGCGGACCGGCCACTTCGGAGCGAGGACTCTGCCGGAGCTGCTGACCCTCGAGAGCACCGAGCACGTCAGACAACTGCCGCAATCGATACGGACCTTGCGCCGAAGTGACGGCGATCCCGGACTCGTCCTCCTCTGGGACGATCCGAACCACCCCCTGAAGAACATGCCCTACTCCGACGCGAGCTTCGTCTGATGGCCCGCCCCGCACGTGAAACGCCCATGACCGGAGGTTCCGTGAACGACTGGTGGATCTACAAGGGCGACGGCCCGGCCACGGAGCGGCTGGACCGGCTCGCCCGGCACCGGCCGGACTGGCGTGTGTTCGACGGCGAGATCGACGAGGACTACACGGTTCCCGCACTGAGCGGGGCCGACGAGGAGCGAGGCGCCGGTTACATCGCCGACGCCCCGGAGATCGACCTCGTCAACACCGCGCTCCTGCTGCGCCGCCCGCTGCTGGTCACCGGCGTGCCCGGGGTCGGCAAGTCGACGCTCGCGCACAGCATCGCCGAGGATCTGGGGCTCGGTCCGGTGCTCCGCTGGACCGTCACCAGTCGAACCACGCTGCGGGACGGGCTGTACCGGTACGACGCGCTGCGCCGCCTGGAGGACGCGAACCTGCGACGGTTGTCGGGCCCTGGACGTCGGCGGCTGGACGGCTCACGGCTACGGCGGCTGGAGGGCGCGCGGCTCCGCAGGATCGAGCGGGAACCGGGTGAGGAGGGCGCCTCGGGCATCGGCCGGTATCTCCAACTCGGGCCGCTGGGAACGGCGTTCGTACCCACGGCGCGCCCGCGTGTCCTGCTCATCGACGAGATCGACAAGGGCGACATCGATCTGCCGGGCGACCTGCTGACCGTACTGGACGAGGGAAGCTTCGACATCCCGGAGCTCGTGCGCATGTCGGATGCCTCGCCGCAGGTGTCCGTCGGCACCGACGACCAGTCGGGCCCGGCCCGGATCACGAACGGCAGGGTGCGCTGCCACGCGTTCCCGATCGTGGTCCTCACCAGCAACGGCGAGCGTGAGTTCCCGCCCGCGTTCCTGCGCCGCTGCATCCGGCTCAACCTGCCGTTGCCCAACGAGGACAAGCTCCACCGCATCCTCGTACGCCGGATCGGTCACGACGCCGCCGACGCGGCACGGGCCGAGGGCGGTGTCATCGACACCTTCCTCAAGCGGCGCAACACCGGTGAATTGGCCACCGATCAGCTCCTGAACGCCGTCCAGCTCCGCCTCGCCGGGGCCTGGACCGCGCCCGAGGACCTCGACCGGCTGGCCGAGGCGACCATGCACCGGCTGAGCGGACCCGACGCGCAGTGATCTCCGACCTGTTGTCACTGCTGGCTCAGGGCGGGGTGGAGGACCCGACGCCCGAGGAACTGGCGGACATCCTGTGGCTTGCGCAGCGGGTGCTGCCGCAGGGTCGGGTGCCCGCGGGCGCGGGCGACGGCACGGACGGGGGGACCGCGGCCGGCTCCTCGCCCGAGGGAGCCGCCGAGCACACGCCAGCGGATGCGGAGTCCGGGCCGGACTATGAAGTCGTGCCCGCGGACGAGGAGTTCGTGGACATCCACGTCCCGGGCGGCGACCACGACGAGGACTCCGCCGTGCCCGGTGGCACGCCGGTGCAGGTCCCGGCCGCGGGCTCACTCCCCCACACCCTGGCGCTGACCAGGGCGTTGAAGCCGCTCGCCCGCAAGGTCCCGTCCCGGACAGCCTTCGAGCTCGACGAAGAGGCCACCGTGGCGCGGCTGGTGGACGAGGACATCCTGCTCCCTGTTCTGCGCCCCGAACCAGCGCGGTGGCTCAGCCTGGCGCTCGTGGTCGACTCCGGTCCCTCCATGAGCCTGTGGCAGGACGAGATCCACGAGCTCCAGCACGAAGTGGCGCGCCTGGGGGCCTTCCGTAACCTGCGGCGCTGGAACTTGGTGCCCTCAACCGACGGCACCACCGTAGAGCTGCGCCCGCATCCCGCCGCCAGCCGTCCCGCCCGGCATCCTAGGGAGGTCGTCGATCCGGCGGGCGCCCAGCTCATCGTCGTCCTCAGCGACACGGCCGGGGCGATGTGGCGCACCGGCGCGGCGCACCGGCTGCTGGCCGACTGGGCCCGGCACTCCCAGGTGGCCCTCGCTCATCTGCTCCCGGCGGAGTTGTGGAGCCGCGTCGGGTTGGCACCCGCACCTGCCCGCATCCACATTCCGCAGCCGGGGCTGCCCAACAGCCGCTGGCGGACAGAATTTCTGGTGCCGAACAACCCCGGCTCGACGGGCATCCCCGTGCCGGTGGTGGACCTCGAACCACGGTCCTTGCGCGCCTGGGCGGAGATGACTTCCGGCAGTGGCCGGTGGACGAAGTCGGCCGCGCTGTTCGTGCCGGGGGTGGGTCGGGGTGCGCCTCGGCGTTCCGTGGTACCGGCGGGGGCGGCGGAGACGATCCGGCGGTTCCGCGTCACCGCGTCTCCGCGGGCCTGGAAGCTGGCGGGACTGCTGTCCGCGCACTCGCCGGTGACCGTTCCGTTGGCTCGGCTGGTGCAGCGGGCGATGCTGGAGGATGCGTCGCGTGGGGATCTGGCCGAGGTGTTCCTCGGGGGACTTCTGCGCCGTATGCCGGAGTCTTCCGTGGTTGGGGAGCTGCGGTTCGAGTTCCAGGCGGGTGTTCGCGAGGCGCTGCTCGGCGCACAGTACCGGGATGAGGTCGAGGCGGTTCGGGAGCTCGTCCGGACTCAGGTCACCGCTTACCTGCGGCCTCGTTTCGGGAGCCCGCGCAGCGTGCGGGGTGCGGTGGCCGGTCCGGCGGGGCCGGGCGTGACGGTGGTGGCGGAGGGGGAGGCGTATGCGAGGGCCTCTCGGACGGATCTTGCGCGCATGGGTACGACGGTCGCCGCTGCTCCGGAAACGGAGGAAGAGCCGGTCGCCGAGACTGACACCCGGGAACTCGTCTACATCAGCTACGCCGGACCGGACCGCCCCTGGGCCGAATGGGTGGCATGGCAACTGGAAGCGGCGGGGTTCGCGATCGAACTCGACGTCTGGAACTGGCGGGTCGGGGACGACTTCGTGCGCCGGATGCAGGACGGACTCGAGCGTGCGAGCAAGGTCGTGGCGCTGTTCTCAAGGGCCTACTTCCAACCTGGGCGCTGGACGCAGAAAGAGATGGCGCTCGCCGGGCACGACCGCCTCGTTCCGCTGGCGATCGAACCGCTGCTGGCCGACGACATCCCGACATCGCTGGCCACCCGCCTGCGCAGAGAACTCCATGGTCTGGAGGAGTCGGAGGCCCGCGAAGTCCTGTTGGAGGCCATCACGGGCCCGCCGAGGCCGACGGATCCGCCTCGGTTCCCCGGCGCACCGGGGCCAGGTCGCCCGACGGCCCCCAGGCTCCCGAGCGACACAGAGGCGCCCCAGGTCTGGAACGTGCGACAACGCAATCCCGACTTCGTCGGCCGCGACGACGTACTCAGGCATGTACGTGAGGCTCTGCTGGCCGACCACCGGGCCGCCATTCAGGTCCTGCACGGCTTGGGCGGGGTGGGCAAGACCCAGATCGCTGTGGAGTACGCCCATCGTTTCGCCGGCCAGTACGACATCGTCTGGTGGATCGACGCCGAACAGGCCGATCGAGTGCCCGCAGGATACGCGGAGTTGGCAGAGCGCCTGGGTATCACCCGTCCGTACGCGGGGACCGAGGCGAACGCCAGACGCGCATTGGATCACCTGCGCACGCACGACCGGTGGCTCATCGTGCTGGACAACGCCGACGACCCCTCGGCCTTGCCGACCTGGCTGCCCGAAGGACCCGGCCACATCCTCATCACGTCCCGCAGCCCCTCCTGGCGTCGTGTTGCTCGCAGCGTCGCTCTGGACACCTTCTCCCGCACCGACTCCATGCGCTATCTGAAGAGCCAGCTGCCTGGTGTCCGCAACACGGAGGCGAACGCCTTGGCCGACGATCTGGGTGACCTGCCACTGGCGCTCACCCAGGCTGTCGGCGTGGTGGCCAGCGGCATGACCGTCGACACCTACCGCGCCCGCCTCTTGCACAACGCTGCTGAGCTGCTGCGGCTCGGTGAGACTCCCGGCTATCCCGCTACCTTCGCGGCTTCGGTGGACAGCGCCACCGAACGCCTGGCCCTCGACCATCCCGACTCCGTCGACCTGCTCACGCTGGGTGCGTTTTTCGGCCCCGATCCGATTCCGTTGGCCTGGTTGGAGGTCACGCGCGGGCCCTTCCGCGCCGACGTCACCTGGCCGAGCGCTGCCCTGACGCCTCTCGTGCGCTATGGCCTGGCCCGCGTCGACCAGGAGCGCATCCAGATCCATCGTCTGACGCAAGCCGTCCTACGGGACCGCGTGGAACCGGCACGGGCAGCCGCACTGCACGAGGACGTCACTTCCACCTTGGGGGCAGCTACGCCCGGGGACCCCGACCTCCCCGAGTTCTGGCCACAGTGGTCAGAGCTGACTGCACACCTACTTGGGCGGCCGCGCCCCGACGGCGTCTCCGACCAGCTCAACCTGGGCCAGACGCTGCTCGGTTCGGTCCGCTATCTGCTACGCAGCGGTCGGCTCCAGGAGGCCTACCGTATGAGCGCGCAGTTCCACGAACTGTGGATCGACCGCTACGGGGCGGATCACCCCCACACTCTGGAATGGGCCGCCTCCCGCGCCGAGGCGGAGGCGGACATGGGTGTGTACGCCGACGCGCATCAACTGGCCCGGGACGTCGTCGAACGTCGGCGCCGCGTCCTCGGCGATGACCATCCCGACACCATCGCCAGCATGAACAACCTGGCTGAAGCCCTTGACCACCTCGGTGACTACGAGGAGGCACGCCGCCTGTACGAGGACGTTCTCCAGCGAAGCCGGCGGGTTCTCGGCGAGGACGACCCCGTCACCCTCGCGGCCTTGAACAGCCTGGCCGTCACGCTCGTCGCTCTCAACGAGCCCGAGGACGCACGCCGTCTACTCGAAGACGTCCTTGCGCGGCAGCGTCGTGTCCTGGGCGAAGACCACCCCGACACGCTCAGCTCGGCATACAGCCTGGCCGTCACCTTCAGCTCCCTTCGAGAACCCCATCAGGCCCGCCTGCTGGCCCAGGACGTACTTGAACGTCGGCGTCGCATCCTGGGTGACGACCACCCGAGCACCCTCGCCGTCACCACCGCTCTCGCCATTGCGGTGAGCGAACTCGGCGAACAGACAGAGGCACGACAGCTGGCCGCGCACAACTTGGACAGACTCCGCCTCGCCCTGGGCCACGACCACCCGGCGACGCTCGAAGCGGCACACGCCCTGGCTGTCATCCTGAACCGCCTCGGCAATCGTCATCACGAAGCTGTCAGGCTCCTCGAGGACGCCCTTCGTCGCAGCCGCCGCTTACTCGGCGCCGACCATCCGCTCACCGGGGTCATCCTCCGCGACCTTGCCACCACGTACCAGGCGATGGGCATGCCCCACAAAGCCCAGAGGCTCCTCGACTCCCGGGACAAACGCAACTCCTCCCGCAAGCCCCGCCGTTGATCCAAGCCCGGCCACTGCCTTGACGTGTTCACTTCCGTCGCGAAGCATGCTTGGAGACTGATCGCTTCTGGTCGATTCTGTGTCTCCCCGTGCCCCGTGCCCCGGAAGGGAGTTCCATGCCCCCTCGTCGACGCCGCACCGTCCGAGCGCTGGCCCCCGCAATCCCTCTCGCACTCGCCACCGCCCTCCTCACCACCCCCACCCCCGCCTCAGCCGAGGCCGAGGCCCAGCCCCTCCCCTCGGTCACCGTCCACATCGACCCCTCCTACCAACAACAGCCCTTCGAAGGCTGGGGCACCAGCCTCGTCTGGTTCGCCAACGCCACCGGCGGCTACCCGGAGCCCATCCGAAGACAGCTCGTCGACATGCTGTTCGGGGAGGACGGGCTGAACCTCAACATCGCGCGCTACAACATCGGCGGCGGCAACGCCCCGGACGTCCGCAAGGACTACATGAAGACCGGCGCCACGATGGAAGGCTTCTGGAAGGCGCCCGAGGGCACCACGCAGAAGGACATGGACTGGTGGAACCCGGATGATCCCGAGCAGTGGGACTGGGACGCCGACGCGAATCAGCGCTGGTGGGTCGACCAGATCAAGGACAAGGTCACCACATGGGAGGCGTTCAGCAACTCCCCTCCGTGGTTCCAGACGGTGAGCGGATACGTCTCCGGTGGATTCAACGCCGGCACCGACCAGATCCGCACCGACACCGTCGACGACTTCGCCACCTACCTCGTCCGCGTCGCCGATCGCATCGAGCAGGAACACGGCATCAAATTCGACACCATCGACCCCCTCAATGAGCCCAACACCTCCTACTGGGGAACCCAGTTGGGGACGGACGACCAGCCCACCGGCGGTCGGCAGGAAGGCGCACACGCCGGGCCCGCCCTCCAGCAGAAGGTCGTCCTCGCCCTCGACAAGGCTCTCGAAGGGGCGGACACCGACGCCCGTGTGTCGGCCATGGACGAGACCAACCCCGGCATCTTCACCACCAACTGGAACGCGTACGACACCGCCGCCCGCGCCGCCGTCGATCAGCTCAACGTCCACACCTACGGGACCGGTCAGCGCACCAGCGCCCGTGACATCGCCAAGGGGTCGGACAAGCCACTCTGGATGAGCGAGGTCGAGGGCACCTGGGGCACCGGCACCGACTTCACCAGCATGGAGCCAGGTCTCGGCATCGCGACCCGCATGGTGGACGACATGCGTGAACTGGAGCCCTCCGCCTGGGTGTTCTGGCAGCCGATCGAAGACGCGATACCGCAGGCCGCCGCCGGGAAGAACTGGGGCAGCATCCACGTCCCGTTCAACTGCACCGCCGACGACACGCTCCGGACCTGCCCCATCCAGGCCAACTCCAAGTTCCACACGATCCGCAACTTCACCCACTACATCCGGCCCGGCGACCACTTCGTCAAGGTCGACGACACCTCCAGCGTCGCCGCCGTCGCCAAGTCCGGACGGTCCGCGACCGTCGTGCACATCAACAGCGGTACGACCGCCCGTACCGTGACCCTCGATCTGTCCCGCTTCGGCAAGGTCAAGCCGGGAGCCACCGTCACACCCGTCGTCACCAGCACCGACGGCGCCCTCGTCCAAGGCGACCCCGTCCGCGTCACCGGCCGCTCCGCCACTCTCACCGTCCCCGCCAAGTCCGTCACCTCCTTCCTGGTCGACGGCGTCAGCGGGGTCGCCGAGGACGCCGCGCTCGTCCAGCCCGACCACGTCTACCGGCTCCAGGGCACCCAGAGCGGCAAGTCGCTCAGCCCGTCCGACGACGGGAGCGGCGTCGTGCTCCGTACTACCGATGCGGGCAGTGCCGAACAGCTCTGGCGGGCCGCGAAGTTGACACCCGGCGCCGGCAACCGCACCCGCTACGCCCTCACCAGCGCGACGACCGGCAGGCAACTCGCCGTGCGGGACGACCAAGCTGTTCTCGAAGAGCCCTCCGAGGACGACAGTGACACCGCCACCCAATGGATCATGTCCACCACCGGCGACGGCACCTGGACCTTCGTCAACGCCGCCACCGGCCGACTCCTCGACGTCACCGGGCAGTCGACGGCCGACGGTGCCAAGGTCTCGACGTACACGCCCACTTCGGCGGCGAACCAGCGGTGGTCCGTCAGCGACGAGACCGTGCTGCGCACCGAGAAGGCGCAGGTGTTCACCGTGCCCGGGCTGGCTCCCGAACTTCCGGGGACGGTGACGCCCGTCTACCGGGACGGCAGCCGTGGATCGCTCCCGGTGGTGTGGGACGTTCCCGCCGAGCGGGCCTGGCGCAAGCCCGGCACCGTGCGGGTCACCGGTACCGCCACCGATCCCCTCGGGGGGCAGATCCCGGCGAAGGCCGTCGTCACCGTCGACACCATCGCCTCCACCCTGCCCGGCCGCGCGAAGACCTACGTCGGCGGCAGCCCGCAACTCCCGGACACCGTCGTCGGCGTCGGCGCCCACGGCGGCCGGACCGACCTCCCGGTCTCCTGGGAGGCGGCACCCGAAGGGGCGTACGACTCCACCGGCGTCGTCACCCTCCACGGCACCGCGCGGATCGTCGGCGGCGGCAGCACCGAGGCGACCGTCCGCGTCCAGGTGACCGAGCCCGTGGCCACCGACATCGCGGCGGACGACGGGGTTGCCGTGGCGGCCACGTACACCGAGAGCGGGTACTCCGCCGAACGGCTGCGCAACGGCGACACGACCGACAAGGCCTGGTCCAACTGGAGGTCGGGCACCAAGAACCCGTCCGACACGATCACCTTCGCCCTGCCGGACCCACGCGATCTCGACCGCGTCGTGGCCCACTTCTACAAGGACGGCGGCAACATCTCCTTCCCCGCGAGCCTGAAGGCTCAGGTGCGCGGCGCAGCTGACGGCACATGGACCGACGCGAGCGACGAGATCTCCGTGGGGACCGAGGGCACCCCGGTGGTCGAGGTGCCGCTCCGCGCCGACGGGCCGGTCACCGGCGTGCGGCTGGTGATGACCGCTCGCTCCGGCGGCTACATCACCATGAGCGAGGTCGAGGTGTACGCCGAGGCCCCGGGCGTCTCCTCGGACGCCGCCGCCTCGTCGATCGAGGTCGGCGGGGTGCCGGTCGCCTCCTTCGATCCGGGTACGACCGGCTACCGGGTGGTGACGGACGATCCCGCGCAGGCCGCGGTGACCGTGACGGCTCGCGATCCGTACGCGCGTGTCACGGTCGAGCGGAGTCACGAGAACCGCCGGTACCTCGCCCTCGCCACCGTGACCAGTGAGGACGGGTCGCGTACGACGACGTACCGGATCGAGCTCGTACGACGTTAATCGCGCGTCGGCAGCCACACCCGCATCGTCGAGGGGCCCCGGTTCGCCCAGGAGTGGTACGGGACCAGCACGATGCGGGTGGGGTCACCGGCCGGCCGGGTGCTGCCTTGCGGGCGGTACGGCCAGGGTGTGTCGGGGGGTGTGGTCAGCTCGCCCCCTACCGTCACGGACCCGTCCTCGCCTTCCTCCGGGGCGGCGGACCGGTCCACCCGTATCGCGTCGACCTCATGGTCGCCGGGCAGGTCCACGGACTCGGCGCAGTACACCAGCGGTCCGCGCTGGACGGCGGCCGTGCCGCGGATCGCGTCGACGCGTGGGTCGGGCGCCAACCAGTGCGCTCGGACCGGGAGTTCGAGAACGATCTCGTCGCCAGGGCGGAAGACACGGGTGATCTCCGCCGTGCCCGGCCCCACGGTTTCGCGGGTGGCGTCCGGGGCGGTCAGCCAGGTCTGGGTGCCCTCCGCCCACGCGGGGACGCGCAGGGACAGCGTCCACGGGTGGGCCGGGGTGCGGTCGATCCGGATCGTCACCCGGCCGTCGTACGGGTAGTCGGTGTCGATCCGCAGCGCGACGCCGCCCGTGGTGATCTCCGCGTCGGCGTACTGGTGCAGTTGAAGGCCCGAGTCGTCCGTCGTCGCCAGGTAGGCGGGCAGCACCGCCAGGGTCCGGGCCACGTTGGTCGGGCAGCAGGACACCGCGAACCAGGGTGCGCGCAGGCTCGATTCGGCGCGCGGGCTGTCCGTGTCCGGGGCGGGGACGGTGCCGCGGCGGCGTCGGTGGAGGGTGTTGGCGTAGAAGAAGGACCGGCCGTCCTCGGACGGGGAGGCGGCGATGACGTTGAAGAGGGTGCGTTCGGCGAGGTCGGCGAAGCGGGGCTCGCCGGTGGCGAGGAGCAGGCGCCAGCTGAGCATCACGGAGGCCACGCCGGCGCAGGTCTCCGAGTAGGCGCGGTCGGGTGGGAGGACGAAGTCGTCGCCGAAGGACTCGTCGCGGTGGTGGGAGCCCATGCCGCCGGTGAGGTAGGTGCGGCGGGCGACGGTGGTCTCCCATTGGCGTACGACCGCCGCGAGCAGCTCCGCGTCGCCGGTCTCCACCGCCACGTCGACCGCTCCGGAGGCGAGGTAGAGGGCGCGTACGACGTGGCCGCGCAGGACCGTGGCGTCCCGTACGGGGATGTCGTCCTGGTAGTAGGCGCGGCCGAACTCGCCGTCGGCGAGGGCGCCTTGGCCGCGGCGGGCGATGAAAAGGGCCGCCTGGCCGAGGTAGCGCTGCTCCCCCGTGAGGCGGGCGAGTTCGACCAGGGCCGTCTCGATCACCGGGTGGCCGCAGACGCTCTCGATGCCGCCCTCACCGAACATCGCGCACACGTGGTCGGCGGCCCGGCGGGCGGTCTTCGCCAGTTCGGCCTCGCCGCGGGCCCGTGCCTGGGCCACGCCCGCCTGGATCAAGTGGCCGTAGCAGTACAGCTCGTGGCCCCATTCGAGGTCGCTGTAGCGCGGCTGCTGGCCGGGGCGGCCGTAGGCGGTGTTGAGATAGCCGTCGGGTTCCTGGGCGGCGGCGATGGCCTCTTCGAGGGCCGGGTCTGCGGGGTGTGCCCGTTCCCAGGCGATGGCTTCGAGGAGCTTGTAGACGTCGGAGTCGGCGAACTCCCGTCCCCGGCGGTCGTGTGGGATGCGGCCCTCGACGGCGGCCTTGAAGTTGCCGGTCCAGCCGACGCGTTCCTCCCAGTCACGGCAGTGGTCGAGGGTGGCGGTGGCGTTCACGTGTCGGCGCCGGGCCCAGAAGCCGCCGGTGATCCTGACCTCGTCGAGGCCGAGGGGCCGCAGCCGTCCCCGGGTCGGTGCCACCGGCAGTACCGATGACCCCGTGGTGTTCTCCTTCACCCCATCATCCCTTCAGCGCACCGGACATGAAGCCTCGTACGTAGTGCCGTTGCAAGAGCAGGAACACGAGGAGGCAGGGCACGGCGAGGACCACCACGCCCGCCTCGGTGGCCCCGTAGTCGACCGCGCCCATGCTCTGCTGGCGCAGGTTCGCGACGGCGAGCGGCAGGGGCGCCTTCTCACTGTCGGAGATGAGGATCAGGGGCGCGATGAAGTCGTTCCACGCGGCGAGGAACGCGAACAGGCCGACGGTGATCAGCCCGGGACGTACCGCCGGGAGCAGCACCCGGCGCAGCGCGCCCATCGTGCCGCAGCCGTCCACCAGCGCCGATTCCTCCAGTTCACGGGGGACCGCCTCGAAGGAGATCCGCATCATGAAGGTGGCGAAGGGGAGTTGGAACATGGCGAGGACCAGGCTCAGCCCGATCAGTGAGTTCTGGAGGTGGAGCCGGCCGAGGAGTACGTAGAGCGGGATGAGGAGGGTGGCGTAGGGAACCATGAGGATGGCCAGCGTCAGCAGGAACAGCGTGTTCCTGCCCGGGAATCGGAAGCGGGCGAAGGCGTAACCGCCGAGCAGGGAGACGCCGAGGGTCAGGGCGACGGTGAGGCCCGAGACGACGGTGCTGTTGAGAAGGTACTGCCCGAGTCCGGCGTCGTAGTCCAGCAGGGTGCGGTAGTTGCCGAGACCGTAGCCGGAGTCCTGTGCGGTGCCGGGCTGTTCGCTGACCGAGGCCCAGGTGTTCCACAGCAGGGGGAACAGGAAGATGACGGCCAGGCCTCCGGCGACTACGTAATAGGGGGTGCGGCCGAGCGTGGTGCGCATGGTGGAGTCCCTCCTCATGTCCGTCCTCGTGTCCGTCCTCATGACTCGTCGGCGCGGTGCAGACCGCGGAACTGGGCGGCGTTGAGCAGCAGCAGTGCGGCGAGGACGAGGATCGACAGGGCCGCGGCGGTACCGAGGTTCAGCCGCTGGAACGCCTCGCGGTAGATCAACTGCACGATGGTGACAGTGCTGTTGTCGGGTCCGCCCTTGGTGAGGACGAAGAACTGGTCGAAGGCCAGCAGCGATCCGGTCACGCACAGCAGCAACGACAGCGCGAGGGAGGGGCGGAGGAGCGGCAGCGTGATGCGGCGGAAGATCTGGCCGCGGCTCGCTCCGTCCATGCGCGCGGCCTCGTACAGCTCGTGCGGGATGCGTTGCAGGCCGACCAGCAGGATCAGCATGTAGAAGCCGGCGAACTTCCAGACGACCAGGAACACCGTGGACAGCAGCGCGGAGGTCGGGGTGCCGAGGAAGGACACCGGGTCGTCGACCAGGCCGAGTTTCTCCAGGGCGCGGCTGAGGGGGCCGGTGGTGGGGCTGTAGAGGCCCCAGAAGAGGAGGGAGGCGGAGGCCAGGCCGAGGGCGCCGGGCAGGAAGTAGATGGTGCGGAGGAATCCGGCGCCGGGGCGGGACTCCTGAACCAGCAGGGCGAGCAGGAGGGCGAGTCCGAGGAGGACGACGGTGACGATCGCGGTGTAGAGGAGCGTGAAGCGGACGGCCGGCCAGAACAGGGTGCTGTCGGTGACGTCCGTGAAGTTCTCGGGGGCGTTGCGGCCCCGGTCGCCGGCTATCAACGGCCAGTCGTGCAGGGACATCTGGCCGACCAGGAGCAGGGGCAGGACGAAGAAGACGGCGACGTAGACGGCGGTCGGGGCCGCGTATCCGATCCCCTGGAGCGTGCGGCGGGAGCGCCACAGGGGTCGGGTCGTACGGGATCGGCGGGCCGGGCGCTCTTCGGGCCCGGCCCGGTGGTCGGCGGCCGTACGGTCGGGCGCCTTCACCTGCATGGCTCTCCTGTCGGTCGGCAAGCCCGTCAAAGGTGCCCGCTCAGTCGGCCAGTGAGGCGCTGACCGCCTCGTTGTCCTTCTTCACGTTCGCCCCGTCGCCGAAGACGGCGTCGCGCATCAGCGTCAGCCAGGGCCCGTTGGGGTCGTTGAAGGTCTGGCCGAACTTCAGGGCGTACGGCGTGTGCCCGTCGGCGACGAGCTGGTTGATGGTGACCAGGCGGGGGTCGGCGGCGGAGTACTCGTTGGAGGCGAGGTCGGTGCGCGCCACCACGTCCTTGTGTGCGGCGACCACGTCGACCTGTGCCTTGTCGCCGACGGACCAGGCGAGGAAGTTCCAGGCCTGGTCGGCCTTCTTGCTGGTGGCGGCGACGCCGATGGAGTCCCCGCCGACGAAGGTGGCCTTGCCGCCGTCGGGTCCGGGGATCGGCGCCACGCCGAGGTCCAGGTCCTTGGGCATCAGGCCGAGGGTGGTGGACGGCATGGGCATCACGCCGACCTTGCCCTTGGGGAAGACGCCGGTCCAGGTCGCGCCGGTCTCGTCGCGGGCGCCGGGGGCGACGATGTCGTCCTCGACCCAGCCGCGATAGGTGTCGTACACCTTCTGCGCGGTGGGCGAGTCGAGGGTCGCGGCGGTGCCGTCCTTGTCGAGGACGTCCTGTCCGGCGGCCCAGATGGACGGCCACCAGGTGAAGACACCGCAGCCGCCGCAGTTGCCGCCGAAGAAGGTACCGTCGACTCCGCCGCCCAGCGCGTCCACGGCCCGTGCCTGCTCGTCCCATTCGGCGAGGGTGGTGGGCGGCTTCTCGGGGTCGAGCTTCGCCTTGCGGTACAGGTCCTTGTTGTAGAACAGCACCGACAGATCGAGGGTGTGCGGGACGACGTACTTCTTGCCCTCGTACGTCCCGGCCTTGATGTGCGACTGGGCGAGGCTGTCGGCGAAGGGCAGCTTGTCGATGCGGTCCGTGAGGTCGGCGAAGAGGCCGCTGGAGGTGTAGTTCGGCACGAACACGACGTCCGAGGCGAAAAGGTCGGGCAGGTCGCGGGAGCCGGCCGCGGCACCCACCTTGGCCTGGTAGTCGTCGGTGGGGACGACGGTGAGTTCGATCGTGTTCTTGTGGCTGTCGTTGTACGCCTTGACCAGCGCCTCGCTCTGCGGACGGGTCGCCGCGCGGGTCCACATCGTGAGGGTGGCGCCGTCGTCGACGCCGTTCACCTGTGTGGCGGAGCCGCCGCCCCCACCGCCGTCGTCCTTGCCGTCGTCCCCTGATCCGCAGGCGGTGACCAGGCCGGCCACGGTCAGCAAGGCGGCGGCCGTGGTGACGAGGCGGCGGACAGGGCCGCGCGATCCAGTCGGGCTCCCCATGACGATCTCCCTCCGTGAACGCGCACCGGGAAGAAACGAGCCGAAAAGGCTTTCGTCAAGCTAGAGCCGAGGTGAATACCCGTCAATCCCCCGTGCACGAGAAGAGTTTCGGGTCCCCTCAATAACCTGTACAGGAGAAGAGTTTCGGGTGTGGACCGAAACATCTCGCGTACGGTTTAGGGACGCGACGTGAGACAGGAGACCTCCTCATGACACCTGCGCCCGGCCCGGCCCGTTCGCACACCGCCACGCTCTCCGACGTCGCCCGGCTGGCAGGCGTGTCCGTCGCCACCGCGTCCAAGGCCCTCAACGGCCGCAGCCAGGTGCGCGCCGAGACCAGGCAGCGGGTGATCGAGGCGGCCGAGCGGCTGTCGTTCCGGCCCAACCAGCTGGCCCGGGGTCTGCTCGCGGGGCGCACCGGCACGGTCGGGCTGCTCACCAGCGACCTGGAGGGCCGGTTCAGCATCCCGATACTGATGGGCGCCGAGGACGCGTTCGGAGCGGGCGAGGTGGCGGTGTTCCTGTGCGACGCCCGGGGGGACGCGATCCGTGAACAGCACCATGTACGGGCCCTGTTGGGGCGCCGGGTCGACGGTCTGATCGTGGTGGGCAGCCGGACCGACCCGCGTCCGTCCCTGGGCCGCGGCCTGCCCGTACCGGTGGTGTACGCCTACGCGCCCTCGGACGATCCGGAGGATCTGTCGATCGTGCCGGACAACGTGGACGCCGGGCGGATCGCGGTGCAGCATCTGCTGGCCTGCGGCCGGACACGGATCGCGCACATCACCGGCGACCCGGGGTACGCGGCGGCGCACGACCGGGTCGCGGGGGCGCGGGCGGCACTCGCCGACACGGGGTTCTCGCTGGTCGGCGAACCTCGTTTCGGGTCCTGGTCGGAGGGGTGGGGGCGGGCCGCGGTCGCGCTGCTCCTCGACCAGCACCCGGACGTCGACGCCGTGCTGTGCGGCAACGACCAGATCGCCCGGGGCGTGGTGGACGTGCTGCGTGAGCGGGGGCACCGGGTGCCGGAGGACGTGGCGGTGATGGGCTTCGACAACTGGCAGGTGATGACGTCCGGTTGCCGTCCGCTGCTGACCAGCGTGGACATGAACCTGGAGCAGGTGGGGCGGGCCGCGGCCCAGGCTCTGTTCGGCGCGATCGCCGGCGCACCGCGCCCGGGGGTCGAGGCGCTGCCCTGCCGCGTGGCGATCCGTGGGTCCACGGCCCACCTGTCCTGAATCTCCGGCCCGCCAACTCCCCTCCCCTCCGCCTCCCTTGACACTCCCTCAGCTCACTCCTACGTTGCGAAAACCTTTTAGGTTCGTTTCAGAGCCGTCGTTTCAGCAAAGGGGAGCCCGATGCGAAGACGAACAGAGTCCGGCTTACAGCGCCTGCCAGTCGTCCTGGCACTCCTGATCGGTTCCGTCCTCACCGCGACGCCCGCGGCCCGGGCCGCGCAGACCATCGGCTTCCCCACCTTCAACGGTCCCGCGATCCCCGCGCCGCCGGTCGCCCAGACGCCGGGCGACATGATGCGCGCCATCTACGACGCCGAGAGCTCGGGCACCGACTTCTGGATGGACCGTCTGCTCGCCCGCACCGGCAACGACCCTGCCGGGACCTGGCTGATGAGCCGTGGGCGGGCGCTGTTCATGAAGACGCACGATCCGGCGGTGCTGGGCTTCGGCGGCCATGTCGCCTACTGGGAGAGCGTCAACGACAACAACGCCTACACGGTGGCGATCACCCCGGGCACCTTCACCGAGCAGGTCGCCCAGCGGCGGCAGACGCCCAGCCACTGGAAGAGCGTCCACACCAGCGGGAACGTCTCGGTCGAGCAGACCAAGTTCATCACCGACAACAACGTCGCGGTCACCAACCTGGCGATCAGGAACAATGGCAGCAGCGCGACCACCCTGCAACTGCGGGCGACCTCGCCCTACGCCACGACCGGCAGTGGCAGTGAGCTGACCGGCCAGGTCAACGCGTACAACAACCTCACCACCCTGCGCCCCCGCCTCACCGGCGACGGCTTCACGGTGTCGAGCGGCGGCCTGAACCGGTCCGTGACCGTCGCGGCCGGAGCGACCGTGACCACCAAGGTGGTGATGGGCTTCGTCACCGACGAGATCCCCGAGTCGCTCACCGAGTACAACGCCTACGCCGGCTACTCCCCCGCGACCGCCTTCGCCACCCACGTCCGGGCGTACAACCTGTGGTGGGCGCAGAACGTGCCCTACATCGACGTGCCCGAGCCGGCGATCAAGAAGAACATTTATTACCGCTGGTGGCTGATGCGCTTCAACAACCTCGACGCGGACATCCCCGGGCAGACCTTCCAGTTCCCGACCTCCGTCGAGGGGGCCCTCGGCTACAACAACGCGATCGCGCTGACCCAGCCGATGCACATCGACGACCTCAAGTACCTGCGCGATCCGGCCTATTCGTACGGGGACTGGCTGAGCGTCGGCCAGACGTCCAAGGGCGCCCGGTTCCTCGACAACCCCGGCGATCCGGAGAACTGGTCCAACAGCTACACCCAGTACATCGCCGAGGCGGCCTGGAAGAGCTACCAGATCCACGGCGGCCAGCCCGCCATCGCCGCCCAGCTCGCGCACTACGCCGAGGGCGATGTGAAGGGCCAGCTCGCCTACTACGACCACGACAACAACAAGCTCATCGAGTACGACTGGGGCGCGCTGACCGGCAACGACGCCGACGCCGTCTCCTTCCACTGGAAGTCCGGCACCATGGACCGCGCCGAGTCCGCCTACCCGTACAGCGGCGCGCTCGCCGCCGCGCAGGCCTACGAGGCGACCGGCAACACGGCCAAGGCCACCGAGATGCGCACACTGGCGACGCAGATCAAGAACGCCATCGTCAATGTCCTGTGGAATCCGAACCGGCAGCTGTTCGAGCACCGGCTCAAGTCGACCAACGAATGGGTGCCTTGGAAGGAGATCAACAACTACTACCCGTTCTCGGTCGGCGCGATCCCCGACACCGACACCTACAAGCAGGCGCTGCGGTTGTACGACGACCCGGCGCAGTACCCGGTGTTCCCGTTCTACACCGCCAACCAGGTCGACAAGCAGGCTGCGGCCGACGCCGGGAACCCCGGCTCCAACAACTTCTCGACCATCAACTCCACGGTCCAGTTCCGGCTGTACTCGTCGGTGCTGCGCAACTATCCCAACTCCTGGATGAGCGCGAACGACTACAAGAAGCTCCTGTACTGGAACACCTGGGCGCAGTACGTCGGCGGCAACACGCAGTGGCCGGACGCCAACGAGTTCTGGGCGGACTGGAACGGCAGCTCGATCGACTACCGCTCCTGGATCCACCACAACATCCTGGGCAGCAGCAACTGGACGGTCATCGAGGACGTGGCGGGGCTCAGGCCGCGCAACGACGCCAAGGTGGAGCTCTCCCCCATCGACATCGGCTGGGACCACTTCACCGTCAACAACCTGCGCTACCGGGGCGCCGACCTGTCCATCGTGTGGGACGACCCGGCCGACGGCGTGGTGCGCTACCCGGGCATCCCGGAGGGCTACTCGATCTACGTCAACGGCAACCGTGTCGCCACGGTCAACTCGCTGGTCCCCTTCACCTGGGACCCGGCCACGGGTGACGTCACCACCGGCGGCACGGTCACGCAGCACATCGCGGTGCCCGGTCTCAAGGCCCCCGACCAGGTCGTGCAGGACAGCCCCCGCATGGTCGACATGCTCGCCAAGGCCGGCGTCGATCTCAGCGCCGACCTGACCAACCTCGCGGCCGGGGCTACCGTGTCCGCCTCCTACACCGGCTCCGGCAGCAGCACGGCCGGCGCGGTGGACGGCTACCCCACCAACGAGCCCTTCTGGGGCGCGGGCGGCTCAGCCAACAGCCAGGACTGGTACGAACTCGACCTCGGCACCGCGCGCACGCTCAACGAGGTGCGCCTGTACTTCAAGGACAGCCGCCCCGCGAGCACCACCTACCGGGCCCCTTCCTCGTACGCCGTCCAGTACTACAACGGCAGTGCGTGGGTGAACGTGCCGAGCCAGACCAAGAGTCCGGCCGCACCCCGCGCCAACTACAACCTGGTGCGGTTCCCGGCGATCAGCGCCCAGCGCGTCCGTGTCCTCGCCACCAACGCCTCCGGCGCCAGGACCGGCCTGACCGAGGTGAAGATCTACAACCGGGGCGGGGTGCAGCCACCGGCCAACCAGGCGACGTCGGCGACGCCGACCGCGTCGTACACCTCACCCTGGGAGGCCGTCACCGCGATCAACGACGGCGTCGATCCGCCGTCGTCCAACGACACCGTCAACCCGCGCTGGGGCACCTGGCCGGAAACGGGCCAGCAGTGGGCGGAGCTGACCTGGCCGACCGCCAGGACCCTCAACAAGGCGGACGTCTACTTCTTCGACGACGACCAGGGCATCGACATGCCCTCCGCCTGGAGACTCCAGTACTGGAACGGCGGCTCCTATGTCGACGTCCCGGGCGCGAGCACGTACTCGCTGACCAAGAACCAGTACAACAGCGTCACGTTCACCGCGACGAGCACCACCCGCCTACGGGTACTGCTCACCAGCAACGGCACGAACTCCGTCGGCCTCCTGGAAGCAAAGGTGTACGGCCCGTGACCCGTTCCCGATGTCTCTCAGCGCTCATCGCCCTGCTCACGCTCGCGGTCGCCTTCCTGGTGGCGCCGCCGACCGCTGCCGCCGCCGTCTCCTTCACATCGACCGGGGTGAACCAGAACGGCGGCAACTGCGTCGACCTGCCCGGCAGTTCGACAGCCGCCGGGGCGCAGCTCCGCGCCTTCGCCTGTAGTTCCGGCGCCAACCAGAGCCTCGGCTTCACCCCGGTCTCCGGGACGACCGACGTCTACACGATCACCACGCAGTCCGGTCAGTGCGTCGACGTGTACGGGGCCTCGACCGCCGACAACGCGGCGATCATCCAGTGGCCCTGCCACGGTGGCACCAACCAGCAGTGGCGACTGGTGCCGGTGTCGGTGAGCGGTACCGACAAGACGCTCAACCTGGTCGCCGTCAGCTCCGGCAAGTGCGTGACGCCGAGCGGGGGTTCGTCGGCGTCCGACACCAACCTGGTGCAGCTGCCGTGCAGTTCGGCGAACGGCAGGGTGTGGCGGCTGCCCGCGTTCACCGAGGGCGCGGCGAAGACGTACACCAACCCGCTGTCCCAGCACGGCCCCGACCCCTGGCTGACGTACTACGACGGCTTCTACTACCTGGCCACGACCACCTGGAACGCGACGATCACCATGCGCAGGTCGAGCACCCTCGCCGGGCTCGCCACGGCGACGGACCAGGTGATCTTCAACCTGACCCGGCCCAACGGAGCGGGCACCATGTGGGCGCCGGAGTTCCATCTGCTGGACGGCCCCAACGGCAAGCATTGGTACTTCTACTACACCGCCGGGCGGGAGCCGTACGACCTCGGCACCCAGCGCATCCACGTGCTGGAGAGCGCGGGCCTCGACCCGATGGGCCCCTACACCTTCAAGGCCGACCTGCTCGACCCGGCGCAGGACAACACCTGGGAGCTGGACCCGAGCATCCTCCAGCTCAACGGGCAGCTCTATCTGCTGGGCACCTTCTACAACGGCTCGCAGCCGATGTTCATCCGCCCGCTGTCCAACCCGTGGACCGCGAGCGGCACCCGCCGCGTCCTGTCCACGCCGACCTACAGCTGGGAGACGGTGGGCGGCGCGGTCAACGAGGGTGCGGAGGTGCTCCAGCGCAACGGGAAGACGTTCATCGTCTACTCCGCCAGCCACTGCTCCACACCCGACTACAAGCTGGGCATGCTCACCTACAACGGCGGTGATCCGCTCAACTCCGCGTCCTGGGTGAAGTCGCCGAACCCGGTGTTCCAGCGGTCCAACGCAGCCGGCGTCTACGGGCCCGGACACAACGGCTTCTTCAAGTCGCCGGACGGGACCGAGGACTGGATCGTCTACCACGCCAACAACTCCACGAGCGGCGGTTGCGACATGAACCGGACGACCCGGGCACAGAAGTTCACCTGGAACGCGGACGGCACGCCGAACTTCGGGACACCGGTGGCCCTGGGGGTTGCGTTGCCGGCGCCTTCCGGGGAGTAGGCGCTGCGTTCACCCCGAGTGGCCGGATCCACGGCCATGACACGGCGGAACCCTTCGACCCGTAGCCAGCGAGCGATCGGTGATCGATGATGAGCGCTCCGTGCGACTTGAAGAAGGGTTCCGCCCGATGAACGTCAGAATTCAGCCCACCGCCCAGGTCGACGAGACGGCCACCCTCGGCGACGGGACGACGGTCTGGGACCTGGCCCAGATCCGCGAGGACGCCCGGCTGGGCGGCGGATGCATCGTGGGCCGGGGGGCCTACGTGGGTCCCGGGGTGCGGATCGGCGACAACGTGAAGCTGCAGAACTACGCCCTGGTGTACGAGCCCGCCGTGCTCGGGGACGGGGTGTTCGTCGGCCCGGCGGCCGTGTTCACCAACGACTACTTCCCGCGTTCCGTGGACACCGAGGGGAAGCTGAAGCGCGGCGGTGACTGGGAGGCCGTCGCCGTCACCGTGGCCGAAGGGGCCTCCGTCGGGGCGCGTTCGGTCTGTGTGGCCCCGGTCCACATCGGTCGCTGGGCGTTGGTCGCGGCGGGGGCCGTGGTGACCAAGGACGTCCCGGACTTCGCACTCGTGGCGGGTGTGCCGGCGCGGCGGATCGGCTGGGTCGGGCGGGCCGGCGTACGCCTGGTGGAACGCGATCCGGGCACGTGGGAGTGCCCGGAGACGGGCGGGCTGTACGACGAGAAGGACGGCGAACTCGTCGAGCGCGCATGACTCCTGTTTCCAGCCGTTCCCAACTGTTTCCCTCAAAGGCCAAATCATCGAACATCTACAGGCATAACATGTGTGCGAAGTGTGCAGACCATGCACAATGACCGCACAAGCCAGTAGTGCCCAGGGGGGGTTACGGGGTGGTGGGGACACCTGTGTCCGCGTCCAGGAGTGACAGCCGCTCCGGCGCCTGACGTCTGCCTTCCGTCGTTGGCCGATTGTGGCCCGACGTTTCACCAGTCTGTCCAACACAGGGCCCACAGGGGGGTTGGTGTGTCCCAAAAATGACCATGTCACGTCTGGCCGCGCTCGGTCGTGAGGAACCGTCGCTGCTCGCGCTCGCCCAACGTCTCCTCACGGTGGCGGAGTTGGGTCTCCCGGCGATGCTGCTGCCCGGCAAGGAGGCCTTCGCCTTCACCATGGCCGGGCGGCGGGCGCCCGACGGTTCCTGGACCCTGGACCGGCGCGGGACCAGCACCCGGTATGCGGCCATCACCGCGCTCGGCGTGCGCTTCCTCCCCGAGGACCGCCAGCGGGCGGCGCTCGGCGGGCGCACCGCGCAGGAGTTCACGGGCCTGCTGGTGGAGTCCCTGCCCGGGGTGACCAACCTCGGCGACGCGGCGCTCATCGCCTGGGCCGCCGCCGAGACCGTCCACCCCAAGCTGTCCGACGCCCTCGCCCGGGTCGAGGCGCTGGACGCGTACGACAAGCCGCAGTACACCGTCGAGGCCGCCTGGGTGCTGTCCGCCTATGCGGCGGCCCGTGACACGGTCGACGTGGAGAGACGTTTCACCTCGGCCCGCGACCGGCTGCTGCGGGCCCGCGTCGGCGCCGGTCCGCTGTTCCCGCACGCGACCGCGCCCGGACTGCTGCCCTGGTACCGGGCCCATGTGAGCTGCTTCGCCGACCAGACCTATCCGCTCCAGGCCCTGGCCCTCGCGCACGCGAGCGGCGACGGGGACCCGGAGGCGCTCGCCGCGGCCGAGGCCTGCGCCCAGCGGATCTGTCAGCTCCAGGGCGACGGCGGGCAGTGGTGGTGGCACTACGACGCGCGCACCGGCGGGGTCATCGAGGGCTACCCGGTCTACAGCGTCCACCAGCACGCGATGGCACCGACCGCCCTGTTCGACCTCACGGACGCCGGCGGCAGCGACTTCGGCGCGGCGATCCGCAAGGGCCTGCGCTGGATGACGGACGTACCGGAGCTGTCCGAACGCCCGGATGTCCGCGAGCCGTTGATCCTGGACGACCTCGGCGTGACCTGGCGCAAGGTCTACCGGGGCGACCCGAAGAAGGCCGTGCGCGCCGCCCGGGGACTGACAACCCGGGCCGTTCCGGGCCTGCGACTGGGGGCCCTGGACCGGGTCTACCGCCCGTTGTCCGTGGACCGTGAATGCCGACCGTACGAGTTCGGCTGGATGCTCCACGCCTGGCAGGGGGGCCGAATATGAGTGGGAGACGGACGCTGTTCGGCGTCGAGCTGGACCCGCTGACCATGGACCAGACCGTCGAGCGCTGCCTCGAAGCGGTGCGGGACGACAGGCAGTTGGAGATCGGTGTCGTCAACGCCGCGAAGCTGGTGAACATGCGGCGCGACGAGCGCCTCGCCAAGGCGGTGTCCGGCTGCGATCTGGTCCTCGCCGACGGACAGGCCGTGGTCTGGGCCGGACGGGTGCTGAAGGCCCCGCTGCCGGAGCGGGTGGCCGGGATCGATCTGTTCCTGCGGCTGCTGGCCGAGGCGGAGACGGCGGGCATGTCGGTCTACTTCCTCGGCGCCAAGGAGGAGGTGCTGGCGGAGATGGTGCGGCGGGTCGCCGCGCGTTTCCCCGGCCTGAAGGTGGCGGGCCACCGCAACGGCTACTTCGACGACTCCGAGCAGGCGGCGATCGCCGATTCGATCGCCGACAGCGGCGCCCAGATGCTCTTCCTTGGCATGACCTCGCCGAAGAAGGAGATCTTCACCGCCGCGTACGGCGAACGCACCGGCGCCCGTGTGGTGCACGGCGTCGGCGGCTCCTTCGACATCCTGGCCGGGATCACCAAGCGGGCCCCGGCCGCCTGGCAGCGCCTGGGCCTGGAGTGGCTCTACCGCGTGCTCCAGGAACCGCGCCGCCTGGGCCGGCGCTACCTCACCACCAATGCTGCCTTCCTTCTCATGACGGCGCGCGAGCGTTTCCGGCTCACCCCGTCGACCGCTCCCGCGAACAGGAGTCACTGATGCGTGTCGTCGTGGTGGGACAGGGATACGTCGGACTGCCGCTGGCCATCCGGGCCGCCGAGGTCGGACACGAGGTGATCGGGTACGACGTCGACGCGCGCCGGATCAAGAGCCTCGCCGCCGGTGAGTCCTTCGTGGAGGACGTCTCCTCGGAGCGCATCCGCGCGGCGCTGGACAACGGCACCTACCGGGCGAGCGAGTCGGCCCGCGACTGCGGCGGTTTCGACGTCGCCGTCGTGACGGTGCCGACCCCGCTGCACGAGGGCACTCCCGATCTGCGGTACATCAAGGAGTCGGCGGTCACCCTCGGCCGCTATCTGCGCCCCGGCGCCACGGTGGTCCTGGAGTCGACCACCTACCCCGGCACCACCCAGGAGCTGTTCGCGCCGCTGCTGGAGGAGGGCTCGGGTCTCGCCGCGGGCGCCGACTTCCATCTCGGGTACAGCCCGGAGCGGATCGACCCCGGCAACACGGTCTGGGGCTTCAAGGAGACGCCGAAGGTCGTCTCGGGAGTCAACGAGGCGTCCCTGAAGGCCGTACAGGACTTCTACGCCCAACTCGTCGACACCACCGTGCCGGTGAGCTCGCCGAAGGAGGCCGAACTCGCCAAGCTCCTCGAGAACACCTTCCGGCATGTGAACATCGCGCTGGTCAACGAGATCGCGATGTTCGCCCACCACCTGGACATCGACGTGTGGCAGGCCATCGACGCCGCGTCCAGCAAGCCCTTCGGCTTCATGAAGTTCACGCCGGGGCCCGGCGTCGGCGGTCACTGCCTGCCGATCGACCCGTCGTACCTGTCCTGGCGGGTGCAGCGCGAACTCGGCCAGAGCTTCCGGTTCGTGGAGCTGGCCAACGACATCAACAACCACATGCCGGAGTACGTGACCCGGCGCGTCACCGACCTGTTCAACGCCAGACGCAGATCCGTCAACGGCTCGCGCGTCCTGCTGCTCGGTCTGGCGTACAAGAAGAACACCGGTGACGCCCGCGAGTCGCCGGCCCTGCGCATCTCCCAACTGCTCCTTGACATGGGTGCCCAGGTCAGGGCCGCCGACCCGCATGTCGTCGAGGGGTTGCCGGTGGACGCCCGGCTGGTCCGGGTCGAACCGGACGCGGAGGAGCTGGCCGCCGCCGATGTGGTGGTCCTGCTCACCGACCACGACGGCTTCGACTACGAACTCATCGCCGAACAGGCCCCGTTCGTCCTCGACTGCCGTCGTCGCCTGACCCCCGGACCCACGATCGAGGTGCTCTGAACCATGCCGCGCATCGTCTGCGTAGCCGGGGCCCGCCCCAACTACATGAAGATCAAACCGGTGATGGACGCCCTGGAGCGCCGCGGCGCCGAGGTGCTCCTCGTCCACACCGGGCAGCACTACGACCCGGCCATGAACGACGTGTTCTTCGCCGACCTCGGCATCCGGCCGCCCGACCGCTTCCTCGGCGTGGGCTCCGGCAGCCACGCCGAGCAGACCGGGCGGGTGATGACCGCGTTCGAGCCCCTGCTGGAAGAGGTCGCGCCGGACATCGTCGTCGTGGTCGGCGACATCAACTCCACCCTCGCCTGCGCGCTGGTCACCGCCAAGGCGGGTCCGCTGCTCGCGCATGTCGAGTCCGGGCTGCGCAGCCGCGACTGGAGCATGCCGGAGGAGGTCAACCGGGTCGCCACCGACCGGGTCAGCGACTATCTGCTGGCCCCCTCCCCCGACGCGGTCGAGAACCTGCGCGCCGAGGGGTACCGGGAGGACCAGATCCATCTGGTCGGCAACGTCATGATCGACACGCTGCTGGTCAACCTGGACCGGGCCCGCGCCTCCGACGTCCTGGACCGATACGGGCTGACCCGGGGCGAGTTCGGCCTGGTGACCCTGCACCGGCCCGCCAACGTGGACGACCCCGAGATCCTCGCCGGGCTCCTCAAGGCCCTCGGTGAGATCGCCGGCCGCTGCCCGCTCGTGCTGCCCGTGCATCCGCGCGCGGCAGACAAGCTGGCCGAGCTGGGCGTCCCCGGTGGCATCCGACTCGTCCCGCCCGCCGGGTACCTGGACTTCATCGCACTCCAGGACGCCGCCCGTGTCGTGCTCACGGACTCGGGCGGGGTGCAGGAGGAGACGACCGCGCTCGGCGTGCCGTGCGTGACGCTGCGGGACAACACCGAGCGGCCCATCACCGTCGAGCAGGGCACCAACGTACTGGCCGGGCGCGACCCCGACCGGATCGTGGCCACCGTGCACCGGATACTGGACGCCCCGCCCGCACCGCGCCGACCCGAACTCTGGGACGGCAGAGCCAGTGAACGCATCGCCGAGGTGCTGCTGAAGGGAGGCACTTCGAGCACCCGACCGAGACCCACCGATCAACCGGGACCCACGGACCGAACGCTCCCCATATGATCCGCTTGCAACATATGCTCGTCGAACATCTGGTCACTAGGGGGGACCATGGATCTCGCGGAGATCTTCCGCGTCATGCGCAGGCGCTGGTACGTCCTGCTGCCAGGGCTGCTGCTGACCGCGGGCCTCGTCTTCGGGGTGACCCTCGTGGTGCACGTCACCTACCAGTCACAGAGCACGGTGGTGCTGCTCAACTCCCAGAAGGCGACAGTCGCTTACGACGGCAACCCCTTCCTGAGCACGCAGACCTCGCTCACCGGCATGGCCGACAGCCTGGCGCGCAACCTCAACTCCGACGACTCGCTGAGGGAGCTCAAGTCCCGTGGCGCGAAGGGCACGTTCGAGGCGAAGCTCGCCGACAACGCGCAGGGGCCGCTGCTGTGGCTGACCGTCACCGGCACCGACCAGGCCTCCGTCCTGTCCTCGGACAAGATCCTGACCGCCTACGCCAAGGAGCGGCTGGAGCAGTTCCAGCAGGACCAGTCGGTCGCCTCGAAGGCCATGATCCGTATGACGACGATCGTGGCCCCGCAGACCCCGGTCGCGCAGACCAAGACCCGGCTCGAGTACATGATCATGGCGGGCGGCGGAGGGCTGGTGCTCACCCTGGTGGCCGTCTTCTATGTGGAGGCGCGCAGGAGGCCGCGGCGTCCGGGCGCGCCGGCCTCGCCCGGCCTGCCGGACCTGCCGGACGAGGAGGAGTCGACCGCCGTGCCGGTGGTGGAGGAGACGCTCGCCATCCGGCGCCCGCCCAGCTGGTCGCAGGCCGCCGAGCAGGAGCGGGCCGGCAAGGACGGACAGGCCGCCGCCCAGCCCAGAGAACCACGGCCCGTCATGGCCGGAGCATCCGCCGCAGAGCCGCGCGACGAGGAGTCGACCCATGGACATCGCCCGCGCACCGGACAGCGAGACCGGTGAGACGAGCGACGCCCCCGGTGGGACGGCTGTCGCGACCGGTGGGGCTGGTGTCGCGACCAGTGGGACGGCTGTCGCGACCGGTGGGGCTGGTGTCGCGACCAGTGAGACGGCTGCCCCGCCCGGTGGGACTGATGTCGCGACCGGCGGGACGAGCGACGCGTTCGCTTCTCCCGCTTCGCCCCCGGCCCCAGAACCCGCCGCACCGTCCCTCGGCCGGAAGGTCCGTTCGGCGGCCCGCTGGAGTCTGATCAACACCGTCGTCCTGCGCCTGGGCAACTTCGCCACCGGCATCGTGCTGGCCCGCTTCGCCCTGGGCCCCGCGGAGTGGGGCGTCTACGGCATCGCCCAGACCGTGCTGCTGGTGCTGCTGTCCGCGAACGAACTGGGCGTGGGCCTGGCCATCGTGCGCTGGGAGGGGGACGCGCGCCGGTTCGCGCCGACCGTGCTGACCCTGAGCACCCTCTCCAGCGGTCTGCTGTACGTGGCACTGTTCGCGTCCGCGCCGACGGTGGCCGGTCTGCTCGACTCGCCGGACGCCGCGGGCGTACTGCGGGTGATGTGCCTGTGTGTGCTGATCGACGGGGTGGCCCAGGTCCCCGGCGGCTTCCTCACCCGCGAGTTCGCGCAGGGCAAGCGGATGGCCATCGACGGCCTCAACTTCGTCGTCGCCACCGGCGTGACCCTGGTGCTGGCCTTCGCGGACTGGGGCGCGATGAGCTTCGCCGTGGGGGCCGTCGCCGGGAACGTGGTGACGCTGATCGGCTGCGCGCTGGCCGCGCCGGGCACCCTGAAGTACGGCTGGAACCCCGAACAGGCCCGGGCGCTGCTGCGGTTCGGGCTGCCGCTGGCCGGGGCGAGCATGCTGGCCCTCGCGGTGGTCAACGTCGACACCATGGTGGTCGGCGCGACGCTGGGCAACATCTCCCTCGGGTTCTACGTCCTCGCCTTCAACATCTCCGGCTGGCCCGTGCGGATCATCTCCGAGGCCGCCCGCCGGGTCTCCTTCGCCGGCTTCTCCCGCCTGGCCGACACACCGCAGGCCCTCGCCCAGGGCTTCAGCCGCGCCCTGGGCGTCCTGATGACCGGCACCGTCCCCCTGTGCGTCCTGCTGGCCGGCCTCGCGGAACCCGTCATCCGGCTGATCTACGGCGACCAATGGGCACCCGCGGCCAGTGCGCTGCCGTGGCTGATGGCCCTCGGGCTCATCCGGATCGGCAGTGAACTCGCCTACGACTGTCTCGTCGCGGTCGGCCAGCGCCGCTCGCTCTTCCTGGTCCAGGGCCTGTGGCTGGTCGCCCTGATCCCCGTACTGCTCGTCGCCGCCCGTCTCAACGGCACCGCCGGGGTCGCCCAGGGCCATGTCCTGGTCGCCGGCGGCCTGGTGGTGCCGGTGTTCCTGATCGCCCTCCGCCGGGGCGGCATCGGCGTCGGCCTGATCGCCCGGGCCTGCGCCTGGCCCTTCCTCGGCGGGGCCGTGATGGCCGCGGTCGTCCTCGGCCTGGAGCCCCGGTTCGGAGACAGTCGGCTCGCCCTGCTCGCCATCGGCACGATCGCCCTGGCCGGCTACACGGTGTGCGTCCTGCCCAGCCGCGGCTTCCTGCGCGGCGTCGACCCCGGCGACCGGCCCCACCGCGGCCGGCACCGGGCGACCGCACCGGTCCGGTCTCCCCAACAGGACTTGAGGTGACCCGGATGTCACGGCCCACCAGCCGACGCTCACTCCAGGGGCTGCTGCTCGCGGCCTTACTGACGGTCGCGACCGCGGCCTGCTCGGGATCGGACAGGTCCGCGTCGGCGGACTGCCCGAAAGACACACCGTCCTGCCGTACGAGCGCGTCCTCGACGGCGTCGAGCGCCACGCCGTCGGCCGAGATCGGCGACCCGACCGGAACCCCCGCCACCGCGTCGCCCCCGCCGTCCTCCGCGTCCGCCGCCGCCTCCGCGAAGCCCTCGGCGAAGCAGTCCGGGACCGGCACGCCCGCGGCCCGGACCGGCTGCTCCTCCCCCGGAGCCTGCGGCTTCCCCGACGCCCGCACCACCGGACCCCGCACCCGCCTCACCCCCAAGAAGACCGGCTACAAGACCATCCGCACCGACGGCACGGTCATCCGGGGCCAGGACATCACCGGCGCGCTCGACATCTACGCCAACAACGTCACCATCATCGACACCAGGATCACCTCGGACAGCTGGTGGGGAGTCAACCTGCGCCCCGGCTTCAGCGGACTGCGGGTGCTGCACTCCACCATCACCGCCGTCCCCGGCACCGGCCCGGACAACGGGGGCGTGGACTACGCCGTGTCGAACATGGGCGGCAGCTCCGTCGAGGTCGGCTGGTGCGACATCTCGGTGTTCGGCGACGCCCTGTCCATGGGGCAGGGCAACATCCACGACAACTACGTCCACGACATCGAGCCGTTCGTGAACCTCGGCGGCGAGTGGCAGCACACCAACGCGGTGATCAGCGGCGGCGGCAACACCGGCCACCTCCTCATCCGCCACAACACCCTGCTCAACGAGACCAGCCTCAAGCAGGGCGCCTCCGGCAGCATCGGCCTGTTCGCGGACGTCGGCGTGGTCCGCAACGTCACCGTCGACGACAACTGGATCGCCGGCGGCGCCTACGCGCTCTACGGCGGTTCCACTGGCGCCACCGGGATCAGGGTCACCGACAACATCTTCTCGACCGAGTTCCATCCCGCGTCGGGCGGCTACGGCGTGGTCGCGCACTGGAACGAGAAGGGCGCCGGGAACGTGTGGCGCAACAACCGGCTCTCCGACGGCCGTCTCGTCACCCCGGAGCCTGCCTCGTGAGCCGCGTCGTCCGGATGCCGTGGACGCTGCTCAAGGCGGTGTTCGGCTGGCTGGTGCTCTTCGAGGCCAGGAACAAGGTCCTGCTCGCGCCTTCCGCGGTGCGGCTGCGCCGGATCGAGAACGCCGAGGTCCGGCGGCTGGCCGCCGCCTTCCCGTCGCCGCCGTCGGCGCGGGTGGCGACGGTCATCGCCACCCACCGGCGCCCGGAGGCACTGCTCGCCGCGGTGCGCTCGGCCCTCGCCCAAACCGTGCGCGACCAGGTCGTGATCGTGGTCGACGACGGCGCCGGGCTGCCCGAACTCCCGGCCGACCCGCGGCTGTTCGCCGTCTCCCTGTCCCGCAACACGGGCGTGGCGGGCGTCGTGCGCAACGTCGGCATCCGCCTCACGCGGTCGCGGTACGTCGCGTTCCTGGACGACGACAACCTGTGGGAACCCGACCATCTGGAACGGGCGTTGGCGGTCCTGGACGTCCCCGACGGGCCGGACGCCGTCTACACGGCACTGCGCCGCGTACTGCCGGACGGCAGCGAGAAGGACATCCTGTCCGTCCCCTACGACCGGCACCGCTCCGCCCGCGAGTCCTTCCTGGACACCAACGCCTTCGTCGCCCGGCGCACCCGCTCCCTGCACTTCAGCCGGCTGCGCCGGACACCGGAGGTGCTGCCCCGGGAGGACTGGGAGCTCATCCACCGTTACGGGCGCGGGCACCGGGTGCGTCATGTGCCGCATCCGACCGTCCGGTACCTGGTGAACCCGGCCAGCTTTTACACGGACTGGTGACAGACCGTGCCCCTCCTCCCCTTCTCTCCCGCTCCGATGTCAGGTGGTTGATCCGATGGCCCCGTCCCGCGCCCTCAGAAACAAGTTCGTCGACGCCCCCGGCTCGCTGGGCGAACGGATGCGCGTCGCCCGCTGGGAGCGGTTCCGGCGCTGCTTCCCCGGCATCGAGGGCATGCGAGTCGTCGACCTCGGCGGCACGGCCGAGATGTGGCTGCGGGCTCCGGTGCGCGCCAAGCACGTCCACCTGATCAACCTGGAGGCGCACCCCGCCGACCTGCCCGACTGGATCACCGCGGAGAACGCCGACGTCACCGACCCGGAGATCGCCGCCGAACTGAGCGCCCAGGGCGGCTACGACCTGGTGTTCTCCAACTCGACCATCGAGCATGTCGGCGGCCACAGCCAGCGGCAGAAGTTCGTCGCCGCGGTCGAGCAGCTGGCGCCGCTGCACTGGATCCAGACGCCGTACCGCTACTTCCCCGTCGAGCCGCACTTCGTGGCGCCCGGCTTCCAGTTCCTGCCGCTCGCCGCCCGGGCCCGCCTCGTCCGGCGCTGGCCGCTGGTCCACAGCCGCCCCGACAGTCCGGAGTCGGCCATGAACGCCGTGATCAACATCGAGCTGCTGACCCGTACCGAGATGCGGTACCTCTTTCCGCGCTCGGTGCTCCTCAGCGAGCGGGTGCTCGGTGCCCCCAAGTCGCTCATCGCCGTGAGAACGGAGACCGCATGCTGAACAACCTGGTCAACAGACATGACGCGGACCGGCTCCTGCGCAAGGCGCGCAGACTCGAACTCGACTCCGTGCTGGCCAAGTTGCGGGTGCGGGGCGGCGCCCGGGTGGTGCAGCACTGGTCGCGGGTCGACCCGTCGCTGACCGAGTGGTGGGCGATTCCTTCGGTGATCAAGCGGTGGAACCTGCTGATGACCGGTGACGCGGAGGTGTCCTTCCCCGAGTACGTGGCCGCCAAGCACTTCGCGCCGCGTACCGATCTGCGGGGCCTGTCGTTGGGGTGCGGGACCGGCGGCAACGAGCTGCTGTGGGCCAGGACCGGTGCGTTCTCCCGGCTGGAGGGTGTGGACGTGGCGCCGGAACGCATCGACTTCGCCACGCGTACCGCCGGCGAGGAGGGCCTGTCCGACGTCCTGCGCTTCCGGGTCACCGACGTCAACCGGATGACCGCGGACGGGGAACGCTTCGACGTACTGCTGGGTTTGCAGTCACTGCACCACTTCGACCATCTCGACGAGACGCTGCCCCGTCTTGCCCAGCTCATCGAGCCGGACGGGCTGTTCGTGATCGACGAGTTCGTCGGGCCGACGCGGTTCCAGTGGACGGACGGGCAACTCGACGCGGCCAACGCCCTGTTGTCCGGGTTGCCCGAGGAGCGGCGGCGGTTGGCCGACGGGCGGATCAAGCGGCGGGTCGTGCGGCCCAGCCGGATGTCGATGGTGCTGGACGATCCGTCGGAGGCGGTGGACGCGGCGGCGCTGCTGCCGGGCTTGCGGCGGGAGTTCGAGGTCGTGGAGGAACGGCCGTACGGGGGCACGGTGTTGCACATCGCGTTCTCCGGGATCGCCCATAACTTCCGGGATGGGGCGCCGGAGACGCTGGAGTTGCTGGAGCGGTGTTTTGCCGCGGAGGATGCGGCGCTGGCGGATGTGGGGCATGACTTCGTTGCGATGGTTTGCCGGCGTCGGCCGTAGTCGACTGCGGGCGCGCGGGGGCTGGTCGCGCAGTTCCCCGCGCCCCTAAAAGACGTCAGGGACCCGGCGTTACATTCAAAGCGCCCGGTCTTGCCAAGGCCGCCGCTGCCGCTCGGCTCGCCTTGCGGCCCAGCGCCGCACGGGAGGTCTCCCTCAGGAGGACTGCCGCGCGGAAGGCCGTCGTGGACAGGCGACCATGCCTACGGCCGTACAGACGGACCCGGTTGAGGGTGAGCAGCGTCCAGAGTCGGGGTGACACCTGGGAGTCGCCTCCCAGGTGCACCGCCTCTGCGGACGGCTCCAACTGCGTCACGTACCCCAAGTCCCTTGCCCGCAGGCAGAACTCCGTCTCCTCCGAGTAGAGGAAGAAGGACTCGTCCCACGGTCCGCACGCGGTCGCGCACTCCCCCGAGACGGCCATCAGCGCGCCCGTCGCCCAGTCCGCGCGCGTGGGTCGCTGGTACGCGGCCGGGTCGGTGACCAGCTCGCTCAGGGCCGGGAAGCGTCCCGCCCGGGTGTTGCCGATGACCGCCTCGCCGAGCGCCCGCAGCACGGTCGACTCACGGCGCAGGGAGCGGTGGGGTGTGTCCTGGCCCTCCTCGTACAGCAGGGGTACGGCGATCCCGACACCGCCCCCGAGGCTGTCCACCAGGCGTTTGGCGCAGCCCTGCCGCATTCTGACGTCGGGGTTGCAGATCAGCGCCACCTCGTGGTCGCCGGCCGCGCCCAGCGCCGCGTTGATCCCGGCCGCGTACCCGGCGTTGCGGCCGGTCTGGACGATCGTGGTGTCCGGGGCCAGCGTGCGCAGGACCTCCACCGTGTCGTCGGCCGAGTCGTTGTCGGCGACGACGAGCCGCCAGTCGAGGCCGGCCATGCCGTCGGGAAGCGCGGCGAGGAATCCGGGAAGCACCGCGGCGCTGTTCCAGGTGACGACGATGACGGCGACGGTGCTCATCGGGACTCCACTAGTTGGGGGAGCTTGGTTTCTTCGGAGGGCATGCGGAGTGCGGGCACTTCGCGGGCGGCTTCCGCCTCGCGGCGGACGAAGCCGAGGTAGCTGCCGCCCGCGCCCAGGACCAGGAAGAACATCCCCGCGTACATGGGGAAGCTGAGCGCGTCGAAGGTGGCGCTGATGACCAGGGCGACCAGGGCCGAGGCGAGGAAGGCCTGACCGAGTTCGCGGTCCGAGTCGGTGCGGGCGAGGCGCCGGATGGCGCCGCCGGTGTGCATCCCCGTGATGAAGAGGGCGAAGAGTGCGACCAGGCCCAGGATGCCCATCTCGGCCAGGGTGAGCATGTACTGGTTGTCCGTGAAGAAGTAGAGGTCCGGGGTGAAGGTGCCGAAGCCCCGGCCGAACCACGGGTGTTCGTTGAAGTACGGCACGATCGCGCTGTACTTGACCGTGCGGGCCTGGGTGCTGCTGTCGGAGTTGGACAGGAAACTGGCGAACAGGTTGGTGATCGTGCCGATCAGACCGGGGATGATCACCTTGAACACGGCCACCGATCCGAGGACGAGGCCGATGGCGGCCCAGCGGCGTTGCGGCTTCCAGCGCGGGATCATCACCAGGATCACGATCAAGGCGCCGATGATCGACGTCCTGGACACGGTCAGCGGCAGGGCGCCCGCCATGATCGCCACGGGGGCCCAGCGGCGCCACGCGCGCACGTGTCGCCGTACCGGGTCGAAGGCCTGGTGGACGGCGAAAGGGACCAGGATGGCCAGCATGCCGCCGAACTCCAGCGGATGGGCCGTCGTGGAGCGGGGCCGGGTGAACGAGCCGCGGTCCATGGCGCTGATCCCGGCGGTGCTGGACTGGAGGCCGGGGATGTGGATGGAGTCGGCGATGTTGGTGGCGGCGAAGAAGTCGTAGTAGCCGATCAGGGCGACCACCGTGCCCATGACCACGAGCCGCCGCATCAGGGTCTCCAGCCGGCTGCGCTCCTGGATGCCGGCCGAGGCCAGCACCACCAGCGCCACCCAGACACCGAGCCCGATCAGGCCCCGGTCGGCGCCGAGGACCTCCTCGTGCGAGCTCTCCCGGGTCGCGTCCGCCAGGTAGGACAGGAGTACGGCCGCGGCGAGCAGGCACATCACCACGCGGACGAGCCGGGTGCCCCGGGCGGGCAGGATACGGCCGCCGAGCCAGGTCGCGAGGTACCAGAGAAGGCCGAGGAGGGCGAAGACGTTCGCCGGGGTGCCGACCCCGCCCAGAGCGGGCAGGGTGAGGTTCGAGGGGACGAAGAAGGCCAGTGCCAGATAGCCGGTGAGGATCGTGGTCGCGTCCAGGCGCCTGGCCAGCAGCCCCTTGGGCCGCTCGGGGGGACTGGCCCGGTGGCGCCGGGGGACGTAGCCGGGCTGGGCGCGCCCTCGACGCCGTACCACCGCGACGCCTTCGGCCAGGATCGACAGCAGGAACGCGCCGACCATCCCGACGATGACGACCGCCGCGATGTTCTGGTACCGGCTCTTGGGCTGCGAGACCGGTGTCTGCGGCAGGACGACGGGCGCCGTCTGCACCGCGTAGACCGCGGGCACCTTCGAGGCGGCCTGGAGTGCCTTCAGCTGCTCGCCGGTGAACTTGGTGAGCGTGGTGGTCTCCCGGAGCACCTTCGCCCGGTCGGTGCCGGTCACGCTCAGGGTGAGCAGCGGGCTGTCGGCGTCCGGCGCGAAGCCGACCGTGTACCGGTCCGTGACGCCACGCGAGCGCAGCTCCTTGGCCGAGTCGCTCGACTGCAACGTCCTGATCAGGACGTCCGCGGTGACGACCAGCGAACCGCCCGCGTTCGACAGCGGGTTGCCGAAGGTCGGCGCCAGGTCGGCGATCGCCGAGGAGTCGAGCAGGGTGACGGAGCTCTGGGACTCGTAGGAGACCGGGACGGTCCGGAACAGATAGCCGCCCGCGAGGACGCTGAGCAGCATGAGCGGCACCATGCAGTACCAGCGCCTGCGCATGATCGCCAGGAGGTCGCCGAGGCTCATGAGCCCTCCCCTCGATCCGACTCCCCACGCAACCCGCGTGATCCGGTGGCGACTTGCCCCGGTTGATGCGAGTATCGGGGCCGACGGAAGGAATCCCCGCTGTGTCGCCTCGTGAGGTCGCCGAAGCGCTGCTGCGCCGCTGGTACGTGCTGGTGTTCGCGCTCGTGCTGACGGCCGCCGGAGCGTACCAAGTGCTGCATCCCGCCCCGCGGTTCCTGAGTTCGGCGGTGGTCGTCCTCAAGCCGCCGGTCACGGGCAACCAGCCGAACCAGCTGACGAACCTCCAACCGCCGCTCGCCACCCTCTCGTACGGCGTCGTCCAGCAGCTCGAGTCGCCCGCCGGGCGCAAGGAGCTGGCGGCCGCCGGTGTCCATGGGTCGTACCAGCTGATCCCGCGCAACAGCGGCACCAGTGCCACTCCCCGCTACCTCATCCCCTCGCTCCAGGTGCAGGTGAAGGGGGCGAGCGCCACGGAGGCGGACACGGCGGTCAGCCGGGTCATCGACGTCTACACCCGGCATGTGACCGCGTTGCAGGAGGCCGAGGGAATCCCGGCCGGGTCGCGGATCAGCGCGTCCGTCCTGGTGGCGCCGAGCGCCGCCCTGGTGCAGGGCACCCGGACCCGTGCCCTGGCGGGCACGGCGCTGCTCGGTGGCATCGGCGGCGTGCTGGCGACGCTGTGGTGCGACCGGTTCGCATCGCGCCGCAGGAGTCCCGAGCCACGTCGTCCTGCGGAGGAGCTCGCCGTCGCGGGCTGAGTGGTGGTTCACGGGCATCAGATACCGCGGCGCTTCCAGGACTCCCACCACAGCCACTCCCGGCCGCGTTCGGCCACGGCCGACCACACCAGGGGCTGGAGGTACGGCATCGCATTCGGACCGATCCGTCTGCGCAGCCGCAGCGCCCGGTACTCGGGCAGGGCCCGGTATCCCGGCAGGCACTCCTCGGCGAACGCCACGCACTCGTCGACCGGTACGACGCCGGTGCGGCCCCGGTCGTAGGCGCGGTAGGCGCGGCGCAGCGCGTAGCGGGCGAGGCGGGTGTGGACCTGGTCGGCGAGGCGGTCGGCGTGCGGGAGCCGGTCGCCGCACTTGGCGAGCACGGAGTCGTACGCGATCAGCCGCTGGCGCAGGTCGTCGAGCTGTCCGCCGAAGTCGGTCGTCGACATGTTGTTGCCGTGGACGCGGTAGAAGGCCTGGTCCGCGCCGCGGATGTAGCCGACGTCGGCGTGGGCGGCGAGCCGCATCCACATCTCGATGTCGCCGGCGTGCGGAAGGTCCGGGTCGTAGCCGCCGACCTTGCGCTGGAGGCCGGTGCGGACGACGACCTCCGGTGAGGTGATGCAGCCGGTGCCCTCCCGGAACCGCCGCTCCAGCCACCACTGTCCGGGGTAGACGGCCGAACCGGTGCTCCGGGTGCGGGCCTTGGGCAGCGGGCCGCCGTGCTGGAAACGCAGCGGTCGCCCGTAGGCGAAGCCCGCCTCGGGGTGGGCGTCCAGCAGTGCGGCGGCGCGGGTGAGGGCGCCCGGGACGAGCCGGTCGTCGGCGGAGAGCAGGGCCACGTAGTCCCCGTCGGCCCACTCCAGCAGGCCTTCGTTGTAGGTGGCGATGTGGCCCTTGTTGGTCTCGTGGACGTGGACCTCGATCCGCGGGTCGGCGGCGGCGAGCTTGCGTGCCGTCTGCGCCGAGTCGTCGGGCGAGGCGTCGTCGATGATGAGCACCTGGAGGTCGACCCCGGGGTTCTCGTCCAGGACGCTGCTCACACAGTCGGCGAGGAAGTGGCCGTACTTGTAGCACGGGATGACAACACTGACGCTGCTCATCGGTGGGGGTAGCCAATCCCCGGTGGTGGTCTGCCCGTTGCGCGGGGAGACCACCACCGGTGGGTTCCGGTCGGTCAGTTCTTCTTCTTGCGGACGGTCTTGCTGGTCAGGGTCCAGGTCTGGGACTTCACCTTCTCGTGGTGCTTGTCCTGGGCCGTGACCCTGACCTTGAACCTCGTGCCGTCCGGCAGCGGACCGGACAGGTGGACGGACACCGTGTGGGTGGCCCTGTTGTAGGAGACGACCGTCGTGACGTGCAGCTTCTTGGCGGCCTTGGCACCTGTGAGGATGGTCAGGTCCGCGTCGACGGACGTCACCGTGGCCTTGGCCGGCACGGCCATGACGAGGGCCTTCTTGGCGTCGGCGGTGTAGGTCACCGTGGACGCGGTCTCCTCCGAGGCCGCCGTCTCCGCCGCCAGGGAGGCGCTGGGGTTGTCGGCGGTGAAGACCGGGCCGACCCAGTAGTTCGCCGAGCCGTAGGAGCCGGTCGGGAAGGCCGAGTCCGCCCCGTACCTGTAGAGCCCGTTGTGGTGGGCCGTGGTGTCGGCGGTGGCCGTCAGCGGATAGGACTGGTGGGCCGAGGCGAAGTAGCCGCCGTCGACCGCGTAGTGGCCGTTGGGCGCGTGGTAGGAGACGACGTACGCCGTGTCGGCGGTGACCGCCACCGGGGTGGCGAAGGTCAGCGTCTGCCAGCCGGTCGCCGTCTCGTTGGTGAAGGTGCCGCTGGCCAGCAGCGTCCCGCTGTCGGTCCACAGGCTTCCGGTGTGGGTGCCGGTGTTGCCCGCGCCCTTGTAGAAGGTGACGCCGGTGATCCAGCCGGCCGCCGAGGACGTGAACCGGGTGCCCAGTTCGAGGGAGTTGGGGTCGGCGGTCATGTCCGTGGTGGACGGCACCACCGAGGAACTCCACAGACCACAGGGGCAGGTGACCGCGGGCGGGGTGGCGCTGGTGGTGAAGGACCAGGTCACCGGGTCGGCCATGGCGTTGCCCCACACGTCGGAGGCCTGCACCGACGCCGTGTACTTGGTGTGCAGCGACAGCTCGGTCGACGGGGTGAACGTCACCTTGTTGGCGGCGGGCAGTGTCACCGAACCCGGCACGGTGTTGCCGTTCGGGTCCTTCAGCGTGAACGTCAGGTTGTCGGAGTCGACGGACGCGCTGAGCACGGCCGACACCGACGCGGTGATCGCGGTGTCGGTCGCCCCGGAGGTCGGGGAGGTGGAGGTGACGGTGGGCGGGGTGGTGCTGGCCGTCGAGGTGTCCAGGACCACGTCGACCCAGTAGTTGCTGCCGGAGGCCGCCGAGGTCGGGAAGGCGCTCGTCGAGGTGTAGCGGTAGAGGCCGTTGCCGCCGTCGGTGCCGGTCTTCAGTGCCGTCAGCGGCGCGAGACCGGCGTCGCTGCCGGCGAAGGTCGTGTCGTAGGAGTAGCCGCCGTTGGGTGCGAAGTACGACGCGACATAGGTGGTGTTGGCCTTCACGGTGACCGGGGTGGCGAAGTTGAGCTGCTGCCAGCCGGAGGCCGACTCGCCCGTGAAGGTGCCCGTGGCGAGCAGCTTGCCGTCCTTGGTCCACAGGTTCCCGGTGTGGGTGCCGGTGTTGTAGGGCGACTTGTAGAAGCGGACGGCGGTGATCGAACCGGCCACCGTGGTGCGGAACTTGACGCCGAGCTCGACCGAGCCGCCGTCACCCGCGTTGACGGTGCCGGGCACGGCCGTGGCCGGCCAGACGGTGCACGGGCAGGCCTGGGGGCCGACCGTGAGCGGGATCGTGGTGACGGCGCCGATGTTGACGCTGTCGTCGACGGCGCGGACCTTGATGGAGGCCGAGCCCGGGGTCGTCGGGGTCCAGCTGTAGGTCCAGGAGCTGAGCCCGGTCGCGGCCTGCCAGGTCGTGCCGCCGTCGGTGGACACCTCCACGCGGGCGACCACTCCGCCGCCGGAGTCGGTGGCGGTGCCCTTGACGGTGACCGGCTTCAGGGCCGGCACGGTGACCCCGGAGGCGGGGCTGGTGACGGTGATGGCCGGGCCGGTGGTGTCGGTGGACTTGGTGGCGGCGACGAGACCGCTCTGCAGCGTCAGCGGCTGGACGCCCATGTCGGCGAGGAGGTTCACCGTCGCCTGCTGCATCCGGGCGTCCTCGGTGACGACCTGGTCCTCCGGGTTGTACGTGGGGAGGTTGGTCAGGCCCCACGACCACTGCACGGTCCCCGATCCGAACACCAGGGCTCCGGAGTCCTGGTCGCGGAAGGCCACGAGGCTGTGCTTCGCGGTGCCGTTGCCGTAGGTGTTGCCCCAGTCCATGCGCAGCTTGCCGTCGTTGATGTCGACGGTCGTGGAGGACAGGTCGATGGCCCCCGCGGGTCTGGTGGCGTTGTCGATGTCGCTGTCCCACTCGTAGCCGAGGGTGCCCTCCGGGAAGGTGGCCGTCTGGCTGGAGGTGAGGTTGGCGATGGAGGTGTTGCGCCACAGCCGGTTCTTGCCGTACGAGCCGGGGACCGTGATGGCGTCGGCGCGGTAGCCGTTCACCGTGAACATGGAGCCGGTGAGGATGTTCGGCGGCTGGTAGGACTGCCCGTACTGGGTGCTGGTCGGGTCCATCCAGGTGCCGGTCCACTCGCCGCTCGGGTCGGCGATGCCGTTGTTCTGGGCCATCTTGGTCATCTTGTAGCAGACCAGGGTGCGGTTGCTGGTGCTGGTGCCGTCGATGCTCGGGGTGAGCCGGGTCTTCCAGAACACCTCGTTGCCGCTGAAGAAGGCCTCCTGCACACCGGCCTTCCGGGCGGCGAGGACCTTGGAGTACTGGTCCTGCGTCCAGTACTCGTCATGCCCGGAGGACAGGTACACCTTGTGGTTCTTCAGCAGGGTCTCGCCGCGGGTGGAGACGTCCACGCCGGACAGATAGCTGACGTCGTAGCCGTTGCGCTCCAGCCACGACAGCATCATGTACTCGGAACCGTAGATGCCGTTGTCGCCGCCGATGTCCAGCGGCCGGTTGTAACTGACCTCGTAGGCACGGCCGTCGGGCGCGGGCCCGGCACCGCCGTAGAGGTCCTGGCCGCCGTAGTCGTTGTAGGCCTGCCAGGTCTGGTCACTGGTCTGTACGACGACGGCGGAGGTGCTGGAGTCCTTGCGGACCACGAACGGGTAGGGCATCAGACCGTCGCCGTCGGTCTGCGTCAGGTTCGCGATGTAGAGGCCGGACACGGCGTCGCTGGGCACGGTCCAGGTCTGGGTCACCGGCCAGTTGCCGCAGTCGACCAGACCGGTGGCGGCCTTCTTGGTGCAACTGGCGGGGCTGGACGTGTAGTTCGCGGGATAGACGGTCGCCGCCTGTGCCGCGGTCGAGATCAGACGTGCGCCGTCACCGCCGTACCAGCCCAGCCGGTAGATCTCGATGCGGTACGACGTCTTCGACTGGACCTTGAACTGGAGGCTGTCCCCGGCCTGGACGCTCTCCTTGGTGGTGAACCCCTGGATGTCGCCGTAGGAGTTGGGCGAGTACCAGTCGGTCGACGGGCTGCCGGCCTTGGAGTTCTCGCAGACGATCGGATTCGAGCCCGATCCGCACGGGTCGACTGCGGCCTGGGCGGATCCGGCCTGTGGGAGCACCGCCCAAACCAATGCTGCTGCGACGGCAAGGCGCACGCCCCTGAACCGTCTGCTCCATCTGTTCATGTGTACCTCTCAGCGGTGCTGTGCTGGACCGACCCGTGCGGGTGGGGTGAAGCGGGGACCAGTCAGCCGGCGAGTGCGTCGGTGAGCGTTTCCACCACACGCTGCTGCTGGTCGGGGGTGATCTGCGGGAAGAGCGGCAGCGACAGGATCCGGTCCGCCGCCCGCTCCGCGTTCGGGAAGTCGCCGCGCTCATGGCCGAGGTGGGCGTACGCCGGAGTGAGATGGACCGGGGCCGGATAGTGCACCCCGGCGCCGATGCCCTCGGCGTTGAGCTTGCCGACGATGCCGTCCCGGTCGGCGTCGGCGACCTGGACGACGTACAGGTGCCATACGTGGACGTTGCCGGCGGCCGTCACCGGCAGCACGATCCGGCCGGTGTCCACGAGGGAGGCGAGCAGGTCGTCGTAGCGGGCGGCCGCCGCCCGCCGGGCCGCGTTGCCGTCCGCCAGCCGTTTCAGCTTGGCCCGCAGGACGACCGCCTGGAGTCCGTCGAGGCGGCTGTTGAACCCGGGCACGTCGTGCCGGTACTTGGCGACGCCACCGTGGTTGGCGATGGCACGCACCAGGTCGGCCGCCGACTCGTCGTCGGTCAGCACGGCGCCGGCGTCGCCGTAGGCGCCCAGGTTCTTGCCGGGGTAGAAGCTGGTCGCCGCGATGCCGGCGGTGCCGGGCGTGCGGCCGTCGCGGGTCGCGCCCTGGCACTGGGCGGCGTCCTCGACGACCCTTACGCGGTCGGGCAGTTGCGTGGCGAGTTCGTCCACCTCGGCCAGCTGGCCGTACAGATGCACCGGCACCACGGCCCGGGTCTTCGGGCCCACCGCGGCCAACGCGGCCCCGGGGTCGAGGAGATGGCTGTCCGGCAGACAGTCCGCGAGGACGGGGCGGGCGCCGATCCGGGCCACCGCGCCGGCGGTGGCGATGAAGGTGTTGGCGGGTACGACGACCTCGTCGCCGGGTCCCACGCCGCTCGCGCGCAGGGCGAGTTCGACGGCGTCGGTGCCGTTGGCGACGCCCACGACATGGGCGACCTCGCCGAAGTCGGCGTACTCCCGCTCGAACTGGCGCACCTCGTCGCCGCCGACGAATGCGGTGTGGGCGAGGATCCGTTCGAAGCCGGCCCGCACCTCCTCGGCGACCTCCTCGTGAGCCGCCTTCAGGTCCACGAGCGGTATCTGGTTGTTCACGTGGCCGGTCCCCCCATAGTCACAAGTTCTTCGAGCGCCGCGGCGCCCGCCTCGCGCAGTCGCCGGGCCGGGCTCCCCACCCAGACCTCGCCCGGCGGTACGTCGCCGAGCACACCACTGCCCATGCCGATCTGCGACCAGGCGCCGATCGTGGTGCCTTCCCTGACCAGGGCGCCGGAGCCGACGTAGGCCCCGCGCTCCAGCCGTACTCCCCCACCCAGCCGGACGCCCGCGGTGAGCGTGGCGAAGTCCTCGATCACGTCGTCGTGGGTGAGGACGACGTGCGGCATCACCGAGACATGCGCCCCGACCCGCACGGCGGCGGTGAGGACGCAGTGCGCGAGCAGGACCGAACCGGGTCCGATCACCGAGGTGTCGGACACCACGGCCGTCGGGTGGACGACGGTGGCGTACCGCTCCTCGGGCAGAGCGAACCGGCGGACCAGCCGGGCCCGGGCGGCGTAGTCCCGCGGGTTGCCGACGCACACCACGACCCGGACGTCGGGCAGTTGGTGCACCAGGTCGCCGCCGCCCAGCACGGGGACACCGTCCACCTCGGTGCCGTGCAGGGCGGGGTTGTCGTCGAGGTGTCCGAGCAGCTCGAACTCGCCCGCGTCCCGCACGGCCTGTGCGGTCTCCCGGGCGAAGCCACCGGCGCCGACGATCACAAGTGCCGTCATCTACCCGCCTGTTCACGCAAGGCGGCCACGACGCGGTCCTGCTGGGCCTCGGTCATCGTGTGGAACAGCGGCAGGATCAGCGAGTCGCGGGTGATCCGCTCGGTGACGGGCAGCGGGGCGTGCGGGTGGTCCACGTAGGCCGGTTCGAGGTGGGCGGCCATGATGCCGCGCCGGGCGGAGACCCCGGCGTCGGCGAGCGCGCCGAGCAGCTCGTCCCGGCCGACGGGGAAGGCCGCGTCCAGCAGCACCCAGTACGACTGGAAGTTGGACTGGCCGTGCGCGGGATCGCGTACGACGGTCAGACCGGGAACGTCGTGCAGCAACGCGTCGTAGCGGGCGGCCAGTTCACGGCGCCGGGCGATCATGGCGTCGAGCTTGCCGAGCTGGACCATGCCGATCGCGGCCTGGACGTCGGTCATCCGGTAGTTGAAGCCGACTTCCAGGTACTGCTCCAGCACGGGCTTGTTGCTGGCGTGGCGCTCGGCCGCCGAGGCGTTCATGCCGTGCTCGCGCAGCCGGCGCAGCCTCGCGGCCCACTCGGCGTCGTCGGTGGTGAGCATCCCGCCCTCGCCGGTGGTGACGAGCTTGCGCGGGTGGAAGGACCAGGCGGCCAGAAGCGCCCCGTGCCCGACCGGCTTGCCGCCGGCGGTGGAGCCGATGGCACAGGCCGCGTCCTCGACCAGGGGCAGGTCCCAGTCGGCGCAGGCGGAGCGCAGGGCGGTCACGTCGGCCGGGACGCCGCCCTGGTGAACGGCCAGCACCGCCTTGGTCCTCGACGTGCGGACCGCGTCCACCGTGGCCGGGGTCAGGTTGCCGGTGGCGAGGTCCACATCGGCGAACACCGGCTCGGCGCCGACGTACCGTACGGCGTTGGCGGTCGCGATGAACGACAGCGAGGGCACCACGACCTCGTCGCCCGGCCCCAGACCGAGCGCGACCAGGGACAGATGCAGGGCGGTGGTGCAGGAGCTGACGGCGATGCCGTGCTCGGCGCCGACCCGTTCGGCGAAGGCCTTCTCGAAGGCGGCGACGCGGGGGCCCTGGGCGACCCAGCCCGAGAGCACGGCGTCGGAGGCGGCCTTGGCCTCCTCCTCGCCGAGCCACGGGATCATCACCGGGATGCGGTCGGTGGTCACTTGGCCGCCTCCCGCTCCGCACGCCACCACTCGACCAGGTCCTTGAGGCCGGTCCGCAGGTCGATCTGCGCGGTGAACCCGAGCCGTTCGGCCGCCTGCGAGGTGTCGGCGAGGCGGCGGCTCACGCCGTTCACCGCGCGGGCGGGCCCGTGCACCGGCTCAAGCCCGGTCGCGCCCATCGCCTCCAGCAGGCCGTCGGCGAGTTCGCGCAGCGAAGTCTCCGTGCCGCTCGCGACGTTGAACACCTCGTCGGTGATGTCCGACTCGGCGGCCAGCACATTGGCTCTGGCGATGTCGCGGACGTCGACGAAGTCCATGGTCTGCGTGCCGTCGCCGAGGATCAGCGGCGGCTCGCCCGCCTCGATGCGCTCCATCCAGCGGATGAGGACCTCGGTGTAGAGACCGTGGATGTCCATGCGGGGGCCGTAGACGTTGAAGTAGCGCAGCGCCACGTAGTCCAGGTCGTACATGGCGTGGAAACTGCGCAGCATGCCTTCGTTGAAGGCCTTCGCGGCTCCGTAGAAGGTGTCGTTGTTGTACGGGTGGTGGCGCTCGGTCGTCGGGAAGTCCTCGGCCATGCCGTAGACGGACGCCGAGGACGAGGCGATGACCTTGGCGACGCCGGCCGCTGCCGCCGCCTCCAGCACGTTGAACGTCCCGTCCACCAGCACCTCGTTGGCGAGCCGGGGCTCCTCCGCGCACTGGGTGATGCGGATCGCGGCGAGGTGGAACACCAGGTCGGCGCCCTCGGTCACCTTCTTCACGGTGTCGATGTCGCGGACATCGCCCTCGACGACCTCCACCACACCGCTCGGCAGTGCCTGGGCGAGGTTGGCGCGCCGCCCGCGCACGAAGTTGTCGAGTACGACGATCTCGCGGGCGCCGCCTTCGGCGAGGAGGTCGACGAGGTTGGAGCCGATGGTGCCGGCGCCCCCGGTGACCAGGATCTTCTTGCCACGAACGCTGCTCAACTGCTGTGCCCTCTCACGTGTGTTGACTTGGTTCAACGCCCGGCGCGCAGGCCGACGACCGCGCCCTTGAACTCGAGACTGCGAGACGCCGCTTCGAGGATGTCCAGCACGCGCAGGCCCGCCCGGCCGTCGGTCAGCGGCGCCCGGCGCTCGCGGACGGCGTCGCCGAACTCGTCGACCATGCTGCGCAGCGCCTCCTTCTCACCGATGGCGGGCGCGACCATGTCGCCGGAGCGGTACGAGACGAGCATGTCCCGGCGTTCGTCCGCACCGATCTCCTGCGGCGAGGCCAGGTCCACGCCCCGGTCGTAGACCGCCACCCGCTGAAGGGGGTTGAGGTCGTCCCAGACCAGGGTGCGCTTGGCGCCGCCGACCATCGTGGTCCGTACCTTGGTCGGGGAGAGCCAGTTGACGTGCACGTGGGCGATGGCGCCGGTGTTGAGCGTGAGCGTCAGATAGGCCACGCAGGCCTGTCCGGCCCCGATCGGGTCGGCCCCGTGGGCGGCGACGGCGACCGGTTCGACGCCCGCGGGGAGGATGAAGTCCAGGATCGACAGGTCGTGCGGGGCGAGGTCCCACATGACGTCGATGTCCTTCTGGACGAGCCCGAGGTTGATGCGCACGGAGTCGACGAAGTGGATCTCGCCGAGTTCCCCGGAGTGGACCATGTCCCTGATCCGGCCCACGGCGGGTGTGTAGCAGTAGGTGTGGTCGCACATCAGGGTGAGGCCGCGTTCCTCCGCCTCGGTCACCAGGCGCATCCCGTCGGCGTAGGTCGCCGCGAGCGGCTTCTCGACGAGGACGTGCTTTCCGGCGCGCAGGGCGGCCAGGGCGATGTCGAGGTGGGTGCCGGCGGGGGTGGCCACGGCGACGGCGGCCACGTCGGGGTCGGCGAGGACGGCCGCGTAGTCGGCGGTGGCCTGGACGGTGGAGTAGCCGCCGAGGACCCGCTGGGCCCGGTCGACGTCGAGGTCGCACAGCCAGCGCAGCCGGAAGCGGTCGCTGGCCTGGAAGTTGCGTACGAGGTTGGGGCCCCAGTAACCGGCCCCGACGACCGCGACCCCCAACGGCTCCTGCGTCACAGCGCCCCTCTTTCCTCGGTTCTTCGGTAGGTCCCGGTTCTTCGGTAGGTCCTGGCTCTTGGGTAGGTCCCGGCTCATCAGTAGGCCCCCGTTCCACGCACCACCGCGGACCCGGTGCGCAGCAGGATGGTCAGGTCGAGGCCCATCGACCAGTTGTCCACATAGCCGAGATCGAGCCGGACCGCCTCGTCCCAGGGCAGGTCGGAACGGCCGCTGACCTGCCACAGTCCGGTGAGTCCCGGCTTGACGAGCAGCCGGCGCTTGATGTCGGAGGTGTACTCCTCGACCTCTTCGGGCAGTGGCGGACGCGGTCCCACGAGCGACATGTCGCCCCGCACCACGTTGAGCAGCTGCGGCAGTTCGTCGAGCGAGCTGCGGCGCAGGAACGCGCCGACGCGGGTGACGCGGGGGTCCTGCCTCATCTTGAACAGCAGTCCGTCGCTGTTCTCGTTGAGGTGCTTCAGCTCCGCCTTGAGGGCCTCGGAGTCCGGCCGCATCGTACGGAACTTGAGCATGGTGAAGTGGTCGCCGTACCGGCCCACCCGCTGTTGGCGGAAGAGTGCCGGTCCCGAGCTGTCGAGGCGGACGACGAGAGCGACGACGAGCATCGGCAGCGCGAGGAAAAGCAGCAGTACAGCCGCGAGGGAACGATCCAGCAGTTGTTTGGGCAGCCGGGCGAACCGGGAGAGGTTCGGCGCCTGGATCCGCACCAGCGGCACCCCGTTGGTGGGCCGCACCGCGAGCCGCGGCGCGGACACGTCGGCCAGCATCGGGGCCAGCAGGAAGTCGACGCCCTGGGCGGCGGCCGTCCAGGACATCCGGCGCAGGACGGAGGCGTCGAGCTCGGGCGCCGGGAGGACCACCATGGTGCTGACGCCCATGACCCGCACGACGTCGTGCATGTCGTCGACGCCACCGAGCACCGGGATCCCCAACTTGCGGATCTCCGTGGCGTTCTCCGGGTCGGTCAGACACACCCCGGCGAGCTGCAACTCCTGTGCCCCGCCGCGGCGCAGCACGGCGACCAGTTCCAGGATGCCCTGCGCCGGCCCGACCAGCAGGGTCGAGCTACGGTCCCGGCCGCGCGCCCAGCGCCTGAGCAGTCTGCGTCGCAGCAGATGCCGTACGGGCAGGGCGATCGCGACAGCCGGTACCGCGGCCATGGTCATGTCATGGAAGAGGCCCGAGTCGTGCGCGAACAGCCAGTACGCGACCGCCGCAGAGGCGGGCAGTGCGACGGCTCCGCGCAGCACCCTTCGGTACTCCTCGGTCCCCTGCCCCAGGGCACCGCGGTCGTATGTGCGATGGGCGAGCATCGCCAGGATCCAGGTCGGCGGCAGCACCAGGGCCACCGCCCAACGGCCGTAGGCGCCGTGGATCAACAACGCCGCGACGACGGCCGCGAGGCCGTCCGCGACCAGCAGAACGGTCCGGTACTTCCGGTCCCAGGGTCTTCGGCGAGCTGCCGGACGTCTAAGTTCCACATCCAATTGCTCATGCGTGACCTCAATGGTCATGGCCCCCCACCACAGGCGCAGCTACCCCTGGCCGCAAGAGATCAGGACATACCGTCGCACGTCCGCGGCAGGGCTGGATCAGTGCCGATGTGTCTCCTCCACACAGCGACACCGGAATCAAGAAAGCAGAGCCAGAAAGCAATCAAAAAGATCCGCGACGGTTCCCCAACCGCCCCATGACCTTTGCAAGTTGGTCAATGAGAGTTTCCCATCCGGTTACCAAGGCAGTGCCTTGACGTGCCCGCTGAGGCAAGTTCCCCTCCCTCACCGGCCCGGCGGACCTCAATCTAGAGCATTGAACGCAGTCACGGGAACAGTTGGACGAAACACACATCGCAATCGCGACACCGACGTCATACTGCCCAGGTGACGAGCATCGTGATCCCGGCGCACAACGAGGAGCGCGTCATCGGCCGGCTCCTCGATTCGCTGCTGGAGGACCCCGCGGACGACCGGACGGACATCGTGGTTGTGTGCAATGGCTGCACCGACGACACCGCCCGGATCGCGGCCGAACGCGGCCCCCGGGTACGGGTGGTGGAGATCCCCGTCCCCTCCAAACACGCCGCGCTGCGGGCGGGCGACGATCACGCGCTCGGCTTCCCCCGGATCTATGTGGACGCCGACGTCGTCCTCTCGGCGGCCGATGCGCGGACCCTGGCCGAGCCCCTCGCGGACGACGCCTCGGGCATCCTCGCCACCGCTCCGGAACGGCACCTTCCGCTGGCCGGCTGCGCCTGGCGGGTCCGGGCGTATTACCGGGTGTGGCAACGCCTTCCGGCGGTGCGGGAAGGCCTGTTCGGCCGGGGTGTGATCGCGGTGTCCGAGAAGGGCCACGCCCGTATCGCCGCGCTGCCTCCGCTGATGGCCGACGACCTGGCCGCGTCCCTGGCGTTCACCACCGAGGAACGACGCGTGGTCGACGCGGCCCGGGTCGTGGTCCATCCGCCGCGCACCTGGCGGGACTTGATCAAACGACGGATCCGGGCCATGGTCTCCACCGCGCAGGTCGAACAGCACCGGGACCCGGCGGAGGCCACCGCGCGCACGAGTGTGGCCGACCTCAAGAGCCTGCTCCGCGGGGAGCCGAGGCTCCTCGCGGCGGTCGTCGTGTTCGTCGGCGCGGCGGTCGTCTCCCGGCGCCGGGCCCAGAAGGCCATCCGGGACCGGGACTTCGACACCTGGCTGCGGGACGACAGCAGTCGGCAGAACTGAACGCACGTCGCGCACCGCACCTGGAGTACCGCACATGTATCTCACCGACCGCTCCGCCACGCCGGAGGCGGACACCTCCCCGGGCCGAAGACGCGGCCCGGGGCCCAAGGTCGCCCCGGTCGTGCTCGTCCTGGGCACGGTCAGTCTGATCACCGACGTCTCCTCGGAGATGGTCACCGCCGTCCTCCCCCTCTATCTCGTCACCACCCTCGGCTTCAGCCCCCTCGGCTTCGGCGCCCTCGACGGGGTCTACAACGGCGTCAGCGCACTGGTGCAGCTCACCGGCGGCCATCTCGCCGACCGGATCCGCAACCACAAGCTGCTCGCCGGGCTCGGCTACGGCCTGTCCGCGCTGTGCAAGCCGCTGCTCCTGCTGGCCGGCAGCATCGGCGCCCTCGGCACGGTCCTCGCCCTGGACCGGACCGGAAAGGGCCTGCGCACCGCCCCACGCGACGCGATGATCTCCCTGTCGACGCCGGTCGAGCGGCAGGGCCGCGCCTTCGGTGTGCACCGGGCGATGGACACCACCGGCGCGATGCTCGGCCCGCTGGCCGCCTTCTTCATCCTGCGCGCCGCGGCCGACGGCTACGACGCCGTGTTCGGCGTGAGCGCGTGCGTCGCCGTGCTCGGCGTGGTCGTACTCCTGCTGTTCGTGCCCGGCAGACGACGCGACACACCGGACGAGGCGGGGGCCGAACCGAGGCCGCCCGTCCGGGTCGGGGAGGCGCTGGCGCTGCTGCGGGTGCCGCGGCTGCGGGCGCTCGCCGGGTGCGCCGCGCTGCTCGGTCTGACCACCGTCAGCGACGCGTTCGTCTATCTGCTGCTGCAACGCCGGGCAGGGGTCGGCGAGGAGTGGTTCACGCTGCTGCCGCTGGGCACCGCCGTGGTGTTCCTGCTGCTGGCCGTGCCGCTCGGCGCGCTGGCCGACCGGATCGGGCGGCGCACGGTGTTCCTCGCCGGCCACGTCGGCCTGCTCACCGCGTACGCCCTGCTGCTGTGGGCCCCGGACACCCCGCTGCTCGTGCCAGCCGTGCTCGCCCTGCACGGCGCGTTCTACGCGGCCACCGACGGGGTGCTGCCGGCCGCGCTGGCCGCGGTCGTGCCCGAGCATCTGCGCGCCAGCGGCCTTGCCATCGTCGGCACCAGCCAGGCACTGGCCCGCTTCTGCTGCTCGCTGGCCTTCGGCGCCGCCTGGACCCTGTGGGGCGACGGCCCGGCCCTGGCCGGCTCGGCCGTGGGCCTGCTGTGCTGCGCGATGGTCGCGGGTGTGGTGCTGCGGCCGTCCGGCGGGTCACGATGACCGCCGCACCCCCCGGCATCACCACGGAACCGACAACCGCCCCAAGGAACCCCATGACCTCGCTCCGCCGCCGCCTGCTCATACTCGTCGCGGCGGTCGTGCTGCTCGCCGGCCTGGCCACCGGCATGGTCCTGCACGCCGCCGACCGCGCGGACCAGGCGAACCAGCCGCAGGCCGGCGGACCCGCCGTCAGCTCGGGCAAGTTGACGCTCGACCGCAAGAACCTGCTGACCTTCGTCAACGCGGCCGCGGGCCCGCACCGCACCGCCGTCGCCGCCGTGCCGTCCGCCGACCCCGGCGCCGGACGGACCGCGTCGGACCTGAAGTGCGCCCGCTTCTACGCGGCGGCGGGAACGGGCGTCTGCCTCCAGTCCGACACCGGCGTCCTCAAGCAGAGCAACCGCGCCCTGCTCCTGGACGCCGACCTGCGCACCGTGCGCACCTTCCCGCTCGCGGGCATCCCCAGCCGGGCCCGGGTCTCGCCCAGTGGCCGTTTCGTCGCCTGGACGGTCTTCGTGTCCGGCGAGTCCTACGCTTCAGCCTTCTTCTCCACCCGCACCTCGATCCTCGACACCCGCACGATGAAGCTGATCCCGAGCCTGGAGACGTTCTCGATCAAGCTGGACGGGAAGTCGTACAAAGCGGCGGACGTCAACTTCTGGGGCGTCACCTTCGCCACCGACGACGACACCTTCTACGCGACGCTGAACACCGCCAACAAGACCTACCTGGTGCGCGGTTCGCTCTCCCAGCAGTCGGTGACCACGCTCGTGGAGAACGTGGAGTGCCCCTCCCTGTCCCCCGACGGGACCCGCGTCGCCTTCAAGAAGCGGGTGCTCTCCCGCACCGACCTTTGGCGCGAATACGTCCTCGATCTGCGCACCCTGCGCGAGACCCCGCTCGCCGAACGGCACAGCGTCGATGACCAGGCCACCTGGCTGGACGACGACACCGTCGCCTACGCCCTCCCCGCCGAGGGCAAGGTCGGCACCACCGACCTGTGGAGCGTGCCCGCCAACGGCAAGGGCACACCGAGCCTGTTGATCGCGGGCGCGTCGTCCCCGGCACCCCTGTAGCACCTCCTCGGCAATGGGTTCCAGGTGGTCGAGGGGACACCACAGCGCCCCGAACTATGTTGTCCCACCACATGTGCTCCTGACCTGCGTGTTTCTACGGTGTGCGACACGTACCCGTCCCCACAGCACACGAGGAAGTGGCGCTCATGGCCTCCGCAGCATCCGCTCCACCCACGCCCACCACACCGGGCAACCTGAAGCGCATCGTCGCCGCCAGCCTCATCGGCACGACCATCGAGTGGTACGACTTCTTCCTCTACGGCTCCGCCGCCGCCCTTGTCTTCAACAAGCTGTTCTTCCCCGACTCCGATCCGCTCGTCGGCACCCTGCTGTCCTTCCTGACGTACGCCGTCGGATTCGCGGCCCGTCCGCTCGGGGCGCTCGTCTTCGGGCACTACGGCGACCGCCTCGGCCGCAAGAAGCTGCTGGTGCTGAGCCTGCTGCTGATGGGCGGGGCGACCTTCGCGATCGGGCTGCTGCCCACGCACGCGACGGTCGGCTCCGCCGCCCCCGTGCTGCTGACCGCGCTGCGTCTGGTGCAGGGCTTCGCGCTCGGCGGTGAGTGGGGCGGGGCCGTGCTGCTGGTGTCCGAGCACGGCGACGCCAGGCGGCGCGGGTTCTGGGCCTCCTGGCCGCAGACCGGCGCGCCCGCGGGACAACTGCTGGCCACCGGTGTGCTGTCACTGCTCACCGCGGTCCTCTCGGACAGCGCCTTCACCAGCTGGGGCTGGCGGATACCGTTCCTGCTCTCCGGGGTCCTGGTGATGGTCGGTTTGTGGATTCGTCTGTCTGTCGACGAATCGCCGGTCTTCAAGCAGGCGTTGGCGCAGGCGGAGGCCCGCAGGGCCGAGCGGGGCGGCGACGCGGAGAAGCTGCCGATCGTCTCCGTGCTGCGCCACCACTGGCGGGACGTGCTCATCGCGATGGGCGCCCGGATGGCCGAGAACATCAGCTACTACGTCATCACCGCCTTCATCCTCGTCTACGCCACCACCGCCGCCGACGTCTCCAAGCAGACCGCGCTCAACGCGGTCCTCATCGCCTCGGCCGTGCACTTCGCGGTGATCCCGCTGTGGGGCGCGCTGTCGGACCGGGTCGGCCGGCGTCCCGTGTATCTGCTGGGCGCGGCCGGCATCGGCCTGTGGATGTTCCCGTTCTTCTCCCTCATCGACACGGGCAGCTTCGGCAACCTGATCCTCGCCATCACCGTGGGTCTGGTGCTGCACGGTGCGATGTACGCGCCCCAGGCCGCCTTCTTCTCCGAGATGTTCGCGACCCGGATGCGCTACTCCGGCGCCTCGATCGGCGCCCAGTTCGCCTCGGTCGCGGCGGGCGCACCGGCGCCGCTCATCGCCACCGCGCTGCTGGACGACTACGACAGCTCCACGCCGATCGCCCTGTACGTCATCGCCGCGGCGGTGCTGACGCTGATCGCGGTGGGCGTCGCCAAGGAGACCCGCAACCGGGACCTGGCGGACGTGGACTCCGCGGCCGACGCCGCCCCCGTGACGACAAAGACCGCGGACGCCCGCACCGTCTGATCTCCCGCACCGCACTGACCCCCGTACGCGCCCCGCGCACGGGGGTCAGTGCGGTGCGGGAGCGGACAGTATGTGCAGGCGCAGGGCGAGCTGGATCTCCAGGGCGCGGGCGGGGCTCTGCCAGTCGTCGCCGAGGAGGCGGCCGACGCGTTCCAGGCGCTGGGCGACCGTGTTCACATGGACGTGCAGTTCGTCCTTGGTGCGGGCCGGGCTCATGCCGCAGGCGAAGTAGGCGTCGAGGGTGCGCAGCAGGTCGGTGCCGCGTCGCTCGTCGTAGGAGACGACCTGGCCGATCGTGCGGTCGACGAAGCCGGTGATGTCCCGGTCGCCGGCCAGGAGCAGGCCCAGGAAGCCGAAGTCCTCGGCCGCCGCCCCGTCGCCGGTGCGGCCGAGGAGCCGCAGCGCGTCGAGGCAGCGCCGGCCCTCCTCGTAGGCGGCGGTCACGCTGTCCGCTCGGGTGGCCAGGTCCGCCACGGGGGCCGAGGCGCCGACGGTGACCGCTTCGTGGACGGCCGTGCCCAGGTGGCGGGCGGTGCGGCGGGCCAGGGCGGTCGCGGTGTCGCCGGGTTTCAGGGGCAGCAGCAGGACGGTGCCGCCGTCACGGGCGGCGGCCAGGCCGTGCCGGGTGGCGGCGAGGTGGGAGGCGGCGGACCACAGGCGTCTGCGGGCGTCGGCCTCCTGCTCGGCGTCGGCGGTGGTGCCGTCGAGGCGGGCGGCGAGGACCACATGGGTGGCGTCGAGGTCGGCGTGCAGACGGGCGGCGCGCTCGCGCAGAAGGCGGGGGTCGCGGTCGCGGGCGTCGAGGAGGTCGTCGAGGAGCTCGCCGCGGACGCGCTGTTCGGCCTCGGCGGCGGAGCGTCGGGCGAGCAGCAGCAGGGAGGTGACCATCGCCGCGCGCTCCAGGGTGAGCTGGTCGACGGGGTCCAGGCCGGGGTGGCCACGCAGGACGAGCGCGCCGAGCAGCTCACCGCCGGCGGCCACGGCCGCGACCCAGTCGTCGCGGTGTCTGACCGCGTGTCCTTCGGCGCGGGAGGCCTCCAGGGCCTCGGCCGGTGCGGCGACGGCCTCCAGGAACTCGACCGTGCCGTCGAGCACTTCGGCCACGGCGGCCGCCACGTCGTGCACCCCGCCGCCGCGCAGGACGAGCTCGGCGAGGCGGTCGTGGACGTCGGAGGCACGCTCGATGACACCGCTGCGGTCGCGGATGATCTCGTTGGCCCGCTCCAGGTCGGCGAGGGCCGAGCGGGTCTCGGTGAGGAGGTTCGCGGTGTCGATGGCGGCCGCGGCCAGCGCGGCGAAGGAGCCGAGCAGGGCGATCTGCTCCCGCTCGAAGACCCGGGCGCGCCGGTCGGCGGCGAACAGCACCCCGATGACATGGTGCCCGAGCGTCAGCGGCACACCGAGGATGGCGACCAGTCCCTCGTCCCGTACGCCGTTGTCGATGCTGCGGGTGTGCTGGAAGCGGCCGTCCTTGAAGTAGTCGTCGGTGACATAGGGGCGGGCGGTCTGGGCGACGAGGCCGCCGAGCCCCTCTCCCATGCCGAGCCGCAGCTGCTGGAAGCGGGCGGCGACGGAACCCTCGGTGACCCGCATGTAGGTGTCGCCCCGGGCGGGGTCGTTGAGGCTGAGATAGGCGACGTCCGTGCCCAGCAGCGACCGGGCGCGCTGGACGATGGCCCGCAGGACGGCGTCCAGGTCGCGCAGGCCCGCCAGGTCGTGCGCGGTCTCGAAGAGCGCGGACAGCTCGGCCTCGCGGCGGCGCCGGCCCTCCAGCTCCGAGCGCACCCGCAGCGCGATCAGCTTGGCCTCCTCCAGCGCGGCGACGCGCTCGGCGGGCCGTCCCTCGGCCCGGGCGAGCAGCACCGGCTGCTCGTAGGCGTCGGCGGACGCGCCCCGGGCCAGCAGTTCGAGGAACGGAGCCTCGGTGCTGCCGGTGGGGCGTTCGGCGGACTGCACGTGATCGCGGGACATGTTCACAGGATTCCTCATCACGCACTCACCTCGTCAGCCCTGTGGAAAACCCCGGCGGGCGCCACCGGTCAGTGCGCCGTCCAGCCGCCGTCGAGCACCAGGGAGGTGCCGGTCACGAAGGAGGCCTGCGGGCTGCACAGATAGGCGACGGCCTCGGCGACCTCCTCCGGTTCGATGAGCCGCTTGACCGCGCTGTCCTGGAGGAGCACCTCGGTCAGGACGCGCTCCTCGGGGATGCCGTGCGCCCGCGCCTGGTCGACGAGTTGCTTCTCGACGAGAGGGGTGCGGACATAGGCGGGGTTCACGCAGTTCGAGGTGACGCCGTGCGGGGCGCCCTCCAGGGCGGCCGTCTTGGACAGGCCCTCCAGGCCGTGCTTGGCGGCCACGTACGCCGACTTGAAGGCGGAGGCGCGCAGCCCGTGCACCGAGGAGACGTTGACGATACGGCCCCACCCCTGCCCGTACATGTGTGGCAGGGCCCCCCGCACCAGGCGGAACGGGGCCTCCAGCATGACGGTGAGGACCGTGTGGAAGACGTCGGGCGGGAACTCCTCGATGGGGCGCACCAGTTGCAGTCCGGCGTTGTTGACCAGGACGTCGGTCCCGGCGGCGCTGAGCTCGGCGGCGTCCAGGTCGGTGAGGTCGAGGACGTGTGGCTCGACGGCGCCCGCGAGGTCCCGGGCCGCGTCGACGAGCTCCTCCAGCCCTGCGGCGTCCCGGTCCACGGCTCTGACCTTGGCCCCGGCCGCGGCGAGCCGGAGCACGCAGGCGCGCCCGATGCCGCCGGCGGCGCCGGTGACGAGGGCGGTGCGGCCGCCGAGGTCGAGCGTGGGGGCGTGGGGGGCCGGGAGGGCGCGAGCAGCTGTCATGAAACGACCCTAGGCAGCCGTCGCACCTCACCCCATGTGGCCGTAACCCATACTTCAGCTGGATCCAGTGGGGTCGAACCATGTGGGGGCGTCCGCGAGGGCCTGCTTGATCCGGAACTTCCCGAACTCGTTCAGGTCCGGCAGGGAGTCCACGGCGAACCAGCCCACCTCGAGCGACTCGTCGTCGTTGACCTTGGCCTCGCCGTCGACGGCCCGGCAGCGCACGGTGATGTCCATGTACTGGCAGACGTCACCGTTGGGGTAGGTGATCGGCTCCAGCGCCTGGACGAGAACGACACGCTCGGCGACGCAATGCACGGCCGTCTCCTCGAACACCTCACGCACGGCGCAGGCGGCGGGCTGCTCTCCCGGCTCCGGGATACCGCCGATCAGCGACCACCGAAGGGTGTCGGAGCGCCGGTTCAGCAGCACCCTGCCCTCGTCGTCGAAGACGACGGCGGCGACTCCGGGGAGCCACAGCAGCTGATGACCGACGGAGGCACGGAGATCACGGATGAAGTCGGGAGTAGCCATGCCCCCGACCCTAACCGGCTGCTCCGGCCCGCCTGTCGCGCACGCGCGTGGAGATCGCCCAGCCCAGTCCGCCCGCGGCGACCAGGACCAGCAGCATCTCGGGCAGGATGCCGAGCTTCGTGGCCGGCGTCTCGGAGGACCGCAGCGGCACCTTCTGGACGAGGGAGTCGGCGACGAACATGCCGGTCTTCTGGGTGATCCGCCCGTCCGGCATGATGATCGCGCTGACGCCGCTGGTGACCGGGACCGTCACGGTCCGGCTGTGCTCGACGGCGCGGACGCGGGACATGGCGAGCTGCTGGTAGGTCATCTCGCTGCGGTCGAAGGTGGCGTTGTTGCTGGGTACGGAGATCAGCTGGGCGCCGTCGGTGACCTCGGAGCGCACGGCCCAGTCGAAGGCCGCCTCGTAGCAGGTGACCAGGCCGACCTCGGCGCCGGCCATGGTGAACACGCCCGGTTCGGTGCCGCGGCTGAAGTCCTGGCGGACCATCGAGGTCCAGTCGCTGTTGATCGCCCCGATGAGCGAGCGCAGCGGGAGGTACTCGCCGAAGGGCTGGATCTGCCGCTTGTCGTAGGTGTCGGTCGGGCCCTTCACCGGGTCCCACAGGATCTGCTCGTTGTAGAGCTTGCCGTCCCGCTCGACGACGCCGCCGACCGAGATCGGCACGCCGATCGCCTTGGCGGCACCGTCGATGACGGCGCGCGCGTCGGAGTTGGCGAACGGGTCGACGTCCGAGGAGTTCTCGGGCCACAGCACGAAGTCGGGCTTGGCGACCTTGCCGGCCCTGACCTTCTCGGCAAGGCGCTCGGTCTCGCGCGCGTGGTAGTCGAGGACGGCACGCCGCTGGGCGTTGAAGTCGAGGCCCGCGCGCGGCACGTTGCCCTGGATGACGGCGACGGTCACGGTGCCGTTCTCGGCCTTGTCGCTGACCAGCGGGCGGGCGGCGAGCGCCCCGACGACCGGGACGACGAGGCTCAGCAGGGCGACCGCGGCGGCCGACCGGCGAACATCCTGGCCGCGGCGCTTGGCGACGAGGACGCGGACGGCGTCGTACAGCCCGAAACCGCACAGGACGACCGCGAAGCCGAGGACCGGTGTGCCGCCCACGGCGGCCAGCGGCAGGAAGACGCCGTCGGCCTGGCCGAAGGCGATCTTGCCCCAGGGGAAGCCGTTGAAGGGCGCACGCGCGCGTGCCGCCTCGCCGGCGATCCACAGGGCGGCCGACCACAGGGGCGCGCCGGGCAGCTTCGACACCGTGGCGATGCCCGCGCCCACCAGCGCGACGAAGATCGCCTCGATCGCCACCAGCGCGATCCACGGCCCGGGGCCGACCTCCACGCCGGTCCACACCAGCAGCGGCAGCAGGAAGCCGAGGCCGAAGAGGTAGCCGAGGCCCAGGCCCGCCTTCCAGCTGCGGCCGCGCAGCACCAAGCCGAACACGGCGAAGGCCGGAAGCGCGAGCCACCACAGGGTGCGGGGCGGGAAGCTGACGTAGAGCAGCACTCCGGAGAGCGCGGCGGCGAGGGCCGGGACGAAGCGCACGAGGCGGGCCCCGCGCGAGGCGGCGGCGAGCGGCTGAGCCCGGTCCGACTCGTCCACGGATGTTGCGGTGACGGTCACTCCGGGAGTGTACGGCGGGTGACCTGGGCACCGACAGCGCGGTCCGGACGGCAGCGCTCGCGCACGAAAGCAGTACCGACCGCCCAGGACCCCCTGTACCGCATCCGTCCTGCGCAACTCGTCCACAAACCGTCCATCAGCCGTTACGGTGTGCCGGAGCCTTTGTCGTGCGGCCGGTCAGGCGGACGTGCGAGCGGGCCCGGCACAGGTCGGGGGGAGACCGGTTCGGGGGGTCGGTGGGATCCACGGGGATGACGTCTGCGTCCGGTCCTGGGGAGGACGGCGACAGACGAAACGTTTCTGACGCGGCGGGTGTCGTGGTGCTCGGGGCCTGTGCCGTCTGGGCGCTGATCACGGCGGCCGCGCACGCGGGCCGCCCCGAGGGCGTGCTGCTCGCGGTTCTCGCGGTGGCCGCCGGTTACGCGGCGGGGCGGATCTGCGGAGCGCTGCTGCCGGTCGCGCCCCTGTGCGCGGCGGCGCTGACCGGGGTCGGTCTGGTGGCGGCGGCCCCACGTCTGTCCCCCGGGCCGGAGATCGTCGCGCCGCTCGGACACGCGGGCGGCGCCGCGGCGGTGCTGACGCTGTCCACGGGCGCCGCGTGCTGTGCCGCCTGGGCCGCACACGCCCCGGTACCGCGGCTCGTGCTGCGGCTCCTGGCCGCCGGGATCGTGGTGACGGCCGCGGTCCTCGGTTCGGCCGCTGGCTGTGTCGCGAGCGGCGCGGTGCTGCTGGCCTCGCTCGCCGCCGGCCAGATGCGCGGCCACCGCGGCGCGGGCTTCGCCGGACTGGCCCTCACCGCGGCCCTGACCACCGCACTGCCGTGGGCGGTCGCAGGCCAGGCGCTGCCGGAGGGACTCACGGCGTCGCTGGAGGGCCGGCTGACCCGGCACCGGATCGACCTGTGGCACGACGCGCTGCACATGGCACACCGGGACGCGGGCCTGGGCGTGGGCCCCGGGCGGTTCGGCGAGCTCAGCACGACCGCGGCGCAGAGCCTGCTGTCCGACGGCAAACCTCACTCGGCACCGTTGCAGCAGGCCGCCGAACAGGGAGTCGTCGGCGTGCTGCTGCTCGGCGCGGTCTTCTGCTGGATGCTCTCCACCCTGTGGCGCTCCCCGCGCCCCACGCCGGTGGCCCTCACCGCGGGAGCGGCGCTGACCGTGCTGGCGGCGATCGCCTCGGTGGGCAACGCCCTCAGTTTCACGACGGTGTCGGTGGGCGCCGGACTGCTCGCGGGGCTGGCCGCGGCCCGCCCCCTGGCGGACGAGTCGGCACGCCCTCAGACGGAGGTACGCCCCGCACGCGACCGACTGGCTCCGTGAGGAGCGCTCAGTGCGCCGCACCGGGCGTACGCGGCCGCAACCGGTCCCGGATGATCTGTACGGCGGCCTCGGCGTCGTCCACGGTGATCGTGAACGTGTGCCCGTCCCACAGGCTCAGCCGTACGCCCTCACCACGGCGTACGACGACGGCGGTGCCCTTCTCGGGCCGCCAGCGGTAGCCCCAGCCGCCCCAGTGCCGCGGCGTGACGTGCGCGACCTCGGCGCCGGCCACCAGGGAGAGAGGGATGCGGCGGCGCGGCAGGCCCATGTGGCCGCAGCGCACCTCCAGGTGCTCCTCGTCGACCTTCAGCGCGACGTGCACGAACGCCAGCGTGCCGAACAGGACCAGCAGCCCGGCCGCGATACAGCCGACGACGGCCATGGCGAGCGGGGCGATACCGGAGGTCCATGCCGAGTCGACGGCGAGCTCGATACCGAGCGCCAGGCACGCGGCGCCCACGAGCGCCAGCAGCCACTGGTACCGGTTGGTGGCCCGTCCGGTCCAGACATCGGAATGCGGCACGCTCTCGCCCTGGGGGTGGTCCCTCATGCGTACGAGATTACTCAGGTTTCGCCCCGCGGGTAGCGCGTGGCGGAGAGTGACGGGCCGGACGGGTGCCTCGCGCGGGCGTCGGTCAGCGGGCGCGGGGACGGCCTGAAGGAACCTTGCCCGCCTGCGCTCAGCGGGCGTGGGTGACCGCCTGGAGGAACCTCGCTCGCCTGCGCTCGGCGGCACGGGTCACGGCCCGGCGGAACCTCGCTCGCCTGCGCTCAGCGGCATGGGTGACCGCGGGGGGGAACCTCGCTCGCCTGTGCTCAGCGGGCGTGGGTGACCGCCTGGAGGAACCTCGCTCGCCTGCGCTCGGCGGCACGGGTCACGGCCCGGCGGAACCTCGCTCGCCTGCGCTCAGCGGCATGGGTGACCGCGGGGGGGAACCTCGCTCGCCTGTGCTCAGCGGGCGTGGGTGACCGCCTGGAGGAACCTTCCTTCCTCGTACGTCAGGGCGGTCTCCGGCAGCGCTTCCCGCCGTCCGCTGAGCAGCACCGTGAGCGTGCCGTCCGCGGTGGCGTCCGGTGCGGGGGCCGCGCCGATGCGGCGCAGGGCCTGGGCCGCCACGGCTCCGGCGGTGCCGTGCAGGATGAGCGGCGGCCGGCCGGGCCGCTGGACGGCCGACCGGATGGGCTCGGCGACCAGTTCGTAGTTGGTGCAGCCCAGGACCACCGTGGTCACGTCCTCGGGCGTGAGCGCGGCGGCCGCGGCGACGGCGACCGCTACGGCCGCCTCGTCCGCGTGGTGCACGGCGTCGGCCAACCCCGGACAGGGCACCTCGGTGACGTCCACGCCGACCGCGAACTGTTCGATGAGACCGCGCTGGTAGGCGCTGCCGGTCGTGGCGGGGGTGGCCCAGATGGCGACGGGTCCGCCGCCGGCCGCGGCCGGCTTGATCGCCGGGACGGTGCCGATGATCGGCAGCCCCGGTTCGAAGCGGGCGCGCAGCGCGGGCAGGGAGTGCACGGACGCGGTGTTGCAGGCGACGATCAGGACATCGGGGTCGTGCTCCGCGGCGGCACCGGCGACGGCCAGGGCCCGCTCGGTGATGTCCTCGGGGGTGCGCGGTCCCCACGGCATGCCGTCGGGGTCCCAGGACAGGACGAGATCCGCGTCGGGCCGCAACCGGCGTACCGCGGCGGCGGCGGGGAGGAGGCCGAGTCCGGAGTCCATGAGCGCGATCTTCACCCGGCCACGATAGACGATGAGCCCTTTCCGGCCGGTCCCGTGGGGCAGACTGCGCCCGTGAGCGCCATCGCGTGGACCGCCGCCGTATCCCTCACCGCCTGGCTGTGGCTGTTGCTGTGCCAGGGCTTCTTCTGGCGCACGGACGTCAGACTCCCCGAGCGGCGCGAGCCGGACGACTGGCCGTCGGTCGGTGTCGTCGTCCCCGCGCGCGACGAGGCCGAGGTGCTGCCCGCGAGCCTGCCCTCGCTGCTCGCCCAGGACTATCCGGGACGGGCCGAGGTCTTCCTCGTCGACGACGCCAGCACGGACGGCACGGGAGAGCTGGCCCGGGACCTGGCCCGGCGCCACGGCGGCCTGCCGCTCACCGTCGACTCGCCGGGTGAGCCGCCCGCGGGCTGGACCGGCAAGCTCTGGGCGGTGCGCCACGGCATCGGCCTGGCACGCGCGCGTGACCCCGAGTACCTGCTCCTGACGGACGCCGACATCGCCCACGCACCCGACAGCCTGCGCGAGCTGGTCGCGGCGGCGCGCACCGGCGGCTTCGACGTCGTCTCCCAGATGGCCCGGCTGCGGGTGGAGAGCCGGTGGGAACGCCTGGTGGTACCGGCCTTCGTCTACTTCTTCGCGCAGTTGTATCCGTTCCGCCGGATCGGGAAGAGGGGGTCGCGTACGGCGGCCGCGGCGGGCGGCTGTGTGCTGCTGCGCACCGATGCAGCCACGCGGGCGCGGATCCCGGACGCGATCCGGCACGCCGTCATTGACGACGTCGCCCTCGCGCGGGCGGTCAAGGGCGGCGGCGGGCACATCTGGCTGGGGCTGGCGGAGCGGGTGGACAGTGTGCGTCCCTATCCGCGGCTGCACGACCTGTGGCGCATGGTCTCGCGCAGCGCGTACGCGCAGCTGCGGCACAGTCTCCTGCTGCTGACCGGCACGGTGGCGGGGCTCGCGCTGGTCTATCTGGTGCCGCCCGTGGCGCTGCTCGTGGGGCTCGTGGCGGGAGACGCCACGGCATCGGTCCTCGGTGGCGCGGCGTGGCTGGTGATGACGGGGACGTACGTCCCGATGCTGCGCTACTACCGGCAGCCGCTGGGGCTCGCTGCGCTGCTGCCGGTCACGGCGTTCCTCTATCTGCTGATGACGGTCGACTCCGCGGTGCAGCACTACCGGGGGCGCGGTGCGGCCTGGAAGGGCCGCACCTACGCCCGTCCGGGCACGGTGTCCGAGGAGGGGTGAGCGAGTGGCCCCCTACTTGCGGCCGGGGGTCCAGTTCATGCCCCATCCGTAGGCGTAGTCGACGGTCCGCTGCGGGCTCACGCCGCGCTCGGGCACCAGGTAGCGGGCCTCGCGCTGGACGACGAGGTCGGAGCCGGTGTTGGTGATGAGGGCGAGCGCGCACACCGTCGAGGGGACGGTGCACTCGTCGAGGGAGAAGTCGATCGGGGCGCCGAACTGCGGCTGGAGCGTCACGGTGGCGTGCAGGTCGGCGAAGGAGCGCGCGCCCTCGTAGATCGTGACGAAGACCAGGACGCGGCGGAAGAACTGCTTGTGGTCGAGGTTGATCGTGAGGTTCTCGCCGCTCGCGACGGCGCCGGTGCGGTCGTCGCCGTCGAGGTGGATGAAGGGCGGCTGGTGCAGGGAGCCGAAGGCGTTGCCGAGGGCCTGGACGACGCCCTTGCTGCCGTCGGTGAGTTCGTACAGGGCGCACAGGTCGAGGTCGAGGTCGTTGTGCATGGCGACCGGGCGGCCCAGCTTGCTGGCCCACCCCGAGAACTGCTTGCGCACCTCCCAGTTGAGGTTGACCCGCATGGCGCCGGAGGTGCCGCCCTGCTTGGTGAGCGACACCGAGGGGGACGCCTTGGTGAGCGTGACCTTGGTGAGGCGGACCGGCTGGGCGGGTGGCGGAGGTGCCGTCGGCGGTGCGGCGGGAGGCGGTGGCATGGTCACCGGGGGCATGGGCGCGGGTGCGGTCACGGGGGGCGCCACGGGAGCGCGCGGCGCGGTCGGCGCCGGGGCGGCGGCCTGCTGGGGTTCGTCGACCGTGATGCCGAAGTCGGTGGCCAGGCCTTCGAGTCCGCTGCTGTAGCCCTGGCCGACGGCACGGAACTTCCAGGAACCCTGGCGGCGGTAGAACTCACCGAGCACGAAAGCCGTTTCGACGGTGGCGCCGGTGCTGTCGAAACGGGCGACCGAGGTCCCCTGAGTGGCGTCCTTGACCTCGATGTGGAGGCCCGGCACCTGTCCGAACGCGCCGCCGTCGGCGGAGGCGGCCAGGACGATCGTCTCGATCGTGGGCTCCACGCGCGCGAGGTCGACGAGCAGACTGTCGACCACCTGGCCACCGAGGTTGCGCTTGCCCTCGTGCCGGACCGCGCCGGAGGAGTGCGCCGGCTGGTTGTAGAAGACGAAGTCGGCGTCGGAACGGACCTTCCCGCCGACCAGGAGCAGCGCCGACGCGTCGGCGTCGGGCACCCCCGGTCCGGTGTTCCAACCCAATTCGACCCTCAGCGCCGTGGCCGGCACCGGAGTATTGGATCCTTTCGACATTGACATGTCCGCCCCCATCACGTGGCACCGCGCCAGGCATGTCCCGGCAGCCCATTGCTTCTCTACAGGGTCAACCTATTCCCCGCGACAGCGAACTCCCACGGGGTGCGCGGGAAGATCACTGTCCAACCCCCGGTAACCCGCTCGGAACTCGGGCTTTACAGGATCCGAACGCAGGTCGAGGTCCCTTTTTGCCGAGTTCGCTCGCATTGGGGATCCCAGGTCACTGCCGACACGGAAAACAACCCTCTTATCGGTCTCCCCAACCAGCACATCGTGGGCTTAACTTATGTGCCATGACCTCCCCCCGCTCCACTTATGGCGGCGGCTACTACTCCGCCTCTTTCCCGGACACTCCGATCTACGACTCGCTCGTGGCCGAGCGGGGCACCCCGCAGATCGCCCCGATCCGGGTCCCGGCGGAGTACGCCATGCCGAGCAGCAGCAACCTGCCCGCGCTGCCGTCCGCGCTGCCCGCCCTCCCGGCGGGACCGTCCCAGCCCTCCTACGGCTATCCGCAGGCGCAGCAGCCCTCGCCGCTGCAACAGGCGCCCGCCGCGTACATCCCGCAGCAGGCCTCCGCGCCGCGCGGTTATCCCGGGCCGCAGCAGCAGCCCCGTCCGATGAACCAGGGCATGGGCTACGAGGCGATGCGCCCCGCGGCTCCCCGCCCCGCTCCGGCGCCGTATCAGGACCCGTACAACAACCAGCAGTACCGCGGCTACTGAGCCGACCCGCGGACCGTCCGTGCCTGCTGGCACGATGGATCCATGGGCAACGCGCAACTGCAGTCGATTCACGTACATCCGGTCAAGGCGTTCCGGGGCCAGGCGCCCCTGGAGGCTGTCGTGGAGCCCTGGGGGCTGGCCGGTGATCGGCGCTGGGCGCTGATCGACGACGGGGGAAAGGTCGTCACGCAACGGCAGCAACCGCGCATCGCGCTCGCCGCCGCCGAGCTTCTGCCCGGCGGCGGCGTTCGCCTGTCCGCGCCCGGTGCGCAGCCGCTGACGGTGCCCGTGCCGCGGCCGGTCGGGACCGTGCCGATGCAGATCTTCCGCGACAAGGTGGAGGCGGTTCCGGCGGAGGACCCGGCCGTGCACGCCTGGTGCAGCGCGTATCTGGGCGCCGACGTCCGTCTCGTGCACATGGACGAGCCCGCCACGCGCCGCCCGGTGGATCCCGAGTACGCGCGCGAGGGCGAGACGGTCTCCTTCGCCGACGGCTATCCCCTGCTGGTCACCACGACCGCCTCGCTCGACGCCCTCAACTCCCTCGTCGCTCAGGGTGATCACCCGGCGGAGGGCCCGCTGCCCATGAACCGGTTCCGGCCCAACGTGGTCGTGTCCGGGACCGGCCCCTGGGCCGAGGACGACTGGTCGAGGATCACGATCGGCGAGGTCGGGTTCCGCGTCGCCAAGAGCTGCGGCCGGTGCGTGGTGACCACCACGGACCAGGACAGTGCCGTGCGCGGCCGGGAGCCGCTGCACACGTTGGGGCGCCACCGCAGACTGGAGGGCAAGCTGGTCTTCGGCCAGAACCTCGTGCCCCTCTCCCCCGGTGTGATCCGGGTCGGCGATCCTGTCACGGTCCTGGGCTAGCCGAGATCCGTTCGAGGACGGCTCGCGGGAACTCGCTCCCAGGGGCCTGGCGTTGGCATGTTGGAGACGTTCGTGGGACGACCCGGCGCAGGTGATTTCGCTCTCTCTTTGACCGGTCCCGCGGGTGAAACGCCGTAGCGAGGGTTATCACGGAGCGGGAAGGGGGTGCGGACGGTGCGAGCGATCAGCGGACTCTGGCGCTGGCGGCACAATCCGCTGCGCCGTGCGACCGACCTCGCCGAGGCCTGGGTCGCCCTCGCGGCCCTGATGCTCCTCCTGGTCGTCACACCCCTGGCCGGCGCGGTCGTCGGCGGTGTCGCCCAGGACGCGCTCCAGGAGTCCGTACGCCAGCAGCAGAAGTCCCGTCACCTGGTCACCGCCACCGTGGCCCGCGCCCTGGACCGCTCGCCACTGGACGCCGACCCCGAGACGACCACCGGCCGGGACCTGCGCAGCCGCGTCGTCGCCGACTGGACCGCGCCGGACGGCACCGCGCAGCACGGCCCGGCCATGGCGAACCTCAAACACCCGCACAGCGGCGACCACTTCACGCTGTGGACGGACGCCCACGGCCGCATAGTGGCCCGCCCACTGGACTCCGCGACCGCGACCACCCACGCCGTCCTCGCCGGGGTCGGCGCGGCCCTGCTCGGCATCGGTCTCGTCGAGGGCGGCCGGCGGTTGATCGTCTGGCGCATGGTCCGCCGCCGGTACGCCCGTTGGGACCAGGCCTGGGACAAGGCGGGCCCGGACTGGGGCAGGACCGGGACCGGCAGCTGACGGCCTTCCCACTCTGGTCAACCCACCGCGTGCGCGCACGCTACGGTGGACCGGCCGAGGCATTCGGCATCCAACCCGCGTACCACGAGGTGGGGGCACAGCAGCGCCATGGCACAGGGCACGGTCCAGGTGACGCACACCGGCACTTCGAGGTGGCGGCGCCGCACGGGTGAGTACGCGTCGCTCGCCGCCGCCCTGGAGGCCGCGGCCGACGGCGACGTCCTCACCGTCGCCCCCGGCACCTACCGCGAGAACCTCGTCGTCCAGCGGGCGGTGACCCTGCGCGGCCCCGAGGGCTCGCCCGGTTCGGTGCGCATCGCGCCCGTGGACGGGGTACCGCTCACGGTGCGGGCCTCGGCGGTGGTGCAGGACCTGCATGTGGAGGGCCAGGACGCGGCGGCCCCAGCGCTGCTGGTCGAGGAGGGCACCCCGGAACTGTCGGACATCCGGATCGTCACCCGGTCCGCGGCCGGCATCGAGGTGCGCGGCGGCGCCCGCCCGACCGTGCGGCGGTGCACGGTCGACAATCCGGCCGGCATCGGCATCGCCGTGGTCGACGGCGGGGGCGGTGTGTTCGAGGAGTGCGAGGTCGTGGCGGCCGGGCAGGCCGGTGTCGCGGTCCGCGGCGGCGCCCACCCCCGCCTGGAGCGCTGCCGGGTGCACCACACCTCGGGCACGGGCCTGACGGCGACCGGGGAGAACTCCGCGCTGGAAGCGGTCGGTTGCGAGATCTACGAGGTCCGCGGCAGCGGCGTCCAGATCACCGGCCGGGCCAGCGCGCACCTCACCGACTGCGATGTGCACCGCACCACCGCCGACGGGGTCACGCTCGACACGGACGCCGTGCTGACGCTGGCCGACTGCCGGATCCACGACATCCCCGAGAACGCGGTGGACCTGCGTTCCCGCTCCGTCCTGACGCTGACCCGCACGACGGTGCGTCAGTTCGGGCGCAACGGACTGTCGGTGTGGGACCCGGGCACGCGCGTGGACGCCAACCAGTGCGAGATCTTCGACAGCACCGGCGACTATCCCGCGGTGTGGGTCAGCGACGGCGCGACGGCGGTGCTGGACTCCTGCCGGGTGCACGACGTGCCGGACGCGCTGTTCGTCCTCGACCGCGGCTCCCGCGCGGACGTCGTCGACAGCGATCTCTCCCAGGTGCGCAACACCGCTGTGTCGGTGAGCGACGGCGCCACCGCCCAGCTCGACGACTGCCGCATCCGCGACGCGGCGACCGGCGCCTGGTTCCGCGACCACGGCAGCGGCGGCACGCTCAACAACTGCACCGTGGACGGCACCCAGACCGGTGTGATCGTCACCAAGGGCGCCGATCCCACCATCGAGCGCTGCACGGTCGACTCCCCCGCGGAGGCCGGTTTCTACGTCTCCGCCGGCGGCCGCGGCAGCTTCCTCAACTGCCGGGTCACCGGCAGTTCCGGGTACGGCTTCCATGTCATAGACGGCTGCCGTACGACGCTGCGCAAGTGCCGCACGGAGCGGTGTGCGCGCGGCGGGTACGAGTTCGCCGACGCCGGCCCCGACGGCGGCTCCGGCACCGGCCCGGTCGTCGAGGACTGCACGAGCGACGAGAGCGCGGGCCTGACCCCGCCCGCCGCGCCGGCGACCGCCGTGCAGACGGCGAGCCAGTCCCCCGGGCTGCTCGGCGCCATCCCCGGTCAGCGCACCACCGAACAGGAACCACTGGTCACCCCCGCCGAGCCGGAGCAGCCCTCGCGGACCTCCAAGGCCGTGCTCGGTGAACTCGACGCCCTGGTCGGCCTCGACAGCGTCAAGCGCGAGGTGCGCGCCCTCACCGACATGATCGAGGTCGGCCGCCGCCGCCGGGAGGCCGGCCTGAAGGCGGCGTCCGTCAAGCGTCACCTGGTCTTCACCGGCTCCCCTGGCACCGGCAAGACGACGGTGGCCCGCCTCTACGGCGAGATCCTCGCCTCCCTCGGCGTGCTGGAGAAGGGCCATCTCGTCGAGGTGTCCCGCGTCGACCTGGTCGGCGAGCACATCGGCTCGACGGCCATCCGCACCCAGGAGGCCTTCGACCGGGCGCGGGGCGGGGTGCTGTTCATCGACGAGGCGTACGCGCTGTCGCCGGAGGACTCGGGCCGTGACTTCGGCAAGGAGGCCATCGACACGCTGGTGAAGCTGATGGAGGACCACCGGGACGCGGTCGTGGTGATCGTCGCGGGCTACACGGCCGAGATGGAGCGCTTCCTGTCGGTCAACCCCGGTGTGGCGTCCCGCTTCTCACGGACCATCACCTTCGGCGACTACGCGCCCGACGAGCTGCTGAGGATCGTCGAGCAGCAGGCCGACGAGCACGAGTACCGGCTGGCGAAGGGCGCGCCGGAGGCCCTGCTCAAGTACTTCACGGCGATCCCCAAGGGCCCCGCCTTCGGCAACGGCCGCACCGCCCGCCAGACCTTCGAGGCCATGGTGGAGCGGCACGCCAGCCGGGTCGCCCAGGTCGAGGAGCCCAGCACGGACGACCTGACCCTGCTGTTCCCGGAGGACCTGCCGGAGCTCCCCTGACCCGGAGCTACCGCTGCGCCGGTACGTCCGGTCGCAGCCTCGCCAGGAGCTTCGCCCGTTCCTGCGCGAACGCCGGGTCCGCCTGGTAGTCGGAGTGGCCCAGGATCGGTGCGGGCAGCGGATGCCGCTCGGTGCGGCCGTAGGCCAGCGGGTCCCGGAGGGGTTCGTGGTCGACCTCGGGGCCGCACGCGCCGGACAGGCGCATGGGGCCGCCGATCGGGTCGGTGGGCCGGTACAGATTGCGCCAGCAGGCGACGTCGTGGTGCAGGGCGCTCAGGGCCGCCGGTCCGAAGTGGGCCGGGAACCAGCGGCCGTACAGGCGCTCCAGCGGTGAGCCGTAGGTGAGCAGGGCGACTCGTCTGCGGTCGGCGGGGGTCAGCTGCCAGGCCGCCGCGGCGGCGAGGACACTGCCCTGGGAGTGTCCGGAGATCACCAGGCGGCCACCGGTGGCCCGCGTCCAGGTGGCCATCCGCCAGGTGAGGTCGGGCACCGCGCGCTCGGCGTAACAGGGCGGAGCGAAAGGGTGGGCGGCGCGCGGCCAGAAGGTGCCGACGTCCCAGAGGATGCCGATGGTGCGGCGCGCGGAGGGGTCCTTGTAGGCGCGTCTGCCCCAGGTGACGAAGAGTATGAAGCCGAACCCGATCAGCCAGGAGCCGAGCGCCTGCGCGGTGTCGGCGGCGCCCTGGAGGACGGCGTACGAGTCTCCCGCCGCCTCGGCCGGTACCTCCTCCGTCGTCATGGCGCCGACCAGGGCGCCGGCACCCAGCAGCAGCGTGGTGGCGGAGGTGACGGCGAGGATGCGCGGGGCCCGGTCGGTGAGCGTGGCCAGGGCGCGGGCGTTGGCGATGCTCCGGGTGCGGGCCCGGTCCTTGGGTTCGTCCGGGTAGTCGACGTCGATGGCGGCCAGCTCGGCCCGGCGCAGCAGCCAGGCGCGCCGGCCCAGCCGGCCGCCCAGCACCAGCAGCACCACGAGCAGCGGCGGGATCACGGACGCCTGCCAGGTCAGCAGGACCGGCGGGCCCGGGATCGAGGCACCGGTGCCGTCCAGCCAGTCGGCGACCCGCTGGGAGACGCCGCCGGACATCACCCCGCCGAGCGCACAGGCCAGCATGGCGACCGCGGGACCGCCGAGGCCGCGCATCGCGGCGCGCGGGTCGGGATGCGTGCGGTGCAGGACCTGGGCGACGACGGCCATCACGATCACGATCAGGCCCTGGGCGAGGGCGATGCCGCCGAAGGTCGCGTCCCCCGGCAGCCGCCCCCGCGACTCCCATCCCGGCCGGTCCCAGCCGGCGTACACCAGGCTGAGCAGGAGCAGCACGAGCGCGGCGAGCGGCAGACGTCGTACGAGACGTTCGTCGAGCTCGCGGTCGAGACGGTTCTCACTGCGGCCGCGGCGGCAGACCACCCCCACCACGACGGCCGCGCCGGCGGCGATCGCCCCGAGCAGGAGCAGGCCGAGGGTGTCGAGCGGGGCGGGTCCGCCCGCGCGCCGGTCGAAGCGGGCCGCCGCGGAGGCGACCGCCGCGGCGATCGTGAGCAGGGCCGCGGCGGTGTGGGCGGCGCGCAGCCGGGCGACCAGCCGACGGCCGTACCAGAAGCCGGGGCGGCCGAGCGCGGTGCGGGCGGTGTCCTCGTCGTGCTCGGCGGGACGGGTGAGGGGCTGCTGGGACTCGTACGCGTTCCAGGTGCGGTGGGACAGGTACCAGAGCAGGGTGGTCAGCGCGGCGGGCAGCAGGGCGGCGAGTGCGAGGCGACGGCCGGGGCCGCTCCACCAGCCGCCGTCGGAGACCGTCGGTGAGAGAAAGCCGAGCCAGGAGTGCCGGTCGGCGCACGCGCGCGTGCCCGCGCACTGCCAGGCGGTGAGGTCGAGCGCGACCTCGCAGACGGCCGCGACCAGGAGCACGGTCAGGGTGAGGGCGGCGAGCCGCACCAGCAGCCCGTACAGGCGGACCGTGCGGGTGCGCCCGCGGGCGGCGGGGCGCATCCAGTGGGCGAGGTTGACGACCATGAAGGGCAGCAGCAACAGCCACAGCGCGCGGGAGGAGTTGCCGGAGGTCAGATTGCACCAGACGTAGGCCTCGGGCACCGGCTCCTGGTGTGGGTCCTTCGGTCGTCCGGTGTCGGCGTCGACGTCCTCGGCGCGCCGGAACACGGCCGCGGTGTCGTCGCCGGTGATCCGCACGGTCCGCGGGTCGTCGAGCATCTTCTCGGGCGTCGTACCGCCCACCCCGTGGACCAGCAGCTCCAGGGCGGAGCCGGTCGTCGAGGCACGTTCCTGCGCACGTTCCACTGTTCGCACTTCCCCCGTGACGCGCCGTCGGCATGTGTCGTGCGGGCTCAAGGATCTCCGCTGGGGCGGCCTCGTACACCCCTCGTCACGGAATCTCCCCGATCCGTGTGACGGGCGGGGGAACGATGGGGTGAAGGTGACATGCGCGCGTCGTGACAGTCGGTGCCGCGACCCGTACCGTGACGTGCGAGGATGGAACGTCCGCGGGCTGGTGGGAGCAGGTCGCCGGGCGTGTCGAACGGATTGCGGCGAAAGGACCGGAGCGTACGTGAGTGAGAATCAGAACCTCCTCGCGGAGCAGCGGCGCGCCCTCATCCTGGACGAGGTGCGGCGGCGCGGCGGCGTCCGGGTCAACGAGCTGACGCGCAAGCTCGGCGTGTCGGACATGACGGTGCGCCGCGACCTCGACGCGCTGGCCCGCCAGGGTGTCCTGGAGAAGGTGCACGGCGGCGCGGTGCCGGTGGTCGAGGCGAGCACGCACGAGCCGGGTTTCGAGGCGAAGTCGGGCCTGGAGCTGACGGCCAAGGAGGACATCGCGCGCGCGGCGGCCGAACTGGTCGCGCCGGGCAGCGCGATCGCCCTGTCGGGCGGTACGACGACGTACGCGCTGGCCCATCATCTGCTGGACGTCGCGGATCTCACGGTCGTCACCAACTCGGTGCGGGTGGCCGACGTGTTCCACGCGGCGCAGCGCACCTCGGGTCCGCGCCAGGGAGCGGCGACGGTCGTGCTGACCGGCGGTGTGCGTACGCCGTCCGACTCGTTGGTGGGCCCGGTCGCCGACCAGGCCATCGCGGCGCTCCACTTCGACGTGCTCTTCCTCGGTGTCCACGGCATATCGGTCGAGGCCGGCCTGTCCACGCCGAACCTCGCGGAGGCCGAGACCAATCGCCGGCTGGTGCAGTCGGCGCGCCGGGTCGTGGTGGTCGCCGACCACACCAAGTGGGGCACGGTGGGACTGAGTTCGTTCGCGGCGCTGGATCAGGTCGACACGCTGGTGACGGACGCGGGGCTGCCGGCCGCGGCGCGCGAGGAGGTCGCCGAGCAGCTGCGGCGGCTGGTGGTCGCGGGCGAGGACTGAGGCCCTACAGACAGTTGATGGTGCGTCAGCTACGGTGAACAGCCTCCGGTCGTCACGCTGTCCGACACGAGGAGGGTGTGGTCCATGGCGCACCAACTGCGCGAGGTGGGGCTCGACTTCGTCGAGTCGGCACCCGTACGGCTGGTCTTCGCACGGGAGATGTCCGCCTCGCCGGAGCAGGTCTTCCGGGCGCTCGCCGATGATGTGCCGGGGTGGACCGAGTGGTTCGCCGCGGTGACGCTGGCCCGGCCGACCGGTGACGGCACCACCCGGGAGATACGCCTCAAGGGCGGTGGGCGTTTCCAGGAGACGATCATCGCGGCCAAGGAGCCGGAGGTGTACGCCTATCGCGTCGACGTCGCCAATGTGGCTGGGGTGCGGTCCCTCGTCGAGGAGTGGCGGCTCGCCCCCTCGGGCCCGGGCACCCATGTGCGCTGGACGTTCGCCACGGACGGCACGGCCGCCTACCGCCTGGCCGCGAGGCTCGCGGCCCCCGGCCTGGGTCGCGCGTTCCGGGACGCGGCCGCCGCACTGGACCGGCGGCTCGCCCCATAGGGACCGGTGGTTCTCAGCAGGGCCAGACGCCCGTCTCCAGCAGTGAGTTGATCGCCGTGCTGTACGGCGTGATGTCCAGGCCCTGTTCGGCCAGCCACGTGTCCGAGTAGTACTTGTCGAGATAGCGGTCGCCCGGGTCGCACAGCAGCGTCACGACGCTCCCCTGCCGTCCTTCCGCCACCATCTCGGCGACGATCTTCAGTGCGCTCCACAGCCCGGTCCCGGTCGAACCGCCCGCCTTGCGGCCGATGGCCCGTTCCAGGGCACGGACGGCGGCGACGCTGGCCGCGTCCGGGACCTTCATCATCCGGTCGACGGCACCGGGCACGAAGCTCGGTTCCATGCGCGGCCGGCCGATGCCCTCGATGCGCGAGCCGCAGTCGCAGGTGACGTCCGGATCGCCGGTGGTCCAGCCCTCGAAGAAACAGGAGTTCTCCGGGTCGGCGACACAGATGCGGGTGTCCCGCTGGGTGTAGTGGACGTAGCGGGCGATGGTCGCCGAGGTGCCGCCGGTGCCGGCCGTGGCGACGATCCACGCGGGCTCCGGGAACCGCTCCAACTCCAGCTGGCGGAAGACGGATTCGGCGATGTTGTTGTTGCCGCGCCAGTCCGTGGCCCGTTCCGCGTAGGTGAACTGGTCCATGTAGTGGCCGCCGGTGTCGACCGCGAGGCGGGCCGACTCCTCGTACATCTTGCGTGGGTCGTCCACGAAGTGGCACTGCCCGCCGTGGAACTCGATCAGTCGGATCTTCTCGGCGCTCGTCGTGCGCGGCATGACGGCGATGAAGGGGACGCCGATCAGCCCGGCGAAGTAGGCCTCGGAGACCGCCGTCGAGCCACTGGACGCCTCGATCACCGGGCGGTCCGGCCGGATCCAGCCATTGCACAGGCCGTAGAGGAAGAGGGAGCGGGCCAGTCGGTGCTTGAGGCTGCCGGTGGGGTGGGTCGACTCGTCCTTCAGGTACAGGTCGATGCCCCACCGCTCCGGCAGCGGGAAGCGCAGGAGATGCGTGTCGGCCGAGCGGTTGGCGTCGGCCTGGACCTTGCGAACGGCCTCTTTCAGCCAGCCGCGGTACGCGGCGTCGCTGCGGTCGACGTCGAGGGTGTCGAGGGTCTCGCCCGTCCGGGTCTGCTGGGGAGTGCTCACAGCGGGTCTCCTAAGAGGTGGCGCCGACGGCGGGTCGCGCTGCCGACGCATCGATCATATGCACCTTCCGCACGCTTCTCACCTGCATAAACACACCTTTGAGCACCCCAAAGACCCCCCTTGGGGACGTGCTTCCCGGGGGCATGGGGGCGCATTCGGACGAGTGCTCCGGACGTTCGGACCGAGCCCGTCATGCGTACTGGTGCTCGACGCCGGGTGCGGGCAGACTTCACCGGACGGGACGCGGGTCCCGACGGGGGCGCACACTGGATCAGACAGGCAGCCGGTTCAGGACCCACGCAGGATCGCGAGCCGGCCCGACGAAGGCGCACTAGGGGGCGGGGAGGCATGGCGGAACCGGAGTTCACGGCCACGGGCGTGCGGATCGGGAAGCGGCTGCGCTCCCTCACCCGGGCCGGTCAGGTGCGGATCAGCGGCGGCAGACTGGAACTGCTCACCAGCTACGGCAGCGAGATCGACAGCGCGCCGGTGCAGGCGGTGCGTGCCTCCAAGCCCTGGTTCGCCGCCGCCGACAGGGCCCTCGCGGACCTCAACGGCAAGCGGTACCTGCTGACCCTCGGCGACCACGACCCCGCTCCGGGCGAGCCGGGACCGCCGGCGGCACGCCGGTTCATCGAGGCGGTACGGAAGGCTGCCGGACGCACGAGGTGAGTCACCGCGAGTTGCGGTACCTCACCCCCTGAGTCACGCTGTTCACACGTCACTCTGGGTTTACCGGCGATAACGCTGCGAACCAGCCCGCCGGGCACGACGGCAGGCGGCCGTTTTCATGCAGGGCCCCTGTTGGATCGATCCGAACTCCGTGTTCTTCCGGACCTCTCAGTCGGGGAGTCGCAGCCGTGATCAGTAACCCAAACAGGCATTGCACGGTAGAGCTTCAGGCCCTGCCGTCGCGGATCGGCCAGGTCCGCAGAATCGTATCGGCGCAGTTGCGCTACTGGCATCTGGACCCGCTCATAGACCGGGCGGCGCTCGGTGTGACAGAGCTTTTGACCAACGTCCACCGCCATGCGCAGCCCGACAAGATGTGCACCGTGGAGATCGAGCTGCTGCTCGACCGGCTCACGGTCTCGGTGCACGACCACGACCCGCGTCTGCCGGCCGTGGACACCATCACGGACGACGACTCGCTCGCCACGTGTGGACGTGGGCTGGCGATGGTGGCCGCCGTCAGTGAGAGCTGGGGGGTGCGGGCGGAGGGGGACGAGGGCAAGGTCGTCTGGTTCGCGCTGTCCGCGCCCGGCGCCGTGGGCGCCGGTACGTCGCAGCCGCTTCGGCGGACCGGTGGGGAGAAGACCGAGCGGGTGTTCGCTGAACTTGAACACTCGGTCGATGGCCGCAGGGCCGCACATGCTCCCGCCCGGTCGGCCGTTGTCGGCTGACCGGGCGGTGACGCCTTTCTTGTGGGTGCCTTTCTTGTGGGTGCCTCTCTTGCGGGTCGCCTCTCTTGCGATGCGTGGTGATACGCCGGGGCCGCGCCCTCAGTCGGTGGCGATGGCCCGCAGGACGTTCAGGCGGGCCGCCCGCCTCGCCGGCCGCCAGCCGGCCAGGGCGCCCGCGGCGAGGCCCACCAGGGCGACCACGGTCAGTTGGACCGGGGGGACGGCGAAGGCGAACGCGGTGTCGCTCGCGCCGTCGGACGCCTTGACCAGGACCCAGCCCAGGAAGGCGCCCAGGGCCAGGCCGCCCACCGTGCCGAAGGCCGCCACCAGGACCGACTCCCAGCGGACCATCGCCCGGAGTTGGGCGCGGGTCTGGCCCACCGCCCTCAGCAGGCCCAGTTCGCGGGTGCGCTCGTGGATCGCGAGGGTGAGGGTGTTGGCGATGCCGAGGAGTGCGATCAGCACCGCCAGGGCCAGCAGGGCGTAGACGAGGGTGAGCATCATGTCGATGCCTCCCGCCGATGACTGGGCGTACTCGTCGCGGGTCTGGACGCTCGGGTCGCCGTACCGCGCGGCCACCTTCGCCACCGCCGCCTTGCCGTCGGAGGTGCTCACGCCGTCCTTGAAGGCGACCGCCACCAGCGTGTCGGCGTCCTGGGTGCGATGCGGTTGCCAGGCGGCCCGGGTGATGACGTAGTCGCCCGCCAGTTCGGACCGGCCGTAGACGGCGCGGACCGTGAAGGTCTTCGACGTGCCGTCCGTGAAGGTGAGACGTGTCGTGTCGCCGGTCGTGAGGCCCTGCTTCGCGGCCTCCCCCGCGGTGACGGCGAGGCCGTCGGTGCCCAGGTCGCTCAGGGTGCCGTTGATCCTGCCCAGGTCGAAGGTGCGTTGCAGGGCGAGGGGGTCGGTGACGGTCAAGGCCCTTCCCCTGCCGTCGACCTCGGCGACACCGCGGCCGAGGCCGACCGCGGTGTCCACCTCGGGCAGCCGGGCCACGGCGCCCGCGAGGCGGGGGCTGAGGCCGCTGCCGCCCGCGCCGAAACCGGGGGTGCTGATGGCCACGTCACCGGCGAAGGAACGGGAGACGGTCTGGTCCATCGTCGCCTTGAGGGAGGCCGCGAAGACGGTGAAGAGGGAGACGACGGCCACGCCGATCATCAGCGCACCGGCCGTGGCCGCCGTGCGCCTGGGGCTGCGCAGGGCGTTGCGGCGCGCCAGGCCGCCCGTGACTCCGCGCAGCCGGTCGAGGGGGCTCCCCAGGACACGGACAGCTGTCGTGGCGGCGGTCGGGCCGAGGACCACGAACGCGGCGAGGGCGAGCACGGCACCGGTGCCCGCGAGCCAGAGCGAGGGGGTGAGCAGGACGCCGCTGACCGTCGTTCCCAGGGCCAGGGCGGCCAGGCCCAGGCCGGTGACCGCCCGGGTGCGGGAGGCGCCGGAGGTGTCGACGGCCGTTTCGCGCAGGGCCGCCATCGGGGCGGTGCGGCCCGCCCGTACGGCGGGCATGAGCGCGGAGCCGAGGCAGACCACGACACCCACGGCGAGCGGCAGCAGCATCGACAGCCCGCTCACCACCAAGTCGCCCTCGGGGAAGGGGAATCCGATCGCCGGGAACAGCGTCTGAAGGCCCGCGGCGACGCCCACCCCGCCGACCAGGCCCGCCAAGGACGCGGTGACCGCGACGGCCGTGGCCTCCACCAGGGTCGACGCGGTGAGCTGGCGGCGGGACGCGCCCAGGGCACGCAACAGGGCGTTCTCGCGGGTGCGTTGGGCGACGACGATGGCGAAGGTGTTGTGGATGGAGAACGTGGCGACCAGGAGGGCCACGCCGGAGAAGACGAGGAGGAAGAGGGTGAAGACGGTCAGGAACTGGCTGGAGATCATCTCGGTGTTCTCCTCGGCCGACTCCTGTCCGGTGATGGCCTCGACTCCCTTGGGGAGTACGGAGGTCAGCCGTTCGACGAGCTGCTCCTGACCGACGCCGGGCGCGGCCCGGACCTGGAGGGTCGACGCCTCGCCCGGGCGGGCCGTCAGGTACTTCTCGGCGTCCGCCTGGGTCATGCCGGTGAAGGTCACCTGGGCCATGCCGTCCTCGCCGCCGAAGGTCGCGAGGCCGACGACGGTCACCTTCACGGGGTCGGGCGTGCGCAGGACGGTCGTGTCGCCGATGCGCAGGCCGCCGCGCTTGGCCGTGCCCCGGTCGATGACGACCTCGCCGGACCGGGCCGGGGCGCGGCCCTCGGCGAGTTGGTAGGCGTTGAGTTCGGGGTCGGGGATCCAGTTGCCGGCGAGGGTGGGCGGGCCCTTGCCACCGATGGGGTCGCCGTCGGCGCCGACGAGCTGTCCGGCGCCCTGGATGTTGGGGGCCACCGCGGCCACGCCGGGGACCTGCTCGACGGCGTTCAGCAGGTCCACGGGGACCGGCTGCCGGACGCCCTGGCTCTCACCGGGGGTGGTGATGGCGTCGGCGCTGCGGATCACGGCGTCCGTTCCGCTCGCGGCGCGCCCGAACATCGTGTCGAAGCCGGCGCGCAGGGTGTCCCCCATGACCAGGGTGCCCGCCAGGAAGGCGACGCCGAGGAAGACGGCCAGGAAGGTTCCGGCGAAGCGCCGCTTGTGGGCACGCAGGGACGACACGCTCAGGCGTACGGCGGCGTTCATGACGGCACCTCCGAGACCGGGGATCCGGTTCCCGTGTCGAAGGCCTTCATGCGGTCCAGGACCCGTTCCGCGGTCGGTGCGGTCATCCGGTCCACCAGGCGCCCGTCCGCGAGGAACACGACCTCGTCCGCGTGGGCGGCGGCCATGGGGTCGTGGGTCACCATGACGACCGTGCGGGCCGTGTGGCGCACCGTGCGGCCGAGAAGGCCGAGGACCTCGCCGCCGGAGCGCGAGTCGAGGTTGCCGGTGGGCTCGTCGGCGAACACGACGTCCGGCCGCCCGGCGAACGCCCTTGCCACGGCGACACGTTGCTGCTGGCCGCCGGAGAGCTCGGAGGGGCGGTGGTGGAGCCGGTCGCGGAGACCGACGACGTCGATCAGGGCCTCGATCCACTCCTGGTCGCCGGTGCCGCCGGCCAGGTCGAGGGGAAGCGTGATGTTCTCCCGGACGGTCAGCGTCGGCACCAGGTTGAACGCCTGGAAGACGAAGCCGACCCGGTCGCGGCGCAGCAGGGTGAGCCGGCGGTCGTCCAGGGAGCCCACTGCGGTGTCGCCGATGTACGCGGCGCCCGCGCTGAGCGTGTCGAGACCGGCCGCGCAGTGCATGAGGGTGGACTTGCCGGAGCCGGACGGTCCCATGATCGCGGTGAAGCGGCCGGCCGGGAAGGCGAGGCTGACGCCGTCGAGGGCGCGTACGGCGGTGTCGCCACCGCCGTACACCTTGACCGCGTCGACGACGCGTGCGGCGGTGCGCACCTCGGTCGAGACGGTCATGCCGCACCGCCCTTTCCCGTCCGGCGGCCGAACTGCTCGTCCAGGACGGAGAGCCGGCGCCAGTACTCGTCCTCGTCGATCTCGCCGGAGGCGAAGCGGTGGCCGAGCACGGTGAGGGGCGAATGGTCGTCGACGGCGAACCGGCGGGGACCGCCACGGCCGCGCCACACCGTGCGGCGCAGGACGGTGACCGCGCCGACGACGACGGCGGCCCAGATCAGCGGGAAGAGAAGGATCCACGGGCCGGGCCCGCCGTCCCAGTGCGCCAGGGTCTGCATCTCGGGTCATCTCCCTAGTGAGGTGTTCCGGTGATGTCTCGAGAGTGGCTTCGGCCGGGGGTCCGAGTCGTCGTACAGCCAGCGGCAGTGCGGGTACCTCCCCGGGAGTACGCGAGGCGCGCGGGACTGCTTCCCCCCGCTCCCGGACGCCTCTGGCCTTCTGTAACTACTAGTATGTACAGTGCTCTCATGAGCACCCCGGAGCGACTGATCGAGTCCACCCGCGAGCTGCTGTGGGAGCGCGGTTACGTCGGGACGAGCCCCAAGGCCATCCTGGAGCGCTCGGGCGCCGGACAGGGCAGCATGTACCACCACTTCAAGGGCAAGCCCGATCTCGCGCTGGCCGCGATCCGGCGGACCGCCGAGGAGATGCGGGCCACCGCGGAGGAAGCACTGGGCGGGCCGGGGACGCCGTACGAGCGCATCGAGGCGTATCTGCTGCGCGAGCGCGATGTGCTGCGCGGCTGCCCGATCGGCGGGCTGACCATGGATCCGGACGTCATCGCGAGCGACGAGCTGCGCGCGCCGGTCGACGAGACCCTCGACTGGCTACGGGAACGGATCGCCGGGATCGTCGAAGAGGGCAGGGAACAGGGGCAGTTCGGGCCCTCCCTGGACGGCGAGGCCATCGCGGCGACGGTCGTCGCCACCGTCCAGGGCGGTTACGTGCTGGCTCGCGCGTCCGGATCGCCGGCCGCGTTCAACGCGGGCGTCAGAGGGCTGCTCTCGCTCCTCGCACCTCGATAGCCGGGAGGCATTCCGCATGCACGCCATGCAGTACGAACTCACCCTGCCCGCCGCCTACGACATGGACGTCGTCCGGGCTCGGGTCGCCGCCAAGGGACATCTGCTCGACCACTGGGACGGTCTCGGCCTGAAGGCCTATCTGATGCGGGAGCGCGGCGTGGACGCGTCCCCGGTGAACCAGTACGCGCCGTTCTACCTCTGGAACACCGTCGAAGGCATGAACTCCTTCCTCTGGGGCGGCGGTTTCCAGGGGGTGAGCGATGACTTCGGGCGGCCGTCGGTGCGGCAGTGGACCGGTCTGGCGTACGAGGAGGGCGGCGCCGTCGGCTCGCCCGCGCGGGTCGCCGTGCGGCGGCGTCGACCCGTGCCGGACGGCGTCGCGTCGGCGGAGGTCGCCGTGGCCGCGGTGGACGAGGCGAAGCGGCTGGCGGACGGGGACGGGGCGCTGCTCGCGGCGGCCGTCGTCGACACGTCCCGTTGGGAGCTCGTCCACTTCTCGCTGTGGGCGCACGACACCCCTAAGGCCGAAGGCGAGGTCTTCCAGGTGCTGCATCTGTCGGCGCCGGGTCTGGGTCTGCTGCCCCGGGGGCGGCAGTGGTGAGCACGGTCCGTACGGTGCTCGGTGATGTGGACCCCGGGGCGCTCGGGGTGTGCGACGCGCACGACCACCTGTTCTTCGGCAGTCCTCGACTCCCGGGCCAGGAACTGCGGGACGTGGCCGCGGCCCGCGCGGAGCTGGTCGCCTTCCGCGCCCAGGGGGGTGGCGCCGTGGTGCAGTGGACGCCGTACGGTCTGGGGCGGCGGGCCGCCGACCTGCCGCCGCTGGCGCGGGAGACGGGGGTGGTCGTCGTCGCCGCGACCGGGCTCCATCAGGCCGTCCACTACGACGACCGCGTCCTCGCGGAGTTGCGCGGTGCCCGCCTCGCGCAGGTCTTCGTCGCCGAACTGACCGACGGCATCGGCACGTCGGGGGTGCGGGCCGGGCTGATCAAGGTCGCGGGTGGTTTCCACGCCCTCGACGCGCACGCGCGCTGGACGATGACGGCGGCGGCCGAGGCGCACCACGCGACGGGCGCGCCGATCGCGGTGCACCTGGAGCTGGGTACCGGCGCGCTGGACGTACTGGAGCTGCTGTGCGGCGAGTTGGGCGTGCCGCCGCACCGTGTGATCCTCGGGCATCTCAACCGCTCCCCCGACTCCGTGGCCCATCTCCAGGCGGCGGCCTCGGGTTGTCACCTCGCCTTCGACGGGCCGTCCCGCGCCCATCACGCCACGGACTGGCGGATGCCGGACGCGGTACGGGCCCTGGCGGAGGCGGGTCACGCCGACCGGCTCCTGCTGGGCGGCGACACCACGACGGCCGCGGCACGCTCGGTGAACGGCGGCCCGGGGATGCCGTATCTGCTGCGGCGGGTGGGGCCCCGGCTGGCGGCCGCGGTGGGTGCGGAGGTGGTGCAGCGCATGCTCACGGTGAATCCGGCCCGCGCCTTCGCCGTCGACTGGCGGTGAGCGATCATGACGGTCGAGGAAATGATCACGACCGTCGACGATCCGCGAGGAGACGACCATGGCGCTGGAGATGCGCGACCGCTGCGAGCGCTGCGAGACGGCCGAGCTGCCGACCGATGCCGCCGCGCGCATCTGCACCTACGAGTGCACCTTCTGCGTGGCGTGCAGTGAGGCCATGCACGGCATCTGCCCGAACTGCGGCGGCGAACTCGTCCCGAGGCCCCGCCGCGCCCGAGCGGAGGCCTAGCTAGGCGACGGCGATGTCCACCGAGGGCCTCAGTTTCGCCGCCGCGGCCAGGGCCTCGTGGGCGGGGTGGGTGTCGAAGGCCCTCAACAGGGTGGTGTCCGCGGGGTGTTCGGCGGCCGGGTAGGCGATCTGCTCGTACGCGGCGTGGAAGCGGGGGCCCCAGCGGCGGGCGCCGAGGCGTGCCGTGCGGGAGCAGTTGTCGACCATGTGGGCCACGTCGCGGGCGTGCATGTAGGGCAACAGCGAGTCGACCGCCTCGATGACGGACTCGTTGACGATCTCGGACCAGGGGTGACCGCGGTCGACGAACTCGTCGATCTGGGCCGTCATCGTGGCGACGAACACCCCGGCCGTGAACGGGTCCACGGGGAGGTCGCGAGCACCGCGCCGGGCGTGCGCCGCGTCGGCGGACCGCCACATCGGTGAGCCGCCGATCTCGCTCATCGGGCGGGTGCCGAGGCGTCGTTCGGCGAGGATGACGCTGCGCAGTTCGGTGCCGTCGGCGACCTCGTCGTAGATCTCCGCGACGATCTCGCGGGCGGGGCCGTACGTCGCCGTGTAGGCGCGGTCGAAGACGTCCCGGGCGGGCCCGTCGAGGCCCTCGCGGACCGCCCTCAGGCCGGCCCGGGAGATGGTGCGGGCGATCGGGCCGGTCACGTTCTCGCAGGAGCGTTCGTACGCCGTGACCTCGTCGTCCCCGGCCAGGCGGTAGCGCGTGCACAGGCTCTCGACGATGCCGTGGACGGCACCGAGGAGGATGGCGCGCTCGCCGACGATGTCCGAGCGGTACTCGCTGTCGAGGGTGGTGCGGAAGGTGTACGGCGAGCCGAGCGCGACCGACCAGCCGAGCGCGAGGTCGGTGGCCCGGCCGTCCGGGTCGGCGTGGACGGCGTAACTGCTGTTGATCCCGGCGCCGTTGATCTCCGCGCCCTGCTGGTACAGCCGGCGCACGGAGTCACCCATGCCCTTGGGGCAGACGGCGATCACCGGGTGCCCGGGCGGGAAGTCGCCGCCGTTCTCGCGGAGGTGGCCGAGCAGGAAGCCGTGCGAGAGGCCGATGGCGGCGCCCTGCTTCAGGGCGGCGAAGATCTCGGTGTGGTGGGCGGCCAGGGCCGCGTCCGCGATCAGCAGGATCACCAGGTCGCTGTCGGCGGCGACGGCGAGCCAGTCGCCGAGGGTGCCGTCCTCCTCGGTGAAGCCGTGGGCGCGGGCGTCGGCGGCCGAGGCCGATCCGGGACGCAGTCCGACGGCCACCGTGATGTCGGCGCCGGCGAGGGAGTCGCGCAGGTTGAGGGCCTGGGCGCGGCCCTGCGGACCCCAGCCGAGGACGCCGATGCGGCGCACCCCGGCGAACGCCCGCGGCAGCAGCGGGAAGAGGTGCCGGCCGCCGCGCAGGATGGTCTCCGTGCCGCCGGGCACGTCCATCGTCTCCAGGGCGAAGACACGGGAGGCAGGGGTGGAGGTGTACGTGGTCGAGGTCATGGGTGAGTTGTAGGCTCGCCGCGAGCGTTGCGGCAAGCGCAACTTGCGCAGCGCACTGTTGCGGAAAATGAAAAGAGCAGGTGGGCGGGTGCGGGACGATCATCGGGAGCTGCGTCTTTTTCTGCACCTGGCGCAGTCGTTGAACTTCGGGCGGACCAGCCTCGACTGCCATGTCAGTCCGGCGACGCTGACGCGGACCGTGCAGCGGCTGGAGGCGGACCTGGGGCACCGGCTGTTCGACCGGGGGCCGCGCGGGGTGTCGCTGACGGCCGAGGGACATCGGTTCCGTGAATACGCCGTCCAGGCATGGGAGTTGTGGCGTTCCTACCGCGAGGAGCATCCCGATCCGGCCGAACTCACCGGTCGGCTCGCCCTGTTCGCCACGGTGACCGCCTGCCAGGCGCTGCTGCCCGACCTGTTGGCCCCGTTCCGCGCCGCCCACCCCCAGGTCCGCCTCGATCTGCGGACCGGCGACGCGGCGGCGGCGCTGGCCCGGCTGGACGAGGGCGAGGTCGACGTGGCGGTGGCGGGCATCCCGGCGCGGCTGCCGGAGGCGTTGGTGGGGCGGACCGTCGCGGTGACCGAGCTGGTCCCGGTCACGGCCCGGGACCGCCCCGACCCCGGCCTGGAAGGCCCTTTCGTCCTCCCCCACCGTGGTCTCGTGCGGGACGCCGCCGACCGCTGGTTCCGCGCCCGCGGCGCCACGCCCGAGGTGGTCTGTGAACCGGACGGCCACGAAGGGCTGTTGACGCTGGTCGCCCTCGGCTGCGGTACGGGGGTGGTGCCACGGCTGGTGCTGGAGCACAGTGCGGTGCGCGACCGCTTGGCGGTGGTCCCGGCGGATCCGCCGCCGGAGCCGTTCCCGATCGGGTTGTGCGTCCGCCGGGCCGACCTGCGCAGGCCGTTGGTGGCCGCGCTGTGGAGTCTCACGGCTCCCTGAAGGTCACCGGCCCTCGGTGTCCAGCCGCCCGACGCGCTCCACGTTCTGCCGGTCCTCCGCGTCCTCGCCGGCCTCGGCGGCGAACCAGGCGTCGAGGATCTCCTTCATCAGGGGCTCGGAGGTCAGGCGCAGGCTGAGGGCGAGGACGTTGGCGTCGTTCCAGCGGCGGGCGCCGTCCGCGGTGTAGGCGTCGGTGCACAGGGCGGCCCGGACGCCGGGGACCTTGTTCGCGGCGATGGAGGCGCCCGTACCGGTCCAGCAGCACACGACCGCCTGCTCGGCCGACCCGGTGGCGACGTCCCGGGCCGCCGCCTCCGAGCAGACGGCCCACTGGGGGTCCGCGCCGGGTTCGAGGGCCCCGTGGGCGGTCACCTGGTGACCGCGGGTGCGCAGCTCGGCGACGAGGGCGCGGGCGACGGGTTCGTCCATGTCGGAGGAGACGGAGATCCGCATGCCCGCGAGCCTACGCGCCGGCCGTCGGCCGGGGTGCCGCCTACCAGGGAATCGGGCCGTTGACGTCGAAGTAGCCGCCGGTCGGCCCGTCCGGGGGCGTCTGCGCCATGCGGACGATGATCTCGGCGCCCTCCCCGACCGTCTGGGTGCCGGTGCGGCCGTTGAGGTCGGTCCGGGTGAAGCCGGGCTCGACGGCGTTGACGCGCATCGCCGGGAACGCCTTCGCGTACTGCACGGTGATCATGTTGACCGTGGTCTTGGACGACGGGTAGGCGACGGCCGGGTAGAAGTGCGCCGGGGAGTCCGGGTCGGACAGCCGGGTCAGGGAGGCGAGGCCGCTGCTGACGTTCACGACGACGGGCGCGGCGGACTTCTGGAGCAGGGGCAGGAAGGCGTGCAGGACGCGGACGACACCGAACACGTTCGTCTCGAACACCGTCCGCATCGCGTCGGCGGTGGTGTCGGCGGCGCCGGGGATGCTGTTGTCCGCGCCCCGCACCTCGATGCCCGCGTTGTTGATCAGGACGTCGAGACCGCCCTCGGCCTCGACGGTCCTGGCGGCCGCGTCGACGGACGCTTCGTCGGTGACGTCGACGCGGACGAACCGGGCGCCCAGCCGCTCGGCGGCACGGCGTCCGCGCTCCTCGTCGCGGGCGCCGACGTAGACGGTGTGACCTGCTGCGACGAGCCGGCGGGCGGTCTCGAAGCCCAGTCCCTTGTTCGCTCCGGTGATCAGTGTGGTGGTCATGGCTCCAACCTCCCGCCGAGCCGGGCGGACAGCCAGACGACTCTTCTTCCTGGGACTGGCAGTACCAGGCACCCGCCCGGCCGACGCGGTTGACTGGAGGCATGACGACGACGGATCTGGGTCAGGCGCTGCGCCGCTGGCGGGACCGGGTCGCGCCGCAGACCGCGGGGCTGCCCGTAGGGGGGCAGCGGCGTGCGGCGGGGCTGCGGCGCGAGGAGCTGGCGCTGCTGGCCGGGATCTCGGTCGACTACGTGACCCGGCTCGAACAGGGCCGGGCGGCCAATCCGTCGGGGCAGGTCGTGGAGGCGTTGGCGCGGGCGCTCAGGCTGTCGGGGGACGAGCGGGCGTATCTCTTCCGGCTGGCGGGGCTGGTGCCGCCGGGGCCGGAGACGGTGCCCGGGTATCTCACGCCGAGCGTGCAGCGGCTGCTGGACCGGCTGGTGGACACGCCGGTCGGGGTGTCCGACGCGGCGATGACACTGCTGGTCGCCAATCCGATGTACGCGGCGCTGATGGGTGATGCGTCGGGCCTGCGGGGCTTCGAGCGCAACGGGGTGTGGCGCAACTTCCTCGGTGCGCCGACCCGGGTGCGGCACACTCCCGAGGAGCGGAGCGCGTTCGAGGCGGGCATGGTGGCGGAGCTGCGGGCCACGGTCGGCCGCTATCCCGCCGACCGGCAACTGCGGCGGCTGGTCGCGGAGTTGCGGGTGGGCAGCGAGCGGTTCGCCGAGCTGTGGGACGCAGGGGTCGTGGGCCGGCTGGAGAGTTCACGCAAGACGATCGAGCACCCCCACGTGGGGCTGCTGACACTGGACTGCGATCTGCTCCGGGTGGAGGGCAACGACCTGCACATCCTGGTGTATTCGGCGGAGCCCGGTACCGAGGAGGCCGAGAAGCTGGCGCTGCTCGCTGTCCTCGGTACGCAGTCACTCGTGGGGTAGGGCCCGCAGCGGGTCGTCCAGTACCGGCTGCCATGCCAACTCGGCCGCTCCGACCAGGCTGTTGTGGTCCAGCGTGCACGCGAGGATCGGGACGCCGCCGCTCTGGCCCCACAGGCTGCGGTCGGCGACGACGGCGCGCAGCCGGTCGGGGTCGGCGGCGAGCAGCGTGCGGTGCAGGCCGCCGAGGATGATCCGGTCGGGGTTGAGGATGTTCACCAGTCCCGCGAGGCCCAGGCCGAGGCGGTCGACGAGGGTTTCGGCGGCGGTGCGGACGGCCGGGTCGTCGTAGTGGTCGCGGATCAGTTCGTTGGCCTGCTGGAGCAGCGACACCACCGGGCCGGGCTCGCGACCCGCGGCCGTGAGGAGGGCCAGCGGGTCGGCCTCGACGTCGAGGCAGCCGCGGCTGCCGCAGTGGCAGGGGCGGCCCTCGGGGTTGACGGTGAGGTGGCCGACCTCCAACGCCAGGCCAGAACTGCCCGTGTGCAGACGGCCGTCGAGGACGAGCGCGCCACCGACGCCCCGGTGCCCGGTGGCCACGCAGAGCAGGTCGCGGGCGCCGCGGCCCGCGCCGTGCCGGTGCTCGGCGAGGGCGGCGAGGTTGACGTCGTTGCCCGCGAACGCCGGTCCGGTGATGCCGGCCGCACGCACGCACTCCGCGAAGATCCGCCGGACGGGGGCGCCGACGGGCCAGGCCAGGTGGAGCGGGTTCAGCGCGGTGCCGTCGGGTTCGGCGACCGCGGAGGGCACGGCGAGACCGGCGCCGACGCAGCGCAGGCCGGTGGTGCGCAGCAGTTCGGCGCCGGCCTCGACGACCGAGCCGATGATCTTCGCCGGGTCGGCGTCGACGGTCTCGCGGGCGGGCGCGGTGGCGGCGATCCGGCCGCCGAGACCGACCAGTGCCGCCCGGAATCCGTCGGCGTGCACCTGGGCGGCGAGGACGACGGGGCCGTCCTCGGCGACCGCGAGCCGGTGCGAGGGCCGGCCCTGGGAGCCCGCGGCGGCGCCGGGCCGGGCGTCGACCCTGATCAGCCCGAGCGCCTCCAGCTCGGCGGCGACCGCTCCGGCGGTGGCGCGCGTCACGCCGAGTTCGGCGGTGAGCACGGCCCGGGTCGGGGCGCGGCCGGTGTGCACGAGTTCCAGTGCGGGCCCGAGCGCACCGCGCCCCCGGTCCAACCGCGTCCTTGAGGTGGTCCCTTCCCCCGCCGGCCGGGGGTCCGCGTTGCCGCTCATGAGGGCGAGTCTCCCATGATCCGCAGTGCCGGTCTCCTACGGGCGCGGTGCCTGACGCCCACGCGTACAGGCCCCCTACAGCCCACTGACCCTGAGCGTGATGTTCAGCCGCCCGGTCAGCCCCAACTCCGGCGGCGCCGTGCCCGGGTACACCTTGGGCACACCGTGGTACGCGAGCCGCGAGGGCCCCCCGAACACGAAAAGGTCCCCGCTGCGCAGTTCCACGTCCGTGTAGGGCCGGGTCCGGGTGTCGGGGTTGCCGAAGCGGAACAGACAGCTGTCGCCGAGGCTGAAGGACACGACCGGCGCGTCCGACTTCTCGTCGCTGTCGCGGTGCATGCCCATGCGGGCGTCACCGTCGTAGAAGTTGATCAGTGCGATGTCGTACGACGGGGGTGACACCCCGAGTGCCTCCCGCACCGCACGCGCGCCCAGCTCCCCCAGCCACGCCGGGAACGGCTTCACCGGGGAACCGTCGCCGTCCACGACCGTGCGGGCATAGCCGTACGGGTACCAGTGCCGGCCCAGACACACCTGCCGTGCGGTCATCGTGCCGCCCCCGGGTGTGCGCACCGTCCGCAGCCCGGCGGGCGGACGGGCCCAGTCCCGGCAGGCCTCCAGCAGCTCGCGCTGCCGCCCGGCGCCCAGCCAGTCCGGCATGTGCACCGCGCCCGGCGCCACCTCTGCGCGATCCCTGGGAAACAGCTCGGCCTCCATGGACACCATCCTGCCAAGCGGCCGTGAGCTGCGGCTCCGCTAGCCTGGACCCACCATGAACGACCGTATGACGACGCCCTGGGGCGAGCTCGCGCTGGCCCGTTTCCCCGAGGACCCGCGTGACCGGCTGCGTGCCTGGGACGCCTCGGACGAGTATCTGCTGCGGCATCTCCAGGGGGTCGACCTGTCCGGCACCGTGGTGGTGCTGGGCGACCGCTGGGGTGCGCTGGTCACGGCGCTGGCGGTGCACGGGCCGACGCAGATCACGGACTCGTATCTGAGCCAGGAGGCGACCCGGGCCAATCTCGCCCGCAACGCTGTCGGGACCGGCACGGTGCGGCTGCTGACCACGCAGGACCCGCCGCCGGGACGGATCGACGTGCTGCTGGTCCGGGTGCCGAAGAGCCTGGCCCTGCTGGAGGACCAGCTGCTGCGCCTGGCGCCCGGGGTACACGAGGGCACGGTCGTCGTCGGCACCGGCATGGTGAAGGAGATCCACACCTCCACGCTCCGGCTCTTCGAACGGATCATCGGGCCGACCCGCACCTCGCTCGCCGAGAAGAAGGCGCGGCTGATCTTCAGCACCCCGCAGGCGCCCGGCAAGGTCGTCGCCACCCCTTGGCCGTACCGGTATGCGCTGCCCGAGGACATCGGGCCGGTCTCGGGGCGGACCGTCGTCAACCACGCGGGGGTCTTCTGCGCCGACCGCCTCGACATCGGCACGCGGTTCTTCCTCACACATCTGCCGGACACGCGGGGGGCGGCGCGCGTGGTCGACCTGGGGTGCGGCAACGGGGTCGTGGGGACGGCGGTGGCGCTGGCCGACCCCGGGGCCGAGGTGCTGTTCGTCGACGAGTCGTTCCAGGCGGTGGCCTCGGCCGAGGCGACGTACAAGGCGAACGGTGTGCCGGGGCACGCCGAGTTCCGGGTCGGCGACGGGCTGACCGGAGTGCCGGAGGGCAGTGTGGACCTAGTCCTCAACAACCCGCCGTTCCATTCCCATCAGGCGACGACCGACGCGACCGCGCAGCGTATGTTCGCCGACGCCCGGCGCGCGTTGCGGCCGGGCGGGGAGCTGTGGGTGGTGGGGAACCGTCATCTGGGGTACCACGTGACGCTGCGGCGGTTGTTCGGCAACAGCCGGCTTGTCGCGAGCGACCCGAAGTTCGTGGTGCTGAAGGCCGTCAAGCGGTAGGCGCGGGCGGCCGGTGTCCGCCGCTCACCACGCGGATGATCCGGGTCACCTCCCGCGCCATCGCGTCCCGTCCCACGGCCAGGTACTTGCGTGAGTCGACGGCCTCGGGGTGGGCGGTGAGGAACTCCCGTACGGCGCCGGTCAGGGCGACGTTGAGGGCGGTGCCGACGTTGACCTTGGCGATGCCGCCGGTGACGGCCGCGGCGAGTTCGTCGTCGGGCACGCCGGACGAGCCGTGCAGGACGAGGGGTGTGTCGAGGGCGGCGGCCAGACGTTTGAGGAGGTCGTGGTCGAGGGTGGCGGTGCGGGTGGTCATGGCGTGCGCGCTGCCGACGGCGACGGCCAGGGCGTCCACGCCGGAGTCCGCCACGAAGGCGCGGGCCTCGGCGGGGTCGGTGCGGGCGCCGGGGTCGTGGGCGTCCAGCGGCGGCTCACCGTTCTTGCCACCGACCTGCCCCAACTCGGCCTCGATCCACAGGCCTTGGGCATGGGCCCAGTCGGCCGCCGCGCGGGTGGCGGCGAGGTTCTCGGCGTAGGGCAGCCGGGCGGCGTCGTACATCACGGAGCTGAACCCGGCGTCCGCCGCCTGTCGCAGCAGGGCGTCGCTATGGACGTGGTCGAGGTGCAACGCGACGGGTACGGCGGCGCGTTCGGCGGCGGCCACGGTGGCACGGGCGAGGGGTTGCAGCCGCCCCAGCCGGAACTTGACGGCGTTCTCGCTGACTTGGAGGACGACGGGGGTGTCCGCCGACTCGGCGCCGGCGATCACCGCCTCGACGTGTTCGAGGGTGACGACGTTGAAGGCGGCGACGGCGGAGCGCGCGGCGACGGCGGTGGCGACCAGTTCGCAGGTGGTGACGAGAGGCACGACCGCTCCTACGAATCGGTGAGGACGACGGAGCGGGTGAGGTGGCGCGGCTGGTCCGGGTCGAGGCCCCGGGCCGCCGCGACGGCGACGGCGAGGCGCTGGGCACGGACGAGTTCGGCGAGCGGGTCGAGGCCGCCGTCGACCCAGAGCGCGCCGGTGCCGCGGACCTGTTCGGCCAGGCCCTCGGGGGCCTCGCCGAGCATCCAGGTCGCGGTGGAGTGCGTGCTGACGCTGATGGGGCCGTGCCGGTACTCCATCGCCGGGTACGCCTCGGTCCAGGACAGGGAGGCCTCGCGCATCTTCAGCCCGGCCTCGTTGGCGAGGCCCACGGTCCAGCCGCGGCCGAGGAAGGTGAACTGCGTGCAGGCGACGAGGCCGTCGGGCAGCGGTTCGGTGAGCGCGGTGCGAGCGTCGGCGACGGCCGTGTCCGTGCGCAGTCCGAGGTGGGCGCGGAGCAGGGTCAGCGCGGTCGTCGCGAACCGGGTCTGCACGACGGACCGTTCGTCCGCGTAGTCGAGGACGACGACGTCGTCGGCGGCCTCCATGACGGGCGTGCGCGGATCGGCGGTGATCGCCGTGGTGGGTATGCGCCCCTTCAACTGCCCCAGCAGGTCGAGGACTTCGGTGGTGGTGCCGGACCGGGTGAGGGCGACGACGCGGTCGTACGAGCGTCCCCTCGGGAACTCCGACGCGGCGAAGGCGTCGGTCTCGCCCTGACCCGCCCCTTCGCGGAGCGCGGCCACGGACTGGCCCATGAAGTACGACGTGCCGCACCCCACGATCGCGACCCGTTCCCCCGGCGCCGGCAGCGCCCCGCCGTGTCCGCCCGCCTCGGCCGCCACGCGGGTCCAGCACTCGGGCTGGCTCGTCAGCTCGCTCTCGACATGAGTCATGCCGTGCGTCATGCGTCACCCCTCCCCGTTGATGATTGTTCGTGCAAGATATAGCGATGTTTCGAGCAGAATCAAGCATCTGGACGGATGCGGGGTGCGCTAGGGTCGCCGGGTGATCGAGGATGGGAGGGTGCGGATGTCCCGCGACGCCCGCTGGAAGTCGCTGCTGGAACTGCTCGTCGAGCGCGGCCGGCTGGAGGTCGAGGAGGCCGCCGCCGAGCTGGAGGTCTCGGCGGCGACGATCCGGCGCGACTTCGACCAGCTGGCCGAGCAGCAGATGCTCGTGCGCACGCGGGGCGGCGCGGTCGTGCACGGGGTGTCCTACGAGCTGCCGCTGCGCTACAAGACCGCCCGGCGCGCCTCCGAGAAGCAGCGCATCGCCAAGGCCGTCGCGGATCTGCTCGCCCCCGGCGAGGCGGTGGGGCTGACCGGCGGCACGACCACCACGGAGGTGGCCCGCGCCCTGGCCGTGCGCAGTGATCTCGCGTCCGGTTCGCCCGCGCTGACGGTCGTCACCAACGCACTCAACATCGCCAACGAGCTGGCCGTCCGCCCCCAGTTCAAGATCGTGGTGACCGGTGGGGTCGCGCGGGCGCAGTCGTACGAGCTCATCGGGCCGCTCGCCGACGGGGTGCTGAGCCAGATCACCCTCGATGTGGCGGTGCTCGGCGTGGTCGCCTTCGACGTCACGCACGGGGCCGCCGCGGCCGACGAGGCGGAGGCGGCGATCAACCGGCTGCTGTGCGAGCGGGCCGAGCGGGTGGTCGTGGCGGCCGACTCCAGCAAGCTGGGGCAGCGGGCGTTCGCCCGGATCTGCGCGGCGGAGGCGGTGGACACGCTGGTCACCGACACGGCCGTGGGCGCGGACATGGTGCGGCGCTTCGAGGAGGCGGGGGTCCGGGTGGTCGCGGTCTGACGCGGTTCCCGCACCGGGCCGCCCGGATCGACCTACGCTGGGGGCAGGGAGGCTGCGATGAGCGGAACACCGACGTCTGCGCCGTATCTGCCGATCGCCGAGCACGGGCTGATCGGGGATCTGCGCAGCGTGGCCCTGGTGGGCACGGACGGCACCATCGACTGGTACTGCTGCCCGTCCTTCGACGCGCCCAGCGTCTTCGCGGCGATCCTGGACGCGGAGCGGGGCGGCGCCTTCGAGCTCGCGGCGTCGGTGCCGGCCCGGACCAAGCAGTTCTACTTCCCCGACACCAACGTCCTGATCACCCGGTTCTTCACCGAGGACGGCGTCGGCGAGGTCCAGGACTTCATGCCGGTCGACGGGGAGGCGGCCGAGGTCGAGCGGCACCGGCTGATCCGGCGGGTGGTGTGCGTACGCGGCTCCATCCCGTTCCGGACCCGGGTCGCCCCGCGCTTCGACTACGGCCGCCGCCCGCACCGGCTGCGGATGGTCGGCGACGTCGCGCTCTTCGAGTCCGAGAAGCTGTCGCTGGGCCTGACCGCGACCGTGCCGCTGGAGACGGACGGCCTGGACGCGCGCGCCGACTTCAAGCTCGCCGAGGGCGAGTCGGCGGTGTTCGCGCTGGACCAGGTCGGCGGGGAGGTGTCGCCGCGCCGGTGCGCCAGGACCGAGGCGGAGGAGCAGTTCGCGACGACGGTGGCGTACTGGCGGCGCTGGCTGTCGCACTCCAAGTACCGGGGCCGCTGGCGGGAGATGGTGCACCGCTCGGCCCTCACCCTCAAGCTGCTCACCTACGCGCCCACCGGTGCCATCGTCGCCGCGCCGACCACGAGCCTGCCCGAGCAGCTCGGCGGCGAACGCAACTGGGACTACCGGTACGTGTGGGTGCGCGACGCCGCCTTCTGTGTCTACGCGCTGCTGCGCCTCGGCTTCACCGAGGAGGCCGAGGCGTTCATGAACTTCGTGACCAAGCACGTCAGTCCGGGCGACGGCAAGCCGTCCGGGCCGCTCCAGATCATGTACGGCATCGACGGCCGCACCGATCTCCCCGAGTCCGAACTCCCCCACCTGGAAGGGCACCAGGGCTCCGCGCCGGTCCGGGTCGGCAACGCTGCCTCCGATCAGCTCCAACTCGACATCTACGGCGCCCTGATCGACTCCATCTACCTCTACGACAAGTGGGCCAAGCCCGTCTCCAGCGCCCAGTGGGACGACGTGTGCGCGCTGGTGGACTGGGTGTGCGCGCACTGGGACCAGCCCGACGAGGGCATCTGGGAGACCCGCGGCGGCCGGAAGAACTTCCTGTACTCGCGCCTGATGTGCTGGGTGGCGATCGAGCGGGCGATCCGCATGGCCAACCGCCGTGGCCTGCCCGCCGATCTGCCCCGCTGGCGGGAGTGCCGGGACACCATCTACCGGCGGATCATGAGCCGGGGCTGGTCCGAGGCGCGCCAGGCGTTCGTGCAGCACGAGGACGGCGATGTGCTGGACGCGGCCGTGCTGATGATGCCGCTGTCGAAGTTCATCGCGCCGACCGACCCCAAGTGGCTCTCCACCCTGGACGCGTTGACGCAGGAACTGGTCTCCGACTCGCTGGTCTACCGCTACGACCCGCTGGCCAGCCCGGACGGGCTGCGCGGCGACGAGGGCACGTTCTCGATCTGCTCGTTCTGGTACGTCGAGGCCATGGTGCACGCGGGTCGGGTCGACGAGGCCCGGCTCGCCTTCGAGAAGATGCTGACGTACGCCAACCATCTCGGCCTGTACGCCGAGGAGATCAGCCACACCGGTGAGCAACAGGGCAACTTCCCGCAGGCGTTCACCCATCTCGCGCTGATCAGCGCGGCGTTCAACTTGGACCGGGCGCTGGGCTGAACAGCGACCTGGGGCGCAGGTCCGTCCAGTTGGTCTCGACGTAGGCCAGGCAGGCGTCCCGGGTGTTCTCCTCGAACGCGACCGTCCACCCGCCGGGGACCCCGGCGAAGGCGGGCCACAGCGAGTGCTGGCCCTCGTCGTTCACCAGGACCAGGAAACGGCCTTCGGCGTCGTCGAAGGGGTTGGTGCTCATGTCGAGTACCTCCTACGGACGTCAACATTAGGTTAGGCTCGCCTAATTGGATCGAGCCTAGCTTTTCGTCTTCCCTCCCACAAGGAGTCGTTCATGGCCGAGAACGGCTTTGGATTCGAGGAGTTCGGGCTGTCCGGCGACCCCGGTTCCGACGACTTCTGGGCTGCCGCGGCCGGGCCCGTCTCGGTGCCCTCCGGTGACGGCGGCTGGGTGACCCTGTTCCTGTGGCGTGGGCCCGAGGCGAGCATCGGCTTCGAGAGCTGGTCCGAGGACGTGCCCCTGCGCCGGTGGGGCGAGACCGACTGCTGGTACGCCCAGGTACGGATGCCCCGACGGCTGCGCGTCACCTACCAGTTCCTCGCCGACGGCCAGGCGTACGCCGATCCGTTCAACCCGGCCGGGGTGGGCGGCGACCGGTCCATCGCCGCCACGCCGGACGCCCCGCCGCAGCCGCACTGGCCCCTGGTCGGCGCCGACGACGTGCTGCCGCTCCCCCGCACCCGGCTCCGCTGGGCCTCCGAGCGGCTCGGCGGGCGGCGCACCGTACGCGTTCATCCGGTGGGCGGAGGCGGGCCGTTGGTGCTGCTCCTGGACGGGGACGACTGGCTGTATCTGCATCCGGCCATGGCCGCCTTCGACGCGGCGGTCGCCTCCGGTGACGTACCGCCCGTCACCCTGGTCTTCCTTCCGGCCAAGGACCGGCGGACCGAGTACGCGTGCCGGCCCGAGGTGTGGCGAGCGGTGCGGGACGAACTGCTGCCGCTCGTCGCGGAGTCGGGCGTGCCGGGCGACCCGGAGCGACTGGTGGTCGCCGGGCAGAGCCTCGGCGGGCTGAGCGCGCTGTACGCGGCGCTGGAGTTCCCCGAGCTGGTGTCGCGTGTCGCCTGTCAGTCGGGGTCGTTCTGGTGGATGCCGGGGGCGATGGGGGCGGCGGATCCGTTCGGGGGTCCGGTGGGTGGCGCCGTCGCCGAACGTCTGCGCGGGCTGCCCGACCTGTCCGGGCTGCGGGTCGCCTTCGACGTGGGGGAACACGAGACGCCGATGCTGCCGCACTGCGGGCGGGTCGAGGCGCTGGCGGAGCGGTGCGGTGCGGCCGTACAGGTGTCGCGGTCGGCGTCGGAGCACGACCGGGCGGGGTGGCGGCACGCGCTGCTCAGGGATGTGGCGTGGGTGTTGAGCTGACGTGCCGGTTCACCTGTTCATCGGGCCACCGCCGCGCCGTAGCCCGCGTCCGTGGCCAGCAGGTTGCGGTGGGTGTCCTCGGCCGTGACGGCGCCGTCGGCGAGGACGAGGACGCGGTCGGCGGCGTCCAGCAGGGCGGGGCTGCTGGTGAGGACGACCGTGGTGCGTCCTCGGCGGAGCCCCGCGAGGTTGCGGGCGATGAGCTGTTCGGTGACCGCGTCGACGGCGGTCGTCGGGTCGTGCAGGACCAGGATGTCGGTGTCGGCGGCCAACGCGCGGGCCAGGGACAGGCGTTGGCGCTGACCGCCGGAGAGGTTCGCGCCCCGGTCACGGACGGCGTGGTCGAGGCCCTCCCGGTGAAGGGCCACGACATCGGTGAGCAGGGACGCCTCGACGGCCTCGGGGACGGTACGGCTGGCGCCCGAGGGGTCGATGTTGGTGCGCAGGGTGCCGGCGAAGATCTCGCCGTCGTACGGGTTCACCAGCAGCAGCTCGCGGACCGCCTCCACCGACAGCTCCGCCAGCTCCTGCCCGCCGAGCCGGACCGCCCCCTCGTACGCGTCGGGCGGGACGCGCAGCGCGAGGACCGCGGCGAGGTCGGCCGCGGCGCGCGGCTGGTAGGCGGCGATCGCCACGAACTCACCGGCGGCGACCCGGAACTTGAGCTCGCGCAGGGTGCCGTACCGGACGCCGTCGATCTCCAGGTCCGCTCCGGCGGCCGGGCGTGCGAGGCCGGGGGTGGTGACCGGTGGGGCCGTCAGCACCAGTGCCATGCGTTCCGCGGAGGCGCGCGCGATCATCACGTACTTGGGCATCTCGGAGAAGAGCTTGAGGGGTTCGATGATGAACTGGGCGAGCCCCACCGCCATGACGAGCTCACCGATGGTGATGCGGCCCTCGAACGCCAGCCACCCCGCCGTCAGGGTCACGGCGGCGGCGAGGAGCGCGTTGAGGGCGAGCGCGGCGCCCGCGTAGGCGCCGTTGACCTTGGCCACGGTGACCGCCTGGTGCCTGGCCTCGGTGCTGACCTGGCGGTACGAGCGGAACGCCGCGTGGTTGCCGCCGAAGCCGTGCAGCGGGCGCAGGCCGGTGATCAGGTCGGCGACCTTCGCGCCGGCCCGCGCGACCCGGGCCTGCTGTTCCTGGGTGCTGTCGCCGATGCGCTTCGACAGCACGCTCAGGATCGACAGGATCGCGACGGTGCCCACGATCACCAGCAGGCCGAGCCTGAGGTCGGCCAGGCCCAGCGCGACGGCGGCGACCAGGACCGCGACCAGCGAGCTGATCAGCAGCGGCACCACCTCGATGATGTCGGCGGTCTGGTCGGCGTCCTCGGTGGCGATGGTCAGCACCTCGCCGGACTTGAGGTCGACGTCCCGGGCCACCGGCTGGAGTCCGCACGCCGCGACCCGGACCCGCCAGCGGTGGGCCTCGCTCGTGTTGGCCTTCTGCAGAACGCGCATTCCGTACCGCCACGACAGCGACACGGTCGTGACGATCACTGCCAGAGCGGCGATCGACAGCCCGAGCGCGCCGGGGCTTCGATGCCGCAGGGCGTGCTCGACGATCAGTCCCAGCGCGATCGGGAACGCCGTCTCACCGGCCTGGTACAGGCCCATGAGGACGGTGCCCCGGGTCATGGCGCCGACGTTGCGGCGCAGGGCGATGCGGAGGATGTCGGCCCCGGAGCGGGGCGCCTGGGCGTCAGGACTGGTCATCGAGGTGGCGGGCAATCGCTTCCGGGGTGCGCAGGGTGAACAGGTCTCGGATGGTGATCACCGGGCCGAACTCCCGGCGGAGCAGCCCGATCAGCCGTACCGCCAGCATGGAGTGTCCGCCCAGGGACACGAAGTCTCCCACCGCGCTCACCTCGTCGTCGTCCAGGTCCAGTGCCTCGGCGAAGTACTCGCACACCACGTTCTCGGTCTCGGTCTGCGGGCCGCGTTCCCCCGCCGTGGTCAGCGCGCCCAGCGGCTTGGCCTCCGGGAGCGCCTTGGTGTCGGCCTTCCCGTTGACGGTGAGCGGGATGCTGTCGACCTGGGCGTAATGGGTCGGGCGCAGGAAGTCCGGCAGGCCGGCGCCCACTTCGGCGGCCACCGTCGCCAACTCGGCTCCTGCCAGGACCAGATAGGCGGCGAGCCGGTGGGCGCCGTCGACCTGGGGGTCGGCCTGGGCGACGGCGGCGACGAAGCGCACCGCCGGGTGGGCCGCGAACACGGCCTCCACCTCGCCCAGTTCGACGCGATGGCCGCGGATCTTGACCTGCTGGTCGGTGCGGCCGAGGTACATCAGGTTTCCGTCGGGCCGCCGGACGACCAGGTCGCCGGTGCGGTACATGCGCTCGCCGGGTGCGCCGAACGGGCAGGCCACGAAGCGGTGCGCGGTCTGGGCCGGTTGGCCGAGGTAGCCGCGGGCGATGCCGATGCCCGCCACGTACAGCTCGCCGGGGACGCCGTCGGGCAGGGGCCGCAGCCAGGGGTCGAGGACGTGGACGTCGGTGTTGTCGATGGCGACGCCCACCACCGGGTCCTGGCACTCGAAGGTGCCGACGCCGAGGGTGTTGATGGTGTACTCGGTGGGCCCGTACAGGTTGTAGCCGACGGTGCCCTCGGTGTCGGCGAGCCGCTGCCACAGCGTCGGGGTGACGGCCTCGCCGCCCAGCAGCACCAGCGGGGGACGCCGTTCAGGATCGTCCAGCAGGCCCTCACTGACGAGCTGTTGGGCGTAGGTCGGGGTCACGTTGACGACGTCGATGGCGTGCTCCAGGCAGTAGGCGACGAGCCGGGGCGCGTCGCGGCGCAACTCCTCGTCGCAGATGTGCACTTCATGCCCGTCGGCGAGCCACAGCAGCTCCTCCCACGACATGTCGAACGCGAACGACACGGTGTGGGCGATCCGGAAAACTCGGTGTCCGTGCTCGGCCAGCACCGGTTCGAAGATACGGCGCTGATGGTTGATCAGCATGTTGGTGAGCCCGGCGTACTCGGTCACCACCCCCTTGGGCTTCCCCGTGGAACCAGAGGTGTAGATCGTGTACGCGGGGTGCCGCAGCCGGTCGGGGTCGTCGGGGGCGAACGTCACGAACGGCTCGGCCTCGGGCAGCGGCCGGTCCAGTTCGACGAGGTCACCGGTCAGCCGGGGCGCCACCGCGCTCACGGTGAGGATGACGTCCGGGCGGGCGTCCTCGACGATCGCCGCGATCCGTTCGTCCGGGTGGTCCAGCTCCAGCGGCACATAGGCGGCGCCGACGCGCAGTACGGCGAACAGGGCCACGATCGAGTCCAGGGAGCGCGGGATCGCGAGGCCCACGGTCGTCTCCGGCCCGATCCCGCGCCCGGCGAGCGCCCCGGCCACCTCACGGCTGCGGTCCCGCAACTCGGCGAAGGTCATCCGCGCGCCGTGGGCGACGAGCGCCACCCGCTCAGGTGCCCGGTCCGCCGCCCGGTCGAACCGGTCGACGACGGTGTCCGTGCCGACGTCCGTCCGCTCCCCGGGCACAGGAACCGGCCCCAGTCCCGGCAACGCCCCGATCGGTCCGGTCGAGCGGGCCACGTCCTCCAGCACCCGCAGATACTCGTCGAGCAGCCGCCGCGCACCCGCGCTGTCCTCGTCGCGATGCTCCAGTTTGACCGTGAGCCGGTCGCCGGGTGTGACCACCCAGGTGAACGGATAGTGCGTGGAGTCGTCGGCCCGCACCGAGGTGATCCCGTGCCGGGCGTTCATCTCGGCGAGGGCGTCCAGGTCCAGGAAGTTCTGCAACACGAACAGGTTGTCGAACAGGGTGTCGTGGCCGCTGGCCCGCTGGATCTCGCCGAGGCCGAGGTGCTCGTGCTCCATCGCCGCGACCCGGGCCGCCTGCACACCGGCGAGGTACTCCCCGACCGTGTCGTCGGGTCGCGCCCGCGTCCACATCGGCACGGTGTTGAGGAGCACGCCGACGACGTCCTCCAGCCCCTCCCCCTCCCGCCCGGAGACGGTCACCCCGAACACGGCGTCGGCACGCCCCGTGCGCGCACCCAGCAGCAGCCCGAACGCCCCGGTCAGTACCGAGTTCAGCGTGACCCCGTGGGTCCTCGCCGCGTCCCGCAACAGCTCCGACAGTTCGGCGGAGACCGTGTGTACGAGGGTGCCCGGCAGATCGTCCGACAGAGCCGGCGCCGCCCCGGCGAGCAGCGTGGGACCGGACAGGCCCGCCAGGCGCCCGGCCCAGAAGCGTTCGGACACGGCGGTGTCCTTGGCGTCGAGCGCCCGCGCATGCTCCTCAAAGCTGGGCACAGCCAGGACCGCAGCCGTCAACTCGCCCGCGACGGCGGCCTGATACGCGTCGAAGAGGTCGCGCAGCACGATCTCCCGGGACCAGCCGTCCCACAGCAGCAGGTGATAGCTGAGGAGCAGTCCGTCCCGCCCGTCGGGCAGCCGCACCACGGTCAGCCGGATCAGCGGTGGCTCTCCGGGGTCGAAGCCCGTGTCGCGGTCCCGGGCCCGCAGGGCGTCCACCTCGGCGTCCGTGGCCGGTTCGACCGTCCGCACCGGGACCCGCCGCCCGGCCTTGAGCACCTGGACCGGGTTGCCGTCGTCGTCGGTGGTGAACCCGGCGCCCACGACCGGATGGCGTGCGATGACGTGTGCCATCGCCTCGGCCAGCGCGTCGGTGTCCAGCCGCCGGTCGAAGGTGAACCAGCTCTGGGCGACGTAGTGTCCGGCGGGACCCGCCAGTTGGGCCTGGAAGAACAGGCCGCGTTGCAGCGGCGTGACCGGGGCCGTGCGCTCGGCTGTCGCCGACGCCTCGGCGATGGCCTCCAGGGCGTCCAGCCAGTGGCCGGCGATGTCGTCGGAGATGCCTTCGGCGAGGGTGAACTCCGCGCGCAGACTGCCGGTGGCCTCGTCCAGCCAGGCGTTGACCTCGACGGCGTAGGGACTGCCTTGGCCGTCGCCCGTGATGTGCAGTGCCTGCGACTCGCTGCCACGGCCGAGGTAGTTGAACAGGACCTGCGGGCGGGCGGTCAGCAGCGGGGCCGACTGCGGGTTGAGATAGCGGAGTTGACCGTAGGAGAGGTGCGCCCGCTCCTCCGGCCGGCGTGCGGCCACCTCGTGGGCCGCCGCGACCGGGTCGGTGTGGGCGGTGAGCCGTACGGGGGCGATGGCCGTGAACCAGCCGACCGTGCGGGTGTAGTCGTGGTGTTCCAGGGCGGGGACCCGGCCGTGCCGCTCCAGGTCGATGGCGAGGTCGGTCGGGGTCGGCTGGACGCGGGTGAGCGCGGCGCGCAGGGCGCCGCACAGCAACTCGGTGAGACCGACGCCGAGGGCCGTGGGAGCGGTACGGGTGACGCGGTCGCTGACCTCGGGGGCGAGGACGGCGGTGGTCTCGCGGAGGCCGCGGACCTCGGGCAGCAGCGCGGGCGCCTGGAGTGCGGTGAGCCAGTGCCCGAGGCCGTCGACCTGGTGGGCGGACCCCAGCGCCAGGGCCTCGGCGTACTCGGCGAACGAGGTGGTGGGGGGCGCCAGGGGGTCCCCGCGCAGGGCGGTCGCCAAATCGTCCAGCAGGATCAGCCAGGACACGGCGTCGACGGCGAGGTGGTGCGCGGTGACCACCAGGGTGCGGGCCGGCTCCAGCCACGCGAACGCGATGACCTCACCGGACGCGGGGTCGAGACGGCCTGCGGCCTCGTTCGCCGCGGTGGTCGCGTCGGCGGCGGTCGTGTCCTGGCGTACGACGGTGATCTCGCGGTCGGGTTCGGTGCCGAGCGTCCAGACGCCGTGCTCGGCGCGGAGCCGCAGCCGGAGCGTCGGGTGGGCGGCCACGACGGTGTTCGCGGCGCGCTCGATGTCGGCGTGTCCGATGCCCTCGGGGACGCGCAGGGTGCGGGCCTGCGCGAACCGGGCCAGGGAGCCGCCCAGTTCGCGCTGGCGCAGGATGATCGGCGTCGGCGGTATCGGGCCGTCCCCCCGGCGGACGGGTGCGGGCCGCTCCGGTGCGGCGCGGGTGCCGAGATGCTCGGCGAGGGCGCGTGGCGTCCGGAGCAGGAACACGTCCCGGGGTGCGATGGGCAGGCCCAGTGCCCGGGCCCGGTTGATCACGGTGATGGCGACGATGCTGTCCCCGCCGGCCGTGAAGAAGTCGGTGTCACCGTCGACTCGGGAGCCGGGCAGGGTCGCGGCGAAGATGTCGACCAGGGCAGCTAGCGTGGCGTCGCTCGCGGCGGGAGAGGTGTCCTGTGCGGACTCGGTCAGGGCCTTTCGGTCCAGCTTCCCGTTGACGGTCAGCGGCAGCGCCGCGACCGGCAGCACCCGGCCCGGCACCATGAACGCGGGCAGCTTCGCCGACAGCAGGGCGGTGAGGTCGCCGGGGATCCGGCCCACGAGGTGCGCGACCAGGTGATCGCCGGTGGGGGCCACGGTGACGGCCACGTCGGTCACTCCGTCGAGCTCCCGGATCGCCGCCTCCACCTCGCCCACCTCGACGCGGAAGCCCTTGAGTTGGACCTGGTCGTCGGCGCGGCCGACGAACTCCAGCTCGCCGTCCAGGCTGCGGAGGGCGAGATCGCCCGTGTGGTACATGCGGGAGCCGTCGCCCGCGAACGGGTCCGCCACGAACCTCCCCGCCGTGAGCCCGGGCCTGCCCAGGTAGCCGAGGGACACCTGGTCACCGGCGACGTAGATGGCGCCGACACGCCCCGGCGGTACCGGTCGGAGCCGTTCGTCGAGGAGGTAGGTGGTGAGGCCGGGGATCGGGCCGCCGATGGGGCTGGCCTCGGCGCCGGTCCGGAAGTCGTCGTCGGTCAGCATCCGGTGGGTGACGTGGACCGTGGTCTCGGTGATGCCGTACATGTTGACCAGCTCGGGCGAGCCGGTGCCGTGCCGGTCGACCCAGCCGCGCAGGCGTCCGAGGTCGAGTGCCTCGCCGCCGAAGACGATCCGGCGCAGCGCGGGGAGCGGTGCGCCGGCCTGCCGGTCGGCCTCGATGAACTGGTAGAAGGCCGAGGGGGTTTGGTTGAGCACGGTGACCCCGCGCTGGCGGACCAGCCGGTGGAAGTCGACCGGGGAGCGGGTCAGGCCGTACTCCGGCACGAGCAGCTCGCCGCCGTGCGCCAGCGCGCCCCACAGCTCCCAGACGGCGAAGTCGAAGGAGTAGGAGTGGAACTGGACCCACACGTCGTCCGGGCCGAAGGCCATGTCGGACCGGGTGTTGGCGAGGAGGGTCACCACACTGGAGTGCGGGACGACGACGCCCTTGGGCCTGCCCGTCGATCCGGAGGTGTAGATCACGTAGGCGGGATCGCGCCAACCCGCCTCGGACTCGACAGCCGCTTGCGGCAGTTCGTCGCCCTGGACGAGCACCCGGGCTCGCACTCCCGCCCGTGCCACCAGCCGCGTGAAACGCTCCCGCTGACCTTTCTCCACCAGGACGACCTGCGGGGCGGCGTCGGCGAGGATGTACTCCAGGCGCTCGTCGGGATAGGCCAGGTCCAGCGGCACATAGGCGCCGCCCGCGCTGACGACGGCGACCAGGGCCACGACCTGCTCCAGGGAACGCGGCACGGCGACGGCGACCCGACTACCGGGACCGACCCCGGCGGCGGCCAACGCCGTCGCCAACTCGTCTTTCTGAACGGCTAGTTCGGCGTAGGTCAGGGACCGCGTGTCGCCGTCGAGGGCGCACTGGGTGACGGCGGTGGCGGCCGGGTCGTGTCGGGCCGCGGCGTCGAAGAGGGCGCCCAGGGTGGTCGGGGTGATCCGGGCGGGGAGCCGCGTGCTCGCGTCGGCCAGGTCGGCGATCGGGGCGTCCGGCCGGGTGAGCAGGCCGGTGAGGGCCGCCTCGAAGGTGCGCAGGACGGCCTGGGCGCCGGCCTCCTGGAGGAGATCGCGGTCGTGGATCAGGTTGAAGCGGGGGCGGCCGTCGAGGGTGCGCTCCACGACCAGGGTCAACGGGTAGTGCGGGGCGCCCTCGTTGACGATCCCGGTGACGGTCAGCTGGTCGGCGGGGCCGCGCAGGGCGTCGAGGTCGGTCGCCACGTCGAAGACGACCAAGGTGTCGAACAGGGGGCCCGCGCCCGCCTCGCGGCCGATCCTCGCGAGTGAGACGTGCTGGTGCGGGAGCACGGCGCTCTGGTGTTCGCGGACCGCGGCGAGCAGCTCGCGCGAGGTGGTCGCGGCGGTCCAACGGGCGCGTACCGGGATGGTGTTGATGAACAGGCCGACCATGTTCTCGATGCCGGGCACGTCCACGTCGCGCCCGGACACGGTGGAGCCGAACACCACGTCCGTGCCGTGCAGGATGCCGCCGAGGGTCACCGCCCAGGCGCTGTGCACGGCCACGCTGAGCGGGACGCCCGCCGACCGGGCGGCGGTGTCGATGTCCTCGGCCGGTGTGCGGGAGGTGTCGGCGAAGCGCTCGGACGGGGTGTGGCCCTCGGCGACGAGGGAGGGGCCGGGCAGCTCGGCGAGCTGGACGCGCCACACCCGGTCGCTCTCCTCCTCGTCCCGCTCGGCGAGCCTGCGCACATAGTCGGGGAAGCCGCCGAGCGGGTACGTCGTGCCCGGCGCGTGGTACTCGGCGAGCAGGGCGCGGAGCATCGGCGGTACGGACCAGCCGTCGGCGATGACGTGGTGCACGGTCTGCACCAGGACACTGCGCCCGGCACCCTGCCGGATGAGCGTGTACCGCATGAGCGGTCCCCTGGCCAGGTCGAACCCGGCGCGTCGGTCGCGCTCGGCGTACGCGTGGATCTCGTCGTCGGTGATGCCGGGGCGGTCCAGCGTGGTGAACGGCGCCTCGACGCCGCCCTCCAGTACGGAGACCACACGGCCGTCGGCGAGGGACACGAACCGTGCGGCCAGGTTGGGGTAGAGGGTGAGCAGCCGGGTGGCCGCCGTCGCGAGCCGGTCGGGGTCCACCTCGCCTTCCAGGGTGAGGAGTTGCTGCTCGACGTAGGCGCCCTTCGAGTCGTCGTCGAAGACCGAGTGGAAGTACAGGCCTTCCTGTAGCGGGGTGAGGGGCAGGATGTCCCGCAGTGCGGGGCCATCGAGGGCGTCGACGTCGGCCTGGGTGAGCGGCACCAGGTCGAAGTCGCTGGGCGAGTGGCCGCCCTGGTCGAGCGCCGCGAGTCCGGCGAGGGCCGTACGGAACCAGTCGCCGATCGCCGTGATGTCCTCGTCGGTGAACATGCCGTCGGGCCAGGAGATCGTGGTGACGAGTTCGTACGCGCCGCCGGTCGGGGCGGGTTCGGCGATCGCGTTGAACTCCAGGGCACGTGGGAGGCGCATGGCGGGGTCACGCCGTTCACCCAACTGGCCGGTGGTGCCCGAGAGTTGCCAGTCGCCCGCTGCGCCCGCGTCGAAGCGGCCCAGGTAGTTGAAGAGCACCTGGGGTGCGGGGGCGTCGAACTCGGTGTGGGTCAGATAGCGCAGGGCGCCGTAGGAGACGCCGTTGTCCGGCACCCGGGCGAGGTCTTCCTTGACCGCCTTGAGGGCGGTGGCCAGGTAGTCGGGCGCGGTGAAGTCGGTAGTGCGGCCGGGGTCGACGAGCACCGGGAACAGGGTGGTGAACCAGCCGACGGTGCGGGCCAGTTCGGGCTCGAAGCCGGCCGTTTCCGCCACGAAGTGGCCTTCCCGGCCGTGCCCTTCCAGCTCGATGTGCGCGAACGTCTGGTCCTGGCCCCGCTCGTGGCGCCAACGGGCGAGGGTGACCGCGAGGGCGGTCAGGAGTACGTCGTTGACTCCGGCGTGGAACTTGGCGGGGATCTCGCCGAGCAGGGCGGCGGTGACCTCCGGGCCGACGGAGACGGTGTGCAGCCGCTCGCCGGCGACGGTGTCGGTCGGCGACAGGGCACGCCTGCCCAGCAGGTGGTCGTCCCCCGGCAGCGGTCGCCAGTAGTAGGAGCTGTCGGCGTCGAAGGCCGCGCGCTCCAGCAGCTGGGTCCAGCGGCGGAACGACGTGCCCGTCGGGGGCAGTGCGATCGGGGCGCCGGAGGCGAGCTGCCGCCATGCCGTGCCCAGGTCCTCCATGAGGACGCGCCAGGAGACGCCGTCGACCACGGTGTGGTGGGCGGCGAGGACCAACTGCCGTGCGGGGCGGCGCCACACGGCCCGCAGCATGACGCCGTTGTCGGGGTCGAGTCCCGCCGTGGCGAGCGCGACGCACTCCTCCAGCGGTCGGTCGCTCTCCAGCGGGTCCGCGCCGGCCCCGTCCGGCTCGGGGATGTCGAAGCTCCAGCGGTCGCCGCGCACCAGCCGGGCGCGCAGCACGGGGTGGTGCCGTACGACTGCGGTGAGGAGTTGGTCGAGGGCGTCGGAGGTGAGGTCGGCCGGGGTGTTGAGGACCACCGACTGCACGAAGCCGTCGATCGCGTCCGTCGTCTCGCCGAGCCACTGCACGACGGGCGAGCCCACCACGGTGCCGGTGGGGACGTCGCGGTGGTCGAGGGTGGAGACGTTCTCGCGGCTCGCCACCGCCGCCAGCGCCCTCACCGTGCTGTGGGTGAAGATCTGCCGGGCCGTGACATGGAGGCCCTCGGCGCGCAGCGCGCTCAGCAGGGAGATCGCCAGGATGCTGTCGCCGCCGAGCTCGAAGAAGTCCTGGTCGGCGCCGATGTCGTCGAGACGCAGCACGGCGGCGACGGCCCGGGCGACCAGGCGTTCCTCGTCGGTTGCGGGCGGGACGAGCGGGCCGGTCGCGGTCTCCGGTTCCGGCAGGGCGTTGCGGTCGAGCTTGCCGTTGGCCGTCAGCGGGAACTCCCGCAGCACGACGACATGGGCGGGCACCATGTACTCGACCATGTGGACGGCGGCCCAGGCCCTGACGTCGTCGGCGCGCAGCCCTTCGCTGCCGGCGGCCGGGATGACGTATCCCACGAGATAGGTGCCGCCCGCGGAGTTCTTCCTGGCGACGACACAGGTGTGCCGTACGCCCGGGTGTTCCGCGAGGCCGATCTCGACGTCCTCGATCTCCAGGCGCATGCCGCGGATCTTGATCTGGTTGTCGGCGCGGCCGAGGAAGTCCAGTGATCCGTCGGGGGCGTAGCGGGCGAGGTCGCCGGTGCGGTAGAGGCGGGAGCCGTCGGTGGCGAAGGGGTCGGCGACGAAGCGGGAGGCGGTGAGGCCGGGCGCGTTCACGTATCCGCGGCCCAGCAGGAATCCGCCGACGTAGAGTTCGCCGCCCACTCCGACGGGGACGGGGCGCAGTTCGTCGTCGAGGACGTACAGCCGGGTGTTGGGGTTGGCCTTGCCGATGGAGGTCGACAGGCGTTCGGCGGCTCCGCGGTAGATGACGTGGGAGACGCCGATGGTCGTCTCGGCGGGTCCGTAGCCGTGGTACATGGGGATGTCGAGCTGGGTGCGGAACCGTTCGTAGAGCTCCGGGGTGAGCACCTCGCCGCCGCACCAGACGTGGCGCAGGCTGTCCAACTGCCCGGAGTCGCCCGCGATGTCGAGGAGGACGTCCAGCATGGACGAGACCAGGTAGGTGAAGGTGACACGGTGTTCGGCGATGACGCTGAGCAGGTGATGGGGGTCGCGTTCGCCGCCGGGGCGCAGGATCACCAGCCGGGCGCCGGACACCAGGGGCAGGAAGATCTCGTTGATGGAGATGTCGAACGAGAGTGGCGCCTTGAACAGCGAGGCGTCGTCGTGGCCGAAGCCCAGGATCTGGTGGACCTGCCACAACAGGCGTTCGCTGATGGCCTCGTGGCGGATCATCGCGCCCTTGGGGCGGCCGGTGGAGCCCGAGGTGAAGATCACGTAGGCCAGCGCGGTGCCGGGGACGGCGATCCCGGTGCCCTCGGTGGGGTGGTCGCCGTAGCGCCAGTCGCCGAGGTCCACGGGCACGGCTTCCGGTTCGCCCGGGGTGTGTTCGCCGGTGGCGTTGAGCTGGAGGACGACGCCTGCGTCCTCGATGACGACGGCCCGGCGTGCGGCGGGCCACTGCGGGTCGAGCGGCACGAACGCGCATCCGGCCTGGAGCACGCCGAGGAGCCCGATCACCATGTCGGCGCAGCGGCCGAGAGAGATGCCGACGATCTGCTCGGCGGTCAGGCCCCGTTCGATGAGGTGGTGGGCCAATTGGTTCGAAAGCGCGGCTGCTTGACGGTAGGTCAGGGTGCGGTGCTCGTCGATGACGGCGATGGCGTCCGGCCTGGCGCGGGCCTGTTCGTGGAACATCTCCACCAGGGTCGGCCGGTCCCGGTCGGCGTCGGTCGCGTTCCAGTCGGCCAGTGCCGCGAGCCGGGCCGCCACGCTGGAGGGGCCCACGGTGCCGAGCGGGCGGTCCGGGAAGTCGACCAGGTCCTCCAGGGCGAGCCGGGCGTCGGCGACCTCGACGCCGTCCGGGACGGCGATGTCCCAGCTGCCGTCCGAGTCCCGCCAACTCCCCTGTTCGGTACCACCGTTGTCGACCCAGCCGACGACATCGGCGAACAGGGTGCCGTCGGTGAGGTCGATGCCGTCGGGACTCCGGCGGGTCGCCCAGTACGCCAGGGCGATGGCGCAGGCCTCGGCGAGGGTCCGGTCGGAGTGGTCGCCGGTGCGTCGGCGCAACTCGGTCAGTCGGTCGAAGGACAGCGGTACGAGACGAGCGCGCGGTTCCATCATCGAAGACTCAGCACCCTTCCACAACATGAAAGTTAGGCCAGCCTAAGCTAAGTTCATCAACTGCTTTCTCGCCAGGCCTGCCACAGCCGTGCGTACCGGCCGTCCAGCGCCACGAGCTCCTCGTGGGTCCCCTGCTCGACCACGCGCCCCGCGTCCAGCACGGCGATCCGGTCGGCCGCCATCGCCTGGGTCAGCCGGTGGGCCACGAAGAGCGTGGTCCGGCCCGCGCACGCGGCCAGCACGGCCCGCTCCAGTTCGGCGGCGCCCTCACTGCCGGCCTCGGCGGTCGACTCGTCCAGCACCACCACCGGCGCGCGGCCCAACACCAGCCGCGCCAGGGCGATCTGCGTGACCTTGGTGACGTCGAGCCGCTCGCCGCCCTCGCCGACCGGCGTGCTCAGCCCCTCGAGCAGCGCCTCGACCCACCCCGCCGCGCCGACCGTGCGCAGCGCGTCGGCCAACTCCGCGTCGCTCGCCCGCGGCGCGGCCAGCCGCAGATCCTCGGCGAGCGGACCGGAGAACACATGGGTCTCCTGGGTCAGCAGGCTCACCAGGGCGCGCGCCCCGGCCTCGTCGAGGCCCGCCAGGTCGGTCGGTCCGATGCGCACCGTCCCGGCCTGCGGGGTGCCGATGCCCGCGACGAGCGCGGCCAGCGTGGTCTTGCCCGCGCCGGTGGCGCCCACCAGCGCGAGCGAACTCCCCGCCGGAATGGACAGGTTGACGTCTCTCAGGACCGGCTCCTCGGAGCCGGGGTAGGCGAAGGTCACGCCCTCCACACACACCGCGTACGACGCGGAACCGGCCGGCGCCACGGCCTCGTCGCCCACCAGCCGGTCCTCCGCCTCCTCCCCCAGCACCCCCACCAGCCGGGTCAGGCTCGCGCCCGACTTCTGCGCCTCGTCGAAGGTGAACATGATCATCCCGAGCGGGACGAACAGCCGGTGGAACAGCAGCGGGGCCGCCGACACCTCGCCCAGGGTGGCCGCGTCGGCCTCCAACAGGGCGTATCCGACACCGAGGATGAGGGTGAGCCCGATGAACTCGGCGCGGTTCTCCCGGCCCACGAACCGGCCGAAGAAGTGGAACACCTCGATGCCCAGGTCGCGCACCCGCCGCGACTCATGGGTGACCTTCTCCCGGAAGGCCTCTTCGAGACGGTACGCGCGGACCGTGTCGATCCCGTTCAGACCACTGATCAGCGCCTGGGCACGGTCGGCCTGGGCCGCGCGCTGCTTTCGGTAGAGCGGGGCGGAGCGCGGGAGGTACCAGCGCAGGGCCAGGGCGTACGCGGGCAGGGCGCCGGCCCCGGCCAGCCCGAGCCGCCAGTCGAGGCCGAACATGCCGGCCGTGGCGATGACGACCAGCACACCCGCCGAGAACACGGTGGGCACGGCCATCCGGATGCCCCGGGAGAGCACGGCGACATCGTCGCCGACCCGGGACAGCACATCGCCCCGGCCGACCTGTTCGATCCGTGCGCTCGGCATCCCGAGCACCGCGCGTACGGCCGACTCCCGCAGCTTCGCGAGCAGATCCGCGCCCAGCCGTCCGATCAGATACGTCGAGGCCGCGGTGGCCACCGCGCCGAGCAGGGCGGCGGCCACCATCACCCCGCCGATCCTGACCAGCACCGAGCGGGACTCCCCCGCCACGACCCCGTCGACCACCTGGCCGAGCAGCAGCACCGGAAGCACCTGGAGCGCCGCCCCCACCACCGAGGCGATCACGGTGGCGGCCGTCAGCCAGGGCAGCTCGCGGCAGTGGGCCACGACCCAGCGGGCGGCCTCACGGCCGGTGGTGGTCCGCAGCGCCGCCGGTGCGGCGCGCGGGTCGTCGGTGGCGGGTGCACCGGTGTCGTGCGTCTCGGTGTCGTGCGTCTCGGTGGTGCTCACACCTACCCGGCCGCCGACTTGACGAGCTCGTCGATGGCGTACGGCATCGACAGCAGGGTGCCTTGGGAGATGGCCGCGCCGACCGCCGGGCCCTCGCTGTCCAGCAGATAGGACACGTTGCCCTTCTTCACGGCGTCGAGGTTGGCGAAGAGCTTGAACTTCTTCAGCGCCTCGGTGTCGGCCTTGTCGTTGATGACGAAGATGTGGTCGACGTCGACGAGGTCGACGCGTTCCGGGGAGAGCTTGGTGTAGAAGCTGCCGCCCGCGACCTTGTCGATCTCCGTCTGGTACGTGAAGCCGATGCCGGACACGAGGCGGCCACGGACGTCGGTGGAGGTGAAGGGCGCGACCGAGTTCTCGTACCAGGACAGCGCGACGGCCTTCTGGTCGGCGAACTCGGGGTGTTCCTTCTTGGCGGTGTCCAGTTGACCCTGGATGTCCTGGACCAACTTCTCGCCCTCCTCGGCCTTGCCGAGCGCCTTGGCGATGTGGAGGGCGTTGTCCTGCCAGGGCGCGCTGAAGGGTTCCTTCTCGGCCTTGGTACGGCCGACCGTCGGCGCGATCCTGGAGAGCTTGTCGTAGGCGGCCTGGTCGATCTCGGAGTAGACCGCGATGATCAGGTCCGGGCGCAGGGCCGCGATCTTCTCGTAGTTGGGGCCGGAGTCACCGTTCGCCATGATGACCTCGGGCTTGGTGTCGCCCCACTTGTCCTTGACCCAGGGCCACTGGGTGTTGATGTCGGGGCTCTGCCCCGCCGGGTTGGGGTACTGGTCGACCATGCCGACGGGCTTGATGCCGAAGGCGAGGACGGTCTGGTCGTCGGTGTAGCCGACGGAGACGACCCGCTGGGGGGCCTTGGTGATCGTGGTGGTGCCGAAGGCGTGCTCCACCGTGACCGGGAAGGCGCCCGCGGCGGCGGTGGCCGAGGCGTTGTCGTCGGTCGGCTCGTCGGAGGAGTCGGAGCCGCATCCCGCGAGAAGGCCGACGGTCAGGCCCAAGGCGGACACCGTGGTCGCCAGCCGCCGCCAGGGCCTGGTGAGCGTCGTTCTACGGAGGAGCATCAGCCATCCCTTGCCTTCGCACGGTTCTAAGGGCAGGCAAACCTTACCCATAAAGATGAGGTTAGCCTAGCCTAACTGCCGCTCTTTCCCCGGTAGTTGGACCGAACCTGGGTGCGGCCGATCGGCACGATCAGCGGACGGTCCCCCACCGGGTCGTCGACGACCATGGCGCGCAGTCCGAACGCCTCGTGCAGCAGCTCGGTGGTGACGACGTCCCGCGGGTGCCCCTGCGCCAGGATGGCGCCCTCCTTCATCACCACGAGGTTGTCGCTGTAGCGGGTGGCCAGGTTGAGGTCGTGCAGCACCATCACGACGGTGCAGCCCGCCTCGTGCAGATCGTCGACCAGGTCGAGGACGTCGATCGCGTGCGCCAGGTCGAGGTAGGTGGTCGGTTCGTCCAGCAGCAGCAGATCAGTGCCCTGGGCCAGGGTCATCGAGATCCACACGCGCTGCCGCTGCCCGCCGGACAGGGTGTCGACGGGACGGTCGGCGAGGTCGGAGACGCCGGTCATGGCCAACGCCCTTGCCACCACGGCGTCGTCGTCCGAGGACCACTGCCGCAGCCAGCTCTGGTGCGGATGCCGGCCCCTGGCGACCAGGTCGGCCACGGTGAGCCCCTCGGGCGCGACCGGCGTCTGCGGCAGCAGGCCGAGCTTCTTCGCCACGTCCCGGGTCCTGAGCCGGACGATGTCGTCGCCGTCCAGCAGGACCGTGCCCCGGGTCGGCCTCAGCAGCCTCGACAGCGTCCTCAACAGGGTCGACTTGCCACAGCCGTTGGGGCCGATGATCGTCGTGATCGCCCCGGGCGGCACCGTCACGTCGAGCCCGTCGATGACGGTCCGGCCGCCGTATCCGACCGTGACGTCCTCGGCCGTCAGCCGTGCGACCTGCGCGACGGCGGACTCGACCCGGGTGATGTCCTGAGCGACCACGAGGCCCCCTACGTTTAGGCTTACCTAACTCTCCCATCATCTACCGGACGTTGGCCCGCACCAGCAGATAGACGAGGAACGGCCCGCCGATCGCGGCGGTCACCACACCGACCGGCAGGCCGACCGGCAACGCGGTGCGGGCGACCAGGTCGGCACCGATCAGCAGCAGCGCCCCGACCAGCCCCGAGGCCGCGAGCGGCGGCGTCGGGCAGCGGGTCAGTCGCAGCGCCACCTGCGGCGCGACCAGCGCGACGAACGGGACCGGGCCGGCCGCGCTCACCGCCGCGCCGGCCAGCAGGACCGCGCACAGCAGCATGACCGCCCGCACGCGCGCGTACCGGACGCCCAGCCCCGCCGCGACCTCGTCACCGAAGTGCAGCGGCTTGAACTGGAAGGCCACGCACGACACGACGGCGAGCAGGGCGAGCGTGCACCACAGGGCCGTCCACACCTCGCCCCAGCCGCGGTCGTCCAGCGAGCCCACCAGCCATGCCTGGGCCCGGGCCACGTCCCTGATGTCGGCCGTGGCCAGCAGCCAGGTGGTGATCGCCTCCATCACGGCGGTCACGGAGATACCGATGAGGATGAGCCGGAAGCCGTCGAGGCCGCGCCGCCACGCCAGGAAGTACACCAGCAGCCCGGTGCCGAGGCCGCCGCCGAGAGCCGCCGCCGAGAGCCCGACGGAGTCCACGATCGCCGCGGCGGTGCCGCCCGACACCGTCACCAGGAAGACGGCGACCGCCCCGGCGCCCGAGGTGATCCCGAGGACGTCCGGGCTGGCCAGCGGATTGCGCGCGATGGACTGGGTGATCGCCCCGGACACCCCGAGGGCGACCCCGACGACGAGTCCGGCCAGGGCCCGCGGCAGCCGCAGGTCCATGATGACGAACTCGTCGACCGGCTCGCCGTGGCCGAAGATCGTGGCGATCACCTGGGGCAGCCCGATGGGGAAGTCACCGATGCCGATGGAGAGACAGAACAGCAGGAAGGCCGCCGCGGCCAGCAGCAGGGTGACGGCCACGAGCCAGGGACGCCACACGAACGACACCCGGCCCAGCCGTACGCCCGGCAGCACCGCCGTCTTCGGCTCCGCGCTCATCGACTCCGCCCCGTTCACGCGTTCTTGAACTTTCCGAGCCACACCAGCGCCGCGAAGAACGGGGCGCCGAGGAGGGCGACGACGACCCCGGCGTCCAGTTCGCCCGGCCGGACCACGAGCCGCCCCACGATGTCGCACACCAGCAGCACGATCGCGCCCAGCAGTCCGGCGTACGGCACCAGCCAGCGGTAGTCGGGGCCGGTCAGGTACCGGGCCACGTGGGCGACCATCAGCCCGAGGAAGGCGATGGGGCCGCACGCCGCCGTCGCCGCGCCCGCGAGGAGGGTGATGGCGAGGATGCCGACGGTCCGGCTCAGCGCGATGTTCACGCCGAGTCCCCGGGCCACGTCGTCGCCGAGGTTGAGGAGGTTGATGGCCGGCAGCGTGCTGAGCGCCAGGACCAGGCCGACGGCGATGAACGCGGTCACCGGCCAGATGACACCGAAGCCGACCCCCGCCACGGACCCGGCGTTCCAGAACCGCAGCGCGTTCAGCGCGGCCTGGTCGGTGAGCGCGATCGCCGTGGTCATCGCGGCGAGGAACACCGCGACGCCCTGTCCCGCCAGGGCGAGCGTCAGCGGGTTGCCGGCGCCCCGGCCCAGGCTGGAGAGGCCGAAGACGACGACACCGGCGACCGCCGCGCCCAGGAAGGCGAACCAGACGTACTGGAAGGGGTTGGTGAGCCCGAACAAGGTGATCGCCGAGACCACCGCGAAGGACGCGCCCGCGTTCACCCCCAACAGGCCCGTGTCGGCGATCGGGTTGCGGGTGTGGCCCTGGATCAGCGCCCCGCCGACGCCCAGGGCGATGCCCGCCACCACGGCGAGCACCGTCCGGGGCACCCGGACCGTCCGGACGATGAGCCGGATCTCGGTGAGCCGCTGATCGGCCTCCGGCGCCGCGAACAGCCCGTGCCACACCTCGGCGGGACTCAACGCGCGCGCACCGACGGCCAGCGACACCGCCGCCGTGATCACGAGGATCGCCATCAGAGCACCCAGACCCACAACTCGCCGCCTACGGGCTGGTGTTGAGGCTCTGGGCGCGGCGCGCTCGACTGCGGTCATGCCCATGTGGACGTACGTTATCCCTTTGATCGAACCGGTTGAGCGGCTGTGGTCAGCGGGCGGCGGGGCTGCCGATCCCGTCGACGATCGGACGGGCCTCGTCGGTGGCGTTCTTGAGGACCGAGTCGAGGATCTCGCCGACCCTGATGGCGGTGTTGGAGAGCAGGGACGAGGTGATGCCGTGCGTGTGCTCGGTGCCGCCCTGGAGGTAGATGCCGCAGCGGAGTTCGGGGCGGGTGGCGATGCGGTAGTCGCGTTCGACGCGCAGCCGGCCCTCGTCGTCGCGCAGGCAGAGGTCGGCGACCTCCCCCAGGAGGCCCTGCGGGTCGGCGGGGCTGTAGCCGGTGGCGAAGACCACGATGTCGGCGTCCAGGAGCGTTTCCTCCCCGGTGACGAGGGACTTGACCGTGGCGCGCACCCCGTCGGGCTTCTCCTCGACGCCGACGAGACGGGAGACGTTGAGGAAGCGCAGCCGCTCGGTGCCGAGCACCTTCTCCTGGTACATCTGCCGGTAGAGGTCGTCGATCAGGTCGATGTCCACCACGGAGTAGTTGGTGTTTCCGTGGTACTCCATGAGCTGCCGTTTGACGTCGTCCGGGGCGGCGAAGTACTCGTCGACCGCGTCGGGGTCGAAGATCCGGTTGGCGAAGCTGCTGTCGTCGGCGGGGCTGTAGCCGTAGCGGGAGAAGACGGCGCAGACCTCGGCCCCGGGGAAGCGGCGGTGCAGATAGGCGACGTTCTCGGCGGCGCTCTGTCCGGCGCCGACGACGACGAACCGGGCCGGGGCGGCGCCGTCCAACTCCTCGACCTTGCCGAGAAGTTCGGCGTTGTGCCAGACGCGTTCGGTGCGCTCGACGCCCTCCGGCATGAGCGGGCGCAGGCCGGTGCCGATGACGAGGTTGCGGGCCCGGTGCAGGGCGAGCCCCTCGGCCGAGCGGACCGTCACCTCCAGATGGTCGACGACGCCGTCGCGGAGGACCGGGGAGACGGCGACGACCTCGTGGCCGTACGAGATCATGTCGTCGACCTGGTCGGCGGCCCACTCGAAGTAGTCGTGGAACTCCACCCGCAGCGGGAAGAGGTTCTTGTGGTTGATGAAGTCGATCAGCCGCCCCTTGCTCTTCAGATAGCAGAGGAAGCTGTACTCGCTGGCCGGGTTCCGGAGCGTCACCAGGTCCTTGAGGAAGGACACCTGCATGGTCGCGTCGTCGATCAGCATCCCGCGGTGCCAGCCGAAGCTCGGCTGCTGCTCGAAGAAGTGAGCGCTGATCCCCTCCTGCCGGTCGACGCGTGCGTTGTGCTCGCTCAATGCGATCGCCAGGGCCACGTTGGAGGGGCCGAAGCCAACTCCTATGAGGTCGTGGATCAGTGATGCGTCGTCAGGAAGAGCCTGTGCCATGTCACTCCCATCCCGCGGGTGGATGGGCACGCCTACGGAGGGACGGCCCAAAACTTAGGTAAGGCTAAGCTCATCCTGTGCAACTGTCGATAGGCAGTGCACCGTTGTGCGCTTAGGTAAGCCTTGCTTTACTGACGGCGGTCAGTCCCTGCTCCGAGGAGGAACCGCATGCGGGTCGTCATGTTCGGCTATCAGACCTGGGGGCACCGGACCCTCCGCGCCCTGCTGGACTCCGAGCACGACGTGGTCCTGGTGGTGACCCACCCCAAGAGCGAGCACGCCTACGAGAAGATCTGGAGCGACTCGGTCGCCGACCTCGCCGAGGAGCACGGCGTGCCGGTGGTCATCCGCAACCGCCCTGACGACGACGAGCTGTTCGCGCGCCTCGAGGAGGCCGACCCGGACATCATCGTGGCCAACAACTGGCGTACGTGGATCCCCCCGCGCATCTTCGACCTGCCCCGGTACGGCACGCTGAACGTGCACGACTCGCTGCTGCCGAAGTACGCCGGCTTCTCCCCGCTGATCTGGGCCCTGATCAACGGCGAGTCCGAAGTGGGCGTCACCGCGCACCTGATGAACGACGAGCTCGACGCCGGCGACATCGTCCGCCAGGAAGCCGTGCCGGTCGGGCCGAGGGACACCGCCACCGACCTCTTCCACCGCACGGTCGACCTGATCGCCCCGGTCACCACCGGCGCGCTCGCTCTCATCGCCTCCGGACAGACGGAGTTCACCCGGCAGGACCGCTCGCAGGCCAGCTTCTTCCACAAGCGCTCGATCGAGGACAGCCGCATCGACTGGACGTGGCCCGCGGAAGACCTCGAACGCCTGGTGCGCGCCCAGTCGGAGCCGTACCCGAGCGCGTTCACCTTCCACAAGGGCAGGCGGCTCGAAGTCCTCGCCTCGGTCGTCTCCGAGGGCCGGTACGGCGGGACGCCCGGCCGGATCTTCTACCGCGAGGGCGAGGGTGTCGTCATCGTCGCCGGGGCCGACGCGCGCACGGGCCGCAACCACGGGCTGGCCATCACCCGCGTGCGCACCGAGGACGGCCGGGAGCTGCCCGCGGCCGAGTACTTCACCAGCATGGGCGGGTATCTCACCAACCAGCCCTGACATCGGGGTACTTGATCCCAACGGCCCGTCACCGCGCGCGCAGTGACGGGCCGACCCATGTCCGGTTCAGTGGCCGTGGCCACCCTCGGCCTCCTCGTGCCCCGCACCGGTCTGCACCGTGAACGCCGCTGTGCGGACCTGGCCTTCGTGCTTGAAGTCCAGGAACAGACGGTACGTTCCGTCGCTCGGGGCGGTGGCCGTGAAGGAGATGTCCGGGCCGGACCCGGTCCCGGCGTTGGGGTGGACGTGGAGGTAGGCGAGGTCACCGGAGCGCAGGGCCACCAGGTGGCCGTAGGCCCCGAGATAGGGCTGGAGGTCGGTGACGGGGCGACCGTCGCGGGTGACCTTGAGCTTGAGCTCGGTCGCGGTGTTCCGGGTGAGGCCGCCGGTCAGCGCGACCTTGTAGCCGTCGACGGTGGCGATGCCGCTCGGGGCCGGAAGCTTCTGGGGCGCGTAGGCGCCCGAGGCGGCCAGGTCCGCGCCGAGGACGAGGTTCTCCGCCCCCTTCTTCGCCGGGGTGAAGTCGGCGAAGACGCGGTAGCCGCCCGCACGGGGCAGGGACACGGGGATGCTCCAGGTGCCGTCGGCGGCCCGGGTGGGGTGCAGATGACGGTAGGTGACGAGGTCGCGTGAGGCGACGATGAGGTGGAGTTCCTTGTCGTGCTCGCGTTGGTACGCGGTGACGGCACGGCCCGCCGCGTCCCGTATCGCGAACCTCAGCTCGGCGCGCTGCCCGGCCGTGACGCTCGGGGTCCTCAGATCGAGGGTGTAGCCACCCTCGGAGATCTGGAGCCCGCCGGCCGGACTCTCCTCGTGCCCCGCCTCCTCACCCCCTCCTTCGTGGCCCCCTCCTTCGTGACCGCCATGGGAAGCGGGGGCACTCTCCGTGACGACCGGGTCGATGCCCCTGCCCACGCCGTACGCGGTTCCGAAGGTCGCGGCGAGCGCGGCGGCGAACGCGGAGATCTTGAGTCCTGCATGCATGGCCAGCTCCTCGGTGATCACGGCCGCCGAACGTCGGTCACGGCGCCTCAACGCAGTCGACGATACCCCTGGGGGGTATAAAGTCAACCGCTGGAGCCGCTTGTGTTTGATACCCCCCATAGGTATACCTTGGGCCATGGCGGAGATACCCCCGCCCCCTATCCATCCCACGAGGAGCAGCAGCGATGACCACCACCGCGACCGGAGCCCTCTCCGAAGCCGCCTCTTCCGAGGTCGAGCTCGCCATCGGCGGCATGACCTGCGCCTCCTGCGCCGCCCGCATCGAGAAGAAGCTCAACCGCATGGACGGGGTGACCGCCACGGTCAACTGCGCCACCGAGAAGGCCAAGGTCAGCTACGCCGGTGACGTCTCCGTACAGGACCTCATAGCGACCGTCGAGAAGACCGGGTACACCGCACAGGAACCGTCACCTCCCGAGGAACCCGGGGACGACGAGCCCGTGGACGACGAACTGCGCACGCTGCGGCAGCGGTTGGCCACCGCGGCGCTGCTCGCCCTTCCCGTCGTCGCGATGGCCATGATCCCTGCGCTCCAGTTCGAGTACTGGCAGTGGCTGTCGCTGACGCTGGCGGCGCCGGTCGTCACATACGCCGCATGGCCCTTCCACAAGGCGGCGTTCACCAACGCGCGGCACGGCGCCGCGACCATGGACACGTTGATCTCGGTGGGCACGCTCGCCGCGTTCACCTGGTCGGTGTGGGCGCTGTTCTTCGGGACCGCCGGCACCCCGGGCATGAAGCACCCCTTCGAGCTGACGATCGCCCGCGGTGACGGCGCCGGCAACATCTATCTGGAGGCCGCCGCCGGAGTCACCGCCTTCATCCTGGCCGGGCGGTACTTCGAGGCACGCTCCAAGCGCAAGGCGGGTGCCGCCCTGCGGGCGCTGCTGGAGCTGGGCGCCAAGGACGTGACCGTGATCGGGAGCGACGGGCGTGAACGGTCCCTTGCCGTGGGCGAGTTGAAGGTAGGCGACCGGTTCCTGGTGCGGCCCGGCGAGAAGATCGCCACCGACGGGACGGTGGTCGAGGGCTCCTCGGCCGTGGACGCCTCGATGCTGACCGGCGAGTCGGTGCCGGTGGAGGTCGCCCAGGGGGACGCGGTCACCGGTGCCACGGTCAACGCCGGCGGACGTCTCGTCGTCGAGGCCACGCGGGTCGGCGCCGACACCCAACTCGCCCGTATGGCACAGCTGGTGGAGGACGCGCAGAACGGGAAGGCGGCGGCGCAGCGGCTCGCGGACCGGATCTCCGCGGTGTTCGTCCCGATCGTGATCGCCCTAGCGCTCGGCACCCTGGGTTTCTGGCTGGGCAACGGCGCCGGGCTGACGGCCGCGTTCACCGCCGCGGTCGCCGTGCTGATCATCGCCTGCCCGTGCGCGTTGGGGCTGGCCACGCCGACCGCGCTGCTCGTCGGCACCGGGCGCGGCGCACAGCTCGGCATCCTCATCAAGGGTCCTGAGGTCCTGGAGTCCACGCGCAGGGTCGACACGATCGTCCTCGACAAGACCGGCACGGTCACGACGGGCCGGATGACGCTGCTGGCCGTACACACCACCGAGAGCACCGACGCGGCCGAAGTCCTGCGGCTGGCAGGCGCGTTGGAGCACGCCTCCGAGCACCCGATCGCCCGCGCCGTGGCCGACGGGGCACTGGGGAAGCTCGGTTCGCTGCCGACGCCCGAGGACTTCGCGAACGTTCCGGGGCTGGGCGTGCAGGGGATCGTCGACGGGCACGCGGTGCTGGTGGGACGGGAGCGGCTGCTGAGCGAGTGGGCGATGGAACTCCCCCAGCGGCTCGCGCGGTCGAAGTCCGAGGCCGAGGCGTCCGGTCGTACGGCGATCGCCGTCGCCTGGGACGGCGAGACGCGGGCCGTGCTGGAGGTCGCGGACGCGGTCAAGGAGACCAGCGCCGAGGCGATCACCCGGCTTCGGGCACTGGGCCTGACACCCGTCCTGCTGACCGGCGACAACGAGGCGGTGGCGCAGGCTGTCGCCCGCGAGGTCGGTATCGCGCCCGAGGACGTGATCGCCGAAGTGCTGCCGCAGGACAAGGTCGACGTGGTCAAGCGCCTTCAGAGCGAGGGGCGTTCGGTGGCCATGGTCGGCGACGGCGTCAACGACGCGGCCGCCCTCGCCCGGGCCGACCTGGGACTCGCGATGGGCACGGGCACGGACGCCGCGATCGAGGCCGGTGACCTGACCCTCGTCCGCGGCGACCTGCGGGCGGCGGCGGACGCCATCCGGCTGGCCAGGCGCACCCTGGGCACCATCCGGTCCAACCTGTTCTGGGCCTTCGCCTACAACGTGGCCGCCCTGCCGCTCGCCGCGGCCGGACTGCTCAACCCGATGCTCGCCGGAGCGGCCATGGCCTTCTCGTCGGTGTTCGTGGTGGGGAACTCGCTGCGGCTGCGGTCGTTCAAGGCGGCGGACTGAGGGACCGGACCACCCAGCGACGACGCGGCGCCCGCCGGATGACACCGGCGGGCGCTGCGATCTCTGTTCTCGGGCCGGCTTCTCGGGCCGGCTTCTCAGCCCAACTTCCTCAGCAGCTCGTCCGCGAGCGGCGCGGAGGACGCCGGGTTCTGGCCGGTGACGAGGTTGCGGTCGACGACGACCTTCGGGGCCCACGGCTGGCCCACCTGGACCTGTACGCCCGCCTCGGTGAGCCGGTCCTGGAGCAGCCACTTGGCCTTGTCGGCGAGGCCGCCCTGGATCTCCTCGTCGTTGGTGAACGCGGCCACCTGGTAGCCGGCGAAGGAGTTGGTGCCGTCGCCCTTCACCGCGGCGAGCAGCGCGGCCGGGCCGTGGCAGACCACGCCGAGGGGCTTCCCGGACTCCAGGGCGAGGGTCAGCAGCTCGCCGGAAGCGGTGTCGACGGCCAGGTCCTCCATGGGGCCGTGGCCGCCGGGGTAGAAGACGGCGGCGTAGTCGTCGAGGTCGACGTCCGCGAGCTTGACCGGCTGCTGAAGCTCGGTCATCGCGGCGAGCGCGGCGGCGGTACGGTCGGCGCCCTCCTGGCCGCCGTTGTACTCGGGCGCGAGGCTGCCCTTGTCGACGGTGGGGACGACCCCGCCGGGGGTGGCGACGACGATCTCGTGTCCCGCGGCCTTGAAGGCCCGGTACGGGGCGACGGCCTCCTCGGCCCAGAAGCCGGTGGGGTGGAGGGTGCCGTCGGCGAGGGTCCAGTGGTCGGCGCCGGTCATGACGAAGAGGATCTTTGACATGCTTCGAACGTAGGCCAGCCCACCCATAGAAATCCAATAGGCTCACATATATGAGAGATAGGGAATCCAATGACCACCCGGCCGGAGGCGCCCTGGACCTGAACCTGCTGCGCACGTTCCTGACCGTGTACCGCACCGGCTCCTTCACCGCCGCCGCCCGTCTCCTCGGCCTCTCCCAGCCCACGGTGACCACACAGATCCGCGCTCTGGAGCGGCAGCTGGACCGTGAGCTGTTCGAGCGCCTCGCCCGCGGGGTGGCGCCCGCGCCCTACGCCGACGAACTGGCCGCGCGGGTCGTCGAACCGCTGGACGCGCTCGCCTCGGTGGCCCAGCCGGAGGACACCCCGGCCGAACCCGTGCACCTGGCCGGCCCCGCCGAGTTCCTGACCCGTTCCGTCCTGCCGGGTATCGCACCGCTCGTGGAGAAGGGCGTACGACTGCGCGTCACGCCCGGCCTGACCGAGCCGCTCCTCGACGATCTGCGCGCGGGCCGGCACGACCTGGTGATCGCCACCTTCCGGCCCCGCGGCCGGACCCTGGCCTCGGTGCCGCTCAACGACGAGGAGTTCGTGCTGGTCACCGGGGTCGCCTGGGCGCGGCGGATCGGCGGCCCGGGACGGATCGCGACGGAGGGAGCCGCCGCGTTGCACGGCGTCCCCCTGGTCGCGTACGCCGAGGACCTGCCGATCGTGCGCCGCTACTGGCGGCATGTGTTCGGCAAGCGCCTGACTGGTCAGCCCGCGGTGACGATGCCCGATCTGAACGGTGTCAGGGCGGCGGTCGTAGGCGGTACGGGGTTCTCGGTGCTGCCCCGCTATCTCTGTGCCGACGAGCTGGCGTCCGGTGCGCTGGTCCTGCTGCACGATCCGGAGGACCCGCCCATCAACACCGGCTTCCTGGTGCAGCGTCCCGGGGTGTCGGGCAACCCGCACGTGGCCGTCGTACGCGACCATCTGCTGCGGGCCGCCCGGGCGCGGTAGTCAGGCGTCGCGCCCGTCCTGGCCGCCTGCCGCCGGCCGCCTGTCCGAGGAACGCCGTTTGCAGGGCGTCCAGTTGGAGATCCTCTATGTCGACGACCGCATCCTCTAGGTGCGCACACCGGAAGGCGGGCCGCGTGTTCCGTAGAAGTGCCGTCGCGTTGGCGGCGGTTGGCGCGCTCGCGCTGGCCGGTTGCGGCGCCGAGGGGTCCGGGGGTACGGCCACCGGGCCCACGGCGGTGACGGCCGACGCCACGACGGACACCCCGTCCCCCGTCACCAGCTCCGGGCAGCAGCTCGTGGCCATGAACATCAGCGGCGGTTTCGCCGGCGTCTCCCAGCAGGTGGTCCTGGGCGGCGACGGCACCGTGCACGCCCGTGACAACGGCAAGTCCGCGGTGCGCCGCGCCGGCGGGGCCGAGTTCGAGGAACTGCGGACGCTGCTCGGCGACCCGGCGCTGGACGAGGTTCCCGACCTCACGGTCAACACGGGCGCCGCCGACCTGTTCCGGTACGAACTCCGCTTCGACGGCCGCACGGTCACGACCGACCGCTCCACGCGGCACCCCGCCCTCGACCGTCTCATCGACGCCCTGAGCGAGTTCCTGCCGAAGGGATGACGGCGTACTCCCGCCTCAGTACGTCGGCTTACTCCCCCTGTCAGACGCCCTCGCGGCACCCGTCCGGGCACGGTGGGCCCATGAAACTCAGCCGCCCGGCCCGCAAGGGCTCCCTCGTGGTCCATGTCGTCGCCTCGGCCGGCTGGCTCGGGCTCACCTTCGGCCTGCTCGCACTCGGGATCACCGCGGCGACCACCGGCGACCCGGCGACCGTGGAGTCCTCGGTCCGGGCCATGAAGGTGTTCGCCGACTGGCTTCTCCTCCCCCTCGCGCTCCTCACGTTCGTCAGCGGCCTGGTGCTGTCGCTGGGGACGCCGTGGGGTCTCGCGCGGCATCGCTGGGTCGTCACGAAGTTCTGGCTGACCCTCGCCACGCTCACCGCCACGGCGTTCGTCCTGCGCCCCGCCGTGAACTCCGCGGTCGCCGCCGCGGCCGCGGGGCATCCGTTGCCGGACACCGGTGACGTCCTGTTCGGGCCGATCGTGTCGTCGAGCGCGTACGTCTTCATGACGGTGATCTCGGTGCTCAAGCCGTGGGGACGGACGCGGCGCGGGCGCGTACAGCGGTCGGCCCCGACTCCCGTCGCCCGCGGCGGCATTGACGTCCCGGCCCGAGCCGCGTCACGGTGATGACCCGTCAGCGAATCCCGGAGGGCGTCCATGACAGCACCGTCGGCACCCCACTCCGCATCCGAGCTCGTCCAACGGGTACGGGACATCCGCCCGCTGATCGCCGAGCACGCGCTGCGGACCGAGCAGGAGAGGCGGGTGACGGGCGAGGTCGTCGCGGCGCTCACCGAGGCCGGGGTCTACCGGATGAACGTCCCCCGGCGGTACGGCGGTTACCAGTCGCGGCTGCGCACCCAGGTCGACGCCCTGGCCGAGGTCGCCGGGGCGTGCGGCTCGGCCGGGTTCATGGCCCTGATCCAGGCGGGCTGCGCGTTCATCGCGGCGCTCTTCCCCGACGAGGCGCAGGACGAGATCTTCACCAGCCCAGACGTCCGGGTCGGCGGCACACTCATCCCGGGCCCCACCGCCGTCGCGGTGGACGGCGGCTATCTCGTCAACGGCACCTCGGGCTTCGCCACCGGCTGCCAGGACGCCGACTGGCATCTGCTCACGGCCAGGGTCGAGTCCGGCGAGTCCGGCGACGGGCCGCCCGAGGTGCTGTGGGCGGCCGTGCCCATGGCCGAACTGGAGATCCTGGACGACTGGCACGTCTCCGGCCTCGCCGGCTCCGGCAGCAACAGCGTGGTCGCCCATGACGTCCTCGTCCCCGCACACCGCGTCCTGCCCGTCGGGCCGCTGCTGGCCGGCGAGTTCCCGTCGAAGGCGAACGCCGACGACCCCTTCTACCGGATGCCGGTCCTGCTGATGTTCTGCGTCTGGACGGCCCCGCACGCGCTCGGTCTGGCCCGGGCGTCCCTGGCGGAGTTCACCGAACGCATCCACCGGCGGGGCATCACGTACACGTTCCACGAGCGGCAGCACGAGGCGACCGTGACGCATCTCCAGGCAGCCGAGGCGACGCTGAAGATCTCCTGTGCCGAGCTGCTGACGGACGACATCGTGGCTCGCGTCGAGGCCGGGGAGCCGTTCACCACGCAGGAGCGCGCGAGGATCCGGGCGCAGAGCGGGTACGTGGCGCGGCTGTGCAAGGAGGCGGTCGATCTGATCGCCTCCGCGTCCGGCGCGTCCTCGCTGCGCCGGGAGGTGCCCGTACAGCGGGCGGTACGCGATCTGCACGCCCTCAACCTGCACTCCTTCGTCAATCCGGCGACCAATCTGGAGCTGTACGGGCGGGTCCTGTCCGGACTCGATCCAGGGACGCTCTTCCTCTAGTCGAAGGGTGATCCAGACCACGAGGGGAACGATGTCGTTTCTCTGATGGCGGGGCTATGCTGAGGCTCAAGCGAACGAAACCGTTTCGTTCAGGAGGGTCGCCCCCCATGACCTCTGTACTCATCGTCAGTACCCAGTCGCTCCAGCGGCTCGGCCTGCGCATGCTCCTGACGGACCAGCCCGACCTGACCGTCGCCGGCGAGGCGACCACCGGCGCCGAAGCCGTACGGATGAGCGCCGTGCTCCGCCCCGACGTCGTCCTGCTGGACGGCCGCGTCCAGGACACCGACGGCATCGATGTCATCCGCCGGATCACGCACCCGCCGGCCTTCGCCGCCTCCCCCGGCCTCGCCGAAGCAGCGGCCCGCCCGCCGCGTGTCCTGGTCCTCACCCCCGACACCCACGAGCAGTACGCCTCCGCCGCGCTGCGGGCCGGAGCCGGCGGGTTCGTCCTCGAGAACGCCGCCCCCGAGGAACTGATCGCGGCGATCCGGGTCGTGGCTGTCGGAGACGCCGTCATCACCCCCAATCTCACCCGCGCCCTCATCGACACCGTCCGACAGCAGCAGCCGGTCCGCCCCGCCGCGAGCGGGGTCGGCCTGGACACGCTCACCGAGCGGGAGCGCGACGTCCTCACCGCCATCGCCTCCGGCTGGTCCAACGCGGAGATCGCGGCCCGCCTGAGCATCGCCCCGACGACCGTGAAGTCCCACGTCAGCCACATCCTCGCCAAGATCGGGGCACGCGCCCGCGTCCACGCGGTGGTCTTCGCCTACGAGACGGGCCTGGTGCGCCCCGCCGCCTGAGACGACCGCCCGCCTGCGAGGCGCCTCGCCGCCTGGGGCCACTACCCTCCCGCGAGGCGCCGCGAAGCGCCCTGCCCCGGACGTTTGAGGCGCCCCGAAGTGGTCAGGCGCGGGGGATGTCCCCGCTTCCCGCCACCGCGGTCCCGCCCGTGCCCGGCCGCCCCGCCGGGGAACGTGACGCGTTCTTCGACAACGCCAAGTACCTGGCGATCCTCCTGGTGGCGACCGGGCACGCGTGGGAGCCGCTGCGGGACGGCAGCCGCACGGTCAGCGCGCTCTACATGCTCGTGTACGCCTTCCACATGCCGGCGTTCGTCGTCGTCGCCGGCCACTTCTCCCGGTCCTTCGACGCGAGCCCGCGGCGGCTGAGACGGCTGGTGACCGGGGTCGCCCTCCCGTACGTGGTCTTCGAGACCGCGTACACCCTTTGGACGAGGTGGACCGACGACGCCCCGGACCGGCCGGTCAGCCTCCTGGAACCGCTGTATCTGACCTGGTTCCTGGCCGCGTTGTTCATCTGGCGGCTGACGACCCCGCTGTGGCGGTCGGTGCGGTGGCCGCTGCCGCTCGCCCTCGGTGTCGCCGTGGCCGCGAGCATGACCCCGTCGATCGGAGAGGACCTCGATCTCCAGCGCACACTCCAGTTCCTGCCGTACTTCGTCCTGGGCCTCTGTCTGAGGCCGGAGCATGTCCGGCTGGTGCGCCACCGCTCGGCGCGAGCGCTGGCGGTACCGGTGTTCGTGGGCGCGCTGGGTGTCGCGTACTGGGCCGTGCCGCGGATGAGCGGGGCCTGGTTCTACCACCGCGACAGCGTCCAGGAACTCGGCGCGCCGGGCTGGTCGGGCCTGTTGATGACACCGGTGGTCTTCGGCTGCTCGACCCTGCTGGTCGCCTGCTTCCTCGCGTGGGTGCCCGGGCGCCGGGCGTGGTTCACCACACTGGGCGCGGGCACGCTGTACGGCTATCTGCTGCACGGGTTCGTCGCGCAGGGCTCCGAGCCCTGGGGCTGGTACGACCCCGCCTGGGTCCATGAACCTCTCGGGATCGTCGTCGTCACGGCCGTGGCCGCGACGGTCGTGACCGTGCTGTGCACCCCGCCGGTGCGCCGACTGTTCCGCTGCGTCATGGAGCCGGACCTGACGTGGCCCTTCCACGACCGGCGTGCAGCCCACCGGACTGCGGTGTCACACCCGTTTGCTACGCTCCCGGAGCCTCCCGCGGGGGAAGTCCGGTGAGAGTCCGGCGCTGACCCGCAACGGTGTGCGCGACGGCCCGACCTCCGTCGCGTGAGCCCGATCGCCTGTGGGTGGTGCGACCCGTTGACTGCTCGCCGTGGACTGCGAGAGGGGACCGCACGGCATGGCTGTCGTACGGGCTGCCTCCCTGACCGAGTTCCGCAGGCGGCCCCAGGCGAAGGACCGCCCCGACCGTGCGCCGAAGTCCCACCCCCAGCCGCATACCCCTGCCACCGCTCGTCGTCGGGCTCGTGCTGCTCCTCGCCTCGTCCGTCGTCGGCGGCGTGGGACTGGGCGCCGCCGGCGTCCCGTGGGCGGACGTCCTCCGGTTCCTGTGGGCCGGGCTGACCGGCGGGACCGTGCACGCCGACGACGCCGCCGCGTACACCATCGTCTGGGAGATCCGGCTGCCGCGGGTGGTGCTCGGCGCGGTCGTCGGCGCGGGGCTGGCGGCCGTCGGAGTGGCCGTCCAGGCGATGGTGCGCAACGCGCTCGCCGACCCTTTCGTGCTCGGCATCTCCTCGGGCGCGGCGGTGGGCGCCAACGCGGTCATCCTGCTGGGGGCGTTCGCGGGCCTCGGCGTGTGGGCGCTGTCGGTGTCGGCGTTCCTGTCCGCGCTGGCGGCCATGGTGCTGGTGTACGCGGTGGCCCGCTCGCCGCACGGGCTGACCCCGTTGCGGCTGGTCCTGACCGGCACGGCGCTGGCGTACGGCTTCGAGGCGGTGACGACCGTCATGGTGTTCGGGGCGGCGCGCGGCGAGGCGGCCCGGTCGGCGCTGATGTGGCTGCTGGGCAGTCTGGGCGGGGCGACCTGGGCCCAGGTGCCGCTCGTCGCGGTGACCGTGGCGGCGGGGTGGGCGTGGCTGCGCCGGCGGGCGGAGTCGCTGAACGCGCTGGCGATGGGCGACGAGACCTCGGCGGCACTCGGGGTCCGACCGGGCCTGCTGCGGCGGGAGTTGTTCCTCGTCACCGCCGCCGTGACCGGGACCGTGGTCGCGGTGAGCGGGGCCATCGGGTTCGTCGGGCTGATGGTGCCGCACGTCGTACGGATGCTGGTCGGGGCCGATCACCGGCGGGTGCTGGCCGTGGCGCCGCTCGCCGGTGCCGTCCTGCTGGTGTGGGCCGATGTGCTGTCCCGGCTGCTGCTCGCCCCCGCCGAACTGCCGGTCGGGGTGATCACCGCGGTGGTCGGGGTGCCCGCGTTCCTGTTGTTGATGCGGCGCGGCGGCTACGCGTTCGGGGGGCGCTGACATGCGGCTCGACATCGAGGACATGAGCGTCGCCGGGATTCTCGACGGAGTCCGACTCGCCGTGGACAGCGGGGCGTTGGTCGGGCTCGTCGGCCCCAACGGCAGCGGCAAGTCGACGCTGTTGCGCTGTGTGTACCGGGCGCTGCGCCCGGCCGCCGGCGTGGTGCGGCTGGCCGGGGACGACGTGCACGCGCTGCCGTCGAGGGCCGCCGCGCGAGTACTGGCCGCGCTGCCGCAGGAGTCGGCGGCGGAGTTCGACTTCACGGTCACCGAGGTGGTCGCCATGGGGCGGCTGCCGCACCGGGACCGTACGGCGGCGTCCGACGCGGAGATCTGCGCGTCGGCCATGGCACGCACCGGCGTCGGCCACCTGGCCGACCGGGGGTTCCTGTCGCTGTCCGGCGGTGAGAAGCAGCGGGTGCTGATCGCCCGCGCGCTCGCCCAGCAGCCGCGGGTGCTGGTCCTGGACGAGCCGACCAACCACCTCGACATCGCCCACCAGTTGGAGGTGCTGCGGCTGGTCCGGGACAGCGGGGTGACCGCGCTCGCCGCCCTGCACGACCTCAACCTGGCCGCCGCGCACTGCGATCTCCTGTACGTGATCACGGACGGCCGGATCGTCGTCTCCGGTCCCCCGCACGATGTGCTCCAACCCGGCCTGCTGGCGGAGGTGTTCGGCGTGCGCGCCCATCCCGTCCGGCATCCCGAGACCGGTGCCACGCAACTCCTGTTCGACCTTCTGCCCGCCGACTGAGGATCCACATGCGCAAGTTGCTCGCCGCCGCCCTCTGCCTCGCCGCCACCGCCACCGCCACCGGATGCGGCGCCTCGGTCGAGCCGGCGAAGGAGGCGAAGGACCCCAGGTCCACCGCCGTCACCCTCACCAACTGCGGCCACGAGGTGACCTACGACAAGGTCCCCGAGCGGGTGGTCACCAACGACGTCGGCATCACCGAGCTGATGTTCGCGCTCGGTCTGGAGGACCGCATGGCCGGGTTCGCCATGCCCGACGACAAGGGCGATCTCACCGACGTGCCCTGGAAGGACGGCTACGACAAGGTGAAGTGGCTGTCCAAGGACCAGCTCACCAAGGAGAACGTCCTCGACGCCCGCGCTGACTTCGTCTTCGCCGGCTGGAACTACGGTTTCCGCGAGGACGCCGGCTTCACCCCGGACGCCCTGAAGAAGCTCGGCATCCCCTCGTACGTCCTCACCGAGTCCTGCCGCAACGGCCGTACCGAGACCGCGCGCGGCATCATGCCGCCCCTGGACGCCCTGTACACCGATCTCACCAACCTCGGAAAGCTGTTCGGCGTCGAGAAGCGGGCCGCGACACTGATCGCCGGCTTCAAGAAGGAGGTAGCGGAGGTCCACGCGATGGCCCCCGCCGAGAGCCCCAAGGTCTTCCTCTACGACAGCGGCCAGGACCAGCCCTTCACCTCGGGCCGCTACGCCGCCCCCGACCAGATCATCAGCGAGGCCGGCGGCGTCAACGTCATGCACGACGTCCAGGACTCCTGGACCACCGTCGGCTGGGAGAGCGTCGTGGAGCGCGACCCCGACACCATCGTCATCTGCGACTACGGGGACGTGAGCGCGGAACAGAAGAGGAAGTTCCTCCTGTCCTACGCCCCACTGCGCCAGGTCTCCGCCGTCAAGCACCGGCGGATCCTCGTCCTCGACTACGTGGACCTGGTCGAGAGCCCGCGCAACCCGTCGGCGATCGCCAGGCTGGGGGCATACCTGCGGTGAACCCGCGTCTCAGGGACGCCAGTACAGCGAGGGATCGGGATGGTCGGTGAACCCCAGGTCGCGGTACAGGGGTTCACCCTCGGCCGAGGCGTAGAGGTCCACGCGGGCCACCTCGCGCTCCCGGAACCAGTCGAGCAGTCCCCCCATGATCGCGCGGCTGTACCCGCGCCGCCGGTGCGCGGGGTCGGTGACGACGCCGATGACCTGGCCGATCCGGCCGTTGAGCAGGTGCGGGCCGGGCAGCCGTTGCTCCACGGCACCGATCCCGCAGGCGGCCAGGCGTCCGTCGGCGCCGTCCACGACGAGGACGCGCACGCTGTCCGCGGTCAGCTGCTCCCGCAGGACGACGGCGAGGGTGTCCAGCCAACCCTCGTCCCCGGACGGGGAGGTGAAGAAGGAGTCGGGGAGCCCGTCGAACAACAGGGCCCGCAGGCGCAGCAGTTCGACGAGGTCGTACTCCCCCGCCTGACGTACTGCGGAGCGGATGGCGGTGCGTTGTCCCATGCCGACGAGCCTGCTGTAATGACCTTGTGCACCTCAACCCTTACGGCGAGGATGCCGTGAACCTCGCCGCCGACCTGGCCAACCGCCGCCCGACCGACGCCGGGGAACTCACGGAGCGCTGCCGGGCCGCCGGGGTCGCGGTGGAGGGGCCGGTCACGCCGGAGGACCTCGACCGCGTCGGGGCGATCCTCGACGCGTGGGAGAAGGTCGTCGACGCGACCGACGAGTCCGAACGCGCCGCGCTGGTCAACGAGATGCTGGCCGCGGCGGCGGCCCACCCCCGTATGACGAACCACGTCGGCAGCGGCTGGCATCTGCACTACCGCGACGACGGCCGGCCGCTCGGCGCGGTCCTCTCGTCACTCATCTCGGTCGGCACGGCACTGCATCTGACGGGCCGCGGCATGCACCGCCTCAGCCGCTGCGCGGTCACCGAGTGCGCGAAGGTCTTCGCCGACACCTCGCGTACCGGCCGCCGGCGCTACTGCTCCCAGCGCTGCGCCAACCGCGACGCGGTGCGCCGCCACCACGCCCGGGGCGTGCCGCCCGCCCGCTGACGGACGGCACCCCGCGCGGTCAGCTCATTCGCCGACCGGCTTGCCGCGCTGCCAGGCCCAGGCGAGGCGGTCCGCGCCGGACTGGTTGGTGGTCTTCAGCCAGGGCTTGGCCGGGTCGCCGGTGAGCTGCTGTATCGAGTAGATGTCGTCGGTGCGCAGGCCCGGCCAGTACACCGAGCCCATCCTCAGCTCGCGGAAGGTGTCGGTGACGGCCTGGATGAAGTTGACGTAGTTGTCGTCCGGGGTCTTCACGTTGTAGTTCAGGCCGGTCGTCATCGGAGCGCCGAACTCGTCCGCCACGGTCCGGTTGGCGCAGTCGCCGATGCGCACCTTGAGGTCGGCGACCCACTCGTCGTAGGTGGCGTACGACTTCCAGAAGCCGTAGTGGTGCAGGGAGAGGTACGTGCCCTTCAGGCGCGGGTCGGCGCAGACCGACGTGACGTGGTCGTTGTAGCCGGCGCCGCTGACGAAGACGCGGTTGCGCGGCACGGACTTGTAGGTGTCGAGCCACTTCGCGGCGATGTCGGCCCACTCGGTGTCGGTGTAGCCGTGCGGCTCGTTCATCGGCTCGAAGTAGACCCGCGAGTTGCCCTTGTAGGCCTTGACGACGGTGTTCCACATCGGCCAGTAGGTGGCCTCGTCGTCGATGTAGCCGTCCTTGCGGTCACCGGTGCCCTCCCAGTAGGACACGATCACCTTGAAGCCGTGGGCCGTCGCGGCGTCGATGACCCCGCGGTAGGACTTCCAGTAGGAGCCGTTGACCGTGTACGGGTTGATCGGCAGCCGGACCGTGTTGGCACCGAGGTTGGCACGGAACGCGGAGATGATGCGGCTGGCCTTGGTGTAGGTCTGGGCGTACGTGTCGCTGGTCGACAGGCCGGACAGCTGGAGCAGGTCGTCGGCGAAGTTGTCGCGCGGGTCGGCCCAGTTGACCCCCTTGAACTGGGTGGTGTCGATGCTCGGCGCGGCGGAGGCGGGGCTGCCCGCGAGGCCGGCGCCGGTGACGGCGGCGATCGCGACCGCGGCGAGGGCGGCCCGTGTACGGGGCTTGAGACGGGTGCTGACAGGGGTCTTGCGCATCGACGTACCCTTCCGGAGCGACAGGATGTTTACGTAAACATCACGGCGCCGGAATCGTGGCATCCGCCCCGACGACCGTCAAGGTTTCCCACACGTAACATCCCTTGCGACAGGGACAGGTTCCGTGACGGCCGAGGGAGGCACCAGTGGTGGAGCGAGGCGGTTCCGGGGTGCCCGGCGGGCGCCGCAGACAGCGGGTGTCCATGGCCGATGTCGCCCAGCGCGCGGGGGTGTCGTCGCAGACCGTGTCGCGGGTCTCCAACGGCCATCCCGGGGTGATCGAGTCGACGCGGGAACAGGTCCTCGCGGCGATGCGGGAGCTGGGCTACCGCCCCAACAGCGCGGCCCGCGCCCTGCGTTACGGCCAGTTCAACACCATCGGCGTGATCCTCTTCGACCTGGCCTCGACCGGCAACAGCCGCACCGTGGAGGCGATCGCCACGCATGCCGCGGCCGAGGGGTACGCGATCACCCTGATCCCGATCGACGTGCCGACCCAGGACAACGTGCTGGGCGCCTTCACCCGCATGGGCGAGCTGGCGGTCGACGCCGTCATCGTCATCATGGAGGTCCACCTGCTGGACACCGGCACGGTCCAGCTCCCGCCGGGGGCGCATGTCGTCGTCGTGGACTCCGACGCCGGCGACCGCTACAGCGTGGTCGACACCGACCAGGCCGACGGCGCCCGCAAGGCCGTACGGCATCTGCTCGACCTGGGCCACCGCACCGTGTGGCATCTGACCGGCCCCGAGGCCTCCTTCGCCGGGCAGCGCCGGACGCAGGCGTGGCGTGCGGTGCTGGAGGAGGCGGGGTGTCCGGTGCCGGAGCCGCTGCACGGGGACTGGACGGCGGAGTCCGGGTACGCGGCCGGGCTGGCCCTCGCCGAGGAACCCGACTGCACGGCGGTGTTCGCCGCCAACGACCAGATGGCGCTGGGCCTGTTGCGGGCCTTCCACGAGCGCGGGGTCGCGGTGCCCGGCGAGGTCAGTGTCGTCGGCTTCGACGACATCCCGGACGCCGCCTACTTCGTGCCGCCGCTGACCACTGTCCACCAGGACTTCACCGAGGTCGGCCGCCGCTGCGTACGGACGGCACTCCAGCAGATCCGCACCCCGGGCGACGTCCGGCCGGGCAACGACCTGGTCCCGACCCGACTGGCGCTGCGGGCCAGCACGGCACCGCCACGCACGGGGACCGGCGAACGCGCCGCGCACCCACACGGCTGACCTGACGGTTTCGCTGGCGGTGCCGTAGGCGCGCTGTCCAGCAGGGTGGCGGTACGACGGCCCGACGCGGCGGCGCGGGCCTGGAGCCGGCGCAATGGCTCCCTCGGTCTCCTGCGGCACCGCGCTCTGGTTCTCGTACCGCCTCACCTACGGCTCGCTGGCGCGGTGTACGCGGTGGTCGGTGGTGGCGTCGACGGCCGGGCCGGCAGTCTGTCCGCGCACCGGGAAGGTGCCGCGCCGGCCGTCAGGACCCGCTGGGCCTGGAAGTGGCGGGGCTTCGGGACGGGGCCGGCCGGCGGCGTCACCCACGGCGCCCACCTGGCGCGGCACGCCGTGCCGCTCGCGGGCGGCGGCGAGACCGACGGTGAGGCCATGGGCCGCCCCCCGGTCGAGGATGCGCAGCGGCTCGTCGCGAGGGCATGGCCGTCCGCGGTCCCGCGCCCCAGGCCGTAGCGAGAACCCGCCCCGGACGACGAGATCGACGCCGTAGCGGAACAGGAATCCGGCACCGACCGCCAGGCCGAACGCGCAGGAGAAGGCGACCCCTGTGCTGTCCTGGCCACGAAGCCGTCCAGGCGGGAAGCGGGACGCGCCTGAGCGTGTGAGGCGTGGGCCCGGCCTTGGAGGCGGCCGGGCCCACGCTGGTTCAGGCGGTGTGGAGGGTCAGGCCGTAGCGGTTGAGGATCTCGTTGACGGGCTGGAACCAGGTCTCGCCCCCGCTGGAGCAGTTGCCCCAGCCTCCGGAGGTGACGCCCTGGGCCTGGTCGCCGCTGATGAACGAGCCCCCGGAGTCGCCGGGTTCGGCGCAGACGCTGGTCTTGGTCATCTGACGCACGGCGCCCTGGCTGTAGTTGACGGTCTCGTTCATGGCGAGGACCGTGCCGCAGTGCCAGTGCGTGGTCGAGCCCGAGCGGCAGACGGACGAGCCGACGGGCGCCACGTTGGACCCGCGCACGAGCTGGTCGGAGACGGTGCCCCAGCCGAGCACGACCGGCACCGTCCACCAGCCGCTGCCCACGTTGACCCAGGCGTAGTCGTTGTCCGGGAACGACGAGCCCTGGAAGTTGCCGATGTAGCTGCGGTCCCAGCCGTAGACGGCGCCGGTGTGCTGGTCGCAGTGTCCGGCGGTGATGAACCCGCCGTACACCGAGAAGCCTATGGAGCAGCGGACGTTGCCGGTGTAGAAGGGGTCGCCGCCGACGGTTCCGGCGGCGAAGGTCTGCGGTGCGGTGGCGAGGTGCCGGACGGTGACGGGGCCGGCGCGGTGGGCCTGCGCCACGAAGCGTCGGACATCGTTGTCGGCCCGCTTGTTCGTGACGACGTTGACGACGACGGTGCTCGCCCGCGGATCGACATGCCAACTGGCCACGCCCGCAGGGGCGGTGAGCCGGTCGAGACGGCCTTGGGTGGCGGCGAGTTCGCGGGCCGTGTGGGCGACGGTGCGGACGTCGGCGCCGGTGGCGCGTACCGCTCGGACGGTGGCCCGGGTCGCGTCCGGGGTGAGGCCCACGGTCAGGGTCGCGGCGTCGGCGTCGTACCAGGTGCCGCCGAGCGAACTCCCGGCCGCTCGACGGACCTTGGGCTCGATGGCCGTGGCCCGACGCTCGGCGGCGAGCCGCTGCTCGGCCTGGGCCCTGGTGAGGTGCAGGTCGCTCTGCATCGCGGTGAGGAGACCGGCGGAGGCGGGTGCCTTCGCCGTGCGGGCGTCGTCGGCGGTAGCGGGTGCGCCGCCCGCGGCGACACCGGCGCCGAGGGTGAGCAGCACGGCCAGGACGGCGTGCGTAAGTCTGGTGCGTCTCATGGGGGTTGCCCTTCGTCGTTCCAGTGGAGTGGGGATGGAACAGCGGGGAACAGCAGGATGCTGAGAGCGCTCTCAGGGGTGTGGCCGGGCAGAGCCTAGCGGCTGATCATGGTCAGGTCCATACCAATTCCGCCGCTCTCTCGAACAGCTCGCGCCCCGGCTCAACCGGCCGGGCTCCGGCGCGTCGTCGGCGCGGCGCGACATAGGCTGATCCAAGATCCGCAGCGAAGCGGACTCCCCTCGACAGGAGGCCCGATGGGTGTGGCGGAGGCGGTCAGGGTCCGGCCGGTGCCGGAGCTGCTCGCGGAGAACGCCTTACGGTACGGCGGCAAGCTCGCGTTCGCCGACGACCGGCGCGGGGTGAGCTGGGCCGAACTGGAGCGCAGGACCGCCCGGTTGGCGGCCGGACTCGGGGTCGAGCGCGGCACCAGAGTGGCCTTCTGCCTGGACAACGGCGTCGAGCTGGTCGAGGGTCTGCTGGCCACCGTCCGCGCCGCGGCCGTCGGGGTGCCGCTGCCGCCGCGGGCCACCCACTCCGAGCTCGTGCACCTGCTGGCCGACTGCGATCCCGCCGTGGTCGTCACCGACCAGCGGCGCCTGCCGCGGATCGCGGGGATGGTCGCGGGGCGGCCGGTGCGGCTGGTGGTGATCGGGGAAGGACCCGTACCGGAGGGCGCCGCGCACTTCGAGGATCTCCTCGCGGAAGACCGGACCGCGCCCCGCGACGACCTCGGACTGGACGAACCCGCCTGGCTGCTCTACACCTCCGGTACCTCCGGCACCCCCACGGCGGCCGTGTCGAGCCAGCGTTCCGCGCTCTGGTCGTCGTTCGCCTGCTATCTGCCACGCCTGGGGCTCTCCGCCGCGGACCGGGTGCTCTGGCCCCTGCCGCTGGCCCACACCTACGCCCACTCGCTGTGCGTCCTGGGTACCACCGTGGCCGGGGCGAGCGCGCGCATCACCTCGGGACCCGGACCCGTCCATCTCGCCCGGCTGATGGGCGAGTTCGAGCCGACCGTGCTCGGCGGGGTGCCGCTCACCTTCCGGCAGCTCCTCGACACCGGCCTCGGCGCGGTGACCTCGCTGCGCTTGTGTGTCACCGCGGGTGCGCCGAGCGACCCGGAGCTGCGGGAGCAGGTGGAACGGCGGTTCGGGGTGCCGCTGCTCGACGGCTACGGCTCCACCGAGACCTGCGGCAAGATCGCCATGGAGTCGGTCGACGGGCCGCGCGTGCCGGGGAGCAGCGGCACGCCGGTGCCCGGCATGGACGTCCGGCTGGTCGATCCGGACAGCGGCCTGGACGTCGTGGGCGCCGAGGGCGAGATCTGGGTGCGCGGCCCCGGTGTCATGCTCGGCTACCACAACCGCCCCGAGGCGGACGCCGACGCCGTGCGGGAGGGCTGGTACCGCACGGGTGACCTGGGGCGGCTCGGCGCGGGCGGCTGTCTGACCGTCACGGGGCGGCTCAACGACAGGATCGTGCGCGGCGGTGAGAACGTCGACCCGGCCGAGGTCGAGCGGGTGCTGCGCGCGCTGCCCGGGGTGCGCGACGCGGCCGTGGTGGCGCGGGCGCATCCGCTGCTGGGCGAGGTCCCCGTGGCGTTCGTCGTCCCTGCCGAGCAGACACTGGACCCCGCCGGTCTGCTGCGGGGGTGCGCCGCGGTGCTGTCGGCGCACAAGGTGCCCGAGGAGGTCCTGTTCACGGCGGCCGTACCGCGCACGGCGGCCGGCAAGCCCCGGCGGGCGGTGCTGCGCGAGACGCTCGCCGAGCGGCCCCCGGCACCCGACCTGACGGCGCTGGCCGGTCTGACGGCGGGCGAACGACGGTCGGCGCTCACGGAGTTGGTGTGCCGGGAGGCCGAGGCGATCCGGGGCACGGTGGCCGATCCCGTCACCGCGTTCGCCGATCTCGGGCTGACCTCGATGGACGCCATGACCCTGTGGCACCGGCTCAGCCTGCGCACCGGACTGCGGCTGCCGGCGACCCTGGTCTGGGACCACCCGAACCCGGCCGCGGTCGCCGCCTTCCTGGACACCCGGATGAGCGGCGACGCACCGGCGCCGGTCCCGCCGCCGCGCGGTCCGCGGGCCGAGCCGATCGCGATCGTGGCCGTCGGCTGCCGCTATCCGGGCGGGGTGAGCTCCCCGGAGGACCTGTGGCGGCTGGTGTCCGACGGTGTCGACGCCACCGACGACTTCCCCGCCGACCGCGGCTGGGACGTCGACGCCCTGCACGACCCGGACCCCGACCGGCTCGGGACGACGTACACCCGCCGCGGCGGCTTCCTCGACGGGGCGGCCGACTTCGACCCGCTGTTCTTCGGGATCTCCCCGCGCGAGGCGCTGGCGATGGACCCGCAGCACCGGCTGCTCCTCGAAGTCGCCTGGGAGACGCTGGAGCGCGCCGGCATCCCCGCGCCCTCGGTGCGCTCCAGCGCCACCGGGGTGTTCGTGGGCCTGATGCACGCCGGATACGGCACCGGGCTCTCGCCGCACGAGCTGGAGTCGCACATCGGCATCGGCTCGTCGGGCAGTGTGGCCTCGGGGCGGATCTCGTACGTCCTCGGGCTGCGCGGCCCGACGATGACCGTGGACACGGCGTGTTCGTCCTCGCTGGTCGCGATGGACCTGGCCGCGAAGGCGCTGCGGGCGGGCGAGTGCACACTCGCGCTGGCGGGCGGGGTGACGGTGCTGTCGAGTCCGCAGCCGTTCATCGCGTTCAGCAGGCAGCGCGCTCTTTCGGCGGACGGCCGGTGCCGGTCGTTCGCGGCGGGCGCGGAGGGCACCGCGTGGGCCGAGGGCGTCGGCCTGGTGCTGCTGGAGAAGCTGTCGGACGCCCGGCGCAACGGCCATCCGGTGCTGGCGGTGCTGCGCGGTTCCGCGGTGAACTCCGACGGCGCGTCGAACGGCCTGACCGCCCCCAACGGCGAGGCACAGCGCGAACTCATCCGCCTGGCCCTGGCCGACGCGGGCCTGGGCCCGGCCGACGTCGACTTGGTCGAGGGCCACGGCACGGGCACCGCGCTGGGCGACCCGATCGAGGCGGGCGCCCTGCTGGCCACCTACGGCCAGGGCCGCGACCCGGCCGACCCGGTGTGGCTGGGCTCGGTCAAGTCCAACCTCGGTCATCCACAGGCCGCCGCCGGGGTGGCCGGCGTCATCAAGATGATCGAGGCGATGCGCCACGGCGAACTGCCCCGTTCCCTCTACGCGGAACAGCCGTCGCCGCACGTGGACTGGTCCGAGGGGGCGGTACGGCTCCTCGACCGCCCGCGACCATGGCCGCACCGCGACCGGCCGCGCCGGGCGGCGGTCTCGTCGTTCGGGATCGGCGGCACCAACGCCCATCTGATCATCGAGGAACCCCCGGCGCGGGAGGAGGTCGGCGGCAGCCGCCTGTTCGACGCCCCCTGGCTGGTCAGCGGTGGCGACGAGGCCGGACTGCGCGCGCATGCCGCGAAGTTGGCGCAGACGCTGGCGGACATCACGGACGAGGATGCGCCGGACGTGGCGTACGCACTGGCCACCACCAGGACGGCGCTCCCCCACCGCGCGGCCGTACAGGGCGCCGACGCCTCCGAACTCCTCGCCGGGCTGCGCCGGTTGGCCACCGGCGAGGAGACTCCCGACCTGCTCAGGGACACCGTGCGCGGTACGCCGAAGCTGGCGCTGCTCTGCGCCGGACAGGGCAGCCAGCGACCCGGTATGGGCCGCGAACTCGCCGCCGCCTTCCCGGTGTTCGACGCCACCTTCGCCGAAGTGTGCGAGCTGTTCGGCCCGTTCTTGGACCGCCCTCTGCGCGAGGTGATCGACGATCCCGACGGCGACCTGCTCGACCGCACGGACTACGCGCAGCCCGCGTTGTTCGCCTTCGAGGTCGCCCTGCACCGGCTGCTCGCCGAGTGGGGCGTGCGCCCGGACTACCTGGTCGGCCACTCGATCGGCGAACTGGCCGCCGCCCACCTGGCGGGCGTGTTCTCCCTCGCCGACGCGGTACGGCTGGTGGCCGCACGAGGCCGACTCATGGCCGCGCTGCCCGCGGGCGGCGCCATGATCGCTGTCCAGGCACCGGAGGCCGAGGTCGCGCGCAGGCTCGCCGCGACGCCCGGCCGCGTGGCGATCGCGGCCGTCAACGGGCCGGCGTCGGTCGTGCTGTCCGGCGAGGAGGACGCGGTGACCGCGCTGGCCGCCTCGGTCGGCGGGCGGAGCACCCGGCTCCGGGTGAGCCACGCCTTCCACTCGCCGCTGCTCGACCCGATGCTCGCCGCATTCCGCGCGGTCGCCGAGACCGTGACGTACCGGCGGCCGTCCGTGCCGGTGGTCTCCACCCTCACCGGCCGCCCCGAGCCGGAAGCGCTCGCCACCGCCGGCCACTGGGTACGGCAGGTCCGGGAGACCGTCCGGTTCGCCGACGCGGTCAACCGGCTGGCGGAGGCGGGAGTGACGGCGTTCGTCGAGGCCGGTCCCGGCGCCACGCTGAGTGTGGCGGCCCAGGGGTGTGTCGCCCCGGACGCGGGCGCGGTGTTCGCTCCGTGCGCCGACGCGCGGGGAGCACTGACGGCGCTGGCCGCCCTGCATGTGCACGGCGTGCAGGTGGACTGGCGGTCGGTGTACTCCGGCGTCGGGGCCCGTCCGCGCGCGCTGCCGACGTACCCCTTCCAGCGGCAGCGTTACTGGCTGCGCGCGGCCCGGCATCCGGTCGCGGTCGGGCATCCGCTGCTCGGCGAGCCCCAGCCGGACGCCGACGGGCCCGGCGTACGGCACACCGGCGAGCTGTCCGTCGTACGGCAGCCCTGGCTCGCCGACCACGCGATCGGCGGCCGGGTCCTGCTGCCCGCGGCGGTCTTCGCCGAGCTGGCCTGCCATGCATCCGGGGCCTCCGGGCCGGTACGGCTGGCGGACCTCACCTTCCGTGAGCCGCTGGTGCTCCCGGAGTCGGAGCCGGTGCGCGTCCAGGTCGTCACCGGTGGCCCGGACGAGACGGGGAACCGGCCGGTCGGCGTCTGGGCGCGGGCCGGTGAGACCTGGACGCGGCACGCCACGGCGACGATCGCCCCGGTCGGCGCGGCCCCCGTCGTACCGCTCCGGGTGTGGCCGCCCTCCGGTGCCGAGCGACTCCCGGTCGACTACGACCGCCTCGCCGCCCACGGCCACGCCTACGGGCCCGCGTTCCGCGCGGTCACCACGTTGTGGCGTCGGGGGGACTCCCTGTACGCCGAGCTGGCCCTGCCCCCGAGGGAGGCGGCGACCGCCGGTTCCTACCTCCTGCACCCGGCGCTGCTCGACGCGGCCCTGCACACCGCGCTCCTGGCCGAGGGGCCCGGCGCGGCACGCGTCCCGCTCACCTGCGCCGGGCTCACGGTGTACGCGACGGGTGCCACGGCCGCACGCGCCCATCTCGAACGGCTCGGCCCGGACGAGTTCCGGGTGACGCTCACCGACCCGGCCGGGCAGCCCCTCGCCGCGGTCGAGTCGATGGTCACCCGGGTCCTGCCCGTCCAACGGCCCGTTGTGCGAGGCGAGTTGTACCGGACGGCATGGCGACCGGCGACGGCCGGCGGGAACGCCGATCCGCGACACGAGCTGTTCGACGTGACCGCTCTCGCCGTGGGCACGGACATGCCCGACCGGGTACGGGCTCTGCTCGACGCCACACTGGAGCGGGTGCGGGAGTGGGTCGCCGACGGCCGCCCGGGGAGGCTGCTGATCCTCACCGGCAACGCCACCGGCGACGATCCCGACCCGGCCGAGGCAGCGGTGGCCGGGCTCGTGCGCAGTGCGCAGTCCGAGCACCCGGGCCGGATGGTGCTAGTCGACCGGCGCGGGGGCACGACGTCGCCGGCGGAGCTGGAAGCCGCGCTGCGCACGGGCGAACCGCAGGTCGCCCTGCACGAGGGTGCCGTTCTCGTGCCCCGGCTGACGGTCGCCCGGTCTCCCGCCGTGGCCGAGGCTCCCGCCCCCGATCCGGACGGCACCGTCCTGATCACCGGCGGCACCGGAGCACTCGGGGCGAGCCTGGCCCGGTACCTGGTCACCGAACGCGGGGTTCGTCGGCTGGTGTTGGCCGGGCGTGGCGGCCGTACACCGGCGTGGGTCGGTGAACTCGACGCGACGGTGCGGGTGGTGGCCTGCGACGTGAGCGACCGCGCAGCCGTCGACGCCCTCGTGGCGTCCTGCGGGCCGTCGCCGACCGCGGTGTTCCATCTCTCCGGCGTCGTGGACGACGGTGTGGTGGACGGTCTGACGCCGGAGCGGCTGGCGACCGTCGTGGCGCCGAAGGCGGACGGGGCCTGGCATCTGCACGGGGCGACGAAGGAGCTGGGGCTGTCCGCGTTCGTGCTCTACTCCTCGGCCGCGGGGGTGCTGGGCCGCCCGGGACAGGCCAACTACGCCGCGGCCAACGGATTCCTGGACGCGCTGGCCCGCCACCGGAGCGCTCGGGGCCTGCCCGCGCACTCTCTCGCCTGGGGACCGTGGACCACGGCCGACCAGGACGGCATGGCCGCCCAGGTCGCACCGCGTCGACTCGCCGACGGCGGAGTGCTGTCGGTGAGCGAGGAGGAGAGCGTCGGTCTCCTCGACCGCGCGCTGCGCACCACCGAGCCGGTGCTCGTGCCGATCGCGCTGGACCTGACGGCACTGACCGGGCCGACCGCACCGCCGGTCCTCGCGGACCTGCTGCCGCGCCGTCCGGCCGCCGTCTCCGCCACCACCGCTCCGGCGCAGGCGCCCGGCGCGTGGCGTGAGCGGCTCGCTTCCGTATCGGTGGCCGAACGCCTGCATGTACTGGGCGAGTTGATCCGCGCCGAGCTGGCCTTGGTGCTGGGCTTCCCCGACGCGGCGGCGTTCCCCGCCGAGCGGGCCTTCACCGAACTCGGGTTCGACTCGCTGACGGCGGTGCAGTTCCGCAACCGGCTCAGCGCCTTCACCCGGGTGCGGTTGGCGCCGTCGATCGTGTTCGACCATCCGACGCTGCCCGCGTTGACCGCGCATGTGCACGAGGCGCTGGCCCAGGTACTGCCGGATGCCTCTGACGTGTCCGCAAGCCCCGAGGCCGAGCCGTCGTCCTACCGCTTCGGCCCCCTGTACCACCAAGTCCTGCGCGAACGCGGCCCCTTCGAGGCGATGGGCCTGCGCTTCCTCGCCTCCCACGCCCTCCCCGCGTTCTCCGTCGCCGACCGGACCCGGCACGCCGTGGCGCCGGTACGGCCGGCCCGGGGCGCCGGGACACCCCTGGTGTACATCCCGGACTACCTCACGCCCTACCGCCGCGTCCCGGCCGGGCTGGCGAAGCAGTTCGACGGTGAGCGCGACCTGTTCCTGCTGGAGCACCCGGGATTCGGCTCCCGGCGGGCGGTGCCCGAGGGGATGGAGGCGATCGTGCGCACGCATGTCGACACCGTCCGGGCGTTGCCGGTGCACGGTCCGGTGGTCCTCGTCGGCTACTGCGCGGGCGGCGCGATCGCGCACGCCGTGGCCGGGGAACTCGCCGAGACCGATGCGGCACCGGCCGGGTTGGTCCTGCTCGACGCGCACGCTGGTGTGCTGCGCCGGAACGACGAGCGGGCGCTGGCGCTGATGGCGGCCGGTGCCGAGCTGTCGGACGACGTCGTCGCCGAGTTCGACGACTCGCTGCTCATCGCGGGCGGCGGCTATGCGCGCGTGCTGGAGCACTGGGAGCCGAAGCCCACTCCCGTCCCGACCCTGTTGGTGCGGGGCCGGCCGACCGCGCAGATGCTCCGCACCGACCCCGACGGCGACTGGCGGCCACGCTGGCCGCTTCCCCACGAGGCCGTCGACGTCCCCGGCGACCACTACACCCTCGTCCACCACGACGCCGACACCACGGCCGCGGCGATGCGCGCCTGGCTGACGGCATGAGCGACCGAAACGGCCACCGCACCGCAGGAGTTGACGCATGACCCAGGAGTACGACCTGATCGTCGTCGGCGGCGGACCGGCCGGCTCGACGGCCGCGACCGCCGTGGCCCTGCGCGGACACCGGGTCCTGCTGCTGGAGCGCGAGACCTTCCCGCGCTACCAGATCGGCGAGTCGCTGCTGCCGGCCACCGTGCACGGCCTGTGCCGGATCCTCGGCGTCGCCGAGGAGGTCCAGCAGGCCGGCTTCACCCTCAAGCGCGGCGGCACCCTGCGCTGGGGCCGTGATCCGGAGCCGTGGCAGTTCTCCTTCGCCATGACACCGCGGGTGCCCGAACCCACCGCGACGGCCTTCCAGGTGGAGCGCTCACGCTTCGACGAGATCCTGCTGCGGGGCGCCCGGCGGGCCGGCGCCGACGTGCGCGAGGGCAGCACGGTGCGGCGCGTCGTCGCCGACGACGCGCGGGTGCGGGGCGTCGAGTTCTCCGACGCGGACGGCAACTCCCGTACGGCGTACGCCAAGTACGTCCTCGACGCGTCCGGCAACACCAGCCGGATCCACTCCGGTGTCGGCGGGAGCCGGGTCTACTCCGACTTCTTCCGCAACCTCGCCGTGTTCGGCTACTTCGCGGGCGGGGCCCGGCTGCCGGAGCCGAACAGCGGCAACATCTTCTGCGCCGCGTTCGACGCGGGCTGGCTCTGGTACATCCCGCTGCGCGACGACCTGACGAGCGTCGGCGCGGTGATCTCGCCCGAGCACACGGCGGCCGTGCAGCGGGACGCGCGGGGCGCCTGGCGGGACATGATCGAGGCGTGCCCGGAGGTGGGCCGGCTGGTGGCGGATGTGCCGGTCGCGACCGAGGCGCCGTACGACCGGGTGCGGGTGCGCCGGGACTGGTCGTACTGGAAGCAGTCCCTCTGGAAGCCGGGCATGGCGCTGGTCGGCGACGCCGCCTGCTTCGTGGACCCGGTGCTGTCCTCCGGCGTCCATCTGGCCACGTACGGAGCCCTGTTGGCGGCCCGCTCGGTGAACGCGGCCCTGGACGGCAGTGTGCCGGAGGAGCAGGGGTTCGCCGCGTTCGAGGCCCGCTACCGGCGCGAGTACCGCGTGTTCTACGAGTTCCTCATCGCCTTCTACGACATGGAGCGCAACGAGGACTCGTATTTCTGGTCGGCGAAGAAGATCACCAACGTGGACCTCGGGGAGGCGGCGGCGTTCGCCGAGCTGGCGGGCGGCCTTGTCTCCCGTGACTCCGCGGTGGTCCGCGCGGACTGGCACACGGCCGCCGCGCAACTGGACGGGGCGGTGGGTCGGTTGGCCGCCTCCGACGGCCGCGTGAACCCGCTCCTGACGGCCCCGGTCGTCGGCGAGACCTTCCGCACCGGCAACGACCTCCAGGAACAGGCCCTTTACGGCGGCCCGCTCGACGACCGGGGCCCGGCCTCCCCCGACGGCCTCGCGGTCACCCCGGACGGGGTGTCCTGGGCGAAGGGCTGACAGCGGCGGCCCGAGAGGTCGTTGACCTTGCCCGAAGGGGAACCCGCAGCATCGGCGTACCGATGTCTGCGGGAGGGGCGAGGGTGCGCCGGGTACTGATCGACGTACGGCCGTTGCGGGGGGCCGCGTTCCGACGGCTGTGGGCGTGTGGCCTGGTGACCACGCTGGGCGCCCAGCTGACCGCGCTCGCCGTGCCGATGCAGCTGTACGACCTCACCGGCTCCTCGGCGTACGTCGGACTGGCGGGGTTCGTGGGGTTCGCTCCGATGGCGCTCGCGGCGCTGTGGGGTGGCACGCTGGCGGACGTACGGGACCGGCGGCGGGTGCTCCTCGCGACCACGGCCGGGATAGGTCTGACGTCACTGCTGCTGTGGGCGCAGGCGTGGGCGCGGCTGGAGTCGGCGGGGGTGATGCTGGCGCTCGTCGGGGTGCAGCAAGCCCTGTTCGGCGCCAACGCGGCGGTGAGCGGGGCGGTCGTGCCCCGGCTGGTGCCGCGCGAGTTGCTGCCCGCCGCGAACGCGTTGCAGTCGCTGGTCTCCTGGTCGGCCGGGATCGCCGGACCACTGCTGGGCGGCGGGCTGCTGCCGGTGGTCGGGGCGCAGGCGCTGTATCTGGCCGACGCGGCGGCGCTCGGTGTCACGCTGTGGGCGGTGTGGCGACTGCCGCCCCTGCCGCCGACCACGGAACGGGGCGCGGGTCCACGGCAGTTCACGGCGGGCTTCCGGCTGCTGGGCACCCGGCAGGTCCTGCTGGTGGTCTATCTCGCCGACTTCGCGGCGCTCTTCCTGGGCATGCCCGCCGCACTGTTCCCGCAGTTGGCGAGGGAGACGTACCCGGGAGCGAACGTCGGCGTGCTGTACGCGGCGATCTCGGCGGGGGGTGTGCTCGCGGCGCTGTTCTCCGGCGGCCTCACCCGCACCTCCCGCCACGGTGTCGCGGTCGCGGTGTCGGTGTGCGTGTGGGGGTGCGCGCTGGCCGCGTTCGGGCTGGTGAACTCGCTTCCGGTGGCTGCGGGTTGGCTCGTGCTGGCGGGCGGTGCGCTGCTGACGCTCGGGGTGTTCCGTAAGTCCGTCCTCCAGTCCGCGGTGCCGGACGGCATGCGGGGCCGGCTCCAGGGAGTCGACACCGTGATCGCGGCCGGAGGCCCTCGGCTCGGAGACCTCGTGCACGGTGTCGCCGGGGCGTCCTTCGGGGCGACCTGGGCCGTCACCGGCGGCGGGGTGCTGACGGTGACGGCCGCGCTGGCGCTGCTGCTGTGCTTCCCGGAGTTCCGGCGGCACCGGGCCCCCTGAGAGGGGCTACTCCGGCGGGGTCGGTGTGTCGTGGGTGCGGTACATCGCCTGGACGTCCAACTCCAGCTGGACGGTGGGACCGACGACCGCGATGCCACGGGCCAGCATCGAACGCCAGTTCAAGGTGTAGTCCTCGCGGTGCAGCTCCGCCTTCGCGAGGGCGGCGCAGCGCAGTTCCTCGCCGTAGCCGCCGTTGACCATGCCCAGGTACGTGGTGTCCAGCGACACCGAGCGGCTCACGCCGTGCATGGTCAGGGTGCCCAGCAGCGACCACTTGCTGCCGCCCCGGTAGGCGAAGCGGGTGCTCCGGAAGTCGATGTAGGGGAAGTGCTCGACGTCGAGGAAGTCCGCCGAACGCAGGTGCGCGTCGCGGGTGTTGTTGCCGGTGGTGATGCTGGAGGCGTCGATGCGGACGTGGACGCGGGAGTCGGCGACCTCCTGGGCGACCTGGATACCGCCCTCGAAGCGTTCGAAGCGGCCGTGCACATGGGCCATGCCGACATGTTTGGCGATGAAGCGGATCGCGGTGTGCGGCGGGTCGAAGAGCCAGGTGCCGGGGACCGGGAGTTCGGCCTGCCGGGCGGGCTGGAGCCAGACCCGCTCCGAGGACAGTCCCGCGTCGGCGACGATCTCGACGGTCTCACGGTGCGGTTCCAGCCCCTCCGCCACGATCATCAGGCTGTAGCTCGCGGGCGGCAGCACGGCAAGGAACAGACCGTAGGGGTCCGTGGTGCCGCGTGCCACGACCTGGTGGCCGCGGAGTTCGGTCACCGTCACCTCGGCGCCGCCCAGCGGCTGGCTCACCGGGTCGAGGACCTCACGGACGACGGCACCGGCACCGGCCGGAACGGGAAGCGTGTGGCCCGCGGCGCCTCCGGGGGCATTCCTGAAGCGCCGCCGGAGCAGTCCGAGGGGCATGGGTCTCACCTTTCAGTGGGGGTTCACAAGGGGGTTGGGGGGCGGGGGGCATTGGGGGCATGCGGGCCGCCGGCCGCCGGAGACGGAGCGGGTCGCGTGCGGGTCAGGGCCGGACGCCGTCGTACGCGGCTCTGAGCAGGTCGAGCACGCCCTCCGCGGTGACCTTCCGCGGATTGGGGTACGCCTGTTCGGTCGCCGCCCGGGCGGCCACCGCCAAGTCGGCTCTCGCCAGGCCGAGTTCGGCCAGTGTGCGGGGTGCGCCGAGGCCGACGGCGAGCTCACGCAGGGCGCGTGGGGCGTCGTCGGTGTCCAGGGCCCGGCCGAGGGAGGCCATCGCCGTGGGCGCCGCGGGGGCGTTGTGGGCGAGGACGTACGGCAGGAGCACGGTGTGGGTCTCGGCGTGCGGCAGGCCGAAGGTGCCGCCGAGGACATGGCAGAGCTTGTGGTGCAGACCCATGGTGGTCGCGCCGAGCGCGGCACCGCAGAGCCAGGCGCCGTACAGGGCACGGGCACGTGCCGCCAAGTCCGCTGGAGACGTGGCGAGTTCGGGCAGGGCGTGCGCCATCGCCCGTACGCCCTCCTCGGCGGTCAGGGTCACCAGCGGCGAGGCGTCCGGTGCGTACAGGGCCTCGGCCGCGTGCGCCATCGCGTTGACGCCGCTGGTCACGGTGTGGGCGACCGGCAGGGAGAGGGTGAGCTCGGGATCGTAGACGACACTGCGCGGCAGGACCGACGGGTCGCGTCCGGTGCGTTTGACGCCGTCCTCGGTCAGGCCCCAGACGGGCGTCATCTCGGAGCCGGAGTAAGTGGACGGGACCGCTGTCAGGGGCAGTCCGGTGCGCAGCGCGATCACCTTGCCGAGGCCGATCGCGGAGCCTCCCCCGACGGCCACACAGCCGTCGGCGTCCGCCGCGTGGACCACCTCGACGGCCCGGTCCGCGACCTCGGCCGGCACGTGCATCCTGGCCTCGGAGTGGACTCCGGCGCAGGCGTCTCCGAGCGCGTCCGCCACCGCGCGCGCCGTGGCGGCGCCCCGCGGCCCGCTCACCACCAACACCCGGCGCAGTCCCAGCCGTTCGACCTCGTCGGGGACCGCGGTGACGGCGGCACCGGCGCGCAGGACGACGCGCATGGGCCGGGCCTCGTGGGTGAACTCCCTCATGACGGCCGGAGCACGAGGTCGAAGCGCGCGTGCCGGAAAGGGTTCGGGATGCCGAACTCCCGGGCCAGGGACGGGTCGTCGGTCTCCGCGAACTCCTGGACGAGGCTCTCCTTGACGGCGAACACGGCGTCGGAGTCGAGGTGTTCACCGCCCGCCACGAAGATGTGCGTGGTGACCGGGGTGTGTCCGTCGGCCGAGGCGATGAAGTGGATGTGTGCGGGACGGTAGGGGTGCCTGCCGGTGGCGTGCAGCAGGTCGCCCACCGGGCCGTCGGTGGGGATCGGGTACGGGCTCGGCACACAGGTGCGGAACCAGAACCGGCCCTGCGCGTCGGTCGTGAACAGCCCCCGCCCGTTGCCCGGCGGCTGCACGTCCGGCTGCTGGACGTCGTAGAACCCCTCGGCGTTCGCCTGCCACACGTCGAGCACGGCGCCGGGCAGGGGTGTGCCGTCGGTGGACCGCACGCGCCCGCTGACCACGCACGGCTCGCCGCCCTCGACCAGGTCGAGGTCGGCACCGAGGGCACGGACCGGCGACCGCGTCATGTGGAAGGGGCCGAGCACGGTCGAGTCGGTGGCGGGGCCGCCGGAGTCGCCGCCGATCGTCTCGACGAGCATCGAGAGGCCGAGCACGTCCGAGAGGAGGACGAACTCCTGCCGGGTGTCGGTGCAGTGCTGCCCGGTCGCCGTGAGGAAGGCGATCGCCCGCTCCCACTCCGCCGTCGTGAGCCCCGTCTCGCGGGCGAAGGCGTGGAGGTGGCGGGTGAGGGCGGTGAGCAGCTCGCGCAGGCGGGGGTCGGTCGTGGTGCCGAGGCTGTCGACGACGGCTTCCGTGAGGTTCCGGGTGGCGTCAGGCATGTCCGAGAATCCTCCGAACCGCCTCGGTGAGCCTGCGCTCGGCGTCCGCCGCGGAGTCCGGCGCCGTCGCGTGCCGGAACGCGACATGACCGTCGGGACGTACGAGGAGCGCGCCCGCGTCGGCCACCTCGCTCAGCCGCGCCCAGTCGCCGTACGGGTCCTCGTACTCCTGCCCCGGACCGATGACGACGGTGGCGATCTCCAGCTCCTGGGCGCTGGCCGCGCGCACCCACGCGGTGCCGCCGATCCCGGTGAGAAGGGTGAAGCGGCCCTGTCCGACGGTGTCGAGGGTGGAGAGCGTGCGGGTGCCGGAGGTGATCCAGGCGTGCGGGAGCTTGGCACCGGGGCGGGAGGAGGGCTGGTGGTACAGCTCGGGGTCGCGGTCGAATCCGGGGTCGTCGGTGCCGTCGGGGACGATGGCGGCGGAGGTGTAGCGCTGGTTGAGGTCGACGCCGTGGGCGTTGAACTCGTAGGCCTTGAAGGCGATGGCCTCCCGGAGCCTGGCACGCTGCTTCTCCGCCGCCTCCCCCGTGTCCTTGCGGGCGGCGATGTTGGCCCACAGCTGTTCGGGGGTCTGCGGGGAGAGGCCGTCGAGCGCCTCGAAGATCGGGGCGGTCTCGCCGATGGACTTGTTGGCGCGGGTGACGATCTGGCGGCCGATCGGCGCGCGTTCGGCGGTGTAGGTGTCGAGCAGTGACGGCGCGGCGGTGCCGTCGAGGACGAGCTTGAGCTTCCAGGCCAGGTTGTAGGAGTCCTGGACGGAGGTGTTGGAGCCGAGGCCGTTGGACGGCGGGTGCCGGTGGGTGGCGTCGCCGGCGCAGAAGACGCGCCCGTTGGAGTAGGTCTCGGCGTACATCTCGTTGACGGTCCAGGCCGAGGACGACTTGACGGTCACCGGGATGTCGTCGTCGCCGACGAGTTGGCGGACGATCGACTCGGCGTACTCGGTGGTCAGGTCGGGGGCGCCGGCACTGACGTCGTACCCCCACACGATCAGCCACTCGTTCCAGGGCCGGACGCAGCGCACCAGGCCCGCGCCGATGCCGCCGACGGTGGCGCCGGGGGCGAGCACCCAGTAGAGGGTGGAGGGGCGGTGGGCGGTGTACTTGCTCAGGTCCGCGTCGAAGACGATGTTGATGCTGCCGGCCACGCCCATCTGGCCGCCCATGGGCAGCCCGGCGTCCTCGGCGACCTGGCTGCGGCCGCCGTCGGCGCCGATGAGGTACTTGGCGCGGATGGTGTACGCGTCGCCGCGCAGCCGGTCCTCGACGGTCACGGTCACGCCGTCGTCGTCCTGGACGAAGGACTGGTAGACGGTGGAGAAGCGCAGCCTCGTGCCGCGTGCGACGGCCGCGTCCATGAGCACCGGTTCCATGAGGTGCTGGGGCAGGTCGCACATGCGGGTGGGGCTGGCGAGTTCGTGAGCGGCCTGGACGAGGGGGTCGTTGCCCCAGGAGCGGATCCGGCCCAGCTCGTCGCCGGCCAGGCTGGTGCAGAACGTCGTGTTGCCCATCAGGTGCTGCGGGGTCGCCTTCGCGACGACCTCGTCCTCGACGCCGAGGTCGCGCAGCACTTCCATGGTGCGCTGGTTGGTGATGTGTGCGCGGGGCGTGTCGGCGAGGCTCGCGTACCTGGTGACGACGATGTTGGGTACGCCGTAGGTGCTGAGGGCGAGCGCGGCGGAGGCGCCCGCGGGGCCGCTGCCGACGATGAGTACGTCGGTCACGACATCGGGCTCGGCGGTGGGGACGCGGGACACGGGGACGCTCCAGGGAATGAGAACAGGCACCGGCTCTTCAAGATCATGAAGGGAGCGGCCGGAACACGGGTGACTCAATATGAGACAGACGGGTGGTTGTTTCGCGTTCAACCGTTCCCCGTAGGGTGGGTGTCGCCATGACCACCGCAGAGCGCCCCACCGCCCTCACGTCGCTGCGCCGCGCCCGCGAGCTGTTCCTGCGCGGCCGGCAACCGCCGGACGGGGTGCCGGACGACGTCCTCGCCGCGTGGAAGCGTGCCCGGTTCCTCGGCGTACGACACGACGTCCCTCCCCCCGTCCCGGACACGCCCGGGCCCGCGGCCACCGAGTCCGCCCTGCTCGCCGCGGCCCGCCCGGTGCTCGACCGGATCACCGAGTCGCTCGTCACGGCGGAGGCGTCCCTGGTGCTCACCGACGCCCGGCTGCGGGTGCTGTGGGCGACCGGGTTCGCGCCGGACCACCTCTGCCGGGACCTCTCCGAGGAGCGGGTCGGCCACAACAGCGCGGCCCTCGCGCTGCATACGCGCCGACGGGCCGAGGTGCACGGGCCAGAGCACTACCTCGACCGATGGCAGGACGTCTCGGCGGTCAGCGTGCCGGTGCGGGCGCCGGAGACCGGCCAGCCGCTCGGCACGGTGACGGTGACCTCGGGGCTGTGCGCCGGATGCGTCACCGGGGCCGGGTGCGGGCCGCATCCCGCCGCTCCGCTCGCCGAGGCCGTGGCGACCGCCGTCGAGACCGAGCTGCTGGCCCGCTCCCGGACCGCCGAACGCGTGCTGCTGGACGCGTACTTGCGTACGGCGGGTGAGCAGGGGCGCCCGGTCGTCGCCCTCGACGGCCGCAACCGGCTCGTGAGCGAGGCGGCCGGGCGTCTGCTGTCGCCGGAGGGGCTGGAGGAACTGGAGCGGAGGGCGGTCGCGCTGATGCGGGAGGCCGCGCGGCCGGAGCGTGGGACAGACGGGGGCGACGGAGCCGTCACCGGCCCGCCGGCCCTCACCCTCCCGGACGGCACAGGCGGGACCGCGCGCCTCACCCCCGTCATTCACCTGGGCTCCGTCGTCGGCGCGGTCGCGGTGCTGGAGTCGTCGGGGCATCCGGTCGTGGCCACGCCGAGAAGGCGTGAGGTGGGCCTGGCCGGGAGTTCGGTGCCGTGGCGGCACGCGGTCGGCCGAGCGCTGGAGCTGGCCGCTTCCGACGAACCCCTGCTGCTGATCGGCGAGCGCGGGACCGGCAAGAGCGCGCTGGCCCGGGAACTCGTCGACAGGCCGCTGCTCATGGACGCGGCGGAGACAGAACTCGGCACCCGTAGCGACGCGTTGCGCACCGGACGCCCCCTCATCGTCCGGCACGTCGAACGACTCGCCGCACCCGACACGGCCACCCTCAACTCACTCCTGGCCACGCACCCGCACGTCCCGCTCTTCGTCACCTACACCCCCGGAGCCCCACCGGGGCCCTGCCTCCAACGCCTCCTGGACACCCTCGCGGCCCGCTCGGTCACCCTGCCCGCCCTCCGCGAACGCCCCGAGGACATCCGGGAGTTGCTCACCGCCCTGGCCCCAGACCCCACACCCGGCCGCCCTCCGCTGACCTGGGCCCTGGACGCACTGCGCGCCCTGGAACGACACCCCTGGCCCGGCAACGTCACCGAACTCGCCCACCTCGTAAGTACGTTGGCGGACCACCGACGCACGACCGGCCCGGTCCGCCGGACCGAACTCCCCGACCCCGTGCGCGAGGGCCCCGCGCCCCGGCCGCTCACCCCCATGGAACGCGCCGAACGGTCCGCCATCCTGGACGCCCTTCGCCTCCACGGCGGCAACAAGGCCCGCGCGGCGGCGTCCCTGGGCATCGCCCGCGCGACGCTGTACCGAAAGCTGCGGGGGTATCACGGCTGACCGATCGCCGCCCGCTGCATCAGGGCCCGGCGTGGGCGCGAGGGGTGCGGCTACGTCGGGCGGGGTGCGGCGTGGGCGAGAGGGGTGCGGCTACGTCGGGTCGGTTGCGCCCTTCGGCGGACGGGCCGCGACCACAGAGGGCGGGGTGCGGCTTCCGCAGTGAGCCGCGGCCACAGCGAGCGGGGTGCGGCTACGGCGGATCGGTTGCGCCCTTCGGCGGACAGGCCGCGACCACAGAGGGCGGGGTGCGGCTTCCGCAGTGAGCCGCAGCCACAGCGAGCGGGTTGCGACCACGGCGGGCGGGGTGCGACGACAGCAGGTCGGTTACGCCCTTCGACGGACGGGCCGCGACCACAGCGGACGGGGTGCGGCTTCCGCAGTGAGCCGCAGCCACAGCGAGCGGGTTGCGACCACGGCGGATCGGTTGCGCCCTTCGGCGGACAGGCCGCGACCACAGCGGACGGGTACACCCCTCGACGGACGAGCCGCGACCACAGCGGACGGGTACACCCCTCGGCGGGCAGGTCGAGGCTACGTCGGGAGGGCTGCGGCTTCCGCAGTGAGCCGCGGCCACAGCGGACGGGCCGCGGCCTTTGCGGGTGAGTCGCGGCTTCTGTCGGTGGTCCGCGGCGATGATCCGTACGGTCGAGCGAGATGATCACCCGATCGTGAGTTCTCCGGAACCGGCACCGGCGGTGCGGCGATGCTCGGAGGGACGGCGCATGACCGGCGCCGCCTGACGTGCTGCGGGTGGGGACGAGATGGCACAAGAAGCGGGCCGCCGCGAAGGCCTGGACGCGCAGGCGCTCCTGCTGGCGGCCGGGTTGGCCGACCTCGCGGTGAGCACACTGGGGTCGGCCGTGGGCACGGTGCGGGGACTGTTGCGCCGCTCGGACGCCACGGAGCTCGCGGCGCAGGCCGAGCAGGACCTCGTCGCACGGGGCCGCCTCGCCCTGGACCGGTATGCGGCCGTGCCACCCGCACATCTGGAGATCCTCGCCCGGCACGCGCTGGCGCGCAGGAGCGCCGTCGATGACTGACCGGTGGGAACCGGCCGCGTTCAAGGTCCGTGTGGACGAGGTGCTCGGCCGGTTCGTCGCCGAGGAGGCCGACCGTTTCGCCGCGATCGATCCTCTGCTCTCCCCCGTCGCGGAACAGCTGGAGGAGTCGGTCACGCACGGCAAACGACTGCGCGCGGCCTTCTGTTACTGGGGCTGGCGCGCGGTCGGGCAGCCGGACAACGACGCGCTGGTACGGGCGGCGGCGTCGATGGAGCTGGTGCACGCCGCCGCGATCGTGCACGACGACCTCATCGACGACAGTCCGCTGCGCCACGGACGCCCCACGGCGCAGGTCGCCCTGTGCGAGGCCGTACGGCACCGCCCGGGCGGCACGGCTGCGGCGAGGTCGCTGGCGATGCTGGTCGGCGATCTGCTGATGACGCTGGCCGGGGAGCTGTTCGCCACCAGCGGTCTGCCGGCCGCGTACCTGGCCCGGGCCCGCCCGCTGTGGTCGGTGATGGCCCGCGAGCTGATCGCGGGCGAGTGTCTGGAGATCCTCCGGACCGGGACCGGCCCGGACACCGCCGCGTCGTTGAAGGTGATCCGTTACAAGACCGCCAAGTACACGGTCGAGCAGCCCCTGTTGATCGGCGGCGCGCTGGCCGGGGCAGGCTCTCGGCTGCGCGAGGGCTACTCGTCGTACGGACTGCCGCTGGGCGAGGCGTTCCAGCTCCGGGACGATCTGCTCGGTCTGTTCGGGGACCCGTCGCACACCGGCAAGGCCAACGCGGACGACGTGGCGGGCCATCGGCCCACAGCCCTGCTCGCGGAGACGTGGCGGCTGGCCGGGGCCGACGACCGGGAGCGGCTGAGCGCCCTGCTGGGCCGGCCCGCCCTCGACGAGGACGCCCTGGACACCGTCCGCGGGGTGATGCGCGCCCTGAGGACACCCGACCGCGTCGAGGACATGATCGGCGCCCGGGTCGAGGAGGCGCTCGGCGCGCTGGACGAGCTGACACTGCCCGTGCCCGCGGCCAACGCCCTGACCGCGCTGGCGCGTTCGGCGACGGACCGCCCGTCCTGAACCGCCCCCGAACCCTCCACGCGCGACCCCGCAAAAGACGAGGAGCCCCGCCATGACGTCCCCCACCGAGGCATCACTGGACCTCCTGCGGCAGGCCGGTGACGAACTCGCCGACGCCACCGTCGCCACGCTCTTCGAGCGCGGTCAGGTGGGCACGTTCAACTCCCTGATGCGCTACGTCTCCACGGCCGGCGCGCCCCTTCCGGACGGACTGCCCGAGGTGGCACGGGAGTACCTGGAAGCCACCCGTGTCCCGCCGGCCTGGGTGGACTGGGCGGAGATGGAGAAGGCCCGGCTGTTCTTCATCGACAACAACGTGCACATCTCCACCGCGCTGTCCTTCGCCTCGATGCCCGCCTGTTACGTCGTCCCGCACGTGGCGAAGCTGCTGTCGGCCACCCACGGACTGAAGTACCCGGCCAAACGGATGGCGGAGACCGGCCAGTTCACCGTCCACCTGATGCAGCCCGACGCCTTCGAGGCGGGCAGCCGCTTCATCCCGGCCGCCCAGAAGGTACGTCTCCTGCACGCCTCCATCCGCCATCACCTCACGCGCGAGAACCGCTGGGACACCGCTGCGCTAGGGGTGCCGATCTGCCAGGAGGACATGATCGGCGGGCAGATGTTCTTCTCGCTGCTCGTACTGGACAGCCTGCACCGCCTCGGCATCCACATGTCGCAGGAGGGCGCGGAGGCGTATTACTACGCCTGGCGGGTCGTGGGAGCCATGCTGGGCGTCGACCAGGACGCGGTCCCCAAGACCCTCGACGCGGCCCGCCAGTTCCTCGACCTGTACATGATCCGCCACATGGGGCCGTCCACCGAGGGCGCCCACCTGACCCGCCAACTCATCGATCTGTACGAGGAGATCGTGCCCGGCACCTTCTTCGACCCGATCGTCTCCGCCCTGATCCGCCATCTCGTCGGCGACACCTGCGCCGACTGGCTCGACGTGCCGCGCACCCCGTGGGACACCGTGGTCAAGGCCGTACCCCACCTGCTCGGCGTACTGGAGACCATCGAGGACCGCTCCCCGCTCGGAGCCTGGGCCCTGGACCGTCTGGGCCACCTCACCACCGTCCTCGAACTGTCGTCCCTCACCCGAGGGCGCGTCATGCACTACGCCATCCCCGACCATCTGAAGAAGGACTACGGCGTCTCCGACACGGTCCGCCGGACCCGCCGCTGGACGCCACCGGCGGCCACGGTCTCGTGACCCCTGGGCCACGGCGTCATCTGTGACACCGCTGTGACCGGAGGTGTGGGTTCCGCCACAGCCCCTGGGCCGGGCCCCTGGTGAGGTGGGCGGATGCCGATCCCCCACCGCACCGCTCCCGCCGTCCTCGTGGCGACCCTGCTGCTCGCCGCCTGTGGCACCCAGGGCGCCTCACCGGGTGGCGGCGACGGCCAGGTCCGGGCCGAGGCACTGTGCCCGTCGGACGAGGCGCGGTACGGCAGCCGACCGTCCCCGGCGCCCTCCGCCCGCCCCTCCGGCAGGCCGACCGAACTGCCCCTGCCCTCCGTCGGCGCCACGGACGAGGACGGTGTCAAAATCACCGCGCTGTACGCCTGGGGCCCCGAGAGCGGCTGCACGGGGGTCGACTACAGCGCGGACTTCGAGCTGACCAACCAGCAGAAGGAAACCGCCACTTACACGCTCACCCTCGGGTTCCTCGCGGCGTCCGGCGGCGCGGTCGACAACGGGGAGCAGACCGTAGAGGCGGTCGCGCCGGGCCGTACCGTCAAGGGCACCGTCGTCATGGGGCAGTCGGTCGGGAACGCACCCGAGGTGACGGGCGTTCAGGTGACGAAGCTGCGCAGCGTCCCCGCGGCCGAGGCATCGTCCGCCGGGGGCACCTGCCCGAAGTCGGGCACGCATCTCTACGCGGACCAGGGCGACGCGGCGATGGGGCTGCGCGTCGTCGGCCTGCACCTGGTCAACTGCGGCACCCGGCCCTACACGCTCGACGGCTACCCCGAGCTCGAGATCCAGGACGAGGACCACGACACCGTGAGCGGCGTACGGATCCTCCAGGGCACCGATCAGATCGGCACCGGCATCGAGGAGAACGAGAGCCCGCGACGGGTCGTCCTCCAACCGGGTGAGGCCGCGGTGGCCGGACTGGCCTGGCGCAACACCACCCAGGCGGGAGAACCGGTGAACGCGCCGTATCTCCGCGTCTGGGCGAGGCCCGGAGCCACCCCCGTGATGGTCGTCCCGGAACTCGACCTCGGCACGACCGGCAAGCTCGGCGTAGGCCACTGGCGCAAGGACGAGACGTATCGCCCTCCGACCCCCTCCACCACCCGCCCGTGACGCCACCCGACCACCGCCGCACGCACCATCCCCGCAGGCCACGCACCCACCCAGCCGAGCCGCCGCAACTCCGGGAGGACACATGGCCCCGACGACGAGCCCCGCGCCACGGCGGACCGCCGAGGCGCGGGTGGCAGCGAAGCGGCTCCGCCGACGGACTCCCGACACACGGAGCCCGCGACCCCCGGCCTACCAACAGCCCGCCCGCCCAAGACACCTCGCCAGCGAAGCCGGGCGTAGGGGCAGACCTCCGAGCCACGGGCGATGGCGAAGCCAACCCAACCGACAGACCACCAAGCAACGGTGACGACGAAGCCAGCCCAACGGCCAGACCACCAAGCCACGCACGATGGCGAAGCCGACCCAACCGACGGACCACCAAGCCACGCACGACGGCAAAGCCGACCCAACCGACGGACCACCAAGCCACGCACGACGGCAAAGCCAACCCAACCGACAGACCACCAAGCCACGCACGACGGCAAAGCCAACCCAACCGACAGACCACCAAGCCACGCACGACGGCAAAGCCAACCCAACCAACAGACCACCAAGCCACGGTGACGGTGAAGCCGACGCTCTCGGCGGACCCGGCACACGGCGGCCCTCCAAGCCCGCTCGACCCAACCGACTGCCCCGCCCGGCACACCGCGACCGTCGAACCTCGCCCTACCGACGGACCGCCGAGATCAGCCCACCAGGCCCCTCGTCCCGCCGCGGCGCGCTGCTGACCGGACGACCATAGGCGGCGGCGCGCTCGCGCACGGTGTGGCTGTCGGCCTTCCACCCGTGCCCGGCCAGCCAGGCCACCGGATCGTCCGGCATCTCCGAGACCCACAGCGACGCCGCCGATCCCGGCGCGGCGTCCACGCCGAAGCGTTCGATCACGCCCCGCGAGCCCAGAGTCAGCCCCATCCGACTGCCCACCGCCGACCGCGCGCTGATCCGGGCCAGCAGTAGGTCCACCGCGTCCTCGGGCAGATAGATCAGCAACCCTTCGGCGATCCACACGGTCGGCGCCGCCGGATCGTGCCCCGCGGCGGCCAGCGCACCCGGCCAGTCCTCCCGCAGATCCACCGCGACCGGGATCCGCTCGCACCGCGCGACGGCCCGCTCCTGGCGCAGCACCGTTGCCTTGAAATCCAGCGGGGCGGCGGTGTCGACCTCGAACAGCCGCGTGTCCTGCGGCCATTCCATCCGGAAGGCCCGGCTGTCCATACCGGCGCCGAGCAGCACGACCTGCCGGACCCCGGACGCGACGGCCTGCCGCAACAGGTCGTCGAGGAACCTCGTCCTGATGACGATGGAGAACGACACGGCCAGCCGACGACGTCGCGCCGCCTCATCACCGGGCGGCGGAGAGGAGGGCCACAGGCCACCCGCGGCGGCGAACGCCCGCGCCAGCGGGTCACGGAACAACGCATCCTCCCGCTCGGACTCCAACGCCCGCACCCTGGCCACCCCCACCGCAGTGGCCCACACCCCCGACGGCCGCACCCACTCCCGCGCATCAGTCACCGAGCCAGCCTAGATGGCCGATACAAGAAGCGGCCCGCCGGGCGTCCCACCCACCCAGCACCACCGAACCGCCCGTACAGCACTACCGCCCCCATGCAGCGCCGCCTCTCTTCCCCATACGACCCCGCACCCCGCTCACCCGAACACCCTTGCCCACAACCGAGCGCACCCCTACCCTGATTTTGTGCCGCCAATAAACAAACCCCGTCAGCACACCGCCGTGCCCGACACCCGTACCGACCTCACCCGTCTCCGCGTCGCCCTCACCGTCTTCTTCGCGCTCGACGGCTTCCTCTTCGCCGGCTGGGTCGTCCGCATCCCCGCGATCAAGGAACAGACGAACGCCTCCGCCACCACCCTCGGCCTCGCCCTCCTCGGCGTCTCCGCCGGCGCCGTCGTCACGATGACGCTCACCGGCCGACTCTGCCGCCGCTACGGCAACCACCAGGTCACCGTCGTCTGCGCCATCCTGCTCTGCCTCAGCGTCACCCTCCCCCCACTCACCCACTCGGCGCTCACCCTGGGCGCCGTACTGCTGATCTTCGGCAGCGCGTACGGCGGCATCAACGTCGCCTTCAACAGCGCCGCCGTCGATCTGGTGCGCACCCTGCGACGCCCGATCATGCCCAGCTTCCACGCCGCCTTCAGCCTCGGCGGCATGACCGGCGCCGGCCTCGGCGCGCTGCTGGCCGGAGCGCTGTCCGCCACGCAACACCTGGTCGGCCTCGCCCTGTTCGGACTGCTCGTCACCCTGCCGACCGGCCGCACCCTCCTGCGCATCCCCCCACCGATACCGCCGGACAGCGCGGCACGGACGACGGCCCGACCCGGTCAGCCCGAGCGACCCGAGCGAACCGGACGACCCGGACGACCGAGAGAGCGCACCCTCGCCCTCGTCATCACCTTCGGCCTCATCGCCCTGTGCACCGCCTACGGCGAGGGCGCACTCGCCGACTGGAGCGCACTGCACCTCGAACAGGACCTGGACACCACGCCGGGCGTGGCCGCCGCCGGTTACTCCTGCTTCGCGCTCGCCATGACGGTCGGCCGCCTGACCGGCACACGCCTGCTCGAACGGCTCGGCCAGACCCGCACCCTGGTCACCGGCGGGACGACCGCCGCCCTCGGCATGCTTCTCGGCGCCCTCGCTCCCGCCCTGTGGGTCGCCCTGCTCGGCTTCGTGATCACCGGGCTCGGGCTCGCCAACCTCTTCCCCGTCGCCATCGAGCGCGCCGGCACCCTCGCCGGACCCGACGGTGTCGCCATCGCCTCCACCCTCGGCTACGGCGGCATGCTCCTCGGCCCGCCCGCCATCGGGTTCATGGCCGACTGGTTCTCCCTGCCCGCCGCTCTCACCAGCGTGGCCGCGCTGGCCGCGACGGCGGCCGCGATCGCGTTCGTCACCCGGGGCGCGGCAGAGCGCTGATCCCACCGCCCCCAGGCAGAGCCCGCGCGCACCCCATCAGCCCGGCCGACCCATCGCCCGTCACGATCCGCATGCACTTGCTTAAGTCAAGCAATGCAATTATGGTTGAGTAACTCAAGCAACACCGCTCTTCGTGGAGGCCTGCCATGTCCGACGCCCTTGCCCCTCCCGCCTCGGCGGGGACGTCCTCCCCGCCGAGGTCGAGTGCCGTGGTGGCGGTACTGGCCATGGCCGGAATCGTCGTCTCGCTCATGCAGACACTGATCATCCCGATCGTGCCCGAGCTGCCGACCTTCCTGGACGCCCCCGCGTCCGACGCCGCCTGGGCCGTCACCGCGACGCTCCTGGCCGCGGCCGTCGCCACCCCCACGGTCGGCAAGCTCGGCGACATGTTCGGCAAGCGGCGGATGCTGCTGACCAGCATCGGACTGCTGATCGCCGGCTCCCTGGTCTGCGCGCTCTCCGACTCCCTCGTACCGATGATCATCGGCCGGGTGCTCCAGGGCCTGTCCGCGGCGGTGGTGCCGCTCGGCATCAGCATCCTGCGGGACACGGTTCCCGCCGAGAAGCTCGCCGGTTCCACGGCGGTGATGAGCGCCTCGCTCGGTGTCGGCGGCGCGATCGGTCTGCCGGCCGCCGCGTTCATCGCCGACAACTGGGACTGGCACGTCCTGTTCTGGATCGCCGCCGGTCTCGGCGTCGCCTCCCTGCTCCTCGTCCTGTTCTTCGTCCCGGAGGCCGGCAGCCGCGCCGGCGGGCGCTTCGACCTCGTCGGCTCGCTCGGCCTGTCGGCCGGTCTGGTCACCCTGCTCCTCGCCGTGTCCAAGGGCGGCGACTGGGGCTGGACCTCCGCGACGACCCTGGGTCTCGCCGCCGCCTCCGTGATCGTCCTGCTGAGCTGGGGCTGGTGGGAGCTGCGGGCCAAGGAGCCGCTGGTCGACCTGCGCACCACGGCCAAGGCCCAGGTCCTGTTCACCAACCTCGCCTCGATCGCCCTCGGCTTCTCGATGTTCGCCACGTCCCTGGTCCTGCCGCAGCTGATGCAGCTGCCGAAGGAGACCGGCTACGGACTCGGCGAGTCCATGCTCACCGTCGGCCTGGTACTGGCCCCGCAGGGCTTCGTGATGATGATCATGTCGGCTCTGTCCGCGAAGCTCACCGCGGCCAAGGGCCCGAAGATCACGCTGATGGTCGGCACGCTGATCGTCGCCTCCGGCTACGGCCTGAACATCCTGCTCATGAGCGAGCTCTGGCACATGGTCCTGGTGTCCTGTGTCATCGGCGCCGGCATCGGCTTCACCTACGGCGCCCTGCCCGCCCTGATCATGGGTGCCGTCGCCCCCTCCCAGAGCGGTGCGGCCAACAGCCTCAACACCCTGATGCGGTCGCTCGGCACGTCCTTCGCCAGCGCCCTCACCGGGGTGCTCCTCGCCCAGCTGACCACCGACTTCGGCGGCCACGCCCTCCCGTCGGAGAACGGCTTCAAGCTCGTCATGGCCATCGGCGCCGGAGCGGCGGTCCTCGCCTTCTTCCTCGCCTCCTTCATCCCGAAGAAGCGGCCCGCGACGGCCGTGGGCGCGGACAGCCCGGCCCAGCCCGCGGAGGTCGCCGGCGCGAAGGCCTGACACGATCGAGTGAGCCCCCGGAGCCCGCCGCTCCGGGGGCTCACTCGTGCCCTACGACGTCCACGCCTACGACTGCCTCGGCGGCCCGCCCTCGTACGCCGCCCGCAGCAGCGCCAGCACCCCGTCCTCCGTGACCTCCCTGGGGTTGGCATACGCCTGCCCCGCCGCCTGAGCGGCCGCGACCGCCAAGTCGGTCTCCTTCAGACCGAGTTCGGCGAGGGAACGGGGTGCGCCCAGGTCCCCGGCCAGCCGCCACAGGGCGGTCGGGGCCTCGGTCGCCCCCAGGGCGCGGGCGACGGCCGCCGCCGCCTCCGGTGCCGCGGGGGCGTTGTACGCGAGGGCGTACGGCAGGACCACGGTGTGGGTCTCGGCGTGGGGCAGACCGAAGGTGCCGCCGAGGACATGGCACAGCTTGTGGTGCAGGCCCATCGTGGTGGCGCCCAGACAGGAACCGCAGAGCCAGGCGCCGCAGAGGGCACGGCCGCGGGCGTCCAGGTCCCGGGGATCGGCGGCCAGCCGGGGCAACGCGCCCGCCATGGCCCGTACGCCCTCCTGCGCGGTCAGCGCGATCAGGGGCGAGGTGTCGGGGGCGTACAGGGCCTCGACGGCGTGGGCGATCGCGTTGACGCCACTGGTGACGGAGAGCGGGACAGGGAGGGAAAGGGTGAGCTCGGGGTCGTAGACGATGCTGCGGGGCAGGACGGACGGGTCGCGGCCGGTGCGTTTGGCGCCGTGTTCGGTCAGGCCCCACACCGGGGTCGCCTCGGAACCGGAGTAGGTGGAGGGCACGGCGATCAGCGGCAGTCCGGTGCGCAGCGCGATCGCCTTGCCGAGCCCGATCGCCGAGCCGCCGCCGACCGCCACGCAGCCGTCCGCGTCCGCCGCCCGGGCCACCTCCACGGCCCGGTCGGCGACTTCGACGGGGACGTGCATCCTGGCCCCGGTGTGCAGGCCCGCGCAGGCCTGGCCGAGGGAGTCGGCGACCGCCTGGGCGACCTCGGCGCCATGCGTGCCGGAAACCACCAGCAGCCGCCGCAGGCCCAGCCGTTCGGCCTCCCCCGCGGTCGCCGTCGTCGCGGCGCCGGGACGGAAGACGACCCGCATGGGCGGCGTTTCGTGGGTGAAGGCCGTCAAGTGGTTCACGCGCGCTCCAGTACGAGGTCGATGTGCGCGTGCCGGAACGGGTTCGGCAGGCCCGACTCCTCGGCCAGGGACGGGTCGTCGGTCGGGGTGAAGTCGCGGACGAGGCTCTGCTTGACGGCGAACACCGCGTCCGAGTCCAGGTACTTGTCGCCCGCGACGAAGATGTGCGTGGTGACCGGGGTGTGGTCCGGGGCCGCGGCGATGAAGTGGATGTGGGCGGGGCGGTAGGGGTGCCTGCCGGTGGCGCGCAGCAGGTCGCCCACCGGGCCGTCCGTGGGGATCGGGTACGAGCTCGGCACGCAGGTGCGGAACCGGAAGCGGCCCTCGCTGTCCGTGGTGAACAGGCCGCGCCCGTTGCCCGGCGGCTGGACGTCCGGCTGCTGGACGTCGTAGAAGCCGTTGCCGTCTGCCTGCCAGACGTCGAGGGTCGCGCCGGGCAGCGGGGTGCCGTCCGCGGCCAGGACACGACCGCTGACCAGGCAGGGCTCGCCCGCCCCGACGAGGTCGATGTTCGCGCCGAGCGGGCGGGCCGGGGACTTCGTCATGTGGAAGGGGCCGAGGACGGTCGACTCGGTGGCGTCGGGGGTGTGCCGGCCGTGCAGTGTCTCCAGCAGCATCGACAGGCCGAGCACGTCCGACAGGAGGATGAACTCCTGCCGGGTGTCCGTGCAGGTCTGTCCTGTCGCCGTGAGGAAGCGGATCGCCGCCTCCCACTCCTGTTGCGTCAGCCGGGTCTCGCGGGCGAAGTCGTGCAGGTGCCGGACGAGGGCGGTGAGCAGGTCGCGCAGACGGGGGTCGGCGGCGGCGTGCAGGCTCTGGATCGCCTCGTCGGTGACGTCGGTGGTCATGTGGGCTCCCTTCCCCGGCCGGCCCCGACCCTACGCTCCGTCACTTCCGGCTCCCTGCCCCGCGGTCACTTGATGACGGCGTTGGCCACCACCACACCCACGCCCAGCAGCGCGTCCACCGCGCCGGTCAGCAGGGCGGTGGCCCACGACCGGTGCGCCCAGCGTGCGGTGCCCAGCCCGAGGCCGAACAGCAGGGTGATGTTCAGCGCGAACGCCGGGTACTCCACCCCCTTCGCCGGCCACCAGCCCCACCCCGCGCCCGCCAGCACCGCGACGGTGGGCAGGACGGCCGCGATCAGGGGCCACTCGTTGACGAGCGTGCGCACGGCGTCGCCGCGCCGGTGCGGGGTGCGTTCGGCGATGTAGTGGGCGTAGCCGTGCGCGAGGGCGGAGGCGAGGGCCGTGACCAGGAGCCACAGGGCGTCGTAGCGGCGGCTGTCCTGGGAGGTGTGGCCGTACTGGGTGAGCGCGGCGACCATCGAACAGGCCAGGACCGCGCCGTAGACGCCGCCGAACAGGACGGCCTCGCGCGTGTCGTGCGCCTGCGGTGCTTCGGCGGCCGGAGCCGCGGCCTGTGCCATGCCTCCCACGATCACGCGCATCACGTCGGGCCGCCAGTCGCGACGAAGTGTCCTCCCACCTGGGCCGATACCCCACACCCTGTCCACGGCGGAGGGACGCGCACGGTGGCTAGGGTCACCCCATGAGTTCCCTGAGTTCCCTGAGTTCCCTGAGTTCAATGAGCCACGGTTTCGTGGTCCACATCCCCGACGCCGAGCTCGAACCCGAGCCCCTCGACCCGGCGCAGATCGTGTCCGGGACGCCCGAGGTGACCGGGAAGGTGGTCTGGGAGTCGGCGGACGGCAAGCAGATCCGGGGCATCTGGCAGATCACACCGGGCGTCGTCACCGACACCGAGGCGGACGAGCTGTTCGTGGTGGTCAGCGGATCGGCCACCGTCGAGGTGGAAGGCGGGCCGACGCTGGAGGTCGGGCCCGGCGACCTGGCGGTGCTGCGCGCGGGCGACCGTACGACGTGGACCGTCCACGAGACGCTGCGCAAGGCGTACGCCGTCAATCTCGGCTGAGGCGTACGCCGTCAGTCCCGGCTGGGCATGTTGTACGGGGTCACGACCTGGATCGCGGACGGCAGCGTCGGCCCCGCCGGGGGCAGCGCGCCGTGCGCCCGCATGACGAGGTGGCAGGCCTCCCGCAGGTCCTGGCGCAGATCGTGGTGGAGGACCGCGGAGAGGCGGTGCTCGCTCAGCAGCCGGGTGTTGTCGTGGTCCAGGTCGTGGGCGACGAAGACCGCGCAGGCGCGCCCCAGGTCCTCGAAGGCGCGCAGGGTCGCGAAGTTGCCGCCCCCGATGGAGTAGACGGCGCGGATGTCCGGGTCGCGGGCGAGGGCGGCGCGTACGAGGTCGTACTGGGTGGCGTCCAGGCCCTGGCCCTCGGCGATCTCGACCAGCGTGCGATCCGGGTGGTGGGCCCGCATGGCGCTGCGGAAGCCCATCTCGCGCTCCTCCTCGTTGCGGAAGAACCCGCTGCTGAGGCTGGTGAGGACATTGCCGGGCCGGTCCCCCAGCCACTGGCCCATCAGATACGCCGCCGTCGCCCCGGCCGCCCGGTTGTCGATGCCGACGTAGCCGAGGCGGGCGCTGGTGGGCAGGTCGGTGACCAGTGTGACGACCGGGATGCCGGCGGCGACCAGGCGTCCGACGGCCGCCGTGACCTCGGGGACGTCCGGCGCCTTGAGGATCACGCCCTGGGAGCCGCGCCGGGCTATCCGGTCCAGGGTGCGGACCTGCTCCTCGACCGGGCCGGTCTCCCGGAAGTGGAAGCGGGAGCGTACGACCGCCGGATGCAGGGCGGGCAGTTCCGCCTCCAGCGCGGCCCGGACGGCGGTGCTGAACCGCTCGGGCGTCTGCATCACTATGTCGATCATGAAGGTCCGGCCGACGAGCCGGACCTGCGTGCGCTGCCGGTCGAGGTCGGCGATGGCCTGCCGGACCTCGCGCTCGGTGCTCTCCCGGACGCCGCCCCTGCCGTTCAGCACCCGGTCCACGGTGGCCTCACTGAGCCCTGCCTGACGTGCGATTTCCCGGATCGGGAAGGGGTGACCCATGCGCGGGCTCCTTGAGGGGTTTTTGATGGCTCCGTGCCGGTTGTTCGACGGGTTTGTACTGACAAGAATGACAGCGCTGCGTCGCCCCTGTCACCGAAGCGCTGTCGCCCTGCCACCGAGAGGACGTCGATGTCCTTCACCGCCGTACACCGCCGTGCCTGGCTCTCCGAGCAGGACTGTGACCTCGCCGCCCTGCGCCCGCTCGTGGAGCGGACCACCGACCCCGCCGACTATCCGTACGCCGCGTCCGTGGAGCGCAACGTCCTGCTCTACGACAGTGAGCGCGTCCGTACCGCCAAGGACCGCCGGGACGTCCAGGAGGAGCTCGTGCGGGCCCTCACCGACGGGCCCGGGGTCGTGGTCTTCCGCGGCGCGTTCCCCGACGCCGCGGTCGTCGACCGGGCGAGCGCGGTCTTCGAGGCGCTGATCCGCGAGCAGGACGCGGCGGGCGCCACCGCCGGCGACCACTTCGCGACGCCCGGAGCCAACGAGCGGGTGTGGAACGCGCTGGAGAAGGCCGCCCTCTACGACCCGACGGCGTTCGCCGACTACTACGCCAACCCCGTCCTCGCCCTGGTCGCGGAGGCCTGGCTGGGCCCCGGCTATCAGGTCACCTCCCAGGTCAACGTGGTCAACCCCGGCGGCCTGGCCCAGACCGCGCACCGCGACTACCACCTCGGTTTCCTCTCCGACGAGGTGGCCGCCGCCTATCCGTCCCATGTGCACCGTCTCTCCCCCGTGCTCACGCTCCAGGGCGCGGTCGCGCACTGCGACATGCCGGTGGAGTCCGGGCCGACGCTGTACCTGCCGTACTCACAAACCTTCGAGCCGGGTTATCTGGCCTGGCGGCGGCCGGAGTTCCAGGCGTACTTCAAGGAGCACCACGTCCAGCTGCCGCTGGCCAAGGGCGACGCCGCCTTCTTCAACCCGGCGCTGTTCCACGCGGCCGGCACCAACCGCACCACGGATGTGCGGCGGGTCGCCAATCTGCTCCAGGTGTCCTCGGCGTTCGGGCGGGCCATGGAGACCGTGGACCGGGAGACGATGGCGAACGCGGTCTACCCCGTGCTGCTGCGCCGCGCCACCGAGGGCGCGAGCGAGGAGTGGCTGGCGAACGTCATCGCCGCCAGCGCCGAGGGCTACCCCTTCCCCACCAACCTCGACAGTGACCCCCCGGTGGACGGTCTGGCCCCGCCCTCGCAGGCGGATCTGGTCCGCCGTGCGCTCAGCGAGCGGTGGACGCCGCGCACGCTGCGGGACGAGCTGCGGGCGCGCGCCGAGCGACGCGAGAGCTGAAAGGAACACATCCCCCATGGCACTTCAGGGATCTCAGGGGCTTCAGGGCCTCCTCGACGGCAAGGTCGTCCTCGTCAACGGGGGCAGCCAGGGCGTGGGCGCGGCGATCGCCCGGGCCGCCGTCCGCGAGGGCGCGACCGTGGCCGTGTCCGGGCGGCGCCCGGAGCCGGGCGAGGCGTTGGTGGCCGAGCTGACGGCGGCGGGCGGCAAGGCCATGTTCGTGCGCGCCGACCTCGCGGACGCCGAGCAGGCGAAGGGGTCGGTGGCCGAGGTCGTCGCCGCGTACGGCCGGATCGACTGCCTGGTGAACTCGGCGGGTCTCACCTCCCGGGGCACGCTGCTCGACACCACACCCGACTTGTTCGACCAGCACATCGCGATCAACCTCAAGGCGCCGTTCTTCGCGATGCAGGCCGCGGTCGCCGACATGGTGGGCCGGGGTGCGCCCGGCACGGTCGTCAACATCATCACGTCGTCCGCGCACGGCGGGCAGCCGTTCCTCGCGCCGTACGTCGCCGCGAAGGCCGGGCTGATCGGCCTGACCCGCAACGCGGCGCACGCACACCGCTGGGACCGGGTGCGGATCAACGGCCTGAACATCGGCTGGACGGCGACCGAGGGCGAGGACGCCACCCAGAAGACCTTCCACGGCGCGGGGGACGACTGGCGTGAGGAAGCTGCCACGCGGCTGCCGATGGGCAAGCTCGGCCAACCCGACGAGATCGCTGACTTCGTGGTGTTGCTGCTGTCGGACCGGTCGGGCGTTGTGACCGGTTCCGTGATCGACTGGGATCAGAACGTGCTGGGGGGTCTCGACTAAGGATTTGCCACGATTTGCCGGTGGTCGGCTGCGGGTTGTTCGTGGCTGGTCGCGCAGTTCCCCGCGCCCCTTTGGGGCGCACCGTCATCCCCCGTTTCAAGGAGTCACCCCCCATGCGCATCGGAATCCTCGGCCTCGGCCGTATCGGCGCCTTCCACGCCGAGACCCTCTCCGGACTCGACGCGGTCGAGTCGCTCGTGCTCACCGACCCGTTCGCGGACGCCGCCAAGGCCGCCGCGGAGAAGTTCGGCGGCGAGGTCGTGGACTCGCCCGAGGCCCTGCTGGCCGCGGGCGTGGACGGCATCGTCGTGGCCGCCGCGACCGACGCCCACCCGGCGCTGATCCTGGCCGGTGTCGAGGCCGGCGTCCCGGTGTTCTGCGAGAAGCCGGTCGCCAAGCACATGAGCGAGGGCGTCGAGGTCCTCAAGGCCGTCCAGGGCAGTGACGTGCCGATCCAGATCGGCTACAACCGGCGCTTCGACACCGGGTTCGTGGCCGCGCGGGCCGCCGTGCGGTCCGGCGAGCTCGGCAAGCTGCACACCGTGCGCTCGACGACCCTGGACCCGGCGCCGCCGCCGGCCGCGTACGTCGCCGCGTCCGGGGGCATCTTCCGCGACTGCTCGGTGCACGACTTCGACATCATCCGCTGGGTGACCGGCCGCGAGGTCGTCGAGGTGTACGCCGTCGGCGGCAACCGGGGCGCCGACTACATCAAGGCGGCCGGCGATGCCGACACCACCGGCGCGATCCTCACCCTGGACGACGGCACGATCGCGGTGATCTCCAACTCCCGGCACAACAAGCGGGGTTACGACGTCCGTATGGAGCTGCACGGCTTCGAGGACTCCATCGCGGTCGGCCTGGAGGACAAGCTGCCGCTGCGCTCGGTCGAGCCCGGGGTGACCTTCCCGGCCGGGACCCCGCACGACTTCTTCATGGACCGCTTCACCGCGGCCTACCGCGCCGAACTCACCGCGTTCACCGAGGTCGTGGCGGGCAAGCGCCCCTCGCCGTGCACGGTGGAGGACGCCCTGGAGGCGGGCTGGATCGCCGAGGCGTGCACACTGTCCCTGCACGAGCACCGCCCCGTCACCATCCAGGAGGTACGGCAGGCATGAGCGAGCCGGGCCGGGAACCACTGCGCATCGGAGTACTGGGAGCCGCGCGGATCACCGCGGGCTCCCTGATCGGCCCGGCCCGTTCGACCGGCCACCGTGTCGTCGCGGTGGCCGCCCGCGACCGGTCCCGGGCCAAGGAGTTCGCGCGCGAGCACGGCGTGGAACGGGTCGTGGACTCCTACGCCGACCTGATCGCGGACCCCGAGGTCGAGGTGGTCTACAACCCCCTCGCGAACGGTCTGCACGGGCCGTGGAACCTCGCCGCCCTCGCGGCCGGCAAGCACGTGCTCTCCGAGAAGCCGTCGGCGAGCAACGCCGAGGAGGCCGCCGAGGTGCGGGAGGCGGTGGCGAAGTCCGGGGCGGTCTTCATGGAGGCCTTCCACTACCTCTTCCACCCGGTCACCCGCCGCCTGCACGAGCTGCTGGAGAGCGGTGAACTCGGCGAGCTCCAGCGGGTGGAGACGATGGTCGCGATCGCCGCGCCGCCGGACACCGACCCGCGCTGGTCGCTGCCGCTGGCCGGCGGCGCCGTGATGGACCTGGGCTGCTACGGCCTGCACGCCGTGCGCATGCTGGCCCCGTTCGGCGGCGGCGCGCCGCGGCTCGTCTCCGCGCGCGGCGGCGAGCGGGCCGGGGCGCCGGGCGTGGACGAATGGCTGGACGGGGAGCTGGAGTTCCCGAGCGGGGCCACCGCCTCGGCGCGCTGTCACATGGCCTACGACGGCCTGGACATGAGCTGCCGGATCGTCGGCAGCCGGGGTGAGGCGACGGCGACGAACTTCGTGCTGCCGCACCTCGACGACCGGGTCGTGGTGCGCACGGCGGACGGCGAGCGCACGGAACGCCTCGGCACCAGGTCGTCGTACACCTACCAGTTGGACGCGTTCGCGGCCCGGGTCCGCGAGGGCACGCCGCTGCCGCTCGACGCGGACGACGCGGTGGCGACGATGGAACTGATCGACGCGGGCTACCGCGCGGCGGGCTTCGAGCCACGGCCGCGGTCGGTCGTCGGCCGGTAGGGGCCTGCTCGCCGCTGGCATGATCGGGGCATGACCGCGCACATCGTCCCCGCTCATGTCACCGACATCCAGCAGGTCCTCGCGGACCACCCCCGCTACTGGGGCGACCGGGACCTCCGGTCGCTCCATCCCCTGGCCCTTGTGCAGGAGTTCGGGTCGACGTGCCTGGTCGCCCGCGCCGAGGACGGCATCCGCGGCTATCTGGTCGGGTTCGTCACGCCCGACCGCACCGGCTACGTCCATCTGATCGCCACCCGCGACGACGCCCGCGGCACCGGTCTCGGGCGGCGGCTGTACGACGCCTTCACCGAGGCCGCCCGGAAGCAGGGAGCCGTCCGCCTCAAGGCCATCACCTCCGTCACCAACGAGGGCTCGGTCGCCTTCCACCGCGGCCTGGGCTTCGACGCCCGCGTCGAGGAGGACTACAACGGGCCGGGCCAGGCGATGGTGGTCTTCACACGAGCACTCCCTGAAGCACGGTGACGGCGTCGCCGGTGAGATGGACACGGTCCCCGAGCACCGCCGTGCGGACGATGCCGCCGCGCTCGGACACCTGGGCCCCGACCAGCCGCTCCCGGCCCAGGCGTTCGGCCCAGTAGGGCGCGAGGGCGGTGTGCGCGCTGCCGGTGACCGGGTCCTCGGGGAGCCCGCGGGCGGGCGCGAAGAACCGCGAGACGAAGTCGTACGACGCCCCTCCCGGCCCTCCTGCCTCTTCCGCCCCGGCCACCCCGGCCACCCCGTCCGTCACGGCCGTCACGGCCGTGACGATGATGCCGCGCAGCCCCTCCCGTCCGTCAGCGCGGCCAGCGCGGTGAGGTCCGGGGTCAGGGTCCGCACGGTCGCCTCGTCGGGCAGGACGGTCAGGAGGTCCCCGAGCCCTTGGGTGCGGTAGGTCGCGTGGGGAGCCACGGTCAGGGCGTCGGCCAGTCCGCCCGGGACCGGGACCGGTGGCCAGGGTGGCGTGGCCGCACAGCTTGGACTCCACCTTGGGCGTGAACCAGCGGATCGCCCAGTCCGCCTCGGTGCCGGCGGGCAGCGGCAGGGCGAACGCCGTTTCGGAGTGCCGCAGTTCGGCCGCGAGCTGTTGCAGGCGTCGACGAGGTGAATACGCTGCATGGGCCGACGGTAGACACCCGGATTCCTTGCGGACCGGTCCACTTGGGAGGAACTGGATCAGGCGTACAGCCCCGGCCGTTCCACCAGCTCCACCTCCACCCGCCCACCGTCCGTGAGCGACCGCACCCCCGCCTCGCACACGGCGGCCGCCGCGTAGCCGTCCCAGACGCTCGGCCCGGTGACCTCCCCGCGATGGGTGGCGTCGGCCCAGGCCTGGAGTTCGCGGTCGTAGGCGTCGGCGAAGCGGTCGGTGAAGTCCTGGGCGATGGTGCCGCCCCAGCGCCCCGCCATGTTGGTGACCATCGCGTGGCCGTCGCCGATGCGGGCGGTGCCGCGTTCGCAGACCACCTCGGCCTGGACCTGGTAGCCGAAGCCGCAGTTGACGAAGATCTCCACGTCGGCGACCGCGCCGCCGTCCGTCTCGAACACCACGAACTGCGGGTCCTGAAGGTCGTCCGGCGCGTTGGCCGAGGGCCTGGGCCGCAGCACGGTGACGGCGGTGATCTCCTGGCCGAGCAGCCAGCGGGTCGCGTCCGTCTCGTGCGCCACCGAGTCGCTGATGAGCATCTCGCTGGTGAAGAAGGGCGGGCTGGCCGCGTTGCGATGCCGGTTGTGCAGCATCAGCGGACGGCCCAACTGCCCCGTGTTCAGCAGGGCCTTGAGGCGCGCGTACTCGGGGTCGTAGCGCCGCATGAAGCCGACCTGGATCCGCCGCCGGCCCCGTTCGCGCTCGGCCTCCAGGACGCGCAGGGCCGAGGCCGCGTCCGGGGTGAGCGGCTTCTCGCACAGCACCGGGAGGTCGCGTTCGAGGGCGGCCAGCAGCGCGGCCTCGTGCGCGGGGCCCGGTGAGGCGATCAGCAGGGCGTCGACGTCGTCCGCGTCCATCGCGGAGAGCGGGTCGGTGTACGCGGTGCAGCCGTCGACGCGGGCCGCGACGGCCTTGGCCCGCTCCGCGTCGACGTCCACGACGGCGCTCACCCGCGCCCCGCTGATGACCTCCGTCAGGCGCCGCACATGGTCCGTGCCCATCTTTCCCGTGCCGATGACCGCGACTCGTAGCGTGTCGCTCCGCGTCATGGAGGTCGCCCCCTTCAGGCGCCGCAGGACCTCAGGAACTTGCGGGTGCGCACCGCGATCGGCAGTGGCCGGTCCGGCTCGCACGGGTACATGTCCTGCTCGACGATCGCGAACAGTTCCACGCCCAGCTTCTGCGCCGCCATCAGCACCGGCTCCAACTCCGGCACTCCGGAGGGCGGTTCGCACATCACTCCGCGCTGTACGGCCGGGCCGAACGGCACCTCGTTCGCCACCACGTCGGCGAGGATCACGGGGTCCACCTGCTTGAGGTGCAGATAGCCGATGCGTTCGCCGTACGTCTCGATCAGCTTGACGCTGTCGCCGCCGCAGTAGGCGTAATGCCCGGTGTCCAGGCAGAGGTTGACGAGTTCGGAGTCGGTCGAGTCGAGGAAGTGCTCGACGTGGTCCTCGGTGTCGAGGTGGGTGTCGGCGTGCGGGTGGACGACGAGGTCGAGGCCGTACGTCTCCTTGACCTCGTGTCCGAGCCGCTCCATGCCCTTGGTGAGGTGGGCCCACTGCTCGTGGGTCAGCTCCGGGGGTTCGAGCAGCTCGGCGGTCTTGTCGTCCCGCCAGAAGGAGGGGATGACGACCAGGTGCCGGGCCCCCATGGCCTGGGTGAGGGCGGCGACCTGGCTGACGTGCTCCCAGGTCGACTCCCACACCGAGGGGCCGCGGTGCAGCCCGGTGAAGACCGTGCCGGCCGACACCTTGAGGCCCCGCCTGGTCACCTCGTCGGTGAGCCGGGCCGGGTCGGTCGGCAGATAGCCGTACGGACCCAGCTCGATCCACGCGTAGCCCGCCTCGGCGACCTCGTCCAGGAAGCGTTCCCAGGGCACCTGTCGGGGGTCGTCCGGGAACCAGACGCCCCAGGAGTCCGGGGCGGAACCGACCCGGATGCGGTCCAGGGCGGTCACGGCCTGTCGTCCTTGGCCGTCACCACCGGCGCCTTGAGGTCGCCGGCCTCGGGGAGTTCCTCGACGTCCACGCCCCGCACCTGCGACAACTCGTGCTTGAGCGCCGCGAGTTCGGAACCACCCGCCATGTGGTTGGTCAGCTCTTCGAGACTGACCTCGTCACGGGAGGCGTTGAGCTCCATCGTGCCCAGGCGCAGGACGCTGAAGTGGTCGCCGACCATGTAGGCGTGGTGCGGGTTGTGGGTGATGAAGATGACGCCGAGACCGCGGTCGCGGGCGGCGGCGATGTACTTCAGCACCACGCCGGACTGCTTGACGCCGAGGGCGGCGGTCGGCTCGTCCAGGATCAGTACCCGGGCGCCGAAGTAGACGGCGCGGGCGATGGCCACACACTGGCGCTGGCCACCCGAGAGCGTGCCGATGGGCTGTTCCATGTCGTCCAGGACGATGCCCATGTTGCGCAGCTCCTCGTCGGCGGTCTTCTTCATCCGCTCGATGTCGAGGCGCCGCAGCGGCCAGGGGCCCTTGGTCATCTCGGAGCCGAGGAAGAAGTTGCGCCACACCGGCATGAGCGGGACCACGGCGAGGTCCTGGTAGACGGTGGCGATGCCCTTGTCGAGGGCCTCGCGCGGCGTCGAGAAGCGCACCGCGGCGCCGTCGACGAGGAAGTCGCCCTCGGTGTGCTGGTGCAGGCCCGAGATGATTTTGATCAGGGTCGACTTGCCGGCGCCGTTGTCGCCGAGCACACAAGTGACCTGGCTGGGATGGACCTTGAGGTCGACGCCGTGCAGGGCGCGGATGTTGCCGTACGACTTGCCGGCGTTGCGGAGTTCGACGATCACGCCGTCGCTCCCCTCGGGCTCGGTGTCGGCGAGGACGGCCCCGTGGGTTCCGTTGGTTGTCATCACGTCACCTCCGGGTCGCCGTACGGCTGACCCACAGATTGATCAGGACGGCGCCGAGCAGCATCACGCCGAGGAAGGCCTTGAACCAGTCCGGGTTCCAGCCGGCGTACACGATGCCCTGCTGCACCATGCCGAACATGAACGCCCCGAAGACCGGGCCGATCGCGGAGCCGGCGCCACCGGTCAGCAGACAGCCGCCGATGACGGCCGCGGAGATGTAGATGAGCTCCTGGCCGACGCCTTCGCCGGACTGCACGGTGTTGAAGGAGAACAGGTTGTGCATGCCGACGAACCAGGCGCCGAACCCGACCAGCATGAACAGCGAGATCTTGGTGAAGGTGACGGGGACACCGACGGCCCGCGCGCTCTCCTTGTTGCCGCCGACGGCGAAGATCCAGTTGCCGTACCTGGTGCGCAGCAGCACCCAGGTGGCCAGCGCGGCGAAGACCAGCCAGTACACGATCGTGATCTTGATCTGTACGCCGCCGACCTCGAAGGAGGAGGCGAAGACCTTCTTGGCTCCGGCGAAGCCGTCCATGTTGCTGATGTCGTCGGTGGCGACGTTGCCGGTGACGAGCTTGGTGACGGCGAGGTTCACGCCCTGGAGGATCAGGAAGCTGCCCAGGGTGATGAGGAAGCTCGGCAGGCCGGTCTTGACGACGAGCCAGCCGTTGAGGAACCCGATGGCGAGCGACACGGCCAGGGCCGCGACCACGCCCACCCACACGTTCATGGTGAGCTGGTAGGCCAGCATGCTCGCGGTGAGCGCGGAGGTGATGACCGCGACGCCGGACGAGAGGTCGAACTCGCCGCCGATCATCAGCAGCGCGACCGGCAGGGCCATGATCCCGATGGTCGACGACTGGTAGAGGATGTTGGCCATCGCGCTGCCCTCGCGCACCGGCGGGGCCGCGATCAGGAAAAACACGTAGACGGCGACGGCACCGAGGAACACACCCACCTCGGGGCGGGCCAACAGCCGCAGCGCCAAAGGACGTTGAGCGGTCCGGCCGTCGGTCTCCTTCGGGCCGGGGGCCGGCGGTGTGGTCACCGCCGGCTCGGCGTGCTGGGTCATACGGATCACCGAGTGCCCTTCGCGGCGTACTGCGCGACCGCGTCGACGTTGGTCTTGTCGACGAAGGCGGGACCGGTCAGCACCGGCTGCTCGCCACCGCCCATGTAGTTGCCGTTGTTCTTGTAGAGCCACAGCGAGTCGACCGCCAGGTAGCCCTGGAGGTAGGGCTGCTGGTCGACGGCGAAGGCGATGGTGCCCTTGCTGATGGCGCCGGTCAGGTCCTTGTTGAGGTCGAACGTGGCGACCTTGGCCTTGCTGCCGGCGTCGGACACCGACTGCGCGGCCGTCAGCGCGAAGGGGGCGCCGAGGGCGACGACGTAGTCGATGGACTTGTCCTGGCTGAGCTTGGCGGTGATCGTCGACTTCACCGACGGCATGTCGGTGCCGTTGACGTTCAGCGTCTGGAGCTTGCCGTCGAAGGTCTTCTCGACGCCGTCACAGCGCTGGGTCAGACCGATGTTGCCCTGCTCCTGGATGACACAGACGGCGCTCTTCGCGCCCTCGTCGTTGAGGCGCTTGCCGAGGGCCTCACCGGCGACCGTCTCGTCCTGGCCGAAGAACTCCAGCAGACCGAGCTTCTGCCATTCGCTGACACCGGAGTTGAGGCCGACGACGGGTATGTTCGCGGCCTTCGCCTTGGCGACGACGTCCTTCATGGCGTCCGGCTTGGCGAGGGTGACGGCGATCCCGTCGACCTTCTGGTCGATGGCGTTCTGCACCAGGTTGGCCTGGGCGCCCGCGCTCGGGTCGTTCGAGTAGATGAGCTTGACGTTGTCCTTGGCGGCGGCGGCCTCGGCGCCCTTGCGGACGATGTCCCAGAAGGTGTCACCGGCCGACTGGTGGGTGACCAGGGCGACCGTCATACGCGGCGTGCTGGCCTTGCCGGCGGAGGCGCCGTCCGCGCTCTCCTCCGACTTCTTGCCCCCGGAGCTGCTGGAGCAGCCGGCGAGGGTCAGGGCAGCCGCCGCGGCGAGCGCCACAACTGGGGCGAACCGGCGGGACTGGGAGCGAGAAGAGCGGTCCATCTTTCCTGCACCTCACTGTGCTCACGGGGGAAAGGAAGAGAGATCTCGGTGATCCGAGGCCCGGGATCTTGGCATGTCCGGGTCGCGAGCCGCAAATACGGCGGTTGTGCGTACGGCGGTTGTACTGGGACGGAATCCAATCCCTGGTCCCGCCCGCTGTCAATACTTTGTTAAGACATCATTTCACGAACAGGTCCGAATGTAAGTACAAACCATTGACAGCATCACCTCCTGCGGCCTACACCTGAGAGTCGCAGGCCCCCACGGGGCCCGCACGTCCAGCGGAGTCCGAGGAGCGTCGCGCATGACCGAGTCAGCCCAGCCCTTCGACTTGATCACGATCGGTCGCATAGGTGTCGATCTTTATCCATTGCAGTCGGGCGTGCCGTTGAGCGATGTGCAGACCTTCGGGAAGTTCCTGGGCGGTTCTGCGGCGAACGTGGCCGTCGCGGCCGCCCGGCTCGGCCGTTCCACCGCCGTCATCACCCGCACCGGTGACGATCCGTTCGGCACCTATCTGCATCAGGCGCTCAAGGAGTTCGGCGTCGACGACCGCTGGGTGACCCCGGTCGCCGGCCACCCCACGCCCCTGACCTTCTGCGAGATCTTCCCGCCGGACGACTTCCCGCTCTACTTCTACCGTCGCCCCAAGGCCCCCGACCTGGTGATCCACACCGACGAGCTGGACTACTTCGCCGTCCGCTCGGCCCGGATCTTCTGGATCACCGGCACCGGTCTGAGCGAGGAGCCGAGCCGCTCCGCCACCCTCGCCGCCCTCAAGGCCCGCGCGAAGACCGGCACCACGGTCTTCGACCTCGACTGGCGGCCCGCCTTCTGGACAGACACGGCCTGGGGGGACCCCGAGGAAGCCCGCCCCTACTACGCCGAGGCCCTGCGCCACGCGACCGTCGCGATCGGCAACCTCGACGAGTGCGAGATCGCCACCGGAGTCCGCGAACCCCGCGCCTGCGCCGAGGCGTTGCTGGCGGCCGGCGTCGAGCTCGCCGTGGTCAAGCAGGGCCCCAAGGGAGTCCTCGCGCTGCACCGCGACGGCCGCTTCGCCGAGGTCCCGCCGGTGAGCGTCGAGGTCGTCAACGGCCTCGGCGCCGGCGACGCGTTCGGCGGCGCGTTCTGCCACGGCCTGCTGTCCGGCTGGGACCTGGACCGCATCGTGCGGTACGCCAACGCGGCCGGCGCCCTCGTCGCCTCCCGGCTCGCCTGCTCCGCCGCGATGCCGACCCGGTCGGAGATCGAGGGCCTGCTGAGCGGAGCACCGTAGTGAGCGCCACGGCCACCCCCTGAACCGTCCCGACCCCCGCCTCCCCCGCCTTCCCCTCCACACATCCCTGGAGCAGTCCTGATGAGCACCCCCACCCGCCGCCTGACCGTCGCGCAGGCCCTGGTGCGTTTCCTGTCCGTCCAGTACACCGAGCGCGACGGCGTACGGCACCGGCTGATCGCCGGTACGTGGGGCATCTTCGGGCACGGCAACGTGGCGGGCGTGGGACAGGCCCTCCTGGAGGCCGGCGAGGACGCGATGCCCTTCCACCAGGGCCGCAACGAGCAGGCCATGGTGCACGCTGCCGTCGGCTACGCCCGCCAGCTCGACCGGCTCTCCGCACAGGCCGTGACGACGTCCATCGGTCCCGGCGCCACCAACCTGGTCACCGGCGCCGCCCTCGCCACCATCAACCGCCTCCCGGTCCTCCTGCTGCCCGGCGACTACTTCGCCTCGCACGCCCCCGACCCGCTGCTCCAGCAGCTGGAGCACCCCACCGAGGCCGACGTGTCGGTCAACGACACCCTGCGCCCGGTCTCCCGCTACTTCGACCGGATCACCCGCCCCGAGGCCCTGATCCCGTCCGCCCTGAACGCCATGCGGGTCCTCGCCGACCCCGCCGAGACCGGCGCCGTCACCCTGGCGCTCCCCCAGGACGTCCAGGCGGAGGCGTACGACTGGCCGGAGGAGTTCTTCGCCGAGCGCGTGTGGCACGTACGGCGTCCCGCGCCCGACCCGTACGAGCTGGCGGAGGCGGTGGCGGCGATCCGGGCCGCCGAGCGTCCGCTGATCGTCGCGGGCGGCGGGGTGCACCACAGCGGGGCCGAGGCGGCGCTCAAGACGTTCGTGGACGCCACCGGCGTGCCGGTCGCCTCCACGCAGGCCGGCAAGGGCTCCCTGCGCCACGACCACCCGGCCGATCTGGGCGGCATCGGCCACACCGGCACGGCCGTCAGCGACGACCTCGCCCGTACCGCGGACCTGGTGATCGGCGTCGGCACCCGGTACACGGACTTCACCACCGCCTCCGGCACCCTCTTCCTGAACCCGGACGTCCGGTTCGTCAACCTCAACATCACCGCCTTCGACGCCCACAAGCTGGCGGCCCGGACCCTGGTGTGCGACGCCCGCGCCGGGCTGACGGCGTTGACGCAGGCGTTGGACGGTCATCGTGTGAACTCGGCTTACGAGGACGAGTACCGCGCGGGCAAGGACCGCTGGAACAGGGTCGTCGACGCCGCTTTCACCGCCGCCGACGAGAACGCCGTACCGACCCAGACCCAGGTGCTCGGCGCGCTGGACGCGGTCGTCGGGGACGACGACGTGATCATCAACGCGGCCGGCTCGCTCCCCGGCGACCTGCACAAGCTGTGGCGCGCCCGCAGCCCCCGTCAGTACCACCTGGAGTACGGCTACTCCTGCATGGGCTACGAGATCCCGGCCGCCATCGGCGTCCAGCACGCCACCCCCGACACCCCCGTGTGGGCGCTGGTCGGCGACGGCACCTATCTGATGATGCCGACCGAGATCGTCACGGCCGTCCAGGAGGGCCTGCCGATCAACCTCCTCCTCATCCAGAACCACGGCTACGCCTCCATCGGCGGCCTGTCCGAGGCGGTCGGCGGCGAGCGGTTCGGCACCGCCTACCGCTATCGCGCCGCCGACGGCACCTTCTCCGGCGCCCCGCTCCCGGTCGACCTGGCCGCCAACGCGGGCAGCCTCGGCATGGACGTGCTGCGCGCCAAGACGGTCCGTGAACTGCGGGACGCGCTCGCCACGGCCCGCGCCTCCGACCGGCCGACCTGCGTCTACGTCGAGACGGACACCGCCACGCCGACCGCTCCTGCGGCCGAGGCCTGGTGGGACGTGCCGGTGGCCGAGACCGCGTCCCGCGAGGCCGCCGTACGGGCGAGGGCGGAGTACGACCGCGAGGTCGCCACTCGCCGCCCCCACCTGTGACGCCCCGCACCCGCACCACCCAGGGAGGTACCCCCATGGCGAAGACCGGCGGTCGTCCGCGCACCGCTGCCGCTGCCGCTCCCGCACTCGACTCCCTGGACTTCGCCCTGGACCGGGGCAGTCCGGTGCCGCTCTACTACCAGCTCGCCCAGCAGCTGGAGGCGGCGATCGAGCACGGGGCCCTCGCCCCGGGCAACCTCCTGGGCAACGAGATCGACCTCTCCGTACGCCTCGGCCTGTCCCGTCCCACCGTCCGCCAGGCCATCCAGACCCTGGTCGACAAGGGGCTGCTGGTGCGGCGGCGCGGGGTGGGCACGCAGGTGGTGCACAGCCAGGTCAAGCGCGGGCTCGAACTGAGCAGTCTCTACGACGACCTGGAGGCGGCCGGACAGGGGCCGACCACGACGGTGCTGCGCAACGAGCACGTCCCGGCGACCGCCGACGTCGCCGCCGCCCTCGGTATCGCGGAGGGCGCCGACGTCGTCGTACTGGAACGGCTGCGCGCCACGCACGGCCAGCCGGTCGCGTTCCTGTGCAACTACCTGCCCGCGACGCTCCTCGAACTCGACACCGCCAGGCTGGAGACGACGGGCCTGTACCGGCTGATGCGCTCGGCGGGCATCACCCTGCACAGCGCCCGCCAGACCATCGGCGCCCGCTCGGCCACGGCCGAGGAGGCGGCCCGCCTCGACGAGCGGGAGGGCACGGCACTGCTGACGATGCAGCGCACGGCCTACGACGACACGGGCCGCCCGGTGGAGTACGGCACCCACATCTACCGCGCGTCCCGCTACGCCTTCGACTTCCAGCTGCTCATGCGGACCTAGTGGACCGCGTCCAGGCGGGCCCGCTGGTCCTCCGTCAGTTCCAGGTCGACGGCGGCCAGGTTCTCCTCCAGCTGGGCCAGGGTGGAGACGCCGGCCAGCGGGAGGATCGGCAGGGGGCCGCCGATCTGCCAGGCGAGGACCACCTGGTTGACGGTCGCGCCGGTCTCCCGCGCCACCTCCCGCAGGGCCGTGAGCCGGGCGGGGGTGCCCGGGTGGTCGAAGTCGGCCGGCAGGCGGTCCGGGTGGGTGTAGGCGCCCTTGAGGAGAGGTGAGTAGGCGACCAGGGTGAGGGCGGGCTCCTCGCGCAGATAGGAGAGGAGCTCGGGGCCCGCGTGGCCGAGGCTGCCGTCGGGCCAGAAGTCGTCCGGCACGTCGAGGCGGGGCCGCAGATGGCTGTGGGCGTACTGGAGCACCTCATAGCCCGGCAGTCCCGCCGCGGCGGCGATCGCGCGGGCCCGCTCCACCCGCCACATGGCGTGGTTGCTGACGCCGAGCAGCCCGACCGTGCCCTCGGCGACGAGTTCGGCGAAGCCCTCGACGGTCTCCCGCAGGGGTACGTCGTAGTCCTCGATGTGCGCGTAGAGCAGGTCCAGCTTCTCCACTCCCAGCCGTTCCCGGCTGCGCTCGGCGGACTCCCGGATCACCTTCGCCGAGAGGCCCTCCGCGTTGTCGACGTAGCTGGTACCGGGTGCCAGGGGGCGGGCGCCGAGCTTGGTCGCGATGAAGATCTCCTCGCCGATGCCACGGCTGCGCCGCCAGCGGCCGAGGAGTTCCTCGCTCTGGCCGCCCTGGCCGCCGTCGACCCAGAAGGCGTAGTTGTCGGACGTGTCGACGAAGTTGCCGCCCGCCTCGACATAGCGGTCCAGGAGAGCGAAGGACGTCTCCTCGTCCGTACGCGAGCCGAACAGCATGGCGCCGAGGGCGAGGACGCTGACCTCGCGGCGGTTCTTCGGATCGGTGCCGATGGTGCGGTACTTCATGGGGCTCCCCTCCCGTTCGCACCCGTCTTGTCGGGTACGGACGGGAGTCTTCACGCTGGAGCGCACTTCAAGTCAAGCGGCCGGGTCACGAGGTGGCGAACGGGCCTTCCAGCGCCGCCCATTGGAGCAGCATGATCGTCTTGGCGTCGGCGATCTCGCCGGTGCGGATCATCTCCAGGGCCCTGCGGAAGGGCAGTTCGAGGATCTCGATGTCCTCGCCCTCCTCGTCGAGGCCCCCGCCCTCGTGGGTGCGGGTGGCGGCGCCGTAGGAGGCGGCGTAGAAGCTGACCCGCTCGGTGACGGAACCCGGGCTCATGTACACGTCGAAGACGTGCCGGACCTCACCGATGGTGTGCCCGGTCTCCTCGACCACCTCCCGCCGCACCGCGATCTCCGGGTGCTCGTCCTCGTCGTCGAGCAGCCCGCCCGGGGTCTCGACGAGCATGCCGTCCGGGTGGCCGTTGACGTACACGGGGAACCGGAACTGCCGTGTGAGCAGGACGGTTTCGCGTTCGGTGTCGTAGAGGAGCATGGTGGCGCCGTTGCCGCGGTCGTGCGTCTCGCGCTGCTGGGTGCTCCAACTGCCGTCGCCACGTCGGAAGTCGAAGGTGGTGGCCCGCTCGACGTACCAGTGGCTCGACAGCAGCTTCACGTCACGGACCTTGACCCGGGGGTTTCCGGTCAGATCGAGGCCGGTGCGGTCGAGTCCGGTGCGGCCCCGGCCGTCGGGGGTGTCGGCACCCGCGGTCATCGGACACCGTCCGGAGGGCAGAGGAGGAGCGAGTTGGTCATGAACGCCTTCTATCATCCCCCGGTGCCGGAGCGGCGGCGGTGATCCGCCGTACGGCGGCGGACACCATCTCCGTGAGGACCCGCCGCCCCTCCTCGGCCGTCGCCCCGGTCGGATCGCCGAGCACCCCGGACGGCGAGACGGCACGGACTCCCCGGGCCACCAGGTCCGGCATCAGGGCGGCGATCGGCCGGGGGTCACCGGGCGCGGCCTCGGTGAGCCGTACGGACCCGGGTGCCAGGCGCAGCATCAGCGAGGTCTCCGTACGACCGGCGTGCGCGTCCCCGCCGGGCACCGCGCACGGCACCCAGTCGACGGCGTGGCCCTCCTCCCGGAGCTGCCCGACGGCGCCGCGCAGGGTGGCGACGTTGCCGCCGTGGCCGTTGACGAAGACGACCCGTCCCGCCCACAGGGCGAGGGAGCGCGTCAGTTCCACCAGCACCGCGTGCAGGGCCTCGTGGCCGATCGAGACGGTGCCCGGGAAGTGCGCGTGCTCGCCGCTGGCGCCGTAGGGCAGGGCGGCCGCCACCAGGGGGCGACCGGGGAGGGCGTCGGCCGCTTCTCGGGCCACGGCGCACGCGATCACCGTGTCGGTGTCCAGCGGCAGATGCGGGCCGTGCTGCTCGGTGGATCCGACGGGGACGAGGACCAGCGGGCCGTGCGGTACGTCCGGCCAGGCATGGCCTGCCAGGTCGGCGTGTTCCCGCGTCATGGTCGGACTGCCGCCGGGTCCGCGCCCAGCGTCAGTTCGAACCCCGGCGGTATCACCAGGTCGTCGCGCGACAGTTCGTGCACGGAGGCGTGCCCGAGGCCCAGGACGGCCGAGTCGAGGCCACCGCGCATGATGTCCAGGACGTTGGCGACGCCGGCCTGTCCGTTGGCGGCGAGGCCCCAGAGATACGCCCGGCCGATGAGCACGGCCCGCGCGCCGAGGGCGAGTGCCTTGGCGACGTCGCCGCCGCGTCGTACGCCCCCGTCCAGCAGGACTTCGATCTGGTCGCCGACCGCTGCGGCGATGGAGGGCAGGACGCGGATGACGGCCGGGGTGGTGTCGAGGTTGTTGCCGCCGTGGTTGGAGACGGACAGGGCCGACACGCCGGCGTCCACGGCGCGCCGGGCGTCGTCGACGCGGGTCACGCCCTTGAGGAGGAAGGGGCCGCCCCACTCCTCGCGCAGCCACTTGACGTCGTCCCAGGTGGGGGGCGTGGTCTGCATCCACTCGCCGTAGGCGCCGAAGAAGGTGGGCGCCCGGCCGCCGGAGGGACGGAGGTTGGGCACGGTCAGGTCGGGCAGTCGGCCGGATCTGGCGTACTTCCACAGCCAGCCCGGGTGGGGCAGCACGTCGGGGGCGAAGCGCAGCACGGTCTTCAGGTCGAGCCGGTCGGGGATGGCGGGGCTGCCCCAGTCGCGGCCGTGGGAGAAGGACCAGTCGAGGGTGACGATGAGGGCCTTGGCGCCGGCCTGCCGGGCCCGGTCCATGCGCTGCACCATGGTGTCGCGGGTACCGCTCCAGTACAGCTGGTAGAAGGTGTCGGGCTGGGCGGCCACGACCTCTTCCACCGGCTTGCTCGCGAACGAGCTGAGCCCCATGATCACGCCCCGCTCGGCGGCGGCGCGGGCCACGGCCACCTCTCCGTCCGGGTCGACGGCCTGGACGCCGGTGGGCGAGATCAGTACCGGAAGGGCGGTCGGTACGCCCAGCACGGTCGTCGACAAGTCGCGCTCCGCGTGATGGCCGACCACCTTCGGGGCGAAGCCCAGTTCGGCGAAGGCGGCGATGTTGGCGTCGATGGTGCGGCCCCGTTCCGAGCCCGCGACGAGGGCGCCGTAGACCGTGCCGGGCAGCCTCCGTTTCGCCCGGCGCTGGGCCTCGGCGACCGACTCGAACCAGGCGTTCCTAGCCATGGGCCCCGTCCTCTCTCGTCAGGTGCAGCCCGGCCAGCGGGTTCTCGGCGCAGTCGCTCACCGGCGGGCGGCGGGTGAGCACGAGGTCGACGGGCCCGCGGCGCCGGGAGTGGTCCACGGAGGAGCGCGGCCGCGGGCGGCTCGGCTGCTGCTCGCCGTACCCCTGGACGCACTCGGGGTCCGGGCCGTCCAACGGCAGCCCGGTGAAGAACTTCGCGGCCATGCAGCCGCCCTTGCAGGTGTCGTAGAAACCGCACGAGGCGCACGCGCCCCCGTGCTGCGGGGCGCGCAGCCGTCCGAACAGCTCGGAGTCGCGCCACACCCGGTGGAAGCCGCCGGGAGCGCGGACGTTCCCGGCGAGGAACTCGTCGTGGATCGCGAACGGGCAGGCGTACACGTCACCGACCGGGTCGATGAGACAGACGACACGGCCCGCGCCGCAGAGGTTGAGGCCGGGCAGTGCCTGGCCGTAGGCGGAGAGATGGAAGAAGGAGTCCCCGGTGAGCACCCGGTCGCCGTGCGCCGACAGCCAGTCGTACAGCTCGCGTTGCTGGGCGGCGGTCGGGTGCAGCTCGTCCCAGACCTCGGCGCCGCGCCCCGACGGGCGCAGCCGGGTCAGGCGGAGTGTGGCGCCGTGACGGTCGGCCAGGGCCTTGAAGGCGTCCAGTTGCGGGATGTTGTGGCGGGTGCAGACCACGGAGAGCTTGACGTTCCGCATGCCGGCGGCGGCCAGGTGCTCCAGCGCCCGGATCGCCGTGGCGTACGAACCGGCGCCGCGGACCGCGTCGTTGACGTCGGCGGTGGCGCCGTCGAGGGAGATCTGTACGTCGACGTAGTCGTTGCGGGCGAGGCGTTCGGCGGCCTCGGGCGTGATCCGGACGCCGTTGGTGGAGAACTTCACGCCCACGTGATGGGCGGTGGCGTAGTCCAGGAGTTCCCAGAAGTCGGCGCGGACCGTGGGCTCACCGCCGCCGATGTTGACGTAGAAGACCTGCATGGCCTCCAGTTCGTCGATGACGGCCTTGCACTCGGCGGTGCTCAGCTCGCGCGGGTCGCGCCGCCCGGAGCTCGAAAGGCAGTGGGTGCAGGCGAGGTTGCAGGCGTAGGTCAGTTCCCAGGTGAGGCAGATCGGCGCGTCGAGCCCCTGCTCGAAGAGGTCGACCAGCCGGGGTGCGGTCGTCACGCGTCCCTCCCCACGACCATCGAGGACTCCGCGAGTGCGGCCAAGGCCCTGTGGTAGTGCGGGAGTTCGGACTCCCTTACGCCCGCACCCACGCAGGCTTCCCGTGCCGTGGGCGCCGCGGCGAGGGACTGCACGACCGTGAGGAGGCGGCGGTCCTTGAGGAAGGAGAGCCGGCGGGTCCCGAAGTGGTAGAGCAGCGCGCCGAAGGGTTCCGGCCGGACCGCGACCTGCGGATGCAGGTCCCAGGGGCGGTCGAGATCCATCCCGGTCATCCGGCGGCCCCTAGTAGACGCCGCACATGCCGTCGATGGAGACCTCTTCGATGAGGTCGTCGGCCTCGATCAGCGGTTCCTCGGGGGCCTCCGCCGTGGCCGGGGCCTCGTCTGCGGGGACGGTGTGGAGCTCGGTCATACGGCTCTCCTTGACATCCCGCGGCTCCGCAGCCGTACGCCACGGACCGCATCCCATCGGATGCCCGGACAGTAATGGCACCGGGTGCCGAAAGTGAAGGGCCGTGCGGACGGCACTTGTTGACGAAACCTGACGGAACGCTGACGCCGGACGGCGTTCGGCTAGGCTGACCCCGGTCGTGGACGGGCGGCAGGCGGGCGATGATGGGGGTGAAAGGCCTGGTGGAGCCGGGTCGGGACACAGCGGTGGCCACCCCGGGAGGGGCCAGGACGGGCCGCCCCCGTGCCACCTCGCGGGCCGAACTGGAGCGGCTCGGCTTCGAGTTGTTCGCCCGGCACGGCTTCGACCGGACCACGGTCGACGACATCGCCGCGGCGGCCGGGATCGGGCGCCGTACCTTCTTCCGCTACTTCGCCTCCAAGAACGACCTGGTGTGGGGCGACTTCGAGGAACAACTGGTCCGACTGGAGGGCCTGTTGGCGGCCTCCGACCCGACTGCTCCGCTCATGGAGGCGGTGCGGGAGGCCGTCGTCGAGTTCAACCGCTTCGACCCCGCGATCGTGCCCTGGCACCGCCAGCGCATGGCTCTCATCCTGCGCGTACCGACCCTCCAGGCGGACGCGACCCTGCGGTACGCCTCGTGGCGTGCGGTCGTGACGGACTTCGTGGCGCGCCGCACCGGACGCCCCGCGGACGACCTGCTGCCCCGGCTCGTCGGGAACACGGTGCTGGCCGCCTGCATCACCGCGTACGAACACTGGCTGGCGGACGAGAGATCGGACCTGAGCGGCTTGCTGGCCACGACGGTGGGTCAACTGGCGTTCGCCTTCGACGAGTTGCCCTGACCCCGACCCTCCTCGACCTGGTCCACCAACCCCCATGCGAGGGCTCCCGCGGCGTCCAGCGTGCCGCCACCCAGAACCAGATACAGCGTGCGCCAACGGCCGATGCGGCGCGGGATCCCGACGGTCCCGCCCGCGCCCGGGATCAGCCCCATGCTCAGCTCCGGGAGCCGTACGAACGTGTCGGGGGCGGCCACCACGCGGTGTGCGAAGGCGGCGAGTTCGATGCCCGCGCCGACACAGTAGCCGTGCAGGCGGACGGTCAACCGGTCGCCGATCGCGTGCAGTTGCCGTGCGGCGCCCGCCCGGGTGCGGACGAGGTGAGCCGTCGCGAGGTCGGGCGCGGTACCGAACTCGTCGAGGTCACCGCCCGAGCAGAACGCCGGGCCGTTCCCGTCGAGCACGACCTCGCGGACCCCGGCGTCCCAGACGGCCGGCGCCACCGCCGCGGCCAACGCGTCCCGCATCCGCGCGCTGTGGGCGTTGCGCCGCTCGGGGTGGTTCAGCGTGACGTACAACGTGGAGCCGTCCCGCCGGACCAGCACGGGCTCGTCGGCAACGGCGACGGGCCGCCGGACGCGCGCCCCCAGCCAGTCGGCGAACCCCGGGCCACCGAGCAGGGTGGAGTACGCGAACGACTCGGCGTCGAGCGCCTCGGGGACGGGCAACTTCCCCGACATGCGCAGGAGTTGCCGGAGCACGAGCGCCGCGTGCGGTTGCGCCTCGGCGTTCCCGTACAGGGCTGTCGCCTCGGCTTCGGGGTCCTCGACGGCTACGACGGTCTCGGCGCCTAGCGACTCGCGCACCAAGGTGACGTCGAGGACCTCCAGCAACTTGGGCGGGCACCCCTCCACCACCCCTGCGGACCGTCCGACGAGCAGCCGCTCACTGCGCAGCGCCCCACGCACGGCCGCCATCCACTCCGCGTCCCCCGGAGCCGGTCCGGCGTCCAGGTCGACGACGAGCAACGGCCGCTCCGGACACGCCTCGCCGTCCAGCAGGTCGCCGTCGGCGGCGCCGGCCGCGAGCTCGGCGACGGTGATCACAGAGGGCGAAGTCACGACACCGGTCTATCACCCGAACCCACCCCGCCGGTCTACGATCCCAGCCATGGCCAACGGGACGTCGGGCGAATTCACAGGCGCCACCCATGGCTGGGCTGGATACGGGGCGGAGGGGCATCACCCCGACCGGACGGCGAACGGAACCAAGCCACAACCCCTGGACTGGACCGCGCAGGAAACCGAGCCACACCCCCCGGACTGGACCGCACACGAAACCGAGCCACACCCCCCGGACTGGACCGCACACGAAACCGAGCCACACCCCCCGGACTGGACCGCACACGAAACCGTGGCGCATCCCCCCGACCGGACCGCGCACGAAACCGTGGCGCATCCCCCCGACCGGACCGCGCACAGCACGGAACCGCATCGCCCCAACCAGACCGCGTACAGCACGGAACCGCATCCTCACGACTGGACCGCGTACAGGCCGGACGAGCACCACCCCCACCAGTCCGCGCACGGGACCGAACCGCATCACCCAAACCGGACCGCGCACGGAACCCAGGCCCAGCACCCCGACCGGACGGCTCACGGAACCGAGACCCAGCACCCCGACCAGACCGCACACGGAACCCACGCCCAGCACCCCGACCAGACCGCGCACGGAACCCACGCCCAGCACCCCGACCAGACCGCACACGGAACCCACGCCCAGCACCCCGACCAGACCGCACACGGAACCCACGCCCAGCACCCCACCCGGACCACCTACGAACCCGCCGACCTCGCCCACGACTGGGCCCGCAGCGGTGTCCTCCCGCTCACCGGTCACGCCGCCGGTCCTCCCCTGCTTCCCCCCGGCGCGGCCGCCACCTTCGCCGCCCGGCTCGGCGGTCTGGCCGGTGTCGACGGGGCTCTGCTGCTCGCCGAGCGGGCCGCGTTGTCCGGAGGTGGGCGACGCGGCCGGGTCTCCGTCGGCGGCAGTTGCCGGCTGCTGCCCACGCGGGACGGCTGGGCGGCCGTCTCCGACGCCCGGCCGGACGACCACCTGCTGTGGGGCGCGGCGATCGGCGGCGACGTCGCACTGCTGCCCTCGTGGCTGGCGGCCCACACCGGTGCTCAACTGGACGAGCGGGTCGAGCTGTTGGGGCTCGCCGGCGGCGCCGTACGCCCCGCTCCCGGGCGCGGATGCCCGTTGCCGGGCCCGCCTCGCGATGTACGGGGCATGCTCGTGGTCGACTTCAGCGCGCTGTGGGCCGGGCCGCTGTGCGCGCATCTGCTCGGTCTGGCGGGCGCCGAGGTGGTGAAGGTCGAGACGCCCGACCGCCCCGACGGGGCCCGTCGGAGCAACGCGGACTTCTACGACCTGCTGCACTCCGGCCACGCCTCGGTGGTCCTCGACCCGTCCGAGCCGCGCGACCGGGTCGCCCTGCACGCGCTCGTCCGGCGCGCGGACGTGGTGATCGAGGCTTCCCGGCCCCGCGCGCTCGCCGGCTTCGGCCTGGACGCGCGGGCGGAGGCGGAGCGCGGCTGTACCTGGATCTCGATCACGGCGTTCGGGCGCTCCTCGTACCGTGTCGGCTTCGGCGACGACGTCGCCGCCTCCCGAGGGCTCCTCGCGGCGGACGCCGAGGGCCGGCCGGTCTTCGTCGGTGACGCCGTCGCCGACCCGCTCACGGGCCTCCTCGCCGCCGCGCTCGCCCTGTCGGAACAGCCGTCGGAACAGCCGAAGGGCACGGTGTGGGACGTCTCCATGGCCGACGTCGTCACCACCACCCTCGCCGTGCCACCCCTCGCGGCGGAGGTCGTACGGGCGGGCGACCGCTGGTTCCTCGACACCGGTACGGCCGCGCCGTGGCCGGTGACGCCGCCCGTCCCGCGCCGCCCGTCCACCGCCGCCCCGGCGTCGGGCGCGGACACCTCGGCCGTGCTGCGCCGCCTCGGCATCCGATGACGACCGGCACCCTCATCCGGCGGGCCGAACTGGACGGCGACGCAACGGCGGACGTACGGATCGAGGACGGCATCGTCAGCGAGATCGCCGCACGGCTGACGCCGCGCCGGGCGGAAGAGGTCCTCGACGCACGGGGAGGCGCCCTCCTGCCCGGCCTCTGCGACCACCATCTGCATCTGCACGCCATGGCCGCGGCCGATCACTCGGCGCGGTGCGGGCCACCGGACGTGCGCGATCCCGCCGGACTCGCCGCCGCGCTGGCCCGGACCCCGCCCGACGAGCGGGGCTGGATCCGAGGGGTCGGCTACGCCGAGGAGGTCGCCGGTCCGCTGGACGCGCGGAGTCTGGACCGGCTGTACGCCGACGGGCCGGTACGCGTGCAGCACCGCAGCGGCGCCTTGTGGGTGGTCAACACCGCCGGTGCTCGGTCCCTGGGGCTGGAGGATGCGAGTCACCCGGGCGTCGAACGCGACGACCGAGGCCGGCCCACCGGACGACTCTGGCGCGCCGACGACTGGCTGCGCACCCGGTGGAGCACCTCCCGGCCGCCCGACCTGCGGGCCGTCGGTGCCCGGCTCGCCCGCTGGGGGGTCACCCATGTCACCGACGCCACCCCGGACCTGGACCTCGTGGCCGTCGACGCCGTCGGCGAGGCGATGCGCACCGGTGCCCTGCCGCAGCACGTCCAGCTGCTGGGCGCACCCCTGGGGTGGACGCCGCCGGGGAACCCGCGGGCGCCGACTGCCGGGCCGTACAAGATCGTCCTCGCCGACTCCGGGCTGCCGGGCCTCGATGTCCTGATCGAGCGCGTCAGGGCCGTCCACGACGCCGCTCGGCCGATCGCCGTGCACTGTGTCAGCCGGGAGGCGCTCATTCTGGTGGTGCTCGCGCTGGAGTGCGCGGGCCCGCGCGCGGGTGACCGGCTGGAGCACGCCGCGCTGGTGCCCGCCGAGCTGCTGCCGCGCCTGCGTGAGCTGGGGCTGACGGTCGTGACACAGCCCGGCTTCCTCGCCCATCGCGGCGACGCTTACGCGCGCGACATCCCGGCGGCGGAGCACCCGGACCTCTACCGGGCCCGGACCCTGATCGACGGCGGGACTCCGCTGGCGCTGTCCAGCGACGCTCCTTACGGTCCGGCCGACCCCTGGGCGGTCATCGCCGCGGCGATGCGGCGCGACACGCCGTCCGGGCGGACGGTCGGCGCCGTCGAGCGGCTCACCGGCCGGCAGGCCCTCGACGCCTGCCTCGGCGCGCCGCAGGCGCCGGGCGGACCGCCGCGCCGGGTCGCCCCGGGGACGCGTGCCGACCTGATTCTCCTGGAGGCCCCTCTGGTCGAGGCGTTGGCGCGGCCCTCGGCCGGACTGGTGACCGCGACCTGGATGGAGGGGGTCAAAGTGTGGGACGCGAACATCGGAATGTGAGCCGGTCACGAGCACGCAGGGTCGCGTTGTGTTACGCTCACAGAGTTGCAGTTGTGGTACCCATGAACCTATGTGCGCCTGACGGGAATGTTTCTCCTTCAGGCGCATTAGTTGTTTTACCGGCATTTCCGGATGGGGCCTCTGCTTACAGATTGCCTACTGAAGGAGATTGTCATGGCACAGGGAACCGTGAAGTGGTTCAACTCGGAAAAGGGCTTCGGCTTCATCGAGCAGGACGGCGGCGGCCCGGACGTCTTCGCCCACTACTCGAACATCGCCACCCAGGGCTTCCGTGAGCTCCAGGAGGGCCAGCGGGTCTCCTTCGACGTCACGCAGGGCCAGAAGGGCCCGCAGGCGGAGAACATCGTCCCCGCCTGATCGCCGGACGCGTATTCCGCTCACCGGGGTCCGCACCGTCTTGGTGCGGACCCCGGTTTGTGCTGTTTCCAGGAAGGCAGACCCCCGCATGTCCCGCAGGCCCCAGAAGTCGAATCGGCGCGCCTCGTCCCCCTCATCCTCCGTGTCGCCCTCGCAAGAGTTCCGGCTGCCGGAAAGCACGACACCCGCACTTCCCGCCGTCGAGGACTTCGCCGACCTGGACATGCCCGCGGGGCTGTTGAAGACGCTCACCGCGCAGGGTGTGACCACCCCGTTCCCCATCCAGGGCGCCACCCTGCCGAACTCGATCGCGGGCCGTGACCTGCTGGGGCGCGGACGCACCGGCTCCGGCAAGACCCTCGCGTTCGGCCTCGCGCTCCTGGCCCGTACGGCCGGCCGGCGCGCGCAGCCCAAGGCGCCCCTGGCCCTCGTGCTGGTGCCCACCCGGGAACTGGCCCAGCAGGTGACCGACGCGCTCTCGCCCTACGCGACGGCGGTCAACCTCCGGCTGGCCACCGTGGTCGGCGGACTCTCCCTCACCAAGCAGGCCGCCACGCTCCGGCGCGGCGCCGAGGTGCTGGTGGCGACCCCGGGCCGGCTCAACGACCTCGTGGAGCGCGGGGACTGCGTGCTCGACCAGGTCGCCATCACGGTGCTGGACGAGGCCGACCAGATGACCGACATGGGCTTCCTGCCGCAGATCACCAAGCTGATCCAGCAGGTCAGGCCCGACGGGCAGCGCATGCTGTTCTCGGCCACGCTGGACCGCAACATCGACCGTCTGGTGCAGCGGTTCCTGACCGACCCGGTGGTGCACTCGGTGGACCCGTCCGCCGGCGCGGTGACCACCATGGAGCACCACGTGCTCCACGTCCTGGACGAGACCGACAAGAAGGCCGTCACCACGCGTATCGCGGCCCGTGACGGGCGGGTCATCCTCTTCCTCGACACCAAGAGGTCCGCGGACCGGCTCGCCAAGCGGCTCCTGTCCGTCGGCGTGCGCGCGGCGGCCCTGCACGGCGGGCGCTCCCAGCCGCAGCGCAACCGCACCCTTGAGCAGTTCAAGAACGGCGAGGTCACCGCCCTGGTGGCGACCAACGTCGCGGCCCGCGGCATACACGTCGACGACCTCGACCTCGTCGTGAACGTCGATCCGCCGACCGACCACAAGGACTACCTCCACCGGGGCGGTCGCACGGCTCGCGCCGGCGGTTCCGGCAGTGTGGTCACGCTCGTCCTGCCCGACCAGAAGCGGGACGTCACCCAGCTCATGTCGAACGCGGGCATCCGGCCCAGGACGGCCCGCGTCACGTCGAGCGACGCCGCGCTGACCACGATCACCGGCGCCCGCGAGCCCTCCGGCGTGGCCGTCACCATCGAGGTCCCGCAGCCCACGGCGCCGTCGTCGTCCCGCCCGGCCCGGAAGCCCGCCAACAAGTCCGGCGCGAAGCCCGCCGCCAAGTCCGGCACCAGGTCCGGCGCCAAGCCGCCGGAGGGTCGCTCCGGCCGCCGTCGCCGGACCGCCGGCGAGGCCCCGGCACCGTCGGGCGGCACCGGCCGGACGGGGAGCGAGGGCGCAGGTCGCCGCTCCGCACCCGCGGCGAAGACCGCCGGCCAGCCGACCCGTACGTCGGGCGGTCGCCGCAGGGCACCTCGCAGGGCCGCGGGAGCCTGAGAGCGGGAGAGGTCACCGGAGCCTCGCGAACTGCGCGAGGCTCTGCAACCCTTGAAGCAGCGGGTCGAACTCCTCGGGGCATGAGTGTCCACGCTCTGGAGGACCCATGTTGAGCAAGGACAAGAAGAAGGTCCAGACCACTCGCGCCTGGACCGGTCTGCTGGTCGTGGTCGTCGGCGACGTCGGTGTGGCACTGGCCGCCACACTCGTCGCACTGCATGTCACCGATGACGCTCAGGCGGTCGCCGTTCTCACCAGCGCGTTCACCGCGATAACAGCGATATCCACCGCCTATTTCGGCATTCGGGCGGCCGCGAACGCGGCCCAGAGCGCGGTGGACGCGGCCGGCGAGGGCCAGAAGGACGCGGCTTCCGCGGGTGCGGACGCGCCACAAACGATCAAGGGCCCCGGCTCACCCAAGTGATCCAAGGCCCTGATCTGCGACTACGGAGAGGACTCCGGTCGGGACGACAGGATTTGAACCTGCGACCCCTTGACCCCCAGTCAAGTGCGCTACCAAGCTGCGCCACGTCCCGGTGATATGCGCGGCGAAACCGCGTGATCACGCGTTGAGTACTTTACCCCACGCCGGGGACCGCTTCGAAGAGGGCCCGGTGAGCGGGGCCCGGGGCGCGCGGGAGAATCGGCGTATGGGCAGCACATCCTCAGGACGGCCGACCGGGGCACGGGACCGCGACGACGAGGGGCGGGCGCGCAACGCTCGGCCCCGGGACGGGCTCGGGCGGCCCCTGCCGTACGGCGCGGACGGGGTGGCGCGGCAGCCCGAGGGGGTGGTGCGGACGCCGGAGCAGTCCGTCGTGGAGGCGCAGGAGCTGCTGGACGCGGGGAAGCCCTTCCACGCGCACGAGGTGTTCGAGGACGCCTGGAAGGCGGGGCCAGAGGAGGAACGGGAGTTGTGGCGGGGACTCGCCCAGCTCGCGGTGGGGCTCACGCACGCGGCGCGCGGCAACGTCACCGGCGGGGCGCGGCTGCTGCGGCGCGGGGCGGGCGCGGTGGAGGCATGGGGGTCACCGGCGGGGACGGGGCGGACGCGGCCCTACGGCATGGATCTCGCCGGTCTCGCCGCATGGGCGCGGGAGCTGGCCGAGGACGTCGAGCGGGGTGGGGGGAGCGTGGACGCGCAGGCCCGGGCACCGCGGCTGCGGGCATGACCCGGGACGCGGTGCCGTCACTGTCAGTGGCGTACGGCAGACTCTTGGCGTGCGAAAGATTCATGTCATCGGTATCGGCGCGGGCGACCCCGACCAGCTGACCCTCCAGGCCGTCAGGGCGCTGCGCAGCACGGACGTGTTCTTCGTCCTCGACAAGGGCGAGGTGAAGAGCGACCTCACGGACCTGCGCCGGGACATGCTGCACACGCACATACCGGAGGGGACCTACCGCGTCGTCGAGGCGCGCGACCCCGACCGGGACCGGACCGCGGGGGGCACCGCCTACTCCCCCGCCGTCGGGGACTGGCGCAGCGCCCGCGCCGCCATCTACGAGCGGCTGATCGCCGAGGAGCTGGGCGAGAGCGAGAGCGGCGCGTTCCTGGTGTGGGGCGATCCGGCGCTGTACGACAGCACGCTCGGCATCCTGGAGGAGATCCTGGAGCGCGGCGCGGTGGCGTTCGAGTACGACGTCGTCCCCGGCATCAGCAGCGTCTCGGCGCTCGTGGCCCGGCACCGCACCGGGCTGAACCGGGTCGCGCGCCCGGTGCAGATCACCACGGGTCGGCGGCTCGCCGAGGGCTTCCCGGACGGGGTGGACGACGTGGTGGTGATGCTGGACGCGCACCAGACCTTCCGGCAGTACGCGGGCGAGGACATCGACATCTACTGGGGCGCCTACATCGGCACCCCGGACGAGATCCTCGCCTCGGGGCCGATCGCCGAGGCCGGGCCACGGATCGAGCGGCTGCGGGCCGAGGCGCGGGAGCGCAAGGGCTGGATCATGGACACGTATCTGCTGCGCCGCAACCCCGGTCAGGCATAGGGGCTTTCGGGGGCACCCGAGCGGCCCAGTCCCGCATGCGCGACTGGGCCACCGGTGTGATCGTGACCTCGTGACGATCACCGAGGAAACCGCGCCGCCCGCCGCAGAGCCGCCGGTGCTGGACAAGCGTCAGCGGAACGTCGTCTTCGTGACGATCATGCTGGGGATGCTGCTGGCGGCCCTGGACCAGACGATCGTGGGCACCGCGCTGCCGACCATCGTGTCGGACCTCGGTGGTGCCGCGCACATGTCCTGGGTGGTCACCGCCTATCTGCTCGCGGAGACCGTGTCGACCGTCCTGGTGGGCAAGTTCGGCGACCTGTTCGGCCGCAAGGTGGTCTTCCAGGTCTCGGCGATCGTGTTCATCACCGGCTCGTTCCTGTGCGGTCTCGCGGGGAACATGACGCTGCTGATCGCCTGGCGGGCCGTGCAGGGCATCGGCGCGGGCGGACTCATGGTGACGGCGATGGCGCTGATCGCCGACGTCATCCCGCTGCGCGAGCGCGGCAAGTACCAGGGCGCCATCGGTGCCGTGTTCGGGGTGGCCACCGTCATCGGGCCGCTGCTGGGCGGGCTGTTCACCGACCATCTGACCTGGCGCTGGGCGTTCTACGTCAACGTCCCGATCGCGATCGTCGTCGTGATCGCCGCGGCCCGCACGATCCCCGTGGTGAAGTCGGCGTCCCGGCCGGTCATCGACTACCTGGGCATCGCGCTGGTCGCGGTGGGCGCCAGCGCGCTGATCCTGGCCACGAGCTGGGGCGGCAACGAGTACGCGTGGGGCTCGGGCGTCATCATCGGCCTGTTCGTCGGCGGCGTCATCGCCCTCGGCCTGTTCTGCTGGGCCGAGACGCGGGCGAAGGAACCGATGCTGCCGATGCGGCTGTTCACCAACCCGGTGTTCACGGTCTGCTCGATCCTCAGCTTCATCGTCGGCTTCGCCATGCTCGGCGCGATGACGTATCTGCCGAGCTATCTCCAGTACGTGGACGGCGATTCGGCGACGGTCTCCGGCGTCCGCACCCTGCCGATGGTCATCGGTCTGCTCATCGCGTCCGTCGTCAGCGGCAACGTGGTCAGCAAGACCGGGCAGTACCGGCTCTTCCCGATCGCCGGCTCGCTGGTGATGGGGCTCGGGCTGTATCTGATGTCGCTGATGGGGCCGGGCACCGGGGCGTGGCTGGAGTCGCTGTACATGTTCGTGCTGGGCACCGGTATCGGGCTGTGCATGCAGGTGCTGACGATCGCCGTGCAGAACACCGTCGAGTACGCCGACCTCGGCACCGCGACCTCCGGGGTCACCTTCTTCCGCACGCTGGGCAGTTCCTTCGGCACCGCCGTCTTCGGCACGATCTACGCCAACTCCCTCGCCCCGAACCTCAAGGACGCCGTCGCGGAGGCCGCGCGGGCGGGCAGCGGTGTCGCCCCGTCGGCCATCGCCGAGGCGGCCACCAGTCCCGAGGGCGTGCACCAACTCCCCTCGGCCGCCGCCGCCCCGATCATCGACGCCTACGCCGACACCATCCAGACCGTCTTCCTGTGGACCGTGCCGGTCGCGGCCCTCGGCTTCGTCGTCGCCCTGTTCCTCAAGCAGGTGCAGCTGCGCGACAGTGCCCGGGCCGGTTCCACCGACATGGGCGAGGGCTTCGGGCAGCCGTCCGGGGCGAACTCGCAGCGGGTGCTGGAAGCGGCCGTCGGAAAGATCATCGGCGGCACGGATCTGAACACCGCCCGCCGGATCATGGCCGACTCCGACACCCGCCTCGACATCGCGGGCGCCTGGGCCGTGATGCAGGTCGAACTGTTCACGCGGCTGGTGGGCCACTCCAGCCTCGGGCTGATCGCCGCCCGCCGTCACATGCCGCCCGAGGTGCTCCTGCCGGTCTTCGACCGGATGGTCGACGAGGGCTATCTGAGCCGTGCGGGCTCCCTGTTCTCGCACACGGAGGCGGGTGCCCGCGAGGCCCGGGTCATCGGGCAGGCCTGGGCGACCTGGCTGGAGGAGCGGGTGCAGCAGGACATCGGACGTCCGGCGGGCACGGACCTGCGGGCCGCGGTGGACACGATCTCCAAGCGGCTGCTGGTGGAGGACCTCAGCACCGGACTGCCGCAGAAGCAGCCGGAGTTGGCCGCCAGCCACTGAAATCCACGTGCCGGGCCGCCCAGCCGTCGGCATACTCGCGGCATGCCTCCCGTCCGCTTCCATGATTCCGGCCTGACCTACTACGACTTCGCCGACACGGCGCTGGTCCGCTGTCCGCGCTGCGACCGGGTCGCCCACTACGAGCGGCGGAAGGGGCGCGACGCTCGGGTGGTCTGCCGGTCCTGCGGACTGTGCCGGGCCGGCAACTGCTGCTGTCGGCCGCCGCTGTGGCTGCGGTCCGAGACCAGGCACGGCGAGATCTGGGCGTACGACCTCGAACACCTCGACCTGATCCGCCGGTTCGTGGCGGCGGACCTGCGGGAGCGGGACCCCTGCTATGAGCACGGGCGCAAGATGACCTGCGTCGGGCGGCTGCCCGCCTGGATCAAGAGCGCCAAGAACCGTACCGAGGTGCTGCGCGCGATCGACCGGATGCGGGCCTCGGTCATCGCGGGCTGAGGCCGAGCCGCTCCAGGACCGCGGGCACATCGGGGACGGCCGTCACGTCCGAGGGCAGCGCGGGACGTCGTACGACGACGACCGGGAGCGCGAGTCGGCGGGCGGCCGTGAGTTTGGCGGCCGTCGCCTCTCCCCCGCTGTCCTTGGTCACCACGACGTCGATGCAGTGGGTGGAGAGGAGGGCGGTCTCGTCGTCGACGGTGAACGGGCCGCGGGCCAGCAGCACTTCGGTGTGCGGGGGCATCGGCGGATCGGGCAACTCCACGGAGCGTACGACGAAGTGAAGTTCCGTCAGGTGCGCGAAGGCCGCCAGGCCCAGACGTCCTGTGGTGAGGAACACCCGGGGGCCGAGCAGGGGCAGCAGGCCGGCGGCCTCGGACAGGGAGCCGACCGGGTACCAGCGGTCCTGGGGGCCCGGTCGCCAGCCCGGGCGGCGCAGTACCACCGCCGGAACGCCGGTGGTCGCGGCGGCCCGGGCCGCGTGGGCGGTGATCGTCTCGGCGAAGGGGTGCGTGGCGTCGACGAGGGCGTCCACACGCTGTTCCCGCAGCCAGTCGGCGAGCCCGTCCGCGCCGCCGAAGCCGCCGATGCGCAGGTCCCCGGTGACCGCGCCCGGCCGGGTCACGCGGCCCGCGAGCGAGGTGGTGACGCGGACGCCGGGCAGCGCGGTGAGCGCGGCGGCGAGTTCCCGGGCCTCGGTGGTTCCGCCGAGGATGAGCACGTGGGGGGACATGGGGCAGAGCCTACGGTGGTCGCTCGGCGCTCGGTCGCTATGGTCCGGGCATGACGTCTGTGCGTGCTGTGCTCATCGACATCGACGGTGTGCTCACCGTCTCCTGGGAGCCGCTGCCCGGCGCGGTCGAGGCCCTGCGGGAGATCCGCGGAGCCGGGCTGGGCGTCGCGCTGGTGACCAACACGACCTCGCGGACCCGGGCGTCGATCGCCGGGACGCTCGCGGGGGCCGGGTTCCCGGTGGACGCGGAGGACATCCTGACGGCGCCGGCGGTGACGGCCGCGTACCTCTCCGAGCACTTCCCGGGGGCGCGGTGTGCGCTGCTCAACAGCGGGGACGTGCGGGAGGACCTGGTGGGTGTCAGCCTGGTCGACGACGACCCCGACGTCGTGATTCTGGGTGGCGCCGGGGACGAGTTCGGGTACGCGGCGCTGAACCGGGTGTTCGGGTATCTGCAGCGTGGGGCGCGGCTGGTGGCGATGCACCGGAACCTGTACTGGCGTACCGGGGACGGGTTGCGGTTGGACGCGGGGGCGTTCCTGGCCGGTCTCGAACGGGCGGCTCATACCGAGGCGGTGGTGACGGGGAAGCCGTCGCGGGCGTTCTTCGGCGCCGCGCTCGGCCGGTTGGGCGTGGGTGCGGACGACGCGGTGATGGTCGGGGACGACGTCGAGTCGGACGTGCTGGCGGCGCAGGCCGCGGGGGTCACCGGGGTGCTGGTGCGGACGGGGAAGTACCTGCCCGAGACGCTGCGGGACGCGAGCGGCACCCCGGATCATGTGATCGACTCGTTCGCGGAGTTGCCGGCGTTGCTGCGGGCATGGGCCGCTCAGGAGTAGGCGTCAGCGCAGGAGCAGTTGCAGGCCGCCGACGATCGTCGCCGCGATCACGAGTTGCTCGAAGAGTCGCTGGTTGATCCTGTTCACAGCCCATTTGCCGAGGAACGCGCCGGGCACGACGAAGGCCACGAGTGCGGCGTCGAGGAGCAGCGAGTTCCCGTCGATCAGCCCGAGCCCCACGCTGAAGGGCACCTTGGACGTGTTGACGATGAGGAAGAAGAAGGCGGAGGTGCCCAGGAAGCCGAGCTTCCGGAAGCCCGCCGACAGCAGGTACAGGGACATGACCGGGCCGCCCGCGTTCGCGACCATGGTGGTGAAGCCGCCGAGGACACCGTAGGAGCGGGCCTTGACGCGGCCCGCCCGGGTGCTGACCCCGTCCGGGTCGTCGTCCGCGTCGGCGGTGCGGCGGCGCCAGATCGTCACGGCCGCCATCAGCAGCAGGATCGCGCCGATCGAGGTCCGGACGATCGCGTCGTCCGCCCACATCAGGAACAGCGTGCCGATCACCACGCCCGCCGCGACGGCCGGAAACAGCCGCCACAGGGTGGGCCAGTGGGCGTGCCGGCGGTAGGTGAGGACGGCGAGCACGTCCCCGGCGATCAGGATCGGCAGCAGCACGCCGGTGGAGGCGCGGGCCGGCAGGACCGCCGCGAAAACGGCGAGGCTGACCGTGTTGGCCCCGCTCACGGCGGTCTTGGAGAAGCCGACGAGCAGCGCCGCGAAGGCGAGCGCGGCGAAGCCCCAGCCGGAGATGTCCCAGAGTGTCATCGTGTTCATGCGGAGACCGATGCTATGCGCACCTATCCGGCCACCGTAAGCGGCGTCTCGCTGGCTGGTCCTGCTCGGCGGCCGTGCCGGTCCCGGACTGCGAGCGACCGGTCGGCAACGCGGTCGGCTAATGCCGTTCCACCAGCACCGCGCTTCCCTGCCCCACCCCCACGCACATCGTCGCCAGCCCGCGCTCCGCCCCCGTGCGGCGCATCCGGTGGAGCAGGGTCGTCAGGATACGGGCGCCGGAGCAGCCCAGCGGATGGCCGAGGGCGATCGCGCCGCCGCTCGGGTTGACCAGCTCGGGGTCGATGCCGAGCCGGTCGACGCACGCCAACGCCTGGGCGGCGAAGGCCTCGTTGAACTCGGCCTCCTGGAGGTCGCCGACGCTCCAGTCGGCGCGGGCCAGCACCTTCTGCGTGGCGGGGACCGGCCCGATGCCCATGACGTCGGGGTGGACGCCCGCGGAGGCTCCGGCGACGTAGCGGCCGAGGGACTCCAGGCCCAGGTCGTTCAGGGCCTCCTCGCTGACCAGCAGCAGACCCGCGGCGCCGTCGTTCATGGGCGAGGCGTTGCCCGCGGTGACGGTGCCGCCCTGCCGGAACACCGGCTTGAGACGGCCGAGTTTCTCGACGGAGGTGTCCTCGCGGATGCATTCGTCGGCGTCGACGACGACGCCGTCCGGGCGTTCCACGGGCAGGAGTTCGTCGTCGAAGTGGCCGTTCTTGCGGGCCTGGGCGGCGAGTTGGTGGCTGCGGAGCGCGAAGGCGTCCTGTCGGTCGCGGGTGACCCCGTAGCGGGAGGCGACCTCCTCGGCGGTCTCGCCCATGGCGAGCAGGCCGTGGAGTTCCCTCATCGCCGGGTTGACCAGCCGCCAGCCGAGGCGGGTGTCGACGGTCTCGATGCGGTGCGGGAGGGCCTCGTCGGGGCGGGGCAGCACGAAGGGGGCGCGGCTCATCGACTCGGAGCCGCCGGCGAGCACGATGTCGGCCTCGCCGGCGGCGATGGCGCGGGCGGCGGTCGTGACGGCTTCGAGGCCGGAGGCGCAGAGCCGGTTCACCGTGGCGCCCGGCACTGAGTCGGGCAGTCCGGCGAGCAGCGCGGCCATGCGGGCGACGTTGCGGTTGTCCTCGCCGGCCTGGTTGGCGGCGCCCCAGTAGACGTCGTCGATGCGCGCCGGGTCGAGGGCCGGCACGTCGGCGACGAGGCCGCGGATGACGAGGGCGGCGAGGTCGTCGGGGCGTACGGAGGACAGGGCTCCGCGCAGTTTGCCGAGGGGGGTGCGGCGGGCTGCCGCGAAGTGGACGGGGCGCACGGCGGGACTCCCGGAAGGTTCGGCACTCAACAAATAATTAGCACTGCTAGTTTTCGACTATAGACCGCCCGCCGACCGCCTGGGAAGATCTCCCGGGACCTTCACCGACGCAGCTGGAGGAGACATGGCCGAGGCCCGCGAGCACACACTTCCGGGAATCGTCGTACGGGAGTGGCCGCACCCGGCGCCCCGCTGCCTCGCCCTGGTGGTGCACGGCTACGGAGAGCACATCGGCCGGTACGAGGAGCTCGCCGACGTCCTGGTGGCGGACGGCGCGGCCGTCTTCGGACCTGATCACCGGGGCCACGGGAAGTCCGCCGGCGAGCGGGTGCTGATCGAGGACTTCGAGGACGTGGTCACCGAGGTGCACGCGGTGGCCGACCTGGCCCGCGCCACTCGTCCGGGGGTACCGCTGGTCCTGATCGGTCACTCCATGGGGGGCCTGATCGCGGCCCGCTTCGCCCAGCGGTACGGCATCGAGCTGACCGCGCTCGTCCTGTCGGGGCCGGTCATCGGCGACTGGTATCTGCCCCGGCGGCTGCTCGCCCTGGACGAGATCCCGGACACGCCCATCAGTACGGCCTCGCTCTCCCGGGACCCGGCGGTGGGGGCGGCGTACGCGGCGGATCCGCTGGTGTGGCACGGGCCGATGAAGCGGCCGACGGTGGAGTCGTTCGTGCGGACCCTGGAGACCGTGGCCAAGGCGGGTGACGTGGGCCGGCTGCCGCTGCTGTGGCTGCACGGCGAGGACGACCGACTGGTCCCGCTGTCCGGCAGCCGGGCCGGGGTGGAGCGGCTCAGCGGGGGCGTGCTGACCGAGCGGATCCATCCGGGCGCCCGGCACGAGGTCTTCAACGAGACGAACCGGGCCGAGGTCTTCGCGGACCTGACCCGCTTCCTGAACAGCGTGCTTCCCGTCTGATCCCCACCCCGCACCACCCGCTCCCACCGGATCACCGCCACGTTTGCGCCGGTACGCCCTGGGCACCCGCGCCGCAGGGAGCGGACGCGGTGTGCGGCCCCCGCGGGAGAGGACTCCGAGCTGTTCTCTTCCGCGGGCACACGAGGCCCGCGCCGCGCGCTGCTCCGTACCGGCACGAACCACGCCAGAAGGAGAAGCACCGTATGACTGTGGTGAAGAGCACCCTGCCCGACGCGGCCCGTGAGGTGGCCGGAGAGGCGTTGCAGAGCACGCTCGTGGATCTGCTCGGGATCTCACTGGTCGGCAAGCAGGCGCACTGGAACATCGTGGGCCCGCGGTTCCGGTCCATCCACCTCCAGCTGGACGAGGTGGTCGCGACGGCCCGCACCTACTCCGACACGGTGGCGGAGCGCGCCGCGGCGCTCGGACTGCCGCCCGACGGCCGGCCCGAGACGATCGCCGCCGCCTACGCGCTGCCCGGCACGAAGGAGGGCTGGCTGCGCGACGACGAGGTGGTCCGGCTGCTGGTCGAGACGCTGGAGTCGGCGATCGTCCGGCTGCGCGAGCGCATCGACGCCACCGACAAGGCCGACCCGGTCACCCAGGATCTGCTGATCGGCATCACCGCCGAACTCGAGAAGCAGCGCTGGATGTTCGAGGCCGAGAACTGGCCTCGGGACTGACCACGTCGTACGCAAGCGAAGTCGTAGGCAAGCGAAGGAGGCCCGCGATGACGGACACCCTCGAACTCGACGCGCTGTGGGAGGACTTCCACCGTGCCGTCAACATGACCTCGCAGGAACTGGCCGCCTGGCTGCGGGTCAGCGACGCCGACGAGGCCGCCGAGCCCCTGCCGGAGCACGCCGGCAGCCCCACCGGGCAGCATGTCCTCGCGATCCTGCAGAAACGCCGCACGGACCTCACCGACGACGACATCGAGGTGATGTACGAGGTGGTGGACGCCGTCGACGCCCAGGCGGACGTGGAGAACGAGCCCGAGGCCGAGGAGACCCGGCGGCGGCACCAGCTGATGACGCTGGGGCATGACCCGCTCCGTTCGTAACCCCCTTACACGTCATCCCTGTTGACCGGAAAGAGGTGGCCGAAGACCGACTCCGTCCCGCACAGATGATCGTGAAACACTGCTCGCAGTCCTGCCGAGCGAGCAGAGGAGTCACATGTGACCGGGACCGAGCCGGCCGCCCCGCGGATCGACACGACCAAGCCCCACCCGGCCCGGGTCTACGACTGGTATCTCGGCGGCAAGGACAACTACCCGGTCGACGAGGAACTCGGCCGCCGGATCGCCTCGTTGAACGGCGACGCCCCGCGGGCCGCGCGGGCCAACCGCTGGTTCATGCACCGGGCCACACGCGAGCTGGCGCGCTCGGCGGGGATCCGGCAGTTCCTCGACATCGGCACCGGGATCCCCACCGAGCCCAATCTGCACCAGCTCGCCCAGCGGGTCGCGCCGGACGCCCGGGTCGTCTACGTCGACAACGACCCGATCGTCCTCGCGCACGCCGGTGCCCTGCTGCGCGGCACGGACGAGGGGGTGACGGAGTACGTGCAGGCCGACGCGCGCGACCCGGAGCAGATCCTCCGACAGGCGGGCAAGATCCTCGACTTCGAGCGGCCCGTGGCCCTCTCGCTGATCGCCCTGATGCACTTCATCGCGGACGAGGACGGCGCCCATGACGTCGTCGGCACCCTGGTCGACGCGTTGGCCCCCGGCAGCTGTCTGGTGCTCTCCTGCATGACGGCCGACTTCGAGCCGGAGCAGGTGCACGAGGGCATCGCCGCGTACCAGGCGTCCGGCGTCACCCTCGTCGCCCGCGACCAGGCCGAAGTGGGCCGTTTCTTCACGGGACTCGACCTCCTGGAGCCCGGCATCGTCTCCGTGCGCGACTGGCGCCCCGAACTCGCGGAGGGCGAGTCCGACATCGGCCCGGGGCCCGTGTCCCTGTACGGCGGAGTCGCCCTCAAGCCGTAGGCCGTCAGGCGCTCGACGGCTGGGTCGTGAGCCGGCTCAGCGCGGCCGACACCAGCGTCCGCACGCCGGGGGCGAGCACGGACAGGTCGGGGGCGAAGAGCGGGCTGTGGTTGTCCGGCACGTTCCCGAACCGCTCCTCGTCCGTCTCCCCCGGCGCCGCCTGCCACACGGCGTCCGGTGTCGCCGCCACGTACCAGTAGTCGTACGGCACCCCCGGGGGCGCGAGCAGGGAACAGTCCTCGCTGCCCATCTCCGGGCCGAAGTCGAACACCGAGGCGGCGCCGAAGAGTTCGCGGTGCACGGCCGCGATCTCCTGGTCGAGGGCGGCGTCGTTGACGGTGTTCGGATAGCCGGGGACGACGGTGATCCCGGGCGGCACCGGACAGCCGGCCGCCAGGCACTCGCCCTCCACGATCCGCCGCACCGCGCCGAGAATCCGCTCGCGCACCCGGTCGTCCTGGCTGCGCACGTTCAGCGCGAGCCGTGCCTCGGCGGGGATGATGTTGCTCTTCGTCCCGGCGTGGAACTGCCCCACCGTCACCACCGCGGAGTCCTTCGCGGCGACCTCCCGCGCGACGACGGTCTGGAGCCGGGTGACGATGTGCGCGGCGGTCACCACGGGGTCGACCGTCGACTCGGGGCGCGAACCATGGCCGCCGACGCCGGTCACGACGACCTCGACCCCGTCGGAGGCGGACATGATCAGGCCCGGGGTGTGCGAGTAGCGGCCGGTGCGCCCGGGGACGACATGCTGGCCCAGGACCACGTCCGGGTACGGGAACCGCTCGTGCACTCCGTCCGCGGCCATCACGCCCGCTCCCCCGCCGGCCTCCTCCGCGGGCTGGCCGACGACCACGACCGTCCCCGACCAGGCCGCGCGTCCGGCGGCGAGCGCCTCGGCGGCGCCCATGAGCCAGGTGACATGGCAGTCGTGCCCGCAGGCATGCATCACGCCCTCGACGGTCGAGGCGTAGGGCAGCCCGGTCGCCTCCCGCACCGGCAGCGCGTCCATGTCGCCGCGCAGCCAGACCACCGGCCCGTCCCCGTTGGCCAGCACACCGACCACACCGGTGCGGCCGACGCCCTCGGTCACCGCGTAGCCCGCCGCGCGCAGCCGTGCCGCGAGGCGGGCGGCGGTGCGGTGCTCCTGGAAGGACAGCTCCGGGTGACGGTGCAGATCGCGGTAGAAGTCCTCCAGGTCGCCGGTCTCCAGCCCGGCGGTCAGGTCCTCGGTGAGCCGGGCGACGGCGGCGGGATCGGTCATGGCGCTCCCTCTCTCCTCGACAGCCGGGGCCTGGCCCTGTCGGCCCCGCCCGATCGGAGTGCCCCTCAGCCCAGCAGCCATCCCCCGTCCACGGCCAGCCCCACCGCGTTGACGGACCGGTTGCGCAGCAGGAAGTCCACGGCGTCCACCACGTCCGCCACCGCGGCGAGCCGCCCGGTCGGGGTGCGCGAACGCAGCCCCGCCAGCACCTCCGCCGGCTTGTCCCGCCAGTAGGGGCTGTCCCCGACCACCCCCGGATGGATCGCGTTGACACGCACGGGCGCCAGCTCGACGGCAAGGGTGTGCACCAGGCCGGTCACCCCCGCGTTGACGGTCGCCACGGTCGTCGCACCCGGGTACGGCCGCTCCTTGGCCTGCCCGCCGAAGAGCACGATCGCGCTGTCCTCGTGCAGACCGGGCCGCAGGGCGTGGACGGTCTCGGTGTAGCCGACGAGCTTGAGCGTGACGAGGTGGACGGCGGCGTCGATGTCGTAGGCGGCCACCCGGTTGTCGTCTCGGGAGACACCGGCCAGCACCAGATGGTCGACGCGCCCCGCGCCGGCCAGCGCGGCGCCGATCCCGCGGGGGCGGGAGAGGTCCAGGGCGAGGCCGCGGGCGCCGATCTCCTTGGCGGCGGTGTCGGTGCGGTGGGCGTCGCGCCCGGTGATCAGCACCTCGTCGCCGCGTCCGGCGCGCATCCGGGCGAACTCCCGGCCGATGCCGGAGGTGCCGCCGACGACCACGACACGGTTCATCGCACGCCCCTCAGACAGTCCCAGTCCCGGGTGAAGCGGTAGGAGTGCCGGGACGGCGGCTGCGGCGCCTGGGTCTCCAGCCAACGCACCGGCCCGGCACCGGCGTTGGTGAAGCCGTGCACACAACCGGCGCCCGCCCAGGCGAGATCGCCGGGCCCGAGGTGGTAGCGGGCGTCGTCGAAGGTCGCCTCCACCACCCCTTCGAGGATCAAGTACGTTTCCTCGAAGGGGTGGTCATGCGTGCCCGCGACGCCGTCGACGGTGTACTGGACCATGAACATGGTCGAGGCGACCGCGCCCAGGTCGGCGTCGACCATCATCTTGACCGTGATCCCGCTGTAGACGAGCAGCGCGGTCCGCATGCTCGCCGACACCGCGAGCAGGTCCTGGGACTGTTTGCCGGGGTCCATCTGCGCGGGCTCGAAGTGGCCGAACGAGCGGGTGCGGGGGTCGCGGACGTCGATGCGGACGGGGTCGCGGGCGGGCAGGTCGGGCACGGGCCAGGTGTCGTACCCGTAGCGGGCGCGCGGCACCGGCGCGAGCATGTCCGCCCAGCGCGCGCCGGTGTCACCGACGCCGCGCCAGGCGTGCGGGACGCCTGTCGCCAGCAGGCCGTAGTCGCCTTCTTCGAGGAGGTACGACCCCTCGGGCACGTCGAGGATCACGGCCCCGTCGAGGATGTGGAAGCACTCCTCGTAGGAGTGGACATGGGCGCCGACCCTGCCGTCCGGCCGCATCTCGCAGACACCGAAGCCGGTGTGCGTGCTCCCGTCCGCCTCGCCGACCAACTCGCGGCGTCGGTGGCCGTGTTCGTCGTACTCGGGTGCCGGGACGTCGGCGGCACGACGGACCAGGTGCGCGGTCATCGGGCCGCCTTCCCCGCGAGGTGCGCGCTCATCGTGCCGCCTTCGCCGCCAGGAGCCGGTCGCGGGACTCCTCGACGAGGCGCCGGGCGCGGGCCACGTCGGCCGTCAGCCTGCCGTCCCGCTTGCGGATCACGCCGTCGACGATGACGGTGTCCACGTTGGAGACGTCGGCGGACAGGGTGACGGCGGCAGCGGCGTCGTGCACGGGCGCGACGTTCAGGGCGGTGGCGTCGAGGGCGACGACATCGGCGCGCTTGCCCGGGGTCAGCGAGCCGGTCCGGTCCTCCAGGCCCGCCACATGGGCGCCGTTGAGCGTGGCGATCTCCAGCATCTGACGTGCGGTCAACATGGTCTCGGGCACGGGCATGTTGGCCTGCCAGCAGTCCGCGTTGAGCCGGGCGCGCTCGGCGGCGAAGGCCGCGCGGATCTGGGTGAACATGTCGCCGGGGACGGTGGTGACGACGTCGATGCTGAGCGAGGGGCGCAGTCCGTGCTCGATCGCCTTCATCAGCGGCGGCCAGCCATGCCCCATCTGTGTCTCGACCTGCGGCGCGATGGACACCGTACCGCCGCTGTCGGCGACCATCCGCCACTCCTCCTCGCTGAGGTAGCAGCAGTGGATGTAGGTCGTGTCCGGGCCGAGGAGTCCCAGGTCGTGGAGTTGCCTCACCATGCCGTAGCGGCCGGCGAGGCGGCCCATGGCGACGTGCAGGGTGATCGGGATGCCCAGCTCGCGGGCGAGGGCCCACTCGGCGGTGACGACGTCGTTCACGCAGAAACCGGGGCCTCGGGTGGCGAGGGCCAGGGTGAGCAGTCCGGTGTCGGAGGGGAAGTACTCGGTGCGGACACGGCGTACGTCGTCGCCCGGTATCGCGATCTTGCTCTCGAACCAGTAGTCGGCCAGGGAGGTGTTGGCGCTGCCGTACGCGTACTGCGCCCGGATCCCCGACTCGGTGAGGGCCTGGAGCGCGGCGTCGGGGTGGGCGGGCGTGTTGTTGATGTGGGACCAGTCGACGAGCGTGGTGATACCGGCGTTGAGGCACTCCAGGGCGCCGGCGAGGTTGGCCGCGTACACGTCCTGAGGGGTGTAGAGCGGGGCGAAGGTGTCGAGGATGTCCACGAAGTAGTCGTCGAGGGTGGCGTCGGGGGCGACCCCGCGGATGGACGCCTCCCAGGTGTGCCGGTGGGTGTCGACGAAGCCGGGGATCACGATGTGCCCGCGCATGTCGAGGACCTCGGCGTCCGCGCTGATCTCCGGCCCGACGGCAGCGATCGTCCCGTCCTCGATGAGGACGTCTCCCTGGGGCAGGTCCCCTATGTCGGGGTCCATGGAGATCACCTGACCTGCGCGCAGGAGTGTCCGAACCGTCATCGTCCTGCCTCCTTCGGGGTGTTCAGTACGCGGTGAGGTCGCGGACGGCCGCCACGACCTTGTCGACGGTGGGGATGACCCGCTCCTCCAGCGCGTCGGCGAACGGCAGCGGCACGCACTCCCCCGCCACCCGGCGCACGGGCGCGTCCAGCAGGCCGAACCCCTCGTCGGCGACGACCGAGACGAGCGTGGCGCCCCAGCCGCCCTGATACGGGTTCTCCTCGACGGTGACGAGCCGCGAGGTCCGGGCGAGCGAGGCGAGGACGGTGCTCATGTCCAGCGGCACCAGACAGCGCAGGTCGACGACCTCGGCCTCGACGCCCTCCTCGGCGAGCAGCGCGGCGGCCCGCAGGGCCAGCGGGAGCATCGCGGCGAGGGCCACCAGGGTGACGTCGGCGCCCTCGCGCACGACGGATGCCCGGCCCAGCTCGACCACATGGTCCGGCGGCGGAGGCGAACCCTTCGCCGCCAACAGCCCCTTGTGCTCGAAGAACACCACCGGGTCGTCGCTGCGGATCGCCGCCGCCATCATGCCGATCACGTCGGCGGGCGTGGCGGGCGCGGCGATCTTCAGCCCCGGAACGGTCAGCGCCCAGTTCTCCGTGGCCTGCGAGTGCTGGGCGCCGAAACCGAGCCCGCCGCCGTTGGCGGTGCGCACGACGAGGGGCACGGTGACCTGGCCACCCGTCATGTAACGCACCTTGGGTATCTCGTTGGCGACGTAGTCCCAACAACAGGCCAAGAAGTCCGAGAACATGATCTCCGCGACGGGCCGCATCCCGGTCATCGCGGCGCCCATCGCCGCGCCCACGATGGCCTGTTCGGAGATCGGCGTGTCCCACACCCGCTCCGGCCCGAACTCCTCGAACAGCCCGGCGGTCGTCTTGAACACGCCGCCCGCCGCACCGATGTCCTCCCCGAGACAGACCACGGCCGGGTCCCTGCGCATCTCGCGCGCGATGCCCTCGGCGACGGCCGCCCGGTAGGTGATCACGTCCGCCATGCGGCACCTCCGTCCGCCCACACGTCGGTCAGCGCCTCGCGCGGATCGGGCGCGGGCGCGTTCCGCGCCGCGTCGACCGCCTGCCGTACGACCTCCTGTGCGCGCTCGTCGGCCGCGGTGACCGTCTCCTCGGACACGCCCAGCTCGGTCAGCCGGCCGCGCGCGAGGTCCAACGGGTCGTGCTTCAGCCAGCGTTCGACCTCCTCGGCCGGGCGGTAGGTCGCCGGGTCGGATCTGCTGTGCCCGAAGTGCCGGTAGGTGGCGGCCTCCAGCAGAGCGGGCCCGTCTCCTGCCCGGGCCCGCTCCGCGAGCCGGGCCACGCTCTCCCGCACGGCCACGACGTCGTTGCCGTCGACGCTCTCGCCCGGGATGCCGTACGCGGGCGCCCGGTCGGCCGCCGGGCGGGCCACCGCGGTGACGTCGGCGATCGGCGTGTACTCCATGTAGAGGTTGTTCTCGCAGACGAACAGCACCGGCAGCTTCCATACGGCGGCCAGGTTCAACGCCTCGTGGAAGGCGCCGATGTTGGTCGCGCCGTCCCCGAAGAAGGCGACCGCGATCTGACCGGTGCCGCGCAGCCGGGCCGACCACGCGGCACCGGCCGCCATCGGGAGGTGGGCGCCGACGATGGCGTAGGAGCCGAGCATGCCGGTGGCCGCCTTGGTGAGGTGCATGGAGCCGCCCTTGGCGCCGCACAGCCCCGTTGCCCTGCTCATGAGTTCGGCCAGGCACTCCTCCGGGGTGGCGCCGCGGGCCAGCGCGTGGTGGTGGCCCCGGTAGGTGGCGAAGACGTAGTCGTCGGCGCGCAGGGCGGCGCTCGCGCCGACGGCGATCGCCTCGTGGCCGGCGGCGAGGTGGGTGGTGCCCTTGACGAGGCCCTGGAGGAACAGGTCGTGGGCGGCCTTCTCGGTGCGGCGGATGAGGGCCATCCGCTCGTACATCGCCAGGAGTTCACCGGTGTCCATCGGCGGTCCCCGTGTTGAGGTGGGACTGCGACTCCCGGCGGGTGTTCAGCTCGCCGCCCACCGTCCAGTACTTGCGGCCGGCGACGAGGAGTTCCTCGGCCGGGAACTTGGTGATGACCTCGCAGCCGTCCGCGGTGACGACCAGCTCCTCCTCGATGCGGGCCGCGGACCAGCCGTCGGCGGCGGGCCAGTAGGTCTCCAGGGCGAACACCATGCCCTCTTCCAGGACTTCGGGATGGTCGAGGGAGACCAGTCGGCTGAAGATGGGCTTCTCCCAGATGGACAGGCCCACCCCGTGGCCGTACTGGAGGGCGAAGGCGGCCGTCTCGTCGGCGAAGCCGAACTCCTCCGCACGGGGCCACACTTGGACGATGTCGGCGGTGGTGGCGCCGGGCCGGACGAGGGCGATGGCCTGGTCCATGTACTCCCGGCAGCGGACGTAGGCGTCGCGCTGGGCGCCGGAGGCGCTGCCGACGGCGAACGTGCGGTAGTAGCAGGTGCGGTAGCCGAGGTGGCTGTGGAGGATGTCGAAGAAGGCGGGGTCGCCGGGGCGGATCAGGCGGTCGCTGTAGACGTGCGGATGGGGTGAACAGCGTTCCCCGGAGATGGCGTTGACGCCTTCGACGTACTCGCTGCCGAGGTCGTAGAGGACCTTGCTGACCAGTCCGACGCACTCGTTCTCGCGCACACCGGGACGCAGATGGCCGTACAGCTCCTCGTAGGCCGCGTCGACCATCGCGCAGGCCTGGGTGAGCAGGGAGATCTCGTCGCGGGTCTTGGTGCGGCGGGCCTCCAGGAAGACCTGCTGGCCGTCGACGACGTCGATGCCCTCGGCCCGCAGGGCGGCCAGGACCGGCAGCTCGGCCACGTCGACACCCAACGGCTCACCGGCGAGGCCGTGTTCGCGCAGTTCGGCGGCGATCTTCGCGGCCACGTCCTCCGCGATCCCGGCGTCGGGGTGGAAGGCGCCGCGCAGGGTGGAGATGCCGGCGCGGGCGCCGGTGGGCGGGCCTTCCTTGCCGTCGCTGTAGTCCAGCCAGGGGTTGTGGAGTTGGTGGTGGCGGGCCGCCGAGCCGAAGTCCCAGACGACCGGGTCGCCGCCGCGCACCAGCAGGGCGAAGCGGATCAGCTTGTCCATCGCCCAGGTGCCGATGTGCGTGGCGGTCATGTAGCGGATGTTGGCGAAGTCGAAGCTGAGCACCGCGCCGAGCGAGGAGCGGTTCAGGGTCTCGTGGAGCCGGGCCAGCCGCTGCCCGCGCAGCCGGTCGAGGTCGACGCGCTCTTCCCAGTCGACGGCGTTGGGTCCGAATGTGCGGATCGCCATGGCGACCACCCCCACTGCGGAGTGAACGACTGCACGCGGCGAGTGTCAAGTGTCACTGAACACGAACCACACCCCGACGGCTGGTTCCTCTCCATCGTTGCAGTAGCGGTGCGGGGTCGTCGACTCGAAGCAGACCGCACCGCCGGGACGCAGTGTGTACGTGTCGAAACCGAGAGTGAGGACCAGCTCGCCGGAGATCAGATAGCCGTACTCGGTGCCCGCGTGCCGCATCAGGCCGCCGGAGGTGGAGGAGGAGCCGCCCGGCCGGTAGGTGACCAGCAGGAAGTCCACATCCGCGCCCGGGACATGGCCGAGCCGTTCCCACACGACGCCCGAGTCGAGTTCCAGCACCTCGCGTTCCCCGCCCGTGACCAACGGACCGATGCGACGGGCGGGATCGGCGGCGAACGCGGCCAGGGCGTGCGTCACCGCGGCGGCGCCGCCGGTCGCGGCGACCGGCTCCCGCTGCTCGAAGAGCGACTCGACCGAGATGCCCAGGACGGTCGTGATGGCGTACAGCGTGCTCACCGACGGCTGGCTCTTGCCGGTCTCGATCTGGGAGACCAGGCTCGCGGAGACACCGACCTCGCGGGCCAGGGCGCGCAGGCTCACGCCGCGCTCCTGACGCGCCCGCCGGATGCGCGCGCCGATGGGCGGCACGTCGGCAGGGGCCACGGGCGGCTCCTCTCACGGACGGTCATGTGCAGTGTCATTGAACAGCCGCCACGGGCCCTCGCGCCAGAGATCGGCCGAAGGGAGGAGAGCGGGGCACGCCGGTCATGGCCATCCGGCCGAGGTGCGCGCGGGGGTCCGCGGGCGAGGGTGGAGCCACCTTCCCAGCCGGTCCTCAGCAGGAGTTCACCATGCGGCGCAACAAGTTCCTGGTCGGAGTCGTCGGCGGCGCTGCCGCCACCCTCGCCCTCGGCGGTCTCGGTACCCATCTGCTCTCCGGCACCGAGTCGACGAGCCGCCTCGACGCGGACAGCACCGCGACCGTGGACGGCCACAAGGCCCTCAGCAGCACCATCGTCGCGGGCCGCACCCAGAGCAGGTACCACCCACTGCCCTGGGTCGGGGACAAGATCCACGACGTCACCTGCCCCAGCGGTCTGAAGGCCGTCGCCGGGGCCTCCCTCACCTGCACCGGCAAGAAGGGCGACGGCTCGACCGTCGACATCCCCGTCACGGTGGTCAAGGCCACCGCGTCCTCCGTCACCTGGAAGTTCGAGCGCTGACCGACATGACGAACACCGTTCTGGCCGGTCTCGGCCTGGTGAAGAAGTACGGCGCCGCCGTCGCCCTCGACGGCGTGGACGTCTCGGTCGGCGAACGCGACTCGCTGGCGATCATGGGCCCGTCCGGGTCCGGCAAGTCGACGCTGCTGCACACCCTGGCCGGGATCGTGCGCCCCGACAGCGGCACGGTGCTGCTGCGCGGGGCGGGCATCGACAAGCTGAGCGAGGAGAAGCTCAGCGCCCTGCGCCGCACGCGGTTCGGGTTCGTGTTCCAGTTCGGCCAGCTGCTGCCCGAGCTGCCCGCCGAGGAGAACGTGGCGCTGCCGCTGATGCTGGAGGGCGTCCCGCGCCGGCGGGCGGTGGAGCGGGCCCGGCGCTGGTTCGCCCCGCTCGCTCTGGACGGCCTCGAACACCGCCGCCCGGGCCAGCTGTCCGGCGGACAGGCCCAACGCGTGGCGATCGCCCGGGCCCTCGCCGCCGAGCCGGACGTCGTCTTCGCCGACGAACCGACCGGCGCCCTCGACCAGGCGACGAGCACCGAGGTCGTCCGTCTGCTGACCTCGGTCACCCGCGAGCAGGGCGCCGCGCTCGTCATGGTCACCCATGACGCCGACGTGGCCGCCCACTGCGACCGGGTTCTCCAGGTCCGCGACGGCCGGATCAGCCACCACACCCAGTTCACGGTCGCCTGAGGAGCCCTGACGTGCGTTCCCCCGTCCTGCCCCTGACCTGGCACCTCACCCGGGCGTCCGGCCGCCGCGGCCTGCAGAGCCAGCTCCTCGCGGCCGGTGCCGCCGCCGTCGGCGCGTTCGTGATGCTGGTGATGATCGCCGCGACCGTCGGCGCCGACGTCCGAGCAGACCGCACCGCCTGGCGCACCCCCGAGCCCGCGCGCAACGGCACCGCCGTCCAGGCCCTCGCCACCACCTACGTCCGCGGCGAGCCCCTCACCGTCGTCTCCCTCGCCCAGCTGCCCGGCCGCGCCCCGACCCCGGCCCCGCCCGGTCTCGACATGTTCCCGAAGCAGGGGGAGGTGGACGTCTCCCCCGCCCTGGCGGAACTGCTGCGCAAGCTTCCCGCAGGCCAACTGGCCGACCGTCTCCCGACGGTGGCGTCCTACGGCACGCTCGGCGAGGCCGGTCTCGCCTCCCCCGACGAACTCGTCGCCGTGGTGGGCCGGGCACCGTCCGACCCCGCACTGTCCGAGACGGCGGCGACCGGCGCGAGCTACTTCGACCAGGACCAGGCCGCGCGGGCCGTCGTGTCAGGGTTCTCCGGTACGCGGCAGAGCCTGTTCACGTACGGCGACCAGGGGGCGGCGCTGCTCGGTGTGGTGCTGCTGGCGATGCCGGTGGTCGTGCTGTCCTCCGCCGCCGGGCGGCTCGGGGCGGCCCGGCGCGAGCAGCGTCTCGCCGCGCTGCGCCTTGCGGGTGCGACACCCCGGCAGATCCTCGGGATGACGGCGCTGGAGGCGTCGGCGGTGGGCGCGGCCGGCGCCCTGACCGGCGCCGTCGCCTACGTGGCGGCGCTGCCGGCGCTGGCCGAGGTGCCGTACGGCATCGGCACCTGGTACCCGGAACAGCTCTGGGTGGGCCTGCCCCGGCTGGCCGCGGTCGTCCTCGCGGTCACCGGGCTCATCACCGTCAGCGCGGTGTCGACATTGCGCCAGGTGGCCGGCTCGCCCCTCGGCGTCGCCCAGCAGGCGAATCCGCGCCGGACCAGGACGATCCGGCTGGTGCTGTTCCTCGCGGCGCTCGCCTACATCATGCGGACCACCGGCGGCGGCGATCTGAAGGGCCGCGACTACGTCGTGCTGCTGCTGATGTTCTACGGCACCTTCTGGCTGGTCGGGCCATGGGTCGTGGACCGGCTGGGGCGGATCGCGGCCCGCTTCGCCCGCCGCCCGGCGACCCTGCTCGCCGCACGCCGCCTCAGCGACGACCCGCGCGGCGCCTGGCGCACGGTCAGCGGACTGGTGCTGGCCGGGTTCGCCGCCGGGTTCTTCTCCGTGAGCATGCTGGGCACGGACGGCTCGCAGTACCGCGACCAGGTCGCCGTGATCACCGCGAACGCCACCGACGCCCGCCACGCGGCGGCCGAGGCCCGCACGCTGCTGGACCGCGCACACGTCGAGGCCCGGATCAGCGTCGTACCGGCGGACGACTACGACAGTCTGCTGGGCGGCAGCCCGGGCATCGTCGCCCGGGTCGCGGGCGGACCGGCGCGGCTGGACACCGCCGTCACCGCCCTCTCGTCCGTCGGTTCGGGCCATCCGCCCTACACACAGGAGTACGCGACCGCGGCCGACCGCAGCATCGTCGCGCGCATCGCCGACGTGAGCACCGCGACCCTGGCGCTGAGCTTCGTGGTGGCGACCGCCTCCGCGGGGCTCACGGCGGCGGCGAACGTCCTGGACCGGCGGCGCGTCTACGGTCTGCTGCGGCTGGCGGGCACCCCGCTGAGGGTGCTGGACCGGGCCCGGGTGCGCGAGACGGTGCTGCCCCTGGTCGTGCTGGCCGGTGGCACCCTCGCGACCGGCGTGTACGGCTCGTACAAGTTCAACAAGGCCTTGGGAGCCTCGCTCGACGTCTCCGGCGTGCTCGAACTGGGCGTGTGCGTGCTGGTCGGAGCCCTGGCCATGTTCGCGGCGATCAGCGGCAGCCGTCCGCTGCTGCGGAAGGTCACCGCGGACCCGGCCCAGGCACCGGACTGAGGGGTGAGCGAGCCTTCCGGGACGACCGATGAGCGATGATCGGGCCATGACGAGCCCCACCCCGCCCGGAGCCGCGCCGATCCGGGTCCTCATCGCCGACGACCAGGACATGGTCCGCACCGGATTCCGCTTCTTCCTGGACGCGCAGCCCGACATCACGGTGGTCGCCGAGGCCGCGGACGGTGAGGAGGCGGTGGCGCTGGCCCGCGAGGTGCGGCCGGACGTGTGCCTGCTGGACATCCGGATGCCGAAGCTGGACGGTCTGGCGGCCACCCGGCTGCTGGCCGGGCCGGAGGTCGCGGACCCGATGCGGGTCGTCGTGGTCACCACCTTCGACCTCGACGAGTACGTGTACGGGGCGCTGCGCGGCGGTGCCTGCGGGTTCCTGCTCAAGGACTCCGGGCCCACTCTGCTCGCGGAGGCGGTCAGGGCCGCCGCGGCCGGCGATTCGCTGGTCTCCCCCTCGGTCACCGTCCGGCTGCTGAAGCACCTCACCGGGGCACCGGAGAAGGCCGCCGCGGCCCACCCCGCCCCGGTCACCGGGTCCCTGACGGAGCGCGAGCTGGACGTGGTCCGGCTGGTCGCTCTCGGCCGCACCAACGCCGAGATCGCCGCCGAGCTGTATGTCTCCCTGTCGACGGTCAAGACGCATCTGTCCAGCGTCCAGCTGAAGCTGGCGGCACGGAACCGGGTGGAGATCGCCGCGTGGGCCTGGCAGAACGGGCATGCGCGGCCGGAAGTTTGACGGACCGTCAATCAGCGGAGCGGATCAGGCCTGTGAGGTACCGCCACAGTGACGACCGCCGCTTGACGGTCTGATCCGGCGCGTCCGCTACGACCTCTTCGGGCACGGGCGCGACCTCGACCAGGGGCCCGGTCAGCTCGTAGCGCACCGGGAGCGAGCGCAGCCCGCGCATGAACGGCGAGGAGCGCCACGGCAGTTGGTCGACGGGGAGGGCGAGTTCCAGGTGCCCGAACCGTTCGAAGAGCCGGCTGACGCCCGCCGAGGCGATCGTCGAGGCCAGCTCCCGGGCCGGGCACTGGCGGGGCCCCGCACCCCAGGACAGATGGGCCCGGCTGCTGATGGTGGACGAGCCCGGCGCCATCTGCCCGGCGAAGAGCGGGTCGGCGTGGGCGGCGGCGGCGGAGACCCACACCGGATCGCCGGCCCGGATCGTGTAGGCGCCGAGCGGGGTGTCCGCGGCGGCGAATCTCGGCACGAAGTTGACCAGCGGCGGCTTGCGCATGACCACCCGGTTCATGGTCTCCCGGACCATCCCGGCGGACAGCGTGGTGCGCACACCTCCCTCGCTGTCCCCGCAGATCACCTCGACGACGGTGTTGGAGATGAGGATGCCGACGTGATCGGAGACCATGCCGAGCAGCATGAACAGCTCCCGGGCCAGCTCGTCGACCGTCAGGTCCGGGTGGGCGGCGACCAGGTGGGAGGGGAAGTCGTCGCCCGGCTTCTCGATCTTGGCGGCGGCGAGTTCACCGAGTGTCACCAGCAGCCGGGCCAGGGCGGGTTCGGCGTCCGGTCCGGCGTCGAGGACCCGCCACATGTCCATCAGGGCGTCGTCGCCCTGGGAGCCGGGGAAGCCGAGGAGATGGCTGGCCGCCATCAGCGGCAACGGCCGGGAGAACTGCGCCGACAGATCGGCGAGGCCGGTGCGGCCGCCCTGTCCGAGCAGACTGATCAGCTCGTCGGCGTAGCCCGTGACGGCCGCCTTGAGCCGCTTGGCCTGCGGATTGCGCGGGTCCTGGAAGGGCCGTAGGGCGACGTCCCAGGCGGCGCGCAGGCGGCGGTAGCCGTCGCCGCCCTGGATGAGGACGTGGTTGACCTCCAGGGAGGGGCCGAGCGGCCAGTCCGCCGGCACCCGGCCCTCCGTCCGGGCCCGCCAGTTCTCCAGCCCCTTGGGCCAGGCGGCGTCGTCCTGGAGCACCTGGAGCGATTCGCGATAGCCGAGGACGAGCCAGGCGGGCACGCCCAGCAGGTCGACCGGCGCGACCGGGCCGTGCCGCTCGCGCAGCCGCTCGTAGACGAGCGCGGGGCGGGTCTCGTAGTCCCGGGTCAGCAGCGGCTCCGGGGCGAGCTCTTCCAGCCTGGTGCCGTCCGGCACCGGCTCCGTCTCCTCGACCACGTGCATTCCCATGGTGCTGCCGCCCCCTTCGACACCCGCCCGTACCGAACCGGACGGGACCCTACCTGAGGAGTCAGGTGCAGCGCGCCCCCGGGGTACTCACCGGTAGCCTCCGGACCGGCCCTTCCCGTTCACCAACCGCTCCAGCCGGTCGAACCGTTCGTGCAGGGCTCGCACCGCCTCCTCCCCCAACTCATGGGCGTCGTGGGCGAGATGGTGCCGCCGCCGCTGTTCCCGGCCCACGAACCAGGTGGCGAGCGCGGCCGTGACCATGCCGTACGTGGTGATGCCGACGACCATCACCACGGCGCCGATCACCCGGCCCCAGGGGGTCACCGGGTAGAAGTCGCCGTACCCGACGGTGGTCGCGGTCTCGATCGACCACCACAGGGCTTTCGGGTACGACGTCAGATTGGCGCGGTGGGCGCCCTGTTCGGCCTCGACGACGGCCCACGACCCGGCGAGCATCACCACGACCAGGACCGCCGTCGCCGCCCCCGCCGCCTTCAGATGCAACGAGCGCCCCTCCCGGCCGAGCAGCAACTCGACCGCTCTGGCGAGGAATCCGGGCAGCATGACGACTCCTTGGGGCGCGGGCGGGCCATGGGGTCAGTGTCGGCGCCGGGGCGGCGACCGGCATGCGGGGCGGGGCGTTCGAGTTGCCGTACGGCAGCCACCGAGGTGGGCTGAACGGCATCCCCGACCCCATCGGAGAGTCCATGCCGGCCGTGCCCCGATCCGTACCGGAGACCTTCGCGTTCGCCTGCGCCGACTGCGGCCACACCTGGGAGGCCACGTTCCAGCTCATGTTCTTCACCGACCCGCTGGACGCCTCGGGCCTGACCACCCAGGAGTACGTCGACGAGGCGGGCCGGGCCGTCAGGTCGCCGCTCGCCGACGCGGTCTGTCCGAGGTGCGGCAGCCGGAGGGTCTCACTCGAACGGCCCGAGTGAGCTGGTGGGCGGCCCGCACCGGTGATCCGCTGAGGCCCTACCCACGCCCACAGGAGGCATCCGCCATGGTCTGTCGTCCCGCACGTTTTCTCACCGCAGCCCTCACCGCGACTGCGCTGCTGACGACCGCGGCCTGCTCGGACGACGACGCGGACGCGGACACCTCGGCCATCGGGGCCACCCCCCTCGCCGCCGACTCCCCCAGTGCCGCGCCCCGGCTCACCGAGGCGAAGGCGCGTCAGGCGCTGATCACCGAGGGCGATCTGGAGGACGACTGGACGCGGGTGAAGGACGCGGCGACCTGGCGGGACAGCCTGCTGATCGGCAAGGTCGACGTCGCCGACTTCCTCACCGCCAAGGCGGACGCCGCCGACTGCCAGAAGCTGCTCGACGGCCTCTACAGCGACGAGTTGCTGGGCGAGCCGTCCGGGGCGTCCGCGCTGACCGGCTTCGAGGAGCAGGAGTCCCGGCTGCTGTACCAGGTCGCCTCCTATCGGCGGGCGAGCCTCGACGCCTCGCTGAGCTGGCTGAAGTCCCTGCCCGTCAAGTGCGACCAGTTCACCGCCACCGACTCGGCGGGCGACCGGCGCACGGTCCAGGTGACGGAGAGCTCCGTCCCGGACGAGGGCGACGCCCGGCAGGGACTGCACGTCACCGTCGAGGGCACCAGCTCGGGCACCCCCGCCACCCTCACCCTCGACGTCGCCGCCGTGCGCGTGGGCAGCGACGCGATCACCGTCACGGCCGGCGGTCTCGACGGCGACGAGGACGACTCCGTGGAGGACGCGGTGAAGAAGGGCACCCAGCGGCTGAAGGACGCGCTCGCCCAGAGCTGAACCCCGCTGATCCCTCCCCTGTGCCGAATCCCGGGACATCGTGATCATCGGGCGGCACAATGGCCCCTGCGGTCGGCCGTACCGCGATCGCAGGGGCGAGGAGAGGACGGGACGACGTGAGTGACACCCCCACGAGCGGGTCGTCGAGGCTCAACACCGGCGTCGCGCACAACGCACGCGTGTGGAACTACTGGATCGGCGGCAAGGACAACTACGAGGTCGACCAGCAGGTCGGCGAGCATGTCGCCACGATGTTCCCGATCATCCGGGACATCGCCCGCGCCGACCGCGAGTTCCTCGGCCGCGCGGTGCGCCATCTGGCCGCCGACCGCGGGGTACGCCAGTTCCTGGACATCGGCACCGGTCTGCCGACGGTCGACAACACCCACGAGATCGCCCAGCGCATCGCACCGGACGCGCGGATCGTCTACGTCGACAACGACCCCATCGTCCTCGCCCACGCCCGCACCCTGCTGACCAGCACCCACGACGGCGTCACCGACTACATCGACGCCGACGTCCACGACCCGGCCGCGATCCTCGAACGCGCGGGCCGGACCCTGGACTTCACCCGTCCCGTGGCCGTGATGATGCTGGGCATCCTCAACTTCGTCCTCGACCACGACAAGGCCCGGGACATCGTCCGCCAGGTGCTCGCCGCGGTCCCGTCCGGCAGCTACCTCGTGCTGACCCACCCCACTTTCGACGACGACCTCGGCGGCGCGGGCCAGATCCCGGCCATGGAGTTCTGGAACGAGAACGCCACCCCGCCGATCACCGCCCGCAGCGGCACGGACATCGCCGCGTTCTTCGAGGGCCTCGACCTCCTCGACCCGGGTCTGGTGTCGTGCTCGCGGTGGCGTGCCGACGCGAACTCGCCTGTCGTGGTGCCGCAGTTCGGCGCGGTGGCCGTGAAACCCTGACGCGGGACCCGTACCGGCCGACCCCGTCGTGGAGGACGAATGACCACCCTTGCCGACCCCGTACCGGGGGGCCGTCCCGGTGACGTCGACCGTGCCACCGCGCTGAGCGGCGAGCTGTCCGGCCGAGGTGTGCACGGCGTGGTCCTGGGTTACGTCGACACCGCGGGCGTCGGCCGGGTGAAGACGATCCCCACGGCCGGGCTCGCCGCGGCGGCGGCCTGGGGGGTCGGCATGTCCCCGGTCTTCGACACGTTCCTCGCCGACGACTCCATCGTCACCACCGACGTCCTGGGCTCGCCCGACGGCGACCTTCGTCTCTACCCCGACCTCGACCACCTGGTGGTCCTCGCCGGGCAGCCCGGCTGGGCGTGGGCGCCGGTCGACCGGATCACGCAGGAGGGCGAGCGGCATCCCGGCTGCACCCGCACGCTGCTGCGCCGGATCGTCGCGGACGCCGAGCGGCGGCACGGCCTGACCTTCAAGGCGGCCGTCGAGGTCGAGTGGGCGGTGGGCCAGGGCCCTTCGGCCGAGGGCGACTTCGTGCCCGCGCTGTCGGGTCCGGCGTACGGGGCGATCCGGCAGGTCGAGTTGAGCGCGTACACGGCCGATCTGCTGGCCGCGTTCGCGGCGCAGGGCGTGGACGTCGACCAGCTCCATCCCGAGTACGCGGCGGGGCAGTTCGAGGTCTCGGTGGGCGCCCTGGACCCGGTGGCGGCGGCCGACCGGAGCGTGCTGGTACGGCAGACGATCCGCGCGGTCGCCGGGCGGCACGGTCTGGTCGTCTCGTTCGCGCCGGCCGTCTTCGCCGAGGGCGTCGGCAACGGCGGCCACCTCCATCTCTCCGCCTGGCGCGAGGGCGCCAACCTGCATGCGGGCGGCGAGGGTCGGTACGGCATGACGGCCGACGCGGAGGCGTTCGCGGCCGGGGTCCTGGCCCACCTCCCCGCGCTCATGGCGGTCACCGCCCCGAGTCCGGTGAGCTACCTGCGCCTCAAACCCTCCCAGTGGGCGGGGGTGTTCACCGCGTGGGGCCGCGAGACCCGCGAGGCCGCGGTCCGTGTCGTCACCGGCACCCTGGGCCTGCGCGACCAGGCCGCCAACCTGGAGGTCAAGCCGGTCGACCTGGCGGCGAACCCGTATCTGGCCCTGGGCGCCGTCATCGCGGCGGGCCTCGACGGCATCGCCTCGGCCGCCGTACTGCCGGAGGAGATCACCGGCGATCCGGCCAGGCTGGAGGCGCAACAGGCGGCGGCCCGGGGCGTCCGCAGGCTGCCCACCTCGCTGACCGAGGCGGTGGCCGAGTTCCGCGAGGACGAGTGTCTGCGCGGCGCGCTCGGACCGGTTCTCGCCGACGCGGTGATCGCCGTACGGGAAGGCGAGACGGCGTCCGTGGCCGATCTGGACGACAGCGGGATCGCGGCGGCGTACCGCTGGAAGTACTGACATGGCCGCGGTCCACGAGGCGCTCGCGGAGCTGAGCCTGGTCGACCACCACTGCCACGGCGTGGTCACCGACGACCTCGACCGGGACGGCTTCGAGGCCCTCCTCACCGAGGGCGGCCGATGGCCCGGCAGCGGCATCTCGCCCTTCGACACCCCGGTCGGTGTCTCGGTGCGCCGCCACTGCGCACCCCTGCTGGACCTGGACCGGCACGCCCCGCCGGAGGCCTACCTGGCCCGCCGGGCGGAGCTGGGCGCGCGGGAGGTGAACCGCCGCTTCCTCGCCGCGGCGGGCACCGGCACGTTCTGCCTGGACACCGGTTTCGGGCCGACCGAGCTGGCCGCCGACGACGTCTACGAGGTCGTACGCCTGGAGAGCGTGGAGGAGGCGCTGGTGGCGAACGGCGTCGAGCCCGACGACTACGCCGACGCCTTCCGCGCGGCCGCCCTTCAGGCCGTCGACCGCCCGGGGGTGGTGGCGGTGAAGTCGGTGGCGGCCTACCGCACGGGGTTCGACCTGGACCCGGCCCGTCCGTCGGCCGCCGAGGTGGAGCGGGCGGCACGACAGCGGCTGCGGGAGGGCGGACGGCTGGCGGACCCGGTCCTCGTACGGCACCTGCTGTGGACCGCCGTCGACCTGGGCCTCCCCCTCCAGCTCCACACGGGCTTCGGCGACAACGACATCCGCCTGCACAAGGTCGACCCCACCCACCTCACGGACTGGCTGCACCTGACGGCCGGCAGGATCCCGGTCCTGCTCCTGCACTGCTGGCCCTACCAGCGGCAGGCCGGCTATCTGGCCGCGGTCTTCGAGCAGGTGTACCTGGACGTCGGCCTCACCCTCCACCACGTGGGCCCGGCGCGCGCCCGGGCCGTACTGGAGGAGGCACTGGAGATCACACCGTTCCGCAAACTGCTGTACAGCTCCGACGCCTACGGTCTGGCCGAGTTCTACCGGCTCGGCGCGCTGGCGTTCCGCCGGGGACTGGGCGAGCTCCTCCAGGACCGGGTGGACACCGACGAGCTGAGTCCGTCCGACGCGGTGCGGCTCGCAGAGTGGGCGGGAGCACACAATGCGCATCGGGTCTACCGCCTTTCCGGCCCCTCCTGAAAGTATGATCAAGCAATGTCTGACATGACCGAAACCACGCCCGGCTGGCTGACGACCGACGACCTCGAGCAGGCGCGCGCCCGGATGCCGATCCTGTACGTCGAGGCCGTGCCCGTGCGCGTCGACGACAGCGGCGAAGTCACCAGCGTCGGCCTGCTGCTGCGCATCGGCCCCGACGGGACGGTCAGCCGGACGCTGGTCTCCGGACGCGTGCTGCACCACGAGCGCGTCCGCGACGCCCTCATGCGGAACCTGGAGAAGGACCTCGGCCCGGTGGCCCTGCCCCGCATCCCGACCGCCCCGCAGCCCTTCACGGTCGCCGAGTACTTCCCGACGCAGGGCATCACGCCCTACCACGACCCCCGTCAGCACGCGGTGTCACTGGCCTACGTCGTCCCGGTCACCGGCGACTGCCGGCCCCGCCAGGACGCCCTCGACCTGGTCTGGTTCAGCCCGCAGGACGCGGTGTCGGAGGCGGTGCAGAGCGAGATGCCGGGCGGGCACGGGGTGCTGCTGAAGCAGGCGCTGGCGCATGTGGGGTGCGTGATCTGACCTCCGGCGGCGCCGGGCCTTGACGCCCCTGCCCATTGGGGGCAGAGTCGTACATATACGCCGTAAACATACGACGTCCTGTCCGGTAGTCGGGAGCGTCATGCCATGACGCGCAGCGGCCCCGGCCCCCCGTCCACGGTCCTGGTGACGGGCGGAGCCGGATTCATCGGCTCTCATGCCTGCGTCGAGCTGCTCGACCACGGCTACGAGCTGATCGTGGTCGACGACTACTCCAACAGCACGCCCGAGGTCCTCACCCGCGTGGAACGGATCGCCGGCCGTTTCGTCGGCGCCGTCTACGAACTCGACGTCCGGGACCGGCGCGCCCTGTCGGCCGTCTTCGACCGGCACGCCGTCGACGCCGTGGTGCACTTCGCCGCGCTCAAGTCCGTCGGCGCCTCGACGCGGCGGCCCGCCGAGTACTACGACACCAACGTCGGCGGCACGACCGCGCTGCTGCGCACCATGCACGACCACGGGGTGCACCGGCTGGTGTTCTCCTCCTCCTGCTCGCTCTACGGCGACGCCGGACACGGCTCCCTCGCCGAGTCCGCCCCCGCCCGGCCCACCAACCCCTACGCCGCCTCGAAGTGGCTCTGTGAGCAGATCCTCGCCGACGTCTGTCGCCGGTGCCCCGAGTACACGGTGCTGAGCCTGCGCTACTTCAACCCGGCCGGCGCCCACCCCAGCGGGCTGCTCGGCGAGGACCCCCGCGGCGAGCCCGACAACCTGATGCCGTACGTCGCCCAGGTCGCCGCCGGCCACCGGAAACTGCTCCGGGTCTTCGGCGGCGACTACCCCACGCGTGACGGCACCGCGGTCCGCGACTACCTCCACGTCATGGACACCGTCGAGGCGCACCGGGTGGCGCTGGACCATCTGGCCGACATGCCCGGCCTGCGTGTGTTCAACCTCGGTGTCGGCAGGGGCAGTTCGGTGCTGGACGTCGTCGCCGCGTACGAGCACGCGGCGGGGCGTGAGGTGCCGTACGAGATCGTGGGCCGGCGTCCCGGTGACGTGGCCGAGCTGGTGGCCGACGCGTCCGCGGTGGGCCGGGCCTGGGGCTGGCGACCCACCAGGGACCTGGCCGACATGTGCCGGGACTCGTGGCGGTTCCAGCAGCTCAACCCGCGGGGATACGCGGGATCCGCGCGGCATCCGAACGGGAAGCGGTGAGCGCGAACGCCGTCTCCACCAGGGCGATGTGGCTGAACGCCTGGGGAGTGTTGCCCAGTTGGCGCCCCGCGTCCGGGTCCCACTGCTCGGACAGCAGGCCCACGTCGTTGCGGACGGCGAGGACCCGCTCGAACTCCTCCCGGGCACGGGCCGGTCGTCCGGTCGCTGCGAGGGCGTCGGCGTACCAGAGGGTGCAGGCGACGAACGCCCCCTCGGCGCCGCGCGCGCCGTCGACCGCGTGGGCGCCGGGGCCGTCCGGTGCGTACCGCCGGACGAAGCCGCCGTGGGTGAGCCCTCGCATCGCGCGGACCGTGGCGCGCACCCGTTCGTCCCCGGCGGGCAGGAAGCCCAGGCGCGGGATCAGCAGCGCCGAGGCGTCCAGGGCCGGGGAGCCGTAGGACTGGACGAAGGAACGCCGGCGTGGGTCCCAGCCCTGCCGGCACACCTGCCGGTGCACCTCCTCACGCATCGCCCGCCAGCGGTCCGCGTTGCCGTTCCGGCCGAGGAGCGCGCCCATCCTGAGGGCCCGGTCGGCGGCCACCCACACCATCACCTTGGAGTGCACGAACTGCCGTGCCGGGCCCCGCACTTGCCACAGGCCCTGGTCGGGTTCGCGCCAGTGGCGCTGGAGATGGGCCATGAGCGCCTCCACCAGGTCCCAGAGATGGGCGGGCAGGGGGATGCCCGCCCGCAGCGAGAGGTGGAGGGTGTCCAGGACCTCGCCGTACACGTCGAGCTGGAACTGGTTCACGGCCGCGTTGCCGAAGCGGACCGGGCGGGAGTCCTCGTAGCCGGGCAGCCAGGGCGCCTCGGTCTCGGGCAGCAGCCGCTGGCCGCCGACGCCGTACACGGTCTGGAGATAGGCCGGATCTCCGGCGATGGCCCGCACCAGCCAGTCCAGCCAGGCCGTCGCCTCCTCCCGGTAGCCGCTGCGCAGCAGACAGGACAGGGTGAGGGTGGAGTCGCGCAGCCAGCAGTAGCGGTGGTCCCAGTTGCGGTCGCCGCCGACGCGGCCGGGCAGCGAGGTGGTGGGGGCGGCGACGACACCGCCGGTAGGGGCGTAGGTGAGGGCCTTGAGGGTGATGAGGGACCGCAGCACCGCCTCGCGATAGGGCCCCTCGTAGCGGCAACGGGCGGTCCAGCGGCGCCAGAAGTCGCAGGTCTCCTTCAGGACCGTCTCGGCGGGCACGAAGAGTGGCGCGGGCTGTTCCGGCAGGTGCGACGGCGACCAGGCGAGCGTGAACGCGAGCCGCGCTCCCGCCGGGACGGTGAACTCGTGGACCGTGCTGCCCTCACCCGGCACGGCACGGACCCGTCCGTCGGTGTGCAGCCAGACGGCGTCCGGGCCGGCGACCGCCACCGCGCACTGGTCGACGGCGCGGATCCAGGGCGTGACGCGGCCCTGGTGGAAGCGCAGCCGCAACTCGCTGCGCAGCCGTACGGTGCCCGACAGCCCCTCGACGATCCGCACGAGGCAGGGCAGTTGGGCCCGGGGCGGCATGAAGTCGGTGACCCGGACGGCTCCGGTCGGGGTCTGCCAGCGTGTGTCGAGGACCAGGGTGTCCTGCCGGTACGCCCGGTCCGCGCACGTGCCGCCACCGACGGGGGCCACCCGCCAGAGGCCGTTGTCCCGCGTTCCCAGCAGGGCGGCCAGACAGGCGGGTGAGTCGAAGCGGGGCAGGCACAGCCAGTCGACGGAACCGTCCCTGCCGATCATGGCGGCGGTCTCCAGGTCACTGAGGAGGGCGTAGTCCTCGATGGGTGCGTTCATGGTCAGGCCTGCCCGCGCTCATGCGGCCTCCAACCCGGCCCGCCGCAGCAGGGGTTCCCACCAGGAGCGGTGGGTGCGGTACCAGTGGACGGTCCGGGCGATACCGGTCGCCAGGTCCGTGCGCGGTACGAAGCCGAGTTCGTCGCGGATCTTGGTGGAGTCGACGCTGTAGCGACGGTCGTGGCCCTTGCGGTCCTCGACATGGGTGACCATGCCCCAGTCCGCGCCGCACTCGCGCAGCAGGAGGGCGGTCAGATCGTGGTTGGAGAGTTCGTTGCCTCCGCCGATGTTGTAGACCTCACCGGGCCGGCCCGCGGTGCGCACGAGTTCGATGCCGCGGACGTGGTCGTCGACGTGGATCCAGTCGCGGACGTGCAGGCCATCGCCGTACAGCGGCACCGGTCTGCCGTCCAGCAGCCGCGTGATGAACAGCGGGACGGCCTTCTCCGGGAACTGGTGGGGGCCGTAGTTGTTGGAGCAGCGGGTGACCCGGACGTCGAGGCCGTGGGTGCGGTGGTGGGCGAGGACGAGCAGGTCGGAGGCGGCCTTGGAGGCGGCGTAGGGCGAGTTGGGGCGCAGCGGGTCGGTCTCCGGCCAGGAGCCGGCGCGGATCGAGCCGTAGACCTCGTCGGTGGAGATGTGGACGAAGGTGCGCAGGCCGTGCCGCAGGGCCGCGTCGAGGAGGGTCTGGGTGCCGACGACGTTGGTGCGGACGAACGCGGCGGGGCCGAGGAGGGACCGGTCGACGTGGGACTCGGCGGCGAAGTGCACGATCTGGTCGTGCGCCGGGACGAGTCGGTCGACGAGGTCCTTGTCGCAGATGTCGCCGTGGACGAAGGCGAAGCGGTGGTCGTCCTGGATCTCTTGGAGATTGGCGGGGTTTCCGGCGTAGGTCAGTTCGTCCAGGACGGTGACGGCGACGTCGGGCGGGCCCTGCGCGCCGAGCAGCGTGCGAACGTAGTGGGAGCCGATGAAGCCGGCTCCGCCGGTGACCAGGATGTGGGTCGTGATCATGACGAACTCGGTTACGGGATCTGGACCTTGCTGTGGTCGCCGAGCACGAGGCGGTGCACGGCGGGGGTACGGGGCGCGGGGGTGACCTCGACGTGGTGGCCGATGAGGGACACCTCGATCCTGCGCATGCCGACGACCGACGCACCCCGCAGCACGATCGAGTACTCGATCTCGCTGTCCTCGATGCGGCAGTCCTCGGCGATCGAGGTGAACGGCCCGACGTAGGAGCCGGCGATCATCGTTCCGGCTCCTACGACGGCCGGTCCCACGATGCGGCTGCCGAACACCTTGGCACCGTCTTCGATCCGGACCCGTCCGATGATCTCGCTGGCCGGGTCGACGCTTCCCTCGACCCGCGGTTCGAGTGTCTCCAGGACGGTCCGGTTGACCTCCAGCATGTCGGTGACGTTCCCGGTGTCCTTCCAGTAGCCGGAGATGGTCGTTGCGCGCACGTCCCGTCCCTGGTCGAGGAGCCACTGCAGGGCGTCGGTGATCTCCAGCTCACCGCGGCGGGAGGGCACGACGGCGCGCACGGCCTCGTGCACGACGGGTGTGAAGAGGTAGACGCCGACGAGCGCGAGGTCGCTCCTGGGCACCTCCGGCTTCTCCTCAAGGCCCACCACACGCCCGGTCTGGTCGAGTTCGGCGACGCCGAAGGCGGTGGGATCGGCGACCCGGGTCAGCAGGATGCGGGCGTCGGGCCGTTCACGCCGGAAGTCGTCCACGACGCCGGTGATGCCGCCGACGATGAAGTTGTCGCCGAGGTACATCACGAAGTCGTCGTCGCCGAGGAAGTCCCGGGCGATCTGAACGGCGTGCGCCAGCCCGAGGGGGGCGTTCTGACGCAGGTAGGTGACCTTGAGGCCGAAGCGGGATCCGTCACCGACGGCGCGGCGGATCTCCGGTGCGGTGTCACCGACGATGACGCCGGTCTCGATGACACCTGCGGCGGCGATGGCCTCCAGGCCGTAGAACAGCACGGGTTTGTTGGCGACCGGGACGAGTTGCTTGGCGGAGGTGTGCGTGATGGGGCGGAGCCGGGTGCCCGCTCCGCCGCACAGGACGAGTGCTTTCATGACGGCCGCCCCACGGGTTGTGCGTGGTGCCGTTCGGCCACGAACCACGCGACGGTGTGCCGGAGCCCTTCCTCCAGCGGCACGGTCGGGGACCAGCCGAGCCCTTCGCGGGCCCGGGTGATGACGGGCCGCCGGCGGACGGGGTCGTCCACCGGCAGCGGCAGGAAGCGCAGCCCGCTGTCGGAGCCGGTGACGAGGAGAACGAGTTCGGCGAGCTCCAGGACGCTCCGCTCCCGGGGGTTGCCGAGGTTGACCGGACCGGGCAGCCGGCTGTCGAGCATGGCGATCAGACCCCGGACCATGTCGTCGACATAGCAGAAGCTGCGTGTCTGTGCGCCGTCCCCGAAGAGGGTCAGCGGCTCACGGTCGAGGGCCTGCCGGACGAGGGTGGAGACCACTCGTCCGTCGTGAGCGCGCATCCGCGGGCCGTACGTGTTGAAGATCCGTACGATGCCGACGTCGGCGCCCCTGGTGCGGCGGTACGCGGTGCTCAGCGCCTCGGCGAATCTCTTGGCCTCGTCGTAGACACTGCGCGGGCCTACGGGGTTGACGTGCCCCCAGTAGTCCTCGTCCTGCGGGTGGACGAGCGGGTCGCCGTACACCTCGCTGGTGGACGCGAGGACGAAGCGGGCGCCGTGCCGGACGGACAGCCTCAGCAGGTTCTCGGTGCCGCGACTGCCCGCGGCCAGCGTCTCCAGTGGGTACCGCTCGTAGTCGAACGGGGAGGCGGGACTGGCGAGATGGGCGACGGCGTCGACCTCGCCGGAGAACCGGAAGCGGTCGGCGACGTCACACAGGACGCAGTCGAAGCGGGGATTGCCCACGAGGTGGGCGATGTTGGCCGAGCGGCCGGAGGAGAAGTTGTCGAGACAGCAGACGCTGTCGCCGCGGGCGAGGAGCGCCTCGCACAGATGCGACCCGAGGAAGCCGGCGCCGCCGGTCACGACGACACGCATGGCGTCCCGCTCCTTCCGGAGAGGCTCGGTCGGCCGGGGGCGAGCAGGGTCCAACCCGCCTTCTGCCAGGCCTGCGGGTCGAGGGTGTTTCGGGCGTCGACCAGGGCCGGGACGCGGACGACGGCCTTCAGCGCGGCCGGGTCCAGCTTCCGGTACTGGGGCCATTCGGTGAGGTGCAGCACGACGTCCGCGTGCTCGCACGCCTTGGACACGTCCAGCGCGAACTGGAGCGCGGGCCGGGCGGCACACGCGTTGTCGATCGCCTCCGGGTCGTGCACGCGCACCCGCGCACCCCGGCGTCGTACGGCCTCGGCGACGGCGAGAGCGGGCGAGTCCCGGACATCGTCGCTGAGGGGCTTGAAGGCGGCGCCCAGGACGGCGACGTTGCGGTCGGCGAAGGTGCCGCCGAGAGCTTCCTCGGCGAGTGCGAGGGTCCGTGCCCGTTGCCGGATGTTGATCTCGTCGACCTGCCGCAGGAAGGCCACGGCCGGGGCCTGGCCGAGTTCCTCGGCGCGGGCGGTGAGCGCCCGGATGTCCTTGGGCAGACAACTGCCGCCGAATCCCAGCCCGGGTGCCAGGAAGCGAGGCCCGATCCGCGAGTCCCGCCCCATCGCCTCGGCGAGGGTGAGCACGTCGGCACCGGCGGCGTCGCAGATCTCCGCCATGGCGTTGATGAAGGAGATCTTTGTGGCCAGGAAGGAGTTGGAGGCCAGTTTGACGAGTTCGGCGGTGGGCGGGTCGGTGGCGATGAAGGGGATGCCGGCGGCGAGGAGAGGGGCGTACAGCGCCCGCATCCGCGCCTCGGCCGGTGCCGAACGCGCCCCGACGACGATCCGCTCCGGGCTGAGCGTGTCCTCGACGGCACAGCCCTCGCGCAGGAACTCCGGGTTCCAGGCGACATCGACGTGCACCCGCCGAGCGAGGCGGTCGGCTGTGCCGACGGGGACGGTGGACTTCCCGACGAGCAGGGCGTCCTGCCTCAGGTGGGTTGCGAGCCCGGCCACGGCCGCGTCGACGTATGTCAGGTCAGCGGCGTCGGAACCGGGCCGCTGCGGGGTGCCGACGCAGAGGAAGTGTGTGTCGGCGAACCCACCGGCCTCGGCGAGAGAGGTCGTGAACCGGAGCCGGCCCGTGTCCAGTGCCCGCTTGAGCAGTTCCGACAACCCCGGTTCGTAGAACGGCGGTCTCCCGGCGGCGAGCACGGCGATCCGCTCCGGGTCGATGTCGACACCGAGCACCTCGTGCCCGATGTCGGCCATGCAGGCAGCGTGGACCGCTCCTACGTAGCCGGTGCCGATGACGGTGAGGCGCATGTCGTACTCCGTGGTCCTCAGGCCGGTGGGGTCCGCCCGGGTTCGGGCAGGCCGAGCAGTTCGCGGTAGCAGGCCTCGACGGCCGCGCACATGGCCTGCGGGGTGAACGCGGTGCGTACGCGTCGGCAGCCCTGACGTCCCATGGCGGCGGCCTGGCCGGGGTGGTCCAGCAGCCAGCCGACCGCGTGGGCGGCCGCGGCCGGGTCGGCCGGCGGGACGAGCAGACCCGTGGCGCCGTGCTCCACCAGGTCGGGTACGCCGTTGACGGCCGTGGCGACGACGGGACGGGAGGCGGCGAGCGCCTCGGTGAGGGCGCGACCGAGCCCTTCGTACAGGGACGTGATGACGAAGACGTCGAGCGCGGCGGCCAGCCGGGGAGCGTCCTGCCGGTGGCCGGTGAGAGTCACCTCGATGCCGAGTTCCGCGGCGAGCCGCCGGACGTCCCCCTCCAGCGGCCCGTCGCCGATCATGACGAAGGCGGTGTCCGGGTGGTCGGCGTGGAGCGCGGCGGCCGTGCGGACGAAGTCCAGCGGCGCCTTCTGGGTGTCGATCCGGCCCACGGTGCCGATCAGTCGCGTGCCGCGGGGGACGCCGAGCATACGGCGGGCGGCCGGGTCGAAGCGCTGCGGGATGCGGGCCAGGTCCACCGCCGACGGCACCACGCGGACGCGGCCGGGCGGGGCGAGGCGCTCCTCGACGGCCTGTTCGGCCACGCGAGGGGCGACGGCGATGAAGGCATGGGTGAAGCGACGGGTGGCTCGTTCCAGGAGTCGGTAAAGGCTGCGGCGGGGGCGGGGCATGAACGGGTGGTAGCTGACGCCGTGGAAGGTGTGCACCACGACCGGCGTCCGGCACAACCGCGCGGCGAGACGGCCGAGGAAGCCGCCCTTGGCGGAGTGGGTGTGCACGACGGTGAAACGCTCGCGGCGGATCAGCCGTGTGAGGCGCCAGAGGACCAGGAGGTCGGCGGGGGTCAGGGTGTGCCGGAAGCCCGGTACCTCGACGGTCCGAATCCCGGCGGCCAGGGCCCGATCCCACAGTTCGCCGCCGGGCACTCCGGCGATCCACACCTCGTAGCGGTGGGGGTCCATGCCCGCGGCGGACAGCAGGGTGTTGCCGCCCGCTCCGGCGCGGAACCGGGTGATCACGTGGAGGACCTTGATGCGAGGCAGCGCCGGCGGTCGCGGCAGCTCAACCGTCGGCGCCACCTGGGGAGGCGGCGCGGGCCACCGGACGGCCGTGGCGTCCGGCCGGGTCGCGCCGGGGACGAGGGTCCCGTTTCGCATCACCGATCACCACCGAGGGTGAGAAACCGAAAGCGCTGAAGATGTATATTTACGACGTATACGTACATCTTCACCCCGCTGGCGCTCGTGGTCAATCCGGATGACCGGGGTCGAGCCGGGCGCCCGCGGTCGAGCCCGCGGAGTACCGCCATGCCCCTGGCCGCGCTGGAAGAGATCCGGAACCTGCTGGTGTGCCCGCGATGTCGCTCACCGCTCGCGGCGAAGCCCGACGGCCTCCACTGCCGTGGGCCCTCCTGCCCCTGCCGCGCCCCCTCGGCCTTCCCCATGGCCGGGCGCTGGCCGGTCCTCGTGGACTTCGAGCACAGCGTCGCGTCCCGGCAGGACGTACTCGCCGCGGCGGGCCGCCGGCACCTCCCCGGCCTCATCCAACGACTCCCCGCTCCGCTGCGCCGCATATGGAAACCGCCCAACCGGGTCGCGGCCCGCAATGTCGATCTGCTGCTGAGCGGCCTCGGCGGCTCCACACCGAGGCTGCTGGTCGTCGGCGGGGCCACCGTCGGCAACGGCGTGGAGGCCGTCTACCGCGAAGCGGGCGTCGAGGTGATCGCCTTCGACATCACTCCCAGCCCGGTGACCCAGTTCGTCGCGGACGCCCACAGCATTCCGCTGCCTGCCGCGAGCGTCGACGCCGTGCTGGTCCAGGCCGTACTGGAGCACGTCGTCGATCCGGCCCGGGTCGTCGCGGAGATCCACCGGGTGCTCAGGGACGACGGGCTCGTCTACGCGGAGACGCCGTTCCTCCAGCAAGTCCATGCCGGCGCCCATGACTTCACCCGTTTCACCGCCAGTGGCCACCGCCATCTCTTCGGGCGTTTCGAGGAACTGGCCGCGGGCGCGGTCGCCGGGCCCGGCACCCAACTCCTCTGGAGCATCGATCACTTGGTCCGCGGCCTGACCCGCTCCGCGCCGGCCGGCCGGGTCACCCGCGGCCTGCTGTGCTGGCTGCGCGTCCTGGACCGGCTGGTCCCCGAGACGTACGCACGCGACGACGCCGCGGCGCTCTACTTCCTGGGGCGCAAGCGGGAGCGCGCGATGACGGCGCGGGAGGTCGTGGCCTATTACCCGGGGGCCCAGACCTCCGCCTGACCCTCTGTGCGCGGGCGACACCGGCGACGAGGTACCTGGAGGACGCGGTCACAAGGTGTTCGCAGACGAGCCGGTCGACCGTGCCGAGAGCCCGTCGCTGTTTCTCCGAGCGCCCGAACCGCCCGAGGACGCCGAGCGCGGTGAGACCCATGCCGAAGGCGCCGAGCAGCGACGTGAACACCACCAGGTCCAAGCGCGCGGTGTACGGGAGATCCAGCACGTCGACCGCCCGGTACGCGACGGCACCGTCGACGCCGTGCCCGGCATGGCAGCGGCGCAGTCCGGCGGACGGCTCCTGAAGGCCCGAGCACACCACTCGGCCCTTTCGAGGCCAGCCAGAGGGACGGGTTCCCGTGCGTTCTCCCGGCCCCCACCCCCAGTGCCGTCAGCCCGGTCTGCGCCGGCTCCGCCATCACACCTCGGTCGGGTGCCGATACCGGTCGGTACCGGCGAGCGGTGTCAGGGCCGGGGCCTGGTGCCGTCCCGGTTGCGAGGCGAGTTCGGCCCGGACCATCGCGGCGAGTCCGCTGCGCAGGTCGGTGCGGGGCCGGTAGCCGAAGGCGTCGCGGGCCAGGGTGATGTCGGCGGCGGTACGCCGGGCGTCGCCGGGCCGGTCGGGCCCTGGAACCACGTCCACCGGCCCGGTCGACCGACCCAGCAGCTCGATGACCTGACGCATCGTCACCTCGCAGCCACCGCCGAGGTTGGCCACCCCGGTCCAACGGGACGCCGCAGCCGCCCGCATGGCTGCCACCACGTCTCCCACATAGGTGAAGTCACGGCTCTGTCCGCCGTCCCCGTACAGCGGGAACGGCCGGTGCCCACAGGCGGCCGCCACCAGCCGGGCGAACGCCATGTCGGGCCGTTGGCGGGGGCCGTACACGCTGAAGAGCCGCAGGGAAGCGGTCGGCACACCGAAGACCGTGCGGTAGGTCTCGCACAGCTGCTCGGCCGCGAGTTTGGTGACGCCGTACGGCGAGACAGGCTTCGGGGCGAGCGTCTCCGGGGTCGGATATGCCTCCGCGTCCCCGTAGACGGACGAGCTGGACGCGAAGACGAGCCGGCCGAGCCCCGTGTCCCGGGCCGCTTCCAGGACCCGCTGGGTGACCAGGACGTTGCGCTCGAGGTAGACCGCGAACTCGGCGCCCCAGGAGCCGCGGACACCTGGCTGACCGGCGAGGTGGTAGACGGCGTCCGCACCCGCGAAGAGCGGTTCCAGGCGGAGGTCCAGCAGATCACCCCGGCGGAACGCGAAGTGGTCGTCGCCCAGCAGCCGGGCCAGGTTCCGGCGCTTGTAAGAGAGCGCGTAGAACCCGGTCAGGGCGTCGACCCCCACGACCTCGTCCCCGCGGGACAGGAGGTGTTCACACAGGTGCGAGCCGATGAACCCGGCCGCTCCGGTCACCACCGCACGCATCAGGACCCGCCTCCTCGGGGACGGTCCCAGGCCGCCGCCGGCACGTACCAGGCCGTCCTCAACAGGCAGAGCAGGACGGCGGGCACCGTGGCGTGCCGCAGGAACTCCGCGTCGAGCCGGGTCCGCTCGGGCACGAGAACGCTCAGGTAGTACTCCTCGGGGTCGGCACGTCCGTCGAGCCGTGCGGCGTAGGCACGGGACCGCAGCTGGCACGGTCCGGTCAGCCCGGGGCGGTGCCGGAAGACCCAGTGCTGCTCGGGCGGGTAGCGGCGGGCGAGTTCCGGGACCTCGGGACGCGGCCCGACGAGGGTCATGTCGCCGCGCAGGACGTTCCACAGCTGCGGCAGTTCGTCCAGGCTGAGCCGACGCAGCAACAGGCCCGTGCGGGTCACCCGGGGGTCGGTGCCGCCGGTGACGCCGGGCCCGGTGCAGCCGTTCCGCATGCTCCGGAACTTGTACAGAGTGAACTCAACGGCCCCGGCGCCGGTGCGCTGTTGCCGGAACAGCACCGGTCTGCCGTTGGTCGCCAGGACCAGCAGGGCCAGGGTCAGCAGCAAGGGGGTCAGCAGGAGCAGCAGAGTCAGCGCGAAGACGGCGTCGAGGGCCCGCCGCCCCGGGGCGAGCCGTACGGCTCTCATCGCGGGCAGGGGCGGCGTGGACGGGGTGGGGCGGGGCGGGGAGCGGTCGATGGTGCGCATGACGGTGGTCCTTGGTCGAGGCCGTCGGAGGATCGGGGGCGAGGGCACGCAGAAGCCGGCGTTCGAGTACGTGCAGGGTGTGGGCGCAGAGCCAGTGCGCGTATCCGCCCACTCCCAGGAGCGTGGCGCGCGCCTCCGCCGGACTGGCCCGTACGAGGGCTCTGGCGAGCCGGGCGACCGGTTCGACCGTGAGTGTCAGGGCGACGAGCAGCCAGGCGTGCGTCCGGGGCCAGTGGCGGTACGCGTACTGGGTGCGGCTGCACAGCGAGTGGCGCAGCCGCCCGCCCCCGAGTCGGGCGGAGCTCACTCCCCCCAGGTGCCGGACCCGCGCCTCGTGGAGGTGGTAGGAGCCGAGGCCGAGCAGGTCGGCGCGGAGCGCGAGGTCGGTCTCCTCGAAGTAGAGGAAGTAGCGCTGGTCGAAGCCGTCGAGCCGCTCGAAGAGCGTCCGGCGCAGCAGGAAGAACGCTCCGATGACCTGGTCCACGGGGCCCGAGCCGGTGGGGTCGAGGTGGTGTGGCGGGAAGAGCGTGGGCGCCAGTCGGTCGAGGCCGGTGATCTTGCCGAGCACGACGCGCAGGGTGGGGAAGCGTGAGCAGGAGATGACCGTCCGCCCCCGTTCGTCGAGCATGCGTCCACCGCAGATGCCTGTGGCCCGCGCGGCCGAAGTGCCGAGGAAGGCCGCGACGACACGCAGAGTGTCCGGGTACAGCTCCGTGTCCGGGTTCAGGAAGAGCAGCAGTTCGCTGCTGCCGCGAGCCGCGCCCTGGTTGCAGGCGACCGCGAAGCCCCGGTTGGTCGCGTTGCGCACGATGTCGAGCGGGATGCCACCCGCGGAGAGCCCGCGGAGCGAGTCGTCCGTGGAGGCGTTGTCGACGACGACGATCCGCGCCACGCGCAGGCGGGAGCGGTCGGTGCGGACGATCGACCGCAGACAGTTCCCGAGGCAGGGTCCGGTGTTCCAGTTGACGACGACGACGTCCACGCTGGGCAGGACCCGTTGCCGCACGCCGATGGCGTCGCCACGCGGGTCCATCACGTCACCGGCCCGAGTTCCAGGGCGGCGGACCAGTGGGGCAGCCAGGCGTCGTACGAGTACTTGAGGCCCACGACGTCCCGGGCGAGTCGGCCGAGCCACTCCCGGTCGACGGCGGAGGACTCGATCAGGCCGAGGAGCGCCGAGGTCCAGTCGTCGGGAACACGCGGCGCCGGCATGCCGAACTGGGCGAGGAGTTCGGCGTTCACCCCCAGCGGGCTGGCCACGGCGGGGAGTCCCGCGGCGGCGTACTGGAGCAGCTTGTAGCCGCACTTGCCGAGGTTGTACGCGGTCGGGGGCAGGGGCATCAGGCCGATGTCCAGGTCGGCGAGCGCGGTCCGTTGGTTCTCCGGACTCCATGGGACCCGGTCGACGAAGGGCTCCAACTCGCCCAGGGACCGGGTGGTCGTGCCGACCAGGGTGAGTCTGGCCCCTGTGCGCCGGTGGACCTCCACGAGCGCGTCGGCGATCAGCAGCAGACAGGCCTCGTTGTCGCGCGAGCCGATCCAGCCGAGCCGGGGCGGGTCGTGCAGCGCGTAAGAGGTTTTGGGCGTGTAGTCCTCCAGGGCCACACAACTGGGGATCACCACGACGTCACGCTGGTGCCGGGACGCCCAGTCCGCCAGGACCGCGTTGCCGGCGATGACACGGTCCGCGTACCGGACGGCGTCCCGTGCCTTGCCCGCCTTGGGGGCGACCCGGCGCAGGAGACTCCCTTCGCCGTGGTCCCACTGAAGGGCGTCGTCGAAGTCGTACACCGCGAACTCGGCACTCGCCAGCAGCCTCCGTTCCCACCAGCCGCGGCTCAGGGGAGAGGCTTCCCGGTGCAGCAGAAGCCTGCGGGGCCTGCCGCCCGCGATGGCGGCCAGTCCCAGCTCGGCGCGGGCCAGGGACAGGGGGTGGCGCACGAGGCGCGCGGGAGCGGCGTCCGGCAGCGAGAGATAACTGCCGACCGTGAAGTCGGTGCCGACACGGTCCAGCCAGGCGTAGACCCGGACCCGGGAGCTTCCGGCTTCCCGGCCGTAGGGCGTGACCGCGCAGCGGTCGAGACGACGATTCATGGTTCCGCGTTCCAGCCGTATGCTGATATCGTATGTTTACGGCGTAAATCAGGCGAATCACCATGCTGCTCCTCCCGTCCGAAGACGTCAAGAGCAGCCCGAATCGCCCCGTGGGAGGCACCCCCATGGATCTCCACGCCTACATCGAGACCCTGCGCCGACGCTGGCGGTTCGTCACCGTCTGCGTGCTCCTCGGACTGGCCGCGGCCGTCGCCGTGACCGCCCTGATGCCCCGCACGTACACGGCCACCGCCCAGCTCTTCGTCGCCACCAGCGACGAGGACAGCGGCAACGCCTATCAGGGCGGCCTGTTCACCCAGGAGCGCGTGAAGTCGTACACCCGCATCGTCACGAGTCCCGCCGTCCTCGACGAGGTCATCTCCGACCTGGGACTGAACACCACGCCTGGTCGGCTCGCGGAGAAGATCGACGCCCAGGCGCCGCTCGACACGACCCTCGTGGACATCCGGGTGTCCGACGGGTCGGCACGACAGGCCCAGGCCATTGCCGACGCGACCGCCCTGCAGTTCACCAAGTACATCGCCGCCATCGAGGGGTCCGCTGTGGGCGCCCCACCCCTGGTCAAGGCCAGCGTGGTCGGCGGCTCCGAGCCCCCGACGTCCCCGGCTTCCCCACGACCGGCACTGAACATCGCCATCGGCCTGCTCGTGGGCGCCGTCGCCGGCGTCGCGGGCGCGGTGCTGCGCGAGTCGCTCGACACCACGATCCGCTCGGTAGACGACCTGCGTGGGCCCCTCGGCCTGACCGTTCTCGGTGCCATCCCCGCTCCCGACCGGCGCCGCCCGGACGTGCCCGGCACCACTGGACGAACCGAGGACCTGGCCCAGGTGCGCACCCGACTCCGGTTCACCACGGAGGGCGGCGTCCCGGACTCGATCCTGGTGGCCGGCGCCCGCCCCGAGGAGGGACGCACCCAGACCGCGATCGATCTGGCGACAAGCGTCGCGCACACCGGCCGGCGCGTGGTGCTGCTGGAGGCCGATCTGCGCCGCCCGCGCGTCGCCGCCGAGCTCGGTCTGCGCGACGGTCCCGGGCTGGCGGACGTCCTCGCTCACGGAACCCCGCTCTACCAGGCCTTGCAGAGCGTGGACGGCAGCGGCGTCCGGGTCCTGACCGCCGGAACCGTCCAGGCCGATCCTGGCACGCTCCTCTCCTCGCCGGACCTGGCACGGCTGATGCGAGCCCTCGACTCGGACGCCGATCTGATCGTGGTCGACAGCCCGCCCCTGCTGGCCTTCGCCGACGCGGCCGTGCTCGCCGCCGTGACGGACGGCGCGCTGTTCGTGGCCCGGGCCGGACGGACGCGGCGCGCTGACGCGGAGCGCGCCCTGGACGCCCTCGCGGCGGTCCACGCGCGCGTCCTCGGCGCCGTGCTCACGGGGGCTCGCGCCGACGGCCTCGCCGACTGGCAGCCTCCCTCGGCTCCCGACCGGGCGACCGAAGGCGCGAAGGACCGGCCGTCCGCCGAGGTGGTGAGGTCCTGATGCCACAGGATCAGGCCAACGCGGTGTTCGTCCTGGGGATCCTGGCTCTGCTGTCGCTGGTGCCGTGGACGGTGGCGCTGCGCCGTGCCCACGCCCACGGCGATTGGGACGCCACCTCTTCACTGGTCTTCCTGACCGGTGTCCTCGCCAACCTGCCCACCGTCGTCTATGTGCTGCACACCGGCCGTCCCCAACGCCTCGACCCCCTGGGCGAGGTGGTGATCGGGTTTCCGCAGTGGGTGAACGCGCTGGGGGTCGCCGCCAACGGCCTTCTGGTGGTCGCCTGCGGAGTGTTCCTGCTGCACCGTCTCCTCGTGGCGCGGGCCGACATCAACACGGCACCGCTCGTCGCCCTCGCACTCGTGGTGCTGGTCGCCCTCTCCGACGGCCTGCGCGGAGGGCAGCTCCTCGCACCGAGGCAGCTCGTCCTGATCGCCGTCCTCCTCGCTGCGACCGCCGCCCGTCCAGGACGTTCGGCGCTGCTGGGCGGGGCCGCGGTCGTGATGCTGATCACGGTTCTCGGCGGAGTCGAGGGACTCGCCGAGCCCCGATCAGTGGTGCGGGAGTGCCGGGCCGACAATCCGTGCGGCCCTCTCGGGGTGCTGTACTCGGGTGTCTTCACCAACGAGAACATCTTCGGCCTGCTGCTGGTCGTGGGCCTCCCGTTCGTGTGGCTGGGGCTGCGCGGCTCCGTGCGCGCGGTCCTGACCTGCTACGTCGCCTTCGTGGCCGTGGCGACCGGAAGCAGGCTCGCCGGGGCGACCGCCGTGGCGGTCGTCGCGTTCCTGCTGGTGCTGCGCCCCCGCCTCAGGCACGTCGCCGACCGCTCGGCCGCCTCCCGGACGAGCGGCTCCCCCGGCGCCCTGCTGCTCGGGGTGCCGGTCCTGGCAGCCGCGGCCGCCGTCGGCCTCGCCCTGCCGTTCCTCCACCTCGGCGTCGACCGCCTGGGCGACCGCGCGACCGTCTGGGGCATGGCCGCGCAGGAACTGCGGGAGTCGCCCTTCATCGGGTTCGGCGCCAAGGCCTGGTCGGCCAAGTACCAGGCGGGTGAGATCCCCGCCGCCCTTTCGCCGTCGCTGCACAACCAGTGGATGGACGTCCTGTACGCGGGCGGGCTGGCCGGTCTGGCGCTCTTCCTGCTGCTGCTCGTTCATCTCCTGGTCCGCGGCGGAACGGCCGGCTTCTCCGCCGCCGCGTGCCTGCTGCTGCCCGTGCTGCTCGCCTCGGTCCTGGAACGCCCCTGGTCGTTCGGGATCAGCAACTCACTGACCTTCGCCCTGCTCACCGCTGTTCTGGCCCCGGTGGCCGCGCGTCGAGGAGTTCACGAAGTGGCTCCAGGGTCAGCTTCCAGTCCAGCCGACGTGCCTGCTCGTACGCCTCGTCGCTCGCCCGCCGCCACCGCGACGGATCACTCAGCCCTTCGATGACCGCCGCGAAAGTCTCCTCGGTGTAGGGCACGGAACCGCGCAGCAGATCGAGGTGGCGTCGCCAGCCGGGGACCAGAACGGGCAGGCCGTACGACAGGTAGTGCAGGTGCTTGGCGGAGAAGCCCTCCCGGCGCAACAGGTCCCGGGTGCAGGTGATGAGCCCGAACTGATAGTCCCGCAGCACGTCGGGCGAGGCGTAGCCGCGGTAGTCGAGCCCGAGGTCGGGGTCGGGCGGAGGACTGCCGTACACATGGAGGCGCGGATACAGCCGGGCCAGCCGGGCCAGGAGCTCCGGGTCGATGAACTGCGAGCTCAGCGAGCCGAGATAGGCGACCCGCGGCGGATCGGCGAACCGCGCCCGCTCCTCCTGCGGTGCGCAACCCCAGTTGAGCTGAACGAAGTTGCGGCCGCTGATGCCGTACTGATGCTGGGCGTAGCGCGCGTAGGATTCCCACGAGAACGACAGATGCTCCATGCCCTCCAGGAAGCGTGTCTCCCAGCGGCGGAACCGACGGTGCTGCCGATCTGTCAGCCGCCCTTCGCACCACACCTCGTCGGCCCAGGGATTGGGGCAGTCGTAGAGGGTCTGTGCGCGGGCCGCGGTGGTGAGCACCCCGGAGTCGAAGGGGGTCTCGCAGATGACGAAGTCGTAGTCGTCCGGGCGCAGTCGGCCGGAGAGTATGCGGCGGCGCAGATGATGATCGGCCATCAGGACGTAGTACGAGAGGTGACGGCGGCCGAACCCCCGGCGTCGGGTGAGGAGTTTGGACGCGACGTCGTTCGCGTACAGGGTGAGCCGGGCCGGCCGCAGCGAACCGGGGAGCATCCGGCCGAGGCTGCCCGGTCTGCCGGACGCCCGAGCCAGGCAGTTGGTGTCGACCAGGTGCACGTCGTGGCCCAGTTCGCGCAGGTACTTCTCGATGGCGAGGGGCTTGACGCTGTTGGCGTGGCCGTCGAGTTGGGCCACGATCAGAACGCGCCGGGAGTTCATGGGGTCTCCTCCTCTTCCAGTGGTGCGAGAGCCGTGAGTCCGGGCAGAAGCAGGGCCGCGGCCACGGCGAGGCCGACCAGCACGGGCAGCCCCGCCAGCAGCAGAGGCAGCACCCCGTGCACGTCGAGGCGCAGGACCATCAGGTTGCCGAGGACGGCGATGGCGGCGGCCAGTGCGGTGGCGGCCGGCCAGTGGCGTGGCAGCCGCCGCTCCCGCAGTCCCGCGAGCCGTCGGCACAGCACGACGAAGTAGGCGGAGCCGGCCGTGAGGCCCACGGCCGTCGCCAGCACCACGCCGACGACGCCGAAGAGCAGGGTCAGCGGCACGGTGAGGACGAGATTCACCGCTGTCGCGAACCAGGAGTAGCGGGTCTCGTACCCGGGCTTGCCGATCGCCCGTACGAAGCAGGTGCGGATGCCGGTGAGCGCGACCTGTACCGAGTAGCCGGCCAACAGGACCGCGGCGACGGCCCCGCTGAGCGCGAGCGCGCTGCCGAGCCAGACCTGGACCGCCAGACCGACGGCCGCCGTCGTCACCACGCCGTAGGTGAGGACCGCGGGCAGCCAGCGGACCTCAAGGACGTGGAACTCCCGTACCGCGCCGGTGAGTCCGTGCCGGGCGTGGACGTGGGTCATCCGGGTGAGGATCGGCGGGAAGGCGTACAGCGGCAGGCTGCGGAGGGCATTGGCCGCCTGGTAACCGGCGGCGTAGACGCCGACGTAGCGCACGGGCAGCAGGGCCGCGATCACCAGGGCGTCGATCTCGCCGTTGAGGAAGACGGTGAACCCGGACAACTGCATGCGCACGGCGTAACCGCCGAAGTCCCGGCGTTCGGCCCGCGGTGGCAGCAGAGGCCGGCGGATTCTCAGGTGCCGCGCGCCGACGGCCAGCCCCCCGGCCGTCACGAGCAGATAGCGGCCGGCCGCCAGCACCGCGAGCAGGGGCAGATCGGGCCCGTGGTCGACGAGTACGACCACGGCGACGGCGTAGGTGAGGCAGGAACCGGCGCTGACCCCGGCGAGTGCTCGGAAACGGGCGTTCGCCTGGAGCAGCGCGACGGCGGAGTTGGAGGCGAGGGCCGCGGTCAGCAGCGGTCCCAGGAACAGGAGCAGTTGCTCGGCCTCGCCGCGCAGCCGCACCGGGACGTCCAGGGCGGCGACGACGGCCGGGGTGAGCACCAGGCAGAGCGCCGTCACCAGTACCCCCAGCCCGGCGAAGGCGGCGAGGGACGCGACGACGAGGCGGCCCGCGCCCTCACGGTCGCCGAGGGCCGCGTGGCGCGCGTGGAAGCGGGCCAGGGACGCGCCGATGCCGCCGTCCAGCACGGTGAGCGTGGCCAGCAGGACGAGCAGCAGCGACCAGACACCGAACCGGTCGAGGCCGAGGTGGTGGATGAGGTACGGCGTGAGCACCAGGTTGGTGAGGAGGGGGGCAGCCTGGGCCAGCGCGCTGAAGCCGACCGCCGGGACGAGGCCGTGTGCGGGCGGATGCGTCAGATGCGGGGGACGGTTTCGGGACCCCATCGGAGCCTCACTGCCCGGCGGGCGGGTGTCCCGTCCCGACTGCCCGCCAGGTCGCCCGCAGCCGCTCCTTGTCGAGGATCAGTGCGTACTGCCCGTCGATCATCTGCGACCGCACGATCGGCGCGGTGCTGAAGGCGGCGTCCGAGGCCGACAGATGCCGCAGGCCGAGCACGAGGTCGCGCAGGTCGCTGTTGGACATGTGGTCGTCCACGCTCACGGTCCTCGTGATCGCGTCGATCATCCGGGCGGTGCCCAACGGGTCCGTGATGCTGACCTCGGAGCGGACCTGGCCGACCAGGCTGCGCAGGAACTGCTGCTGACGCTTGATCCGGTCGAGTTCGCCGCCGGGCAGCCCGTGCCGCTGGCGGACGTACGCGAGGGCCTCGTCGCCGTGCATGCTGTAGGTCCCGGCGGCGAAGTGCCGGTGCTGCTCCGGGTCGTAGGCGGCGACCGGGACCGTGATCGGCACCCCGCCGACCGCGTCCGTCAGTGCCTTGAAGCCGTGCCAGTCGACGATGCCGAAATGGTCGACACGGGTCCCGGTGAGCTGCTCCACCGTGCTGATGAGCAGGGGCGGGCCGCCCCAGGAGAACGCGGCGTTGACCTTCGCCGAGCCGTGACCGGGAATGGGGACCCAGCTGTCCCGCGGGATCGACATCGTGTAGGCGGAGCCTTCGTCACCGCTGAGGTGCACCAGCATGAGGGTGTCGCTGCGCTGGGCGCCGTAGCGCCACAGCTCGGCCGTGGCGTCGTTGCCGGTGGTGGGGCGCTTGGAACGGCTGTCGACTCCGGCGAGCAGGAAGGTCGTCCCGCCGTGGTGGGCCGTGGGCTTGGGCGGGCGCGGTCCGGTGGGAAAGGCGTCGGGGATGCGGGCGACCTGGTTTCCGTAGTGCTCGGTGCCCCACCAGACACCACCGACGACAAGTCCGGACAGGGCGAGAACCGCGCCGAGGACGCACACCAGCACCACGCGCAGCAGACGCCGCCGGGGCCCTTCGCGGCGGCGCGGTTCCCACGTCGGCCACGGACGACGCGGGGCCATCAGAAGCCGTCCGGATACGGGTCGGCCATGACGGAGTGCGCGGGCTGCCGGGGCTGCATGGTGGGGAATCCGGGAAGCAGTGCGGTGAGCACCCGGCGCACCTCGTCGGCGTCGTTGTGCTCGGCGGCGGCATACAGTTCGGGCAGTCGCTCGGACAGTGCGGCGGAGGGATCGTGCCAGTCGGTGGGTGTCGCCGCGAAGATCCTCGGGTGGGCGGTACGGGTGTGCCGCTCACGTGCGGAGAACAGCGTCTCGTTGAGTTTCTCGCCCGGCCTCAGACCGGTGAAGCGGATGTCCACGTCCGGCACGTTCACGGAGCGCGCGAACTTGCGGACGAGGTCGACGATCCGCACGGGATCGCTCATGTCGAGGACGAACACCTCACCACCGTGGGCCAGTCGCATCGCCTCCAGGACCAGGCCCACCGCCTCCTCCACGGTCATGAAGAACCGGGTGACGTCGGGGTGGGTGACGGTGACCGGGGAGCCCGTGCCGAGTTGCTCGGCCACCACCGACAGCAGCGAGCCCCGGCTGCCGAGCACGTTGCCGAAGCGGACGGCCGCGAACACGGTTCCGGGTGGGGCCTCGTCCTGGGCCTGCCGGACGACGAGTTCGGCCAGTCGCTTCGTCGCGCCGAGCACCGACACCGGGTCGGCCGCCTTGTCCGTGGAGATCAGCACGAACCGCTCGGTCCCGGTCGCGGCTGCGGCGCGGACCAGGTTCTCGGTGCCCCGGACGTTCGACTTCACGCCCTCGCACGGGTGTTGTTCGAGGAGCGGGAGGTGTTTGTGCGCAGCGGCGTGGACGACGACCTCGGGGCGCAGATCGCGGAAGACCTGGTCGATGCGGGGGCGGTCCCGGATGTCCGAGATCACGATGTCGTCGCTGCGCAGGGCGTCGCCGTACAGCTCCAGCTGCAACCGGTGCAGGTTCGACTCGTCGTGGTCGAGGAGGAACAGCCTGCTGGGGCCGAAGGCCCTTATCTGGTGGCAGAGTTCGCTGCCGATCGAGCCGCCCGCTCCGGTCACGAGCACCCTTCGGCCCGCGACGGTCGAGCGGGTCTCCGGCCCGGCTACGTGCACCTCCGGCCGTCCGATCAGCTCGTTCACGTCCAGGACGCGCATGTCGCTGCCGACGACGTCACGGCGGAGCGCGGCGATGAACGACGGCAGATAGCGCACGCTCGCCCCTGTCGCCTCGGCCGCCCGCGCCACCCTGCGGAAGCGCTCCGGACGCAGTCCCGGAATGGCGACGACCACGACCTCGATCCGGTGGGCGAGCGCGATCTCCCGGGTGCCGTCCAGTTCCCCGAGCACGGCCAGCCCACCGATGGCGGTGGCCTCGCGCTTGGCCGGGTCGTCATCGACGAACCCGACGGGCTCCAGTCCGAACTGCGGTGTGTGTGCGAGGTCCCGGGCGAGTGCCTGCCCGGCCTCCCCGGCCCCGACCACCAGGGTGCGCAGCCCCCCCGACCGGCGTCGGGCCGTGGGGCGTGCCAGCTCCGCGCAGACCCGGTCGACGGCCTCGTCCGGGAGCCCCGGATACAGCGGCAGGGACAGCAGTTCGGGGAAGAGTCCTTCCGCTCCCGGCAGGCCGGCCGGAGGGACGAGCGCACGCTCTCGCAGGTACGCCATCCGGTGCAGCGGCAAGAAGTGGACCGACACCCCGACCCCACGCTCCGCCAGCCGGTCGATCACCTCGTCCCGCCCGATCCCGTACTCCTCCCCCACTCGCACCACATACAGATGCCGGGCGTGCCGACCGACCGTGGTGACCTCCAGCGGCACCAGTCCGGGCACCCCCTTCAACGCCTCGTCGTACCGCGCCGCCAACGCCTCGCGTCGCCGCTGCCACTCCTCGACGTACCGCAGTTGCGCCCGTCCGATCGCTGCCTGGACGTCGGTCATGTTGGCCTTGAGGCCGGGCTCGTCGACGGTGTAGTGCCAGGTGCCGCCGGGCAGGTTGCGGCGCCAGGCGTCGGTGGACATACCGTGCAGGCGGGCGCGGCGGAGCCGGTCGGCGAGGGCTTCGTCGTTGGTGGTGATCATGCCGCCCTCACCTATGGGCAGGTTCTTGGTTGCGTAGAAGCTGAAGCAGGTCGCTCGGGAGAGGGCGCCGACGGGGCGGTCGCCCACCGTCGTGCCCAGGGCGTGGGCGGCGTCCTCGACGACGTGGTCCAGGGGCAGCCGTGCGGCGTCCGCGAGTTCGGCGACGGGGGCCGGGGCGCCGGCGTAGTGCAGGACCATCAGGGCGTGCGGACAGCCGCAGGCGCGGGCCGCGCGGGCCACGGTCTCGGGCGTCGGCATCGCCGTGCGCGGGTCCACGTCGACCAGGACAGGGCGCAGGCCCGCATGGAGGATCGCCTGGGCGGCCCCGCAGAACGTGATGTCCGGGACGAGGACCGCACCGCCGGGCGGCAGGCGCAGGGCGCGGAGGGAGAGTTCGAGCGCCGCGGTGCAGGAACTGACCGCCACCGCGTGCCGGGCACCGACGTGCGCGGCGAACTCGGTCTCGAAGCGCCCGGTCTCCGGGCCCGTGGTCACCCAGCCGGAGGCCAGGACACGCCGTGCCGCCCGGCGGGCCTCGGGGCTGATCCAGGTGGCGGCGAAGGGTACGTCCCGTGTTGTCGGGTCCGTGTCGCGCCGGCCTCGCATCCGATGGACTGTCATCGCTTGCTCCGAATAGCGTATATTTACGCCGTATACGTACACCTTGCCCCTGTGGGTGCATAGAGTCAATACGAGCGGGCGCGGTACCCAGCACCGACCGACCATCCGGAGGCAGGGCATGGCCAAGGACCAGCCGAGGGCGAGCAAGCAGGGCGCTGACAGCCCCACGCCGGCGCGCCGCGCCAGCGACCGTGGCCGTTACGGCCGCCTCAGCCGCGAGCGCGTCCTCGCCAGCGCCCTGGAGCTGGTCGACCGCGACGGCCTCTCCGCGCTGAGCATGCGCCGCCTCGGCGCGGAGCTCGGCGTCGAGGCGATGGCCCTCTACCGGTACGCGGCCGGCAAGGACGCCCTCCTCGACGGCCTGGTCGAGGCGCTCCACCTGGAGCTGGAGGAACGGCTGGCCGCCGACAGCGCCGCCGCCGACTGGCGGGCCGAACTCGGACGGATCGCGCGGGCGACGTACGACGTCTGTCTGGCCCACCCCCAGGTCGTGCCGCTGCTGTCCACCCGTATGCTCGCCGTCCCGCTGGCCCGCCGGCCGCTCGCGACCCTGCGGCACCACGAGCGCGTCGTCGCCCTGCTGGAGGGGGCCGGGCTGGGCACGGACCGTTCCGCCGTAGTGTTCCGCGCCTTCACGGCCTGGGTGCTGGGCTATGTCTCGGTCGAACTCCAGGCCATGGTCGACAACCCCGAGGAGCCCGACCCCGCCTTCCGGCTCGGTCTGCACCACATGCCGCCCCAGGAGCTGCCCCGGCTGCGCGCGACCGCTCCCGCCCTGGCCGAACCGGGCGGTCCCGAGGGGCTGGTGGCGGGGCTGGACGCGCTGCTCGACCCTTTCACCGGAGTCGCGTGAACTCCCGGTTCATCCAAGGGACATGCCGGCCCGGTCACGGCGTGTGAAACGCGGGACAGGCGCGCACCGTACAACCGTTCGGCGCCCACGGACGTCTGATCTTCGGGAACGCGTTCCCCGAGGTTCATCCGCCCGTCACTGACCCCCCACCGCCCCGAAGGACCTTTCATGCGCCACGCCGCAGCCGGCACCCGTACGCTCCGACAGGCCACCGGCGCACTCGGCGCCGTCGCACTGATGGCCCTGGGTGCCTCGCCCGCCCTCGCCGCCGATGCTGCCCCCACGCCCCGACTGGTGCTGGGCGAGCTGGCGCCGAAGGTCGACGGCCTGAAGCCGGGCGGCACCTACGACGTCCCGGTCAGCTTCACCAACACCGGCACCGAGGCCCTCGACAAGGTCTACCTTCAGTACGGCGTCACCCGTGGGCTGAGCCACACGGAGCTGCCCTCCAACTGCTTCCGTTTCGACGTCGGTTCCTACGACGAACTCCCGGAGAAGTCCTACGCGATCTGCGAGTTCGACCAGACGGTCGAGCCCGGAGTCGTCTACGCCCCCGAGAAGACGCTGACGCTGAACGTGCTCGACTACGCGCTGCACGACGAACTCCGCGTGGTGGTGGACACCGACGGCTCGCTCCCCGCCGAGGGCAGCGGCCTGAGGGTGCCCGGCACCGGTCCCGCGGTGAAGCTCGTCGAGAAGCCCGACGCGACCCCGGCCGAGCCGGGCAGCGGCGAGCACGAGGGCTGGGACGACGCCGACGTCTCGGTGAACGCGGCGAACACCGCCGACCTCCAGCTGACCGCCGACAGGCTGAGCGGCAAGGTCGGCGACACGGTGTCACTGAAGGTGACGCTCACCAACGCCGGGCCCGGCTGGGTCCTCGGTGAGCTGGACAACTCCGTCACGAAGGTCCGCGTCACCATCCCGGCGGGCACGACCGTCACGAAGGCCGCGCCCTGCACCAAGGTCGGCGCCGGGGTCTACGACTGCGGTACCGCCCAGCGCTGGCTCAAGGAGAACGCCGTCGAGAACCGCACCTTCAAGCTGCGCGTCGACAAGGCGGTCACCGGCGCCAAGGCCTCGGCGAAGCTGACGGGGCAGGCCCGGCCGTACGACAAGAACCCGGAGAACGACAGCATCGAGATCCCGCTCGACGTCACGGGCGACTCGTCCGGCGACGGCGGCGGGTCGGCCGGCACGGATGGTGGCGGCTCGACGTCCTCGACGGGCGGTGACTCCGGGACCTCCACGTCCGGCGGCTCCGGCTCCGGCGGCGGCTCGACCACGTCCGGCGGCTCCTCGACCTCGGGCACCTCCGGCTCCGCCACGACCGCCGACGGCGACCTGGCGAGCACCGGTTCCGGCGCGACGCTGCCCCTCGCGGGCGCGGCCGCCGCGGCGGTCGCCGTGGGCGCGGGCGCGGTTGTGGTCGTACGACGACGCAAGGCGGCGCAGCAGTAGCGCCACGGGGAGGGAGCCCGGACGCCGGGCTCCCTCTCACCGTCCTCCCGCCCGCACCGCCCCCACACTCGCGACCACCACCAACCCGATCGCCCCGCACTGCGGCAGCGACAATCCCTGGCCCAGCACCAGCCAGCCCGCCGTCGCCGCGAGCGCGGGCGCGAGGCTCATCAGGACCGCGAAGGTCGCCGCGGACAGCCGGCGCAGGGCGAGCAGTTCGAGGGTGTACGGCACTCCGGAGCTCAGCACCGCGATGGCGAGGCCGAGGCCCAGCACGCCCGGCTCCAGCAAGGCCGCTCCCGACGCGGCGACACCCAGCGGCAGGCTGACGAACGCGGCGACGCACATCGCGATCGCGAGACCGTCCAGGCGTGGAAAGCGGGCGCCCGCGCGGGCGTTGAGCAGGATGTACGCCGCCCACATCGCCCCGGCGCCCAGCGCGAAGGCCACTCCGCCGGCGTCGAGGCTCCCCAGGTCCCCGCCGCTCAGCAGGCAGACTCCGGCGAGTGCGAGCCCGGCCCAGAGGTAGCTCGCCGCGCGCCGCGAGACCAGCACCGACAGCAGGAGCGGGCCGAGGACCTCCAGGGTGACGGCCGCGCCCAGCGGGACGCGGGCGATGGCCTGGTAGAAGAGCAGGTTCATACCGCCGAGGGCCAGGCCGAAGCCGATGACGACGGCCCAGTCGGTACGGGAGTGGCCGCGCAGCCGGGGGCGGGTGACGGCGAGGAGCAGCAGCGCGGCGAAGGCGATGCGGAGACCTACCGTGCCGAGCGCCCCGGCGCGCGGGAACAGCAGCGCGGCACAGGCCGAGCCGAACTGCACGGACACCGCGCCGGAGAGCACGAGACCGACACCGCCGAGACTGCCGCGCCCCGCGGGGTGCCGTACGAGCGTGGGCGAGCTGGTCACCGTAGAGGTCATGGCGTTCACGCTAGGCAGTCGGCCGCTCCCCGTGAAATGCCGATTTCCCTGCGGTTATGCTCTGGAAGCATGACCGTGGAACTGCGCCACCTGCGGGCCTTCCTCGTCATCGCCGAGGAGGGCAACATCACCCGTGCCGCCGCCCTGCTCCATGTGAGCCAGCCCGCGTTGTCGCGCACGCTGCGCCGGCTGGAGGACCATCTGGGCGCCCGTCTCGTCGACCGGTCCACCCATCATCTGGAACTGACCACGGAGGGCCGGGTCTTCCGGGAGAAGGCCGCCGCCGCGCTGTCCGCCGTCGACACCGCCCTCGACCCTGGCGGGCTGCGAAGCTGGCCGCTCCGCCTCGGGCATCCCTGGGCGGCGCTCGGCGACCACACCGTCGCGCTGCTCCGCCGCTGGGACGAGACCCATCCCGGCACCCGGCTCGAACTGCTCCGCATCGACGACCGCACGGCGGGCCTCACCCAGGGTCGGGTCGACGCGGCGCTGCTACGGGGCGAGGTCACCTCGCCCGGGCTCCGCACCGAGCTGCTGACCTGGGAGGAACGGGTCGTCGTCCTCCCGGCCGACAGCCCGCTGGTGGATCTTCCCCGGGTCACCCTGGCCGACCTGGTCGATCGTCCGATCGCCGTCAACGTCGTGGCGGGGACGACGACGATGGACCTGTGGCCGCCGACCGCCCGCCCCTCCGCGACCATCGAGGTGACCAACACCGACGAGTGGCTCATGGTCATCGCGGCGGGCCGTGCCGTGGGCATCTCCACGACGGCCACCCCGAGCAACCACGCCCACCCCTCGCTGGTCTACCGGCCCCTCACGGACGCCCCGCCCGTCCCGCTCATCCTCGCCTGGCGCGAGGGAGCAGGGCACCCGGCCGTCCCGGACCTGGTCACGCTCGCCCACGAGGTGCTGGCCGCCGGACGACCCTGACCTCACCGGCCACCCCGCACCGCCGTATCGTTCGGGGCGTGGTTGAGAACGCACTGATGCGGCTGCCCGACATGCCGCTGCACGATCCGTTCGTCGTCGCCGACGAAGAGACCCGCACCTACTACCTCTACACCTCCAACGACCCGTCCGTGTCGGGCGTGGAGGGCACCGGCACGATGGTCTACCGCAGCCACGACCTGCGGGACTGGACCCGCCCGGTGCCGGTCTTCCTGACCGCCGACCAGGACAACATCTGGGCCACGGAGGGCGGTTGGGCGCCGGAGGTGCACAAGTGGGCGGACAGGTACTACCTGTTCACCACCCTGCACGACGAGAACCGGCCCCTCCTCGTACCGGCGCCCAACCGTTGGGGCACCCCCTTCCAGCTCCGGAACCATCTGCGCGGCACGGTCACCGCCGTGTCCGACTCCCTGCTGGGCCCGTTCACCGTCGTCGACCCCGAACGCCCCACCCCTCCGGCGGAGTTGATGACCCTCGACGGAACGCTCCACGTCGATGGGGAGGGGCGGCCCTGGATGGTCTACGCGCACGAGTGGCTCCAGACCATCGACGGCACCATGGAGGCGATCCGGCTGGCCCCGGACCTGACGCGGACCGTCGGCGACCCGGTGTTCCTCTTCAAGGCGTCCGACGCGCCCTGGCTGGGCGAGCAGATCCCGGCCGGCCTCCCGGGCCAGCTCCCGCCGTACATCACCGACGGCCCCCAGCTGTACCCCACCCCGGACGGCTCGCTGCTCATGCTGTGGTCGACCTACGAGAAGAACGCCCTCGGCCCGGACGGCACCATCGGCGGCGGCTACGTCCAGACGTACGCCGTCTCCGAGTCCGGCGACCTCCGCGGCCCCTGGCGTCAGCGGCGTCCGCTGGTCCGCGACGACAGCGGGCACGGCATGCTGTTCCGCACCTTCGAGGGCCGGTTGACGATGATCCTGCACCGGCCGTTCGAGAACGCCCGGGGCAAGCTGTACGAGATGCGGCTGGACGGCCATGAGCTGCGGGTGGTCCGCCAATGCACCGAACTCGACGGCGGCGGCTGACCCTCTACGGTGGAGGCGGCGCCGTGCTGCCGCGCACCTCGAGGGTGGGCGTGGCGAGTTCGACCTCGCGCGGCCGGTCCGGGGTCTCGATCCGGTCCAGGAGCCGTTGGGCCGCCCGTCGGCCCACGTCACGGCTGGCGTTGTCCACGGTGGTCAGCCACAGGTGGCGCAGCCGCGACAGGTAGGTGTTGTCGTAGCCGACGAGCGACAGGTCCCGCGGTACCCGCAGCCCGCTCTCCTCGGCCGCGGACAGCGCGCCGACGCAGGTCATGTCGTTGGCGGCGAAGATCGCGGTGGGCCGCCGCGGGCGGCTGAGCAGACGTACGGCGGCCCGGTAGCCGCCCTCCTCGGTCAGGTCGCCCTGTTCCGTGACCGCCGTCCCGGCCAGCCCGTGCTCCCGCATCACCGCCTCGAAGCTGCGCCGCCGCAGCTCCCCCACGGCCCCCTGGGCGGCGATGTGCGCGATGTTCCGGTGGCCGAGTCCGATGAGGTGCTCGGTGGCCAGACGGGCGCCCTGTTCGTCGTCGTTGGCGACGACGTCCACGCCCGGCAGCTCCGGTTCGCGGGCGCCCGCGACGACGGTCGGAACCTGTCCGGCGGCGGCACCCAGGGCCTCGGGGTCCTGGAGGGTGCCGACGGCGATCAGGCCGTCGACGCGCAGTTCGGTGAAGGTGCGGGTGAGGTCCTCGCCGAGCCGGCGGTTGAGGTGCCCGTCGGCGAGCAGCATGTGCAGGCCGCTGTCGTAGAGCCGGGAGTTGAGCCCGTCGAGGAGCTCCACGAACCAGGGGTTGCGCAGGTCGTTCAGGAGCACGCCGACCGTCCGGGTGCGACGCTCGCTGAGGCTGCGGGCGGCGGCGTTGGGCCGGTAGCCGAGTTCCTCGACGGCGGCGAGGACGGCCGCGCGCTTCTCGGGCCGTACGCCCTCCGAGCCCCGCAGCACCAGCGACACCAGCGACTTGGAGACACCGGCGCGCTCGGCGACGTCACGGATGGTCGGGGTCCTCATCCCATGGACCGTTCCATACATGTTCCTCGCCCTGCAAGACCTTGACACCTGCTGTTGTCCGTCTCATCGTAGGCCATCAAGGCTTTGGAACGGTCCAAAAGCAGGGTCCGACGAAGGGCGGTCATCGTGGACAGGCTCGGCATCGCCGTGGTGGGTTTCGGCTGGATGGGGCGGGTGCACACCCAGGCGTACGCCCGGCTGCCGCACCACTTCCCGCAGTTGCCGCTGCGGCCGGAACTGGTGACGGTCGCCGACGAGGTGCCCGGCCGCGCCGAGCAGGCGGCGGACCAGTACGGCTTCGCGTCCGCGACCCGCGACTGGCGCGAGGTGGCCGCCGATCCGCGCGTGCGGGCGGTGAGCATCACCGCCCCGAACTTCCTGCACCGCGAGATCGGCGTCGCGATGGCCGAGGCGGGCAAGCACATCTGGATCGAGAAGCCGGTCGGTCTGACGGCCCAGGACGCGGGCGCGGTCGCCGACGCGGTCGCCAAGGCCGGTGTCCAGGCCACGGTCGGCTTCAACTACCGCAACGCCCCCGCCGTGCAGGCCGCCCGGGAACTGATCGCCGCCGGCGAGATCGGCACCGTCACGCACGTCCGCATCCGGCTCTTCAGCGACTACGCCGCCCATCCCGAGGGCGCCCTGACCTGGCGGTACGAGCTTCAGCGCGGCGGCAGCGGCGTGCTGGGCGACCTCGCCTCGCACGGCGTCGACCTGGCCCGCCATCTCCTCGGCGACATCGAGTCGCTGACCGCCGACACCGCGATCTTCGTCCCCGAGCGGGCCCGCCCGACCGGCGCCACCGCGGGCCACACCCGCGCGACGGGCGGCGAGCTGGGCCCGGTCGAGAACGACGACTACGTCAGCTGCCTCCTCCGCTTCTCCTCCGGCGCCCGGGGCGTCCTGGAGGCATGCCGGGTCTCGGTCGGCGAGCAGAACAACTACGGCTTCGAGATCCACGGCACGACCGGCGCGGTCTTCTGGGACTACCGGCGCATGGGCGAGCTGGGCGTCAGCCGCGGCACGGCCTACCAGGACCAGCCCGTCAGCACGGTGTACGTCGGGCCGGGCGCCGGCGAGTTCGGCGCGTTCCAGCCGGGCTCGGCCAACACCATGGGCTACGACGACCTGAAGGTCATCGAGGCGTACGGGTTCCTGCGGTCGGTGGCCGAGGGGACTCCGTACGGCGCGACACTCGACGACGCCGTGGCGAGCGCGGCGGCGCTGGACGCGATGAGCCGTTCCGCGGAGCGGCGGACGTGGGTGGATCTCGTCACCGATCCAGGAACGCGCTGACGGCACAGGAAAAGGCCCTCACAGGTTGTCGCCTGTGAGGGCCTCTCCACACCGTCGGGACGACAGGATTTGAACCTGCGACCCCTTGACCCCCAGTCAAGTGCGCTACCAAGCTGCGCCACGTCCCGGTGTCCGTCTGACCTGGGCTTTCCCCCGGCCGAACGTGCAGGGAAACAATACCGCACTCGGGTCAGTGGTCGCGCACCCGTTTATCGACGGCCCCGGTGTCATCGGCGCGCACCAGGTTCCGAATCGGCGCCGTCGCGAGCAGGGCGCCGCAGACGACCAGGCTCATCACCCCGGCGACGAGCAGGACGTGGTCGGCGCCGAGGGCGGCGGCGGACGGGCCCGCGAGTGCCTGGCCGACCGGCATCAACGCGAGGGAGCCCGCGACGTCGTAGGCGTGGATGCGGTTGAGGGCGTCGGGCGGGACCTGGGTCTGGATGCTGGTCGCCCACATCACGCTCCAGAAGGCCATGCCGGTCCCGGCGACGGCGGCCCCGGCCATCATCGCGGGCACGCCGAGGCCCGCGCCGACGGTCGCCGGGAAGGCGCCGAAGCCGACCAGGGCGATCGATCCGGCGCGCAGCATCCGGCGGGGGCGCAGCCGCAGGGCGAGGAGGCCGCCGACGACGGTTCCGGCACCGAGGGCGGAGTTCACCAGGCCGTAGGCGCCCGGGCCGTGGTCCTGGACGACCTCGGTGGCGACCAGCGGGACGGTCGGGCCCGAGACGGCGATCATGTAGAGGCCCCAGATGGCGATCACGCCCCACAGCCAGCTGCGCGCTCTGAACTCCCGCCAGCCGGTGACCAGATCGGCCCGGAAGGTGCTCGTCCGGTGCGATGTCGGCCCGTCGTCCGGGGCACGCGGCGGCAGCCGGAGAAGGATCAGGCACAGGGCGCTGACCGCGTACATGGCGGCGTCCACGGCGAAGACGCCGCCCGCCGAGGCGAAGCCGACGAGCAACCCGGCGCACACGGGTCCGGCGAGCTGGGCGCCCGCCTCGGCGATGCGTATCGCGCCGTTGGCGCCCTGGACGTCGGTGGCGAGCCGGGGGACGGTGCTGGCGACGCCGGGCTGGAACAGGGCGCCCGCCAGGCCGTTGACGAAGCCGATGACGCAGATCTGCCAGAGCACCACGTGCCCGGAGAAGAAGAGCGCGGCGGCGAGCGTCTGGCCGGCAAGGCGCACCAGGTCCGCGCCGATCATCACCTTGCGGGTGTCGAAGCGGTCGGCGACGACACCGCCGAAGACCACGAACCCGGCGAAGGAGGCGGCGGAGGCGGCCATCGCGAGGCCCACCGCACCCGCCCCGTATCCGTGCTGGAGCAGACCGGTGGCGAGGGCTACGGGGAGGATGGTGTGGCCGAGGGCGGCGACGGCGCGCGCGATGAAGAACAGCGCGAAGTCGCGGGACCAGACGGCGGGTTCAGGCGCCTTGCTCGCCGGACGATCGGCCACGTCGTCGGTGGGTGCGCGATGCGCGTCCCTCCGCCCCTTCGACGACACCTCGGTCATCCCTCACCCCGTCTCCCGAGCACCACCCCCGCCGGCAGCCACCTCCGCCATGCCTTCGGATCATGCCACGGGCCACTGACAGCGCCCGGGGAATTTCACTCCCCGACCGGACGCCCCAACTCCGGATAGCTGTCGAGGAGTCGGGGCGGGGCCGCCTGGCGCCAGGAGTCGGCCAGGATGTCCCGCAGTTCGTCCTCGTCCTCCAGGGCGGCGAGGCGGGCCCGCACCCAGGCGAACTGTGCCTCGTGGTCGGCGATCCAGAACTTCTCCGGCTCGGCGAGCACCAGTTCGTCCCGCTCCTCCTTGGGGCAGCGCACCGCGAGGGAGGTCTCCTCCTCGGGCAGGGTGGCGAACATCTTCCCCGCGACCCTGAACGTGGGCATGCTCCAGGCGATCTTCTCCGTGGTGTCCGGCAGGGACAGGGCGATACGGCGTACGTCTTCGGCATCCGGCATGGGACGCACCGTAGCGGCTGCCACTGACAATCACCTGGTGGGAGCGGTCGTCCCGGGGTGCTTGCCCTGACCGGCGGCGGCTCCCAGGTGCTTGTAGTAGAGGGTGGTTCCCCTGAGCACCCCGCCCGGATCCGCCGCGTAGTCGGGGATCACGCCGGCCCTGGTCCAGCCCGCCGAGGCGTAGAGGCGCTCCGCCGGACTGTCGGTCTCGGTGTCGAGGTGGAGCAGGGTGCGGCCGGCGTCGGCGGCGGCCTGTTCGGCGGTGGCCAGGAGGCCGCGTCCCAGACCTCGCCCGCGTGCGTCCCGGTGCACCATGAGCTTGACCAGTTCGGCGCGGTGGCGGCTGTTGGGCTTGTCGGGGAAGACGAGACCGACGGTGCCGAGCGTCCGGTCGTCGCCACGGGCGATCCAGAGGGCGAGGTGTCCGGCCGCCACGGCGGCCGCCCGTTCCTGCCACCAGGCGACGGCCGCCGCGCGGTCGAAGGGGGCGAGGAAGCCGATCGAGGCGCCGCCGTCGACGGTGTCGACCATCAGGTCGGCCAACTCCGCGACGTACAGCGGAACCTGGTCCGCGTCGAGTCGGACGAACGTCACGGCAGCACCACCGCGAGCACGTACCGCACCGGCTCGTCCCCCACGCACCGGAACCGGGTCGCCCCCCGCACCCTAAGGCGCAGGCAGTCGCCGGCGTCGAGGTGGTGCTCGACGTCCTGGGCGGTCATGGCGAGGGCGCCTTCCAGCACCCAGATGTGCTGTTCGAGGCCGGGCACGGGCGGCCTGTCGTAGGCGATGTCGGAGCCCGGCGCGAGCCGTCCCTCGACGAGTTCGCCGCGCAGCCCGCTGTGCGGCGGTGACACGGAGCGGCGCACGAAACCGGAGGCGCGGTCCTCCCAGACCGGCTGCTCGGCGGTCCGGACCAGGAGCGGGGGTTCGGTCTCGACCTCGCTGAGGAGCTGGGACATGGTCCGTCCGTAGACCGCGCACAGACGGTTCAGCAGCGCGGCGGTGGGGCTGGTCTCCGCGCGCTCGGCCCGGGACAGGGTCGACTTGCTCACTCCGGTGCGGGCCGCCAACTCACCCAGGGACCAGCCGCGTTCGGTACGCAGTTCGGTCAGCCGGGTGCCCAGACGGGCGTCGACGGGGTCCGGGCCGGCCTCTCCGGCCGCAGCGTGTTTCATATCCGGGACGGTATCCCAGATATGAAACAGGCAGGTTACGTCCCGCTCTCAGCCGCCTGAGCCAGCGCCTCCACCACCGGACGGATCAGCGGATGCCCCTCCGCTCCCCGGCGCACCGCCGCGAACACCCGGCGGGTGGGCGCGACGCCGTCGACCGGCCGGACTACCACGCCCGTGTGGTCCATGCCGATCAGCGCCGAGCGCGGGACGAGGGCCACTCCCGCACCGGCCGAGGCCAGGGCCACGACCGCGCGGAAGTCGTCCGAGGAGTGTTCGAGACTGGGCTGGAAGCCCGCGTTCTCACAGGCCAGGACCACGACCTCATGGCAGGGATTGCCCGGATAGGGGCCGATCCAGGGGTCCTTGGCAAGCTCCGCCAGGGGCACCTCACCGGCCTCGGCCAGCCGATGGCTCACCGGGACGACCGCGTCGAAGGGCTCGGCGTACAGGGAGACGTGCGTGAGGCGGGGGTCGTCGGCCGGGGGCGCCCCGCGGTACTCGACGGCGACCGCGACGTCGACCTGCCGGTCCAGGACCATCGGCAGACTGGCGTCACCCTCCGCGTCCTGGACGCGGATGCGGATGCCGGGGGCGGTCACGGCGAGCCGCGCCACCGCGGGCGCCACGACCAGGGCGATGCCGGTGGCGAAGGAGGCGACGGTGACCGTGCCGGCCTCCCCCGAGCCGTACGCGGCCAGCTCGGCCTCCGCGCGCTCCAGCTGGGCGAGGACGGCGTTGGTGTGGCTCAGCAGGATCTCGCCGGCCGCGGTCAGCCGTACGCCCTTCGCGCCGCGCTCGACCAGGCGGTGCCCGGTCTCCTGCTCCAGGGCCGTGAGCTGCTGGGACACCGCCGAGGGGGTGAGATACAGCGCGGCGGCAGCCGCCGTCACGGTACGGTGGTCGGCCACCGCCCGGAGGATGTGCAGCCGCCGCGCTTCGATCATGGGATCGATTGTCTCAAATGCCCCCGTGCGCTCCGGCTCAGCCCACCGACTCCGGGGAGGCCGCCGCCTCCAGCTCGGTCCGGGCCGCGACGAAGGCGTCCACCGCGCGGTTCACGTCCTCCGTGGAGTGCGCAGCCGACAGCTGGACGCGGATACGTGCGGCGCCCTGCGGCACCACCGGGTAGGAGAAGCCGATCACGTACACCCCGCGCTCCAGGAGCAGCTCCGCGAGACGGCCCGCCTTCGCCGCGTCGCCGATCATCACGGGGGCGATGGCGTGGTCGCCGGGGAGGATCTCGAAGCCCTCCTCGGTCATCCGGCGGCGGAACAGGGCCGTGTTCTCGTTCAGCCGGACCCGCAGGTCGTCCGCCGACTCCAGCAGGTCGAGGACCTTGAGGGAGGCCGCGGCGATCACCGGGGCGAGCGTGTTGGAGAACAGGTACGGGCGCGACCGCTGGCGCAGCAGGGCGACGATCTCCGCGCGGGCGGCCACATAGCCGCCGGACGCGCCGCCGAGCGCCTTGCCGAGGGTGCCGGTGATGATGTCGACGCGGTCCATGACACCGTGCAGTTCGGGGGTGCCGCGACCGCCGGGGCCGACGAAGCCGACGGCGTGCGAGTCGTCGACCATGACCATGGCGTCGTAGCGCTCGGCGAGGTCGCAGATCTCGCGCAGGGGGGCCACGTAACCGTCCATGGAGAACACGCCGTCGGTGACGATCAGGCGGCGGCGCGCGTCGGAGGCGTCCTTCAACTGCCGTTCCAGGTCGGCCATGTCGCGGTTGGCGTAGCGGAAGCGACGGGCCTTGGACAGGCGGATGCCGTCGATGATCGACGCGTGGTTGAGGGCGTCGGAGATGACCGCGTCCTCGGCGCCGAGGAGGGTCTCGAAGACACCGCCGTTGGCGTCGAAGCAGGAGGAGTAGAGGATCGTGTCCTCCTGGCCGAGGAACGCCGACAGACGCGCCTCCAGCTCCTTGTGGACCTCCTGCGTACCGCAGATGAAGCGCACGGACGCCATGCCGTAGCCCCAGCGGTCGAGCGCCGCGTGGGCGGCGGCGACGACCTCGGGGTGGTCGGCGAGACCGAGGTAGTTGTTGGCGCAGAAGTTGAGGACCTCACCGGGACGGCCGCCCGCGGTGACGGCGACGGTCGCGGACTGCGGGGTGCCGATGACGCGCTCGGGCTTGTGCAGACCGGCGGCGCGGATCTCGTCGAGGGTGGCGCGCAGGTCGTCACGGACAGAGTCGAACATGCGAGAGGCTCCTAAAGGGTTACGCGGTCCAGTCGAGGATGACCTTGCCGCCGCGGCCACTCGCGGCGTCCGCGAACGCCGCCTCGTAGTCGCGGTAGCCGTAGCGGCCGGTGATCACGGGGGCGAGGTCGAGGCCGCCCTCCAGGAGGACCGACATCGCGTACCAGGTCTCGAACATCTCACGGCCGTAGATGCCCTTGATGGTGATCATCGAGGTGACGATCCGGGCCCAGTCGACGGGGAACTCCTGGGCCGGCAGACCGAGCATGGCGATCCGGCCGCCGTGGGTCATGTTGGCGATCATGTCGCGCATCGCGGTCGGGTTGCCGGACATCTCCAGGCCGATGTCGAAGCCCTCGCGCAGCCCGAGGGAGCGCTGGCCGTCGGCGATGGAGGACTCGGCGACGTTCAGGGCGAGGCTGACGCCGATCTTGCGGGCGAGGTCGAGGCGCTCCTCGCTGACGTCGGTGATCACGACGTTGCGCGCGCCCGCGTGCCGGGCGACGGCGGCGGCCATCAGACCGATCGGCCCGGCGCCGGTGATCAGTACGTCCTCGCCGACCAGCGGAAAGGACAGGGCCGTGTGCACGGCGTTGCCGAACGGGTCGAAGATCGCGGCCACGTCGAGGTCCACGGGCACGCGGTGCACCCACACGTTGGCGGCGGGCAGGGCGACGTACTCCGCGAAGGCACCGTCCCGTCCGACGCCCAGGCCGACCGTGGCCCGGCACAGGTGGCGGCGGCCGGCGAGACAGTTGCGGCACCTGCCGCAGACGAGATGCCCCTCGCCGCTGACCCGGTCGCCGACGGCGATGTCCGCCACGTCACGGCCGGTCTCCACGACCTCGCCGACGAACTCGTGGCCGAGCACCAGCGGCGTGCGGATCGCCTGCTGCGCCCAGCCGTCCCAGGACCGGATGTGCAGATCGGTGCCGCAGATGCCGGTGCGCAGCACCTTGATCAGTACGTCGCCGGGTCCCACGGCGGGCTCGGGCACGTCCGCGAGCCACAGCCCGGGCTCCGCCTTCTCCTTGACCAGTGCCTTCACCGCTACGGCTCCTGTGGGTGCGTTCCCGTACGCGAGCACGCCGAAAAGGCCCGCAACCGGGAAGAGGGAGGGAATCGCCTAGCAATCTGCCGTACGACGCCCCCTCAGGTCCATCGAGGTTTTCTTAAGCGCCGCCGCAGATCTTCTTCACGCCACCCCTCGGCGGGGAACACCCTCGCCCACCTGCCCGTTGGGAGGGACGAGGACGACTGCGACCGATCTGGAGCCGCCGATGAACACCGCACGTGATCTCGCGATCGTCGCCCTGGAGGCCAGCCCGGACAGACCGGTGGAACAGGGCGAGCTGTCGCTGGCGCTCGCCGCGTCCGAGCTGCTGGACCTCGTGGCGGCGGGCGCGCTCGGGGTGGACGGCGACCTGGTCGTGCCCGGCGGGCAGTCCGCGCCGGTCGACCGCCTGCTCACGGAGGCCGCCGCCACCGCCGTACGACAGGAGCCGTACGAGTCGGTGGAGGACTGGCTGTGGCGTCGGGGCCGCGGGCTGTCCTCGGCGTACGACTCCGCGCTGGAGCAGGAGGGGCTGACGAGCCGCCCGCGGGGGCTGCGGGCCGCGCGGCGGTCCGGACACGCCGAGCTGGTCGAGTCGCCGGAGCGGCGGCGCGCGGAGGAGCGCCGGGACTCGGGCGAGCCGGTGTTCGCCGCCCTGGCCGCCGCGGCCGGCATCCAGGACGAACCGGACGGGGACGCGGCGGACCTCACCGACGACACGATCACGACGGTGCTGGCGGCCGTCGGGGACGCGGTGATGGAGCTGGAGGCGGTCAGACAGCGGCGGGCGATCGAGAGCGCGGCGTTCGACAACATCTGGCGGGGCGGGGTGTGAGGCGAGGCGTTGCGGGCGACGCGAAGTCGGCGTCGCGGCACGCGAGTTCAGTCGCCGCACGTACGCATGGTTCATAGGAGCACACAAGTTCACAGAGGCAGGCCGTCCGCCTCCATCTGCTCCACGCGCGCGACCAGTTCCGCCGCCGCGGACTTGATGGTCTCCAGCCCGGTCCGGCCCCAGGGTCGAGGCGCCACGTCGACGACACACACCGTCCCGAGGACCATGCCACCCCGGTCGACGAGCGGTGCGCCGAGATAGGAGCGGATGCCGAACTCGTCGACGACGGGATTGCCGGCGAACCGCGGGTAGTCGCTCACGTCCTCCAGGACCAGCGCCTTGCGCCGGACCACCACATGCGGACAGAAGCCGTGGTCGCGCGCCAGTTGGCGGCCGAGTTGCGGCTTGGCCTCGTCCGCGTCGCTGAGCATCGGGCGGACGTCCGGGAGGTGCAGTCCGGCGAAGAACTGCCGGTTCTCGTCGATGAAGTTGACCATGGCGTACGGCGCACCGGTCACCTCGGCGAGCCGGTCCGCGAACGCGTCGAGCGCGGGCTCCGGGCGTTCCCCCAGCCCCAGCCCGTGCAGTCGGCGGGTCCGCGCGGGGGCCTCCTTGTCCTCGGGGGTGAGCAGCAGACGACCGGCGGGACGCACCGGGTCGTAGCTCATGGGCGGGTTCCGTCGCGGTGGGCGAAGGTCATATGCGGCTCCAGGGCTGGTCGGCACGGTGGACGGGGGTCACATGTGGGCGCCGTGGCTCGGCGCGGGCGCCGGGGCATGGGCGATGAGATGGCGGACGAGGGTCAGCAGGGTCTGCACGCCCGAGCTGGAGATCCGGGCGTCGCAGCGGACGACGGGGATCTCCGGGGCGAGGTCGATGGCGGCGCGGACCTCCTCGGGGTCGTAGCGGTAGGAGCCGTCGAACTCGTTGATCGCGACGATGAAGCCGAGGCCGCGCTGTTCGAAGAAGTCGACGGCGGCGAAGCAGTCCTCCAGTCTGCGGGTGTCGGCGAGGATGACCGCGCCGAGCGCACCCTCGGAGAGCTCGTCCCACATGAACCAGAACCGCTCCTGCCCGGGCGTGCCGAACAGGTACAGCACATGTTGCGGGTCGAGGGTGATGCGGCCGAAGTCCATGGCGACGGTCGTCTCGACCTTGTTCTCGATGCCGTCGAGGTTGTCGGTCGCGGCGCTGACCGTGGTGAGCAGTTCCTCCGTACTGAGCGGGGCGATCTCGCTGACCGCGCCCACGAAGGTCGTCTTGCCTACTCCGAAGCCTCCCGCCACCAGGATCTTGAGTGCGGTGGGGAAGGGGTCAGAGCTGTCGTCGTAGTCCATCGAGCACTGCCTCCAGAAGAGCCCGGTCAGTCGGGTTGTGGTGGAACTCGGGGGGCTTGGTGGTGAGCGCCCCGCAGTCGACGAGGTCCGACAGCAGCACCTTGGTGACGGCGGCCGGCAGCTTCAGATGCGCGGCGGCCTCGGCGACCGAGACAGGCGCGCGGCACAGGTCGAGTGCCTGCGTGTGCTCGGGGCCGAGGTAGCCGAGGGGGGTGGCTCCGGTGGCCATCACCTGCGACAGCAGGTCGAGCGCGACGGTGGGCCGGGTGCGGCCGTTGCTCACCGTGAAGGGGCGCACCAGGCGTCCGGCCGCGTCGTCGAGCCAGGGCCCGTCGCCGGCCGCCGCCACGCTCAAGGCCTCATCACCGGGGACGCCGAGGATTCGACGGCGTGCTGCCGGGGTGCGGTCACCAGGTAGGGGCGGACGCTCTTGACCAGCATCGCCATCTCGTAGCCGAGGACGGCCGCGTCGGCCTCGCGGCCGGCGAGCACGGCGAGACAGGTGCCGGAGCCTGCGGTGGTCACGAACAGCAGCGTCGCGTCGAGCTCGACGACCACCTGACGGACGTCCCCGCCGTCACCGAAGCGGACGCCGGCGCTGCGGCCGAGCGAGTACAGGCCGGAGGCCAGGGCCGCCATGTGGTCGGCGCTGTCGGTGTCGAGGCCGTGGACCGACTTCACGAGCCCGTCGCAGGACAGGAGGACCGCGCTGGTGGTGTGCGGTACGCGCTGCACGAGGCCGCTCATCAGCCAGTCGAGATCGGATACATGGCCGGTCGGCGCTTCGCTCGCCATGGTGGATCGACTCCTTGAGGTACGAAGGTCTGCGGGAGCGCTGGGTGTGGGGGTGGGGCCGGGCATGGTGGCGTGGGTCGTGGCAGGGGTGGTCATCCCGCTGATGCGCTCCCGTCGTGCCGGGTGGGGGTGTGGTCGGGTCGGGCCGGGGACAGACGGTCGTGGGACACGGGGGCGGGGCGTGCCTCGGCGGTCCGGGCCGGGTCCAGGGGGCCCAGGGGATCCAGGGGGGCCAGGGGATCCAGGGGGGCCAGGGGATCCAGGGGGTAAGTCGGGCTTGAGTGGACGGAGTTCAGGTGACTCAGGTCCGTGTGGGTCTGGTCGGTGCCCGTGGCCGGGTCCGTGTGCGGGTGCGGCGTGTCCGTGACCTGCGCGGCCATGTGGGCCGTGTCCCTGTGGGCCGTACCCATGTGTGTGGACCCCATGGCATAAGCGCCGAAGTCCCCGTCCCCGGTGGTCTCCGCCTCCATGTGCTGCTGTGCCTCGGCGAGGCCGATGCCACGTTGGAAGGCGGCCATCAGTCCCGGGTCGTGCCCGGCGGGGTACTCGGCGTCCGGTCGCGGTGCCGCCGGGCCGTCGCGGAGTTGGGGTGCGATGTGCTCCTGGGCGCGGCGCCGGGGCAGTTGGGGCTTGCCCATGGTGCCGCGGACGGTGCCGGTGCGCGGGGTGGGCGGCGCCGCGGCGCTCTCCTCGACGAGCCGCCGGTCGTCGGGCCGGATGCCCGGGACGGCCTCCGCCGGATTGGGCCGCTCCTGCTGGCTGCCGCGCACGGGCAGCGGTACGGCGGGGGGTCCGGTGGGCGGCGGCACGGCGGAGGGCCCGGCGGGCATGACCCGCTGCGGCCCGGTGTCACCCAGGCGGCCCGGACCTCCGGCCCCCGGCGTGCCGGGCGCCGGTGCGGACGGCCGCGCCTGTGACGCCGTACCGCCGCCGACCGGCCGCGACGTCCCGGCGTGCCCGGCGATTCCCATGCCGTCGGAGGTCCCCGGGACGACACTCCCCGACGCGCCCGGCTCCGCGCCCAACAGGCCTTGCGGTACGACGAGTACGGCCTGGACCCCGCCGTAGATGTTGGTCTGCAACCGTACGTTGATGCCGTGCCGTCGGGCGAGCTGCGAGACCACGAACAGCCCGATACGACCGTCCGCCAGCAGGCTCCCCACGTTGACCTGATCGGGGTCGGTGAGCAGGGCGTTCATCCTGTCCTGCTCGGCGACGGGCATACCGAGGCCGCGGTCCTCCACCTCGACGGCGAGCCCCGAGGTGACGAGGTTGGCGCGCAGCAGCACCTGGGTGTGCGGGGCGGAGAACACCGTGGCGTTCTCGACGAGTTCGGCGAGCAGATGGATGACGTCGGCGACGGCGTGCCCGCGCAGGGTGCCGTCGATGGGCGGGACGAGTTTGACGCGCGAGTACTGCTCGACCTCGGCGATGGCCGAGCGGAGCACCTCGGTCATGGGGACGGGGTGGCTCCACTGCCGACGCGAGACGGCGCCACCGAGCACGGCGAGGTTCTCGGCGTGACGCCGGATGCGGGTGGCGAGGTGGTCGACGTGGAAGAGGCCCTTGAGGAGGTCGGGGTCCTCGATCTCGTTCTCCAGCTCGTCGAGGATCGAGATCTCCCGGTGCACCAGCGACTGCAACCGCCGGGCGAGATTGAGGAAGACCTCCAGCTTCTGCTCGCTGCCCGCCTGGCTGGAGAGTTGAGCGGCCTGGACCACGGCGGTGACGGCACCGTCATGGGCGCGGGTGAGGTCGGCGGCGAGCAGCTCGAAGTCGTCGGCGCCGTCCGGGGGTCCGTCGGGCGGGGTGCGCCGGGGAGGCCCGTCACCGCGTCGCAACGCCTCGACGAGAGCCCGCAGATCGGCTTCGCCCCGTGCGCTGCTGCGGCGCAGGGCACCGATGCGGTCGCTCACCGACCTGGCCGCGCGGTCGGCGGCGACGGCGGCGATGAGGATGCCGGCGAGGGCCACCGAGACCGCCCCCGCGAGGACGCCCCAGAGGGTGAGGCCGGGCCGGGCGCCGGTGGAGCGGACGGTGAAGAGGACGGCCGCCGAGGCGGCGAGGGCGACCGCGACGGGCGGCAGCACGGCGAGCCGCAGCAGCTGTGGCCGTATGTGGGTCTCGGGCAACGCGGCCACGGGCCGGGCGGCCGGCCTGCCGTGCCGGCCGCCGCCTTCACGGCGGTCCGCATGGGCTGCCGGTGCGCGGAGCTGAGACATCGGTGTCCTCGTACTGGTCCGGGTACTGGCCCGTCGGGCCTGGTCGCCGGGCGGGCTCGACTGCCCACGTCCGGGCTGGCTCGACTGCCCAGCGCGGTGCGGGCTCGACTGCCCACGGCCGGGCTGACTCGGCTGTGCAGGGCCGGGCTGCCGGCCGCCTCCGCCGAAGTCGGCCTGGCTCGACTGTCCCCGGCCGGGCGGGCTGCCTCGACCGGGGCCGAGACGACTTCCTTGGCCGGGGCCGACTGGGCTCCCTTGGCCATCGCCGGCCTGGCGCCCGCGTCCACCGCCGGCCTGGCTCCCGGGTCCACGGCCGGGCTCCCAGGGCCCACCGCGCGCTCCCGCCGATTCCCGGGTGCGCTCGCCACGGTCGGCACGCACTCCCACGCGGTCGTCGGTCACCGGCTTCCCCCGTCTCCCGGTCGCGGTCGAGCTGGGGGGATCCCCATCGCGTCGACTCCCTCCTCCGGTCTGGTCCTCACGACACGGTGTCGGTCGAGAGCGCCGGGATTTCGGCCCTGCGTCGCCCGACGGACACTCACAGTAGTCGGCAACGCATCATGTGCGGTGGGCAGTTGACAAACTCGTACGGAGAGCGTCCCGCTCTGGTATGAGGCTTCGTACGACAGCCCGATAAGCCCTCAGGTAGCCCGTACAGTTCGCTTCAGGCATCGATCAACGCTGGTCAGGGACGGTCACAAACGAAACGGCGCGGCGGGCGGTCGGCGCCACCCGGCAACAGCTCCGGGGGACGGAAGCGTCACCCGCACAGACCCCCGCACCCCGACCGGCGCCCCCGCAGCCGCCCACCCTCCACCCCTACGGGCTTCACGCTCTGTAGTGATCCACTCAAGCGACAGGCGCTCGCGAAAAGCCGTTCCCGCACCGCGGCGCACTCGCGTGCTGTTGCTCAGGCACTGCCAATCCGTGGACAACGCCGCCGGAGTCCTGTCGAGCGAGCCGCCCGGAGCCGGGCTCACCCACCTGGGGCGGAAACAGGCCGAAGCCGCGCTCGCGGCCCTGAGAGTCGAGCCCGTGACCGCCGTCTGGGACCTGCCCGTGCGACGCGACCACGGTCTGATCGAGTACGGGATCAGCGCTCTCGAGAGGTCCTCGGGCAGCGCGGCCGGCCGCGCGTCTCAGGACGCCCTTCGTCGGTGGATCGTGGACGCTCCCTCTGCGCCGGCCTCTCCGCGCGGAGAGCGTGGGGTCGCCCGCTGCCGCACGGAACCGTGGTCGAGGCCGGAGTGACGGCAGACGAATGGTCGTGCCGGTTCTGGCCCACCGAGAGTCGCTACTGATCACGTCGGCCCCGTGCGCGCAACTCCCTGAGAAATCAGCCTGCCGCAATTCCCCGAGAAATCAGCCCGCCGGCACCGCCTCCGGCTCCCCGCTCCCCTCGCTCTTCCCCTCACCCTCCGAGCCGGCCGCGTCCTCCTGAGCCCGCGCCGCCCCCTCGGACGTCGTCCTGATCGAGGCCTCCGTCACCAGCTCGGCCGCAGGCCACCCGCCGGAGGGCGCTGCCGCGACCCCGCGCCACCACGGCTCGACCGGTACGCGATCACCCGTCGGCTCGAACGGCTCGCCCGGGCGGGGCAGGGCGATGCGCGTGCCCTCCGTGCGGGCCGCGGCGAGCGTCCCCTCGCCCGGCTCCACCCACGCGTGCGTGGCCAGGTTGAAGGTGGCCCAGTGGATCGGCAGCATCGGCCCGGCCGACGGGCCGCCCTGGAGGTCGAGGTGCGCGCGCATGCCCTCCTGCGGCGTCATGTGGATGTCCGGCCAGAAGTCGCTGTACGCGCCGATCTGGATCATCGTGGCGTCGAACGGGCCGTGGTCGGCGCCGATCTCCTTGAAGCCGTCGAAGTAGCCGGTGTCGCCGCTGTGGAAGACCCGGTGTTCGTCACCGGCGACGACCCAGGACGCCCAGAGGGTGTGCTGGGTGTTGCGCAGCCCGCGGCCGCAGAAGTGGCGGGCCGGGGTCGCGGTGAGGGTGAGGCCGCCGACCTTGGTCGCCTCGTGCCAGTCCAGTTCGCGCAGTCGGTCGGCGGAGACGCCCCAGTGTTCGAGGTGGGCGCCGACACCGAGCGGCACGGCGAACAGGGTGTCCGTGTCGGCCAGCGCCTTGATCGTGGGCATGTCCAGGTGGTCGTAGTGGTCGTGGGAGATGACGACCACGTCGACCGGGCCGAGCGCGGCCAGCGGCAGGGGCACCGGGTGGAGGCGCTTGGGTCCCGCGAAGGGGAACGGCGAGCAGCGCTCACCCCAGACCGGGTCGAAGAGCACCCGGTGTCCGTCGATCTCGGCCAGCACGCTGGAGTGGCCCATCCAGGTCAGCCGCAGCCCCGTGACGGGCGGCTTGGCGATGTCGGCGAGGGTGGTGGGGTGCACCGGAATGGTGCCCTCGGGAGCGCGGCGCGGGCGCTCGTCCCTGTCGAAGAAGACCTTCGCGAACTCCAGCGTCGACCCCGAGGGCCGGATCCGGGCCTCACCCCCGGGGTTCTGGAAGACCCCGTCCTTGAAGTGGGGGGATCTGCGGATACGGGCGAGGCGCTCACCGCTCGGGTCCACGCCGAAGGCCTCGGGCTGCAGGCCGCTGAGCCCGGAGCTCAGGGAACCGAAAACGGACACGGTACCTCCTGGTGGAGTCGGTGAGGTCTTCCATTATGGTCGGCCTCTCCGACAATCCCCGGATCGCCCTGGTCACGCCTGTGTGAACGGCACCTCGGACGCGCCCTGACGACGGTGCGTGAACGGCACCTCGGAATCACCCCACGTCACGACGTCCACCGCGTCACCGACCGCCACCTTCCCCTCCCGCAGCACGGAGAACTTCGCCCCGAACACCGTGCCGGCGGCACCGCGCCGGTATCCGGCCAGCGTGCGGATGGGTTCGGGGCCGCCCTTGGCGCCGCGTTCCTGGTCGACCAGGGTGACGGCGCAGCGGACGGCGAGCTTGGCGTAGGCGAGTTCGGTGGCGCCGATCCGTATGCGGTGGGCGCGGTCCTCGGTGTGCGGTACGTCCCAGCCGTCGATCACGAGGTTGGGGCGGAAGCGGTTCATCGGCAGGGGCTCCGCGCCGCGTTCGGCGATCTTCTCGTTGAGCAGGTCGAGGCTGGAGCGTGAGAGCACGTGCAGAGCCCCGCTGTCGGCCCAGCCGGCCGTGCCCGGCGTCCTGCCGTCGGTCACCCGGTCGTGCTCCGGCGGCACCCGCACGAGCCTGCTCGGGGTCGCCAGCACGTCGGACAGCCACCGCGCGACGGTGTCGCCCTGGTCGATGCCCCGGTACGGCGCCCCGAACAGCTCGACCGGTCGCCGTACGCCGATGATGTCGACGTCGACGGCGACCTCGCCGTGGTCCGGCGCCCACAGGGTGAGCCGCTCCCCGGCGGCGTCGATGCCGGGCAGGATCAGCGCGAGCCGCGGATCGCGCCGCTGCGTCCTGAACCGTCCCTCCTCGTCGACGACCATGAACGAGCGGTCGTGGACGAGCCCGGCCGGCGTCACGATCGCCTCGCTCGCCGTGATCCCGGCGCATCCCTTCACCGGGTAGTACGTCAACTCGACGACCTTGACCATGTCCGCCCCCTCCGACGATCAGCACGTTCCCAAAAGGAACCTATCGACGGCGACGGGCGCTCTGTCAATCGCGTTTCGCTCGAATTGACAGCGGTTGAGCATGTCAAGAAGATACTGACCCTCCATTCAGTAACACTCTTCAGCAGCCGCCCAGGAGCCCCCATGACCACCCCCTTGCTGTCGCTCACCTGGACCGATCACCTCACCGGCCGCCAGGGCTTCCTGGTCGTGGACCGGTTGGTGCGCGGCGTGTCCAGCGGCGGGCTGCGGATGCGCGAGGGCTGCACCCTGGACGAGGTCACCGGGCTGGCCCGCGGGATGACCATGAAGGAGGCGCTGCACTACGACCCCGAGGGCCGCTATGTCCCGCTGGGCGGCGCCAAGGGCGGCATCGACTGCGATCCCCGGGACCCGGCGGCGTACGCGCTGCTCGTGCGTTTTCTGCGCGCGATGCGACCGTACGTCGAGAGCGTCTGGACGACGGGCGAGGACCTCGGTCTGACCCAGGACCTGGTGGACCGGGCAGCGGCCGAGGCGGGGCTCGTGTCCTCGATCCAGGCCGTCTATCCGCTGCTGGACGACGAGGCGACGGCCCGCAAGCGTCTCGCGGACGCGTTCGCGGTCGAGGTGGACGGCATCGGGCTCGACGAGCTCGTCGGCGGCTGCGGAGTCGCCGAGTCGGTGCTCACCGCCCTGGACCGGGCCGGGGTGCCGTACGCCGGGACACGGGTCGCGGTGCAGGGGCTCGGGACCATGGGCGGGGCCACGGCGCGGTTCCTCGCGCGCGCGGGTCTCCGGATCGTCGCCGTCGCCGACGTCAAGGGCACGATCGCCCACCCCGAGGGGCTGGACGTCGAGGCCCTGCTCGCGGCGCGGGACGCCTACGGCACCGTCGACCGTGCCGCGCTCCGCCCCGGCGACCGTGAACTGCCCGGTGACGCCTGGCTGTCCACCGACGCGGAGGTGCTGGTGCCGGCCGCGGTGTCGTACGCGATCGACGCCACGAACCAGGAGCGGATCACCGCCCGTTGGATCGTCGAGGCGGCCAACATGCCGGTACTGCCCGCCGCGGAGGCGCTGCTGGCCGCACGGGCCGTCACGGTGCTGCCGGACGTGGTCGTGAACTCCGGTACCAACGCCTGGTGGTGGTGGACGCTCTTCGGTGACATCGACGCCGACGCGGACCAGGCCTTCACCCACACCCGCCGCTCCATGCGCGCGCTCGTCGAGCAGATGCTGGCCCGCGCGGAGGCCGACGGGACGTCGCCGCGGGCCGCCGCGCACGCGATCGTCGCGGACCGGCTGCCGGTCATCGCCGAGCGGTTCGGGTGGTACCGGTGACACCGGGCCCTGGTGCGCGTGACGTCCGGATCGGCGGCCGCGTCCCGCCACTGACAGTCACGGATTAGGGTGAACGCGTGGCGAGAGTGCGGTTGAGCGTGGCCGAGCGGCGCGATGAGTTGCTGCGGGCCGCCATCGGGCAGATCGAGGCGCGGGGCGTGGCGGCGGTCAGGATCGCCGACGTGGCCTCGGTGCTCGGGGTGAGCAACGCGCTGGTGCTGTACCACTTCTCGACCAAGGAGAAGCTGGTCGCCGCCGCGTTCGCGTACGCGGCCGAGGACGACCTGGCCCAGCTGAGCAAGATCCTCGGCCGCCGGACGACGGCGCTACGACGGCTGCGGTCGGCCGTGCGCTGGTACGCGCCGACGGGTCAGGCCAAGGGCTGGCGGCTGTGGATCGAAGGCTGGGCGGCGGCGCTGCGCGAGCCCGCGCTCCAGGAGGTCACCCGCGACCTCGACAAGCGGTGGAAGGCGGCGCTCGCCGAGGTCCTCACGGAGGGCGTGGCCGCGGGCGAGTTCCGCTGCCCGGACCCGTCCGCGACCGCCCTGCGCCTGACCGCCCTGCTCGACGGACTCGCCGTCCAGCTGACGTCGTACCCGGGCGGGGTGTCACGCGCGCGTGCCCAGGAATGGGTGGAGGAGGCGCTGGCCCGGGAACTCGGGCTGGGGGCCGACACGTTGAGCGCCCAGGAGCGCTGAAGGGCCGACCCGGCCGCACAGACGGACCCCTCAGTCCAGCTCGTACACCGCCGTCACCGTCGCCGTCGCCCTGATCTCCCCCGGCGCCAGCGGTACGCCGACGAAGCCACCGGCGGGCGCGTCCGCGGAGATCGGCGGAGCCGGGGCGAGGTAGCCGGTGCCGCCCTCGCTCAGGGAGACGAGGTGGCCGAGGCGGAGGCCGCTGAGACGGGCGTACTGGGCGGCCTTGGCGTGGGCGTCGTCGTGCGCGGCCTCACGGGCGCGGGCCTGGAGCGGGCGCCGGTCGTCGAGGTCGAGGACGACGGAGTTGACGCGGCCCGCGTCGCCGGTGGCGTCGGTGATCGCCTGGAGGAGCGCGCCCGTGGCACCCGGTTCGCGGACCTTGATCGCGAAGGACTGGGCGGCCCGGTAGCCCTTCAGCGTGGAGGCGCCGTCGGTGTAGTCGTAGACCGGGCCGAGGGAGACGTTCTCGGTGCGGACGTCCTGGTCGGCGATCCCCTGGGCGCGTACCGCCCTCAACAGGGCGGCGGACGCCGTGTTCTGCGTCTTCAGCGCGGCCTGTGTCGTCTTGGCGACGGTCTCGACGCCGGCGCCGACCAGCGCGATGTCGGGCTCGCCCACCGCACTGCCCTCACCGGTCACGGTGACGGTGGCGGGAGCCGTGGCGGGACGGGCCGCGGGGGCGTGCGCGGCGGCGGCGGCCGACGGGGCCACGACGGTGGGCAGACCCAGGGCCAGGAGGGTCGCGGCGATCACCGCGACCGGCGTACGGGGAACGGGCATGCGGGTCCGGTCCTTCCGAGGCGGGCTGACAGTGCGGTCATCCCAGCACCACGTCATGGACCGGACCGCACACCACTCCCGCGCGGTCACCTCACTGGTGGATCCCGTGCCCGGTCAGGCGACCTTGCCGATCCGCAGCTTGATGTCGTCCGGCGACAGCGCGCCCTTCGCCGTCACATGGTCGCCCGAGGACTCCCCGCGCAGCCGCCGCCCGATCCACGGCACGAGGTACTCCCGCGCCCAGTGGACGTCGTCGCGCCGCACGTCGAGCGGGCCGCGGGGCGGCAACGGCGGCCAGGGCTGGTCGGGGTCGGCGGGAACGTCGAGGCCGAGCACCTGGCCCGCGCGCAGCGCCACGCGCGTGTGCCCCTCGGGAGAGAGGTGGAGCCGGTCGCCGTCCCAGGCCCGGCGGTCCTGGACGGTCTTCAGGGACCACAGGTCGAGTACGGGACAGCCGTACCGGTCGGCGACGGCCCGCACATGACCGTTGTACGTGGCGATCTTGCCGCGCAGATGCTTGAGCACGGGTACGCCACGGGTGTCGAAGCCGGTCGTCACCAGGACGGTGCCGGCGACGGAGGTGAGCCGGTCGATCGCCCGCTCGAAGCGCTCGGCGACCTCGTCGGGGTCGGTGCCGGGCCGGATGATGTCGTTGCCGCCCGCGCAGAAGGAGACCAGGTCGGGGGCGAGTTCCACGGCCTTCGGGAGCTGGTCCTCGACGATCTGGTCGAGGAGCTTCCCGCGCACGGCGAGGTTGGTGTACCTGAAGTCGCCCTCGGGCCGCCGGTCCGCGAGAAGCACCGCGAACCGGTCGGCCCAGCCGACGAACGCCCCGTCCGGGCCGGGATCGCCCACGCCCTCGGTGAAGCTGTCCCCCACCGCAACGTACGACCCGATCACTGCTCTGCTGTCACTCTTCGAATCGTCTGCCACATCGGCCCATGATTCCCCTTCGAATGTGACCTACGCGACCGTAAGGAAGGGTTGACGTGCGGTGAGATAAGCCACTCCTAAAGTGTTGGCCAAGCCCGGAATACACCTTGGATCAGGGATGTTGTGGGCTCAACCGCCACACCCGGAAGTCGCTGAAGCGGAAGTGGCTCCAGGTCGTGCGGAAGGCGAAGTGCCCACTGGTGTACGGCTCCGGGTCGGTGTAGTCGAAGACGAGCCGCCCGTTGATCCACCACCGCTGGCTGGAGCCGTCGGAGACGATCCGGACCCGGTGCGGTGCGTTGGCGGTGAGCAGCGGCTGTGTGTAGTCGTAGATCAGCGGCCGTACCCCGGCCTCGCCGACGTACCGGCGCAACCGCGTGGTGGTGTTGGTGTTGGCGCCGTAGCCGACGTAGTAGGTCGTGAGGTAGTCGTACTCGGCCAGGGCACCGCCGCGCTGGGTGGCGAAGAGGTCGTCGGGGGATCGTACGTCGGTCGCGTTCCAGAAGTTGTTGAGGTCGGAGACCCGGTCGTTGACGCCTCCCTCGGACACGGGGGTCGCCGTGTACTCGATGACGTACGGGCCTTCGAGGCGCTTCTTGAACCAGATCGTCGCGCCGGCCGGGACGTCGGACTCCAGGACGCCGCGGGAGGCGGTGACGGTGCCGCCCTTCTCCAGTTCCACGGCCCACTGGCCGAGGCCGTGCCGGAAGTCGTCGTGGGCGATGAGTCGGCGGTGGCGGGGCGTCGCGCTCGCGCTGGTGGCGGGGGCGAGGGCCGCGAGGGCGGCTCCGGCGGCAAGGGCTCCGAAAGCTCTACGCGTGGCGGTCACGGGAGACGGCTCCTTCGGGAAGGGTGATGGCGGGCTTCGGCACCCGACGGGTCTCGGTGCCGAGGTAGTAGTCGGTGTAGGTGGACTGGAGATAGCCGCGCACGGTCCAGCCGAGGCGGTACTCGGGGTTCTGGGCGAGCGTGTAGATGCGGGTCCGCGTGGGCTCGGTGGTGGTGTAGAGGCGCAGCGCGGTGTGGTCGGCGGTCTCGGCGAGGATCTCCTCGCGCCAGTCGCCGAGGAGGTCGCCGTAGAACGGGGTCGCGTTGCGGGCGCCGGAGACGACTCCGGACGGCGTGAAGATCTTCGCGCTGGTCTCGGTCGCCGGGTCCCACTTCTCCACGTAGGTGAAGTCCAGGTTCTCCGACGCCTTGTCGCCGTCCCACCAGATACGGAAGTTGACGCTCGGCGTGGTCGTGGAGATCTTCCCGTCCTGGACGTTGCGCACGCCCGCGCCGGGGGCGGTGACGTCGGCGGTGGAGGTCCAGTACTCGTAGCCGGGGTGGTTCGGGTCGATGTCGCCGGTGCTGCCGCGGCCGACGTCGATGTCCGTGTCGTTGACCCAGTCGGCCGGGTGCTGCCCGGTGACCAGGCGCTCGCCGGTGTCGGCGTCGTAGTAGTACCAGGGGAAGTTGGGGATGACGCCCAACTCGGCCTGCTGGATGGCGAATCCTTCGAGGCCGGGCCGGTCGGGGTCGAGGTCGGCGATGTGGAAGCGGTCGCCGTGCCCGGCACCGTCGACGACGTAGCGCAGGGTGCCGTCGCTGTTGACGACGTAGTTGCCGTCGGCGATCTCGTCCTTGCCGTCGAGGTCGACGTCGACGGTGCGGATCTGGTGGAAGCTGGTCGCGCCGCTGCCGGCCGGGACGACGTACTTCCAACGCGGGGTCAGGTCCGTGCCGTTGAAGTCCCAGGTCTGGAAGAGGATACGGAAGGTGCCGCGCTTGGCGCCGACCCGGGTGACCAACTTGGTGACCAGGCTGGGGTGTTCACCGTCCAGGTAAGCGATGCCGAAGTGGCCGCCGGAGGGCCCGTCGGCGACGAGGTCGTCCGGGACCGGCTGCCGGGTGCGCTCGACGCCGGTCGCGCCGTCGATGACGGAGACGAACTGGTTCGCGGGCGAGGCCGCGGTGACCTGGGAGCCGTCGGCGAAGGTGGTCCCGGCGGCCGTGTGCACGAGCACCTCGGCCTTGCCGTCGCCGTCCAGGTCGAACACCGTGACGTTGTCGTCGTTGCGGTAGCCGCCGATCGCCGTGGAACCGCTGATCGCGGCGGGTGCCGGGTCGTTGGCGCCGTTCCCGCCCACCTGTGTGTACGACCCCGGGCCCTGGTCGACGCGCCACAACCGCTCGCCGGTCAGCGTGTACGCCTCCAGCAGGTCGGGCTTGTCCCGGGTCCCGGAGAGCCGGCTGACGACGAGTTCATAGCGTCCGTCGCCGTCGAGGTCGCCGGGCCAGGCGTGCTGCACGGTGTAGCCGTCGGCCGTGGCGAGCGGGATCTCGGCGTAGCCGTCCGAGAAGTCGAGCGCCGCCGAACTCGGCTTCTGCTCATGCCCGTTGACCACGGCACGGACGGTGTACCGGCCCGTGCCCGGCGAGTCGTCCTGGTACGTCGTGGACTTGATGACCGGCGTACGGTTCAGCCGGCGCCCGTTCTTGTAGACGTTGAAGGCGATGGCGTCGCCGTACCGGGCGTACTCGGTGCCGAGCAGGCGCCAGCTGAGGAAGGTCCCCTCCCCGGACGGTACGGCGACCAGTCCGCGGTCCAGGTTCTCCACGACCCGGCGCGGCGCTTCTCCGGCGTGAGCGGCGGGCGCGGAGAACATCCCGGCCAGCAGGGCCGCCGCGGCGACGGCGACGGTTCTTCGGCGGTGCACTAGTACTCCTCTGCGAGAAGGTCGATGAGGCGGTCGGCCACTTTGCGGTGGCCCTGGGAGCTGGGGTGGACGCTTCCGTTGAAGTCCCCGTCCGCCGGCGAAAGCCAGTCGGTCGTGTCGACGAACTCGGTGCGGCGGTCGCCTAGTTCGGTGACGACGGCGGCGATGTCCTCGGCGTGTGTGCCGTTGAACGGCCGCAGCGCGAGGATGCGCGCATGCGGTGCCGCGGTCCGCAACTCGGTGAGATAGACCCGGTAGGCGGCACGGAACTCGTCCGGGCCCCACGCGGTGTCGTTGGTGCCCTGGTTCACCACGATCACATCGGCTCGGCGATCCGAATCCGCCCTGGAACCGGCGTGGTTCCAGCCGTACGCGTCCGACGCCGCCGGCACTCCCCCGTTGCCGGTCTGGATCACTCCCTGCCGTCCGAAGCCGACCTGGGTGAGTGAGGCGTGCAGGGCGTCGGCGACCAAGGTCGGGTAGGCGGCGGTGCCGTCGGCGCAGTCGGAGGTGTTCACCTCGCACAGGGCCATGACGCCCTGTGTGATGGAGTCGCCGTAGAAGGCGAACTGCCGCGCGGGCCTGACATGTTGGGGCACCAGGTGTCCCCGTATGCCGGTGAGCACGACACCCGTCTCCAGTGGCGGCGTCCAGCGGTTGGCCCGCGAGAAGACGTCCTTCACGGACAACTCGACGGTGTGGTAACCGCGTTCGGGGGCCTGGATCTCGATGTCGTCCCGGTCGACGGCGTACAGCCGCTTCGGCCCGCCGTCGACCGACACACGGATCTGCGCGGGGACGGTGATCGACGAGACGTCGAACAACGCGTGCACGCTGCCGCCCGTGAAGCGGAAGCTCAGCCGGGAACCGGAGTTGACGGTGACCGCCGCCTTCGCGGTGCGCCCCCAGTGGCCCTCGTAGGCGATCCGCCGGTCGTTCGGCCGTACGACATCCTCGGAGGCCGCCACGGGTTGCACCGTTGCCGTGATCAGGCCCGCGGCCACCGCCGCGATCGAGCCGACGCGTCTCATGACGGGATCCGGTCTCCGATCAGGGCCAGGTTCTGTATCGCGGCGAGCGCCCACTGGGCGGACGAGTTGGTGGAGATCCACGGGATCTCCTCGGTCGTCCGGAGCACGGCCGGCGTCTTGATCGTCACGGGGTTCCAGTCGTTGGACGGGAAGTAGGTGTCGCTGCCGGTGAAGAACTCGTTCCACGCGCGCGTGGCGAGCGTCGGATCGTTCTTGCGCTGTGCCGCGTAGGCAGTGATCCGCGAGTGCGCGGCCGGCAGCGCCGACTTCCAGGTGGAGCCGGTCAGTTGCCTCTTCTGGGTGTCGGTGGCGTTGTAGTACTGCGCGTAGTTCAGCCAGGCGGCACGGAACTCGGGCTCCTCGTCGCCGAACAGCGACACGAGTTCGCTGTTGGTCTCGACGAGACCGAACACGGCGCTCAGGTGGGACACGCTCACGGCCGTGCTCGTGGTGATCGCGAACTTGCCGGTGTCCGCGTCGAGCAGACCGCTGCCGGTGAAGAACCCGTTGGGCTGCGCGGCGATGGTCCGCAGCGAGTTGACGAGTTTGGCCTTGGCCTGCTCGGCGTTCGGGCCCCGCCGCTCCCACTCGGTGAGCCAGGCCGCCGAGATGCCGCCCCAGTCCGTGCCGAAGCCGACCGAGAGGGCGTGCCGGTCGCCGGGGGTGTAGCCGTCGGTGCGGACCTTGCGCTGCGGGTCGACCTCCCCGAACGTCCGCTCCACGTCGACGAGTTCGCTCAGCAGGTCACCGGTGCGCTCGTCGCCGGTGAGGAAGTAGAAGAAGCGGCGGTTGGCGGCCGTGGAGATACGGACCTGCTTGGCGCTGTCCGCCCAGTGCTGCACTCCGTGCCGGGTGCCGAGTCCCGCCCACTTGCCGAGGTGGTAGACGTCGACCTCGCCGGTGTGCCGGGTCATGGCCTCCGCGAACCGGAAGACCTCGGCGGAGCCGGTGCGCAGGAAGTGGTACCAGAGCCAGAGATCGGTGCCGAGCTCGGAGTTGTCCCAGGCGTAGCCGCCGACGTCGTAGCGCCAGACGTGCCGGTCGTTGTCGTAGGTGTGCTGGACGTCGCCGTAGTCCAGGAAGCCGTACCAGCGGTGCTGTTCACGCTGGTCGCGGTAGTAGGCGAACAGCTCGTCGAGGTGGTCCTCGACGGCCGCCCGCGCCTTGCCGGACCGGTCGGCCGGCGCCCAGTCGCCGAACACCCCGGCGGCGTGGAGTCGTTGGGGTGTGGCGGTGAGGAGCGGCGGCGTCGCGGTGGCGGTGGCCTGCGCGGCGAGAACACCGGCGGAAGGGGTCCTCTCGACGGCCCAGAAGGTCAGTTCACTCGTCCGCGCGATGCCGTACGGCGTACCGAAGCCGGGCTCGTAGTCCTCGTAGGTGATCTCCAGCCCGCCGTCGGACTGCTCCTCGTACGTGTCCTGGCCCAACCCGTCGTGGTAGAACCGCAGATCGAGCGGCTGTGCCTCCGGCGAGTACAGCCATACGGTGGCCTCGGCGGCGTCTCCCGCGGCTCCGCGGACGTCCAGCTGGGCCGGGTGGCGCTGCCAGAAGTCCCGTAGCCCGAAGGAGAGTCCGCCGCTCGCGCCGCCGACGTAGCCGAAGCCGCCGGCGCGGCGCCCGGCCGCGGCGTGGATCCAGCCGTAGCCCGCCTTGGTGCGCTTGCGGACGGTGTAGCCGTCGGCGTTGGGCTGGGTCAGGGTGTAGTCGCCCCAGGTCGGGATGTAGGCGAGGCGGCCGGCGACCCGGGTGTCCCAGGTCGCGGTGTCGGGCAGGCGCTCACCGGCGATCTGGGCCGCGCGGACCGCCGCCCCGGGGTCGCGCCGCAGTCCGGTGACGCCCTGGACGGCCTCGCTGAACAGGCCGCCGTCGGAATCGGCGAACCGCACATGGCGGTCGTAGGGCTGATCGCTCAGCGGCACGGTGAAGCGCACGCCGAGACCGCGCAGGAAGTCGCCCTCGTCGGAACCCGGCGTCTGCTCGCCGTCCCAGACGAAGGTGTGGACGAGCCGGAACGACTCGGCTCCCGCGAAGAAGGCGAACCGCAGGACGAACGGCAGCCAGTTCCGGCCGCCGTGCCGGTGCCGCCCCTCGACCCGGACGACGGCCCGGACCGGACCGTCCTGCTCCACCTCGATCTTCTCGACCCGGCCCAGGAAGCGGCTGACGTCCGCCCCGTCCCGTACGGACTCCTGCCGCAGGGCGACCAGTTTCCCGTCCCGGGCGATCTCGGTGGAGCCCCGCCGCACGCTCCGTACGACGGTGTCGGACCCCTTCGCGCCGAACACGGCCGTGATCACACCGGTCGACACCTCGACGCGGCCCGCGGAGCGGGTGACCGTGACCTTCCGCTCCGGTGCGGCCGGGGTGCCGGCCGCGAGCTTGTAGGCGGAGGCCTTCGGTGCGCCGGGGGCGAGGGCGTGGGCCGTCCACTTCACCGAGCCGTCGGGCCAGTGGCCGGTGACCCAGCTCTGGACGGGGACGTCGACGCCGGCGGCGGTCGTCAGCCGGAACGGCTGCTCCGGCCGGTACGCCCCGCGCGCCCACGGCACGCCCCAGGTGGTTCCGGCGTGGACGTCGGGCGCCGGGCCCTCCAACCAGCGCAGTTCGGTGTCGTCGGCGTCCGCCGCGGCGGCGGTGCGGGACAGGGCCCAGGAGAACTGGGCCGCGGCGGCCGCGGCTGCGGCGCCCTTGATGACGGTGCGTCGGTCGACGCCGGGCACGGGGACCTCCGGGTGCGGGTGCGGATGCGGACGCGAAGGCGCGTAGAAAGCGCTTGCATCCCTCGGAGATCACTGTGGTCCCACCCTCCCCTCCCTGTCGACGGTTTGGACAGCCGCGCCACAAGACCGCAATGAAGCGATCATGAAACGGCAAGACCCAACACCGAAGGCCGGACCCGGGGATCGGGGTCCGGCCTTCGGTGGCATCGGGGGAGGGAGCGTCAGCCGACGCGGCACCCTCGCAAAGGAGCGTCAGCCGACGGCGACACCCTTCGAGCGGAGGTACGCGACCGGGTCCACGTCCGAGCCGTAGTCCGGCGTGGTGCGGATCTCGAAGTGGAGGTGCGGTCCGGTGACGTTGCCGGTGGCGCCGGAGAGACCGATCTGCTGGCCCTCGGTGACGGTCTGTCCGGACGAGACCGAGAGCGCGGACAGGTGGGCGTACTGCGCGTAGTAGCCGTCGGCCAGCTTGATGACGACCTGGTTGCCGTACGCGCCGCCCCAGCCGGCGGAGACGACGGTGCCCGCGGCCACGGCCTTCAGCGAGGTGCCGGTCGGGACGACGAAGTCGGTGCCGGTGTGGTAGCCGCTGGACCACATGCTGCCCGCCGTGTGGTAGGCGGTGCCGACGGTGGCGCCGGCCACGGGGAGCGTGTAGCCGCCGGCGGTGCTGGTCGACTCACTGCTCTGGGTGGCGGTCGTCGTGTCCGAGGAGGACGAGGACTTCTCGGCACTCGTGGACTTCTCGGTGCTCGCGGACTTCTCCGCGCTCGCCGACTTGTCCGCGCTCGCCGCCGCCTTCTTGCCGAGCGTGAGCTTCAGACCCGGGTGGATGAGCGAGGGGTCGGAACCGACGGCCTCACGGTTGTCCGAGTACAGCTTCTTCCAGCCGCCGGTGACGTTCTGCTCGTCGGCGATCTTCGAGAGGTAGTCGCCCGCCCGCACCGAATAGGTGCGCACGGTAGCGGTGTTCGCGGCACCCTTCTTCTGCGTGGCCTTCTCGGCGACCGTCTTCTCGGCGACCGGAAGGGACTGAACGGCCTTTTCCGAAACCGACTGCGAGACGGACTGCGGGGTGGCCGCGTGGGCGCCGGCGGCGCCCATCAAAGGCAGAGCGAGAGCGGCGCCGCCGGTACCGGCGACGGCGATCGAGCGGGTGAGGCGCTGGGACTTCGGGCGGCGGTGCTTACCCTTGGCGGGCATGGCGAATTCCTCTCCGGCGCCTACGAGGTGAGCTGTCGGGTGCGGACTGGAGATGCCCGGGCGCACCGAGGTGCGCCTTAACCCCAAGCCTGTTCCGGAAGACCGGTCCAGGCACTTGTACCTGTGGGTCCCCCGCTCCTGCCGTTCACGGGTGAGTTGTGCGGATTCCGGGCGGCGGCAGGATTGGGCGTCCGTCCGGATTGGTGGCGAACGTAAGCGAGGAAGACGCAAAGGGACAAGTAAGGGGTTCCAGGACGATTGCATTCCTCTTGATCCGCTGTGAATTTCCCGCTCACCCTCCGTGCATCAGCACCGCTTCCCGGAAGGCAAATCCCCAGCAATTGGAGGCGCATTACGTGAACATGACGGGCGACACAGGGTCACCGATATGACGCTCCTCACGTGCCGTTCGCACAGCTTCCCTTATTCCAGAGCGAGTTGGAATGAAGGCCACCCAAGCCACCAATTCGGACAGAAAGCTCAGATGCGACGCAGTCGGAGAACTGCCGCATCCAGATCGCCCCGCAATCCCACCCGTAGGCCGTGATGCTGCAATACGGCCCCTCTGAGAATTTCGCCCGTTTCGAGGCATTCATACGACGCAGTGGGGTCGAGGCCCCGCAGCCGCAGCGCCGGGACGGGTTCGCCGTAGTGCTGCGCCTGGAGCCAGGCGAGGACGACGGTCTCGCCCCCGAGGACGTACTGCACGGCGCTCAGTCCGCCCTGCGGAGCCCGCAGCCGGTACTGGTCGCCGCGCTGCACGAGCGGCCGGATGCCCTTGTAGAGCTCCACCCACTCGCGGGCCTCGGCGAGCTCCTCCTCCGTCCACCGCGTGAGGTCGCCGCCGACGCCGAGCACACCGGCCATGGCGCTGACGAACCGGAAGCGCAGCGAGCTGACCCGGCCGTTGAGCATGGCGTTCGGACTGTCGGTGACCCACGCCGCCATCGCGCGCGCGGGATGGAGCTGGCTGAAGCCGTGCTGGATGGCGAGCCGGTCGAGGGGGTCGGTGTTGTCGGAGGTCCACACCTGGTCCGTGCGGCTCATCACACCGAGGTCGATCCGGCCGCCGCCGCCCGAGCAGGACTCGAAGGCGACGCCGGGGTGGGCGGCCCGCAATCGGTCCAGCAGGGCGTAGAAGGCGTGCACATGGTCGACCCAGAGCCGCTGCGGGTAGGGCTCGCCGGGCCAGCCCGCGTCCGTGAAGCAGCGGTTGAAGTCCCACTTCACATAGTCGATCGGGGCGCTGGACAGCAGGGCGTCGAGCTGCCCCCAGAGGTACTCCTGGACGTCCTCGCGCGCGAGGTTCAGGACCAACTGATTGCGTAGTTCCGTCCGCTTTCGTCCCGGCTGGAACTGCGCCCAGTCCGGGTGTGCCCGGTACAGGTCGCTGTCCGGGTTGACCATCTCGGGCTCGACCCAGATGCCGAACTGCATCCCGAGGGCGTGCACGGAGTCGGCGAGGGGCTTCAGACCGCCCGGGAAGCGGTCGCGGTTGACCGTCCAGTCACCGAGTCCTGCGCGGTCGCTGGTCCGGGCGCCGAACCAGCCGTCGTCGACCACGAACAGCTCGACGCCGATGGCCGCGGCCCGCCGTGCGAGGGCCTCCTGCTGTTCCTCGGAGATGTCGAACTCGGTGGCCTCCCAGGAGTTGAACAGCACCGGCCGGTCCTGCTCGGCGTCCGGGATGACGTAGGCCCGCTGGTAGGCGTGCCACGCGCGACTGGCGCCGCCGAAGCCGCCCTCGCTCCACAGACCGGCGAAGACGGGCGTGGTGAACGACTCGCCCGCCGTCAGCCGCAGCAGCCCCGAGTCGTCGTGTCCGGCACCGCCGGTGATCTGCACGCGCGCGTCGGGAAGCTGGGCCACCGCGATCCGCCAGGAGCCGGACCAGCCGAGGGCACAGCCGTAGACCTCGCCGCGCTCCTCGGTGGCGTCGGAGTCGAGAGCGACCCAGGGCAGGTGCTGATGGCCGGTGTGGCCGCGGCGGCTGCCGATGACCTTCTCACCGTAGGTGAGGGGGGAGCGTACGAGTCGGGACTCGGCGGCCCAGCGGCCGTGCAGCTGGGAGAGCCGCCAGTCCTCGCGGTCGGGCAGGGTCCAGGTGGCGGAGTCCGCGCGGAGCAGCTCCAGGGTGTCCGACCCCTGGTTCTCCAGGGTCGTCCAGCGCTCCACCACGTCGCCGCGCATCCGGTAGTGCAGCGTGACGACGAGCCCGTCGTCACGGAACCGCAGCCGCAGCTCATCGGCGTCGGCGTCGGTCTCGTACGTCTCGAAGCTCCACTCGGTGCCGCGGCGTTCTTCGGTGCGCACCGACAGCGCGGGCCGGACGAAGCGGGGACCGCCCTCGACCGGGTACTCCTCGCGCCCGTCGAGCGGGGACTCGAAGGGCCAGTAGTCGGGCAACGGCCGGACCGCGAGGGCCTCGGCGTCGGCCAGCGTGATCGCCGGCCCCCAGTGCAGATGCAGCAGCTCGTCGGCCTCGGTGAGGTGGACGGCGTAGCTGCTGGCCGGCCCGGTCAGGAGCCAGGTGCGGCCGTTGGGGGCGATCTCCAGCATGGAACCTCACAGATGCGAACAGGGTCGAACAGTGGTACTCAAGTACCAACATCATCAAGGCCCGGGGGCCCTGGATGCAACGCCTGTGGACAACTCATTGCCCCAGGAACCCATGTCGTATCGTCGAAGCGTGCCCGTCGGCGAGCCGCGGCGACGGGGCCGACTGCGAGGAGCCCCCGTGACGCAGCAGATCCCGTCGACCGAGCCCGAGCTGACCGGAGTCCGCAACTTCCGCGACGTGGGCGGCCTGCCGACCGAGGACGGCCGACGGGTGCGGTTCGGGGTGCTGTTCCGCAGTGGCCATCTGGCGCACGCGACCGACGAGGACGCGGCGTTCCTGGACTCCCTGGGGCTGCACACGATCTTCGACTTCCGCAACGCGTCGGACCAGAAGCTGGAGGGTCCCGACGTCGAGCTGGCGGGGGTGCGCAATGTCAACCTGCCGCTGAGCGACCCGGCCGACGGTTCGGAGTTCTGGAAGATGGTGCGGGACGGCGAGATCGAGCAGCTGCGCGAGATCCTCGGCGACAACAAGGCGGCGAACCGGATGATCGCCTCGTACCGGAAGATCGTGAAGGAGCGCACCGCCGAGCACGCGCGCGTGCTGCACTCCCTCGCCGATGACGATGTGCCCGCGCTGATGCACTGCGCGGCGGGCAAGGACCGCGCGGGCCTGTCGATAGCGGTGACGCTGCTGGCGCTGGGCGTGGAGCGGGAGGCGATCGTCGCCGACTACCTGGAGTCGAACGCCAAGCACCGTCGCTACAAGGTGCACCGCAGCAGCAGCTCGGCCGCCGCCTACTCGCCCGAGGTCATGGAGCTGCTCGCGCCGCTCTTCGACGCGCGCGCCGAGTATCTGGAGGCCGCCTTCGAGACCATCGAGGAGACCTGGGGCAGCGTCGACGCCTATCTGGAGCAGGGCCTCGGCGTCACCGCGGAGATGCGGGAGCGGCTGCGCGAGCGCCTCCTCGACTGACCGTTCACTGCCCGGCGCCCACCTCGAAGAGCAGGTAGACGAAGGCCGCGAACACGTGCCCGACGGCGATGTAGATGATCAGCCGCACCCACAGGGCTCGCGGGAACTTCTCCTCCATGTCGGTCATGGCATCTCTCCAGGGGTGGGGCCCAGGCACAGGGTGGCCGTGGGGCTCTGCAACAGGGTGTGGACGAACAGCAGCTCGGTCCCGTCGGGGTCCTGGGCCGCGATGCGGTGCGGGGTGAGCGAGTCGAAGTGCGCGCTGTCGCCGGGGCCGAGGTGGTGCGTCGTGTCCCCGAGGCGGAGCCGGAGTCGTCCGCGCAGCACGTACAGCCACTCCTCGCCGGGATGCACCCGCACGATGTCGCCCTGTGAGCCGTACGGCACCTGCACGCGCAGCGCCTGCATGCCGCGCCCGGCGGCACCGGCCTGCCAGTAGGTCCAGCCGCCCGCGGCCGTCGGTTCCATGTCGGCGGCGCGCACCACGGCGTCCCGCTCGGCGACCGTCTCGCCGAGCAGTTCGGAGACCGTCGTACCGTAGATACGGGCGAGCGCGAGCAGCATCGGCAGCGAGGGCTGGCGCTGTCCCGTCTCCAGCCGTGAGAGGTGGGCGGGCGACAGCCCGGCGGCCCGGGCCGCGGCCTCCAGGGTGAGGGAGGCGCGGCGCCGCAGCGCACGGAGCTGCGGCGCGACGACGGGCAGGACGTCGGCCGGCTCTGATTCCGGAGAGCTCATGCTCCCCATTCAGCCCGACGCTTGCCTCCAGGGCAAGTTTCTTGCCTCAGAGGCAAACCGCTCCGGCTATCGGTTGGCCACCGCCTGCTTGACCAGCGTCTTGCCGAAGTCCCACATCAGCCCGCCCCCGCTGTGGGCGTCATCCATGATCTCGGTGAACGCCTCGACGAACCGGTCCACGTCCCGCTCCCCCACGGTCAGCGGCGGGATCAGCTTGATCACCTCCAGGTGGTCGCCGGAGACCTGCGTCAGAATCCGGTGCCGCTGGAGCAGCGGTACGACGACCATCTGGGCGAACAGGCCCTTGCGCGCGGCCTGGAGCATGGTCCACCGGCTGCGCAGTCCGAGCGACTTGGGCCGCCCGAACTCGATGCCCACCATGAGTCCCCGGCCGCGGACGTCGGCGAGCAGCTCGTACTTGTCGACGAGTGCGGCGAGCCGGGACCTGAGGAGGTCACCGGTCACCCGGGCGTTGGCGACGATCTGCTCGTTCTCCATCACGGACAGGACCGCCAGGCCCGCCGCCATGGCCTGCGCGTTGGACCCGAAGCTCGCCGAGTGGACCAGGACGCGGTCGATCGACGAGTAGACCTTCTTGAAGATCCAGTCCTTGCCGAGCGTGGCGCCCACCGGGACGTAGCCGCCGGACAGCGCCTTCGCCACGCACACCAGGTCGGGCTCGACGCCGTCCTCGTGCTGGTAGGCGTAGAAGTCGCCGGTCCGTCCGAGCCCGGTCTGCACCTCGTCCGCGATCAGCAGCGCCTTGTGCCGGTGCAGCAGCTCCTGGGCGGCGCGCAGATAACCCGGCGGGCTCTCGTGGACGCCCTTGCCCTGGATCGGCTCGACGATCAGGGCGGCGACGTCACCCTTCTTCAACTCCCTGGCCAGCGCTTCGAGATCACCGAGGGGGACGGCCGTGTCGGGCAGCAGCGGGGCGAAGCCGTCGCGGAAGCCGTCCTCGCCGTTGACCGACAGGGAACCCGTGGTGAGGCCGTGGAAGGCGTGCTCGCAGTACAGGACGCGCGGCTTGCCGGTGGCGCGGCGGGCGAACTTCAGCGCGGTCTCCACCGCCTCGGTGCCGCTGTTGCCGAAGAACACCCGGTCCAGATGCGGGCTGTACGTGAGCAGCTTCTCCGCCAGCAGCCCGGGCAGCGGCTGGCAGTCGAAGCGGGTGAGGTCGGCGAGCTGGGCGTCGAGGACGTCGTGCAGCGCCTTGCGGACGACGGGGTGATGGCGGCCCAGACCCATCACCCCGAACCCGGCGAGCATGTCCAGGTAGTCGTTGCCTTCGGCGTCCCAGAAGTGGGCGCCCTCGGCCCGCTCGTAGACCTTGTCGAAGCCGATGGTGTGCAGCATGCGCGGGAGCTGGTGGTTCAGGTACTTGGTGTGCAGCTCGTAGCGCTCGGCTCCGCGCTCGGCGAGGAGTCTGCCGAGGTCGAACTCGGTGGTCATTCGGGTTTCTCCTTGAGTGAGCCGTCGGGCTGCTCCATGTCGGCCAGAGCGCCCTCGGCCTCCTTGACGGTGAGGCTCGCGCTGATCCGTCCGGCGACCTCGACGGGGGTGAGCCCGATGTCGGCGAGCACCTCACCCCGCTTGGCGTGCGCGAGGAACTGCTCCGGAATCCCGAACCGCCGTACCGGTACGTCGACTTCGGCGTCCCCGAGCGCGAGCGCGACCGCGGCGCCCACCCCGCCCGCCCGGCTGTTGTCCTCGACCACCGCGACCAGCCGGTGCTCGGCGGCGAGGACGGGCAGCGCGGGGTCGACGGGCTTGACCCAACGGGGGTCCACGACCGTGCAGTTGATGCCCCGCGCCGCCAGCAGCTCGGCCGCCTGGAGACACACGGGCGCCATGACACCGACCGCGACGAGCAGCACCTCGGGCGTCTCGGCACCGCGGTGCAGCACGTCCATGCCGCCGACATGGCCGACCGCCTCGATCGACGGCCCGACGGCCTCCTTCGGGAAGCGCACCAGCGTCGGCGCGTCGTCCACCGCGACGGCCTCCCTGAGCTGCGCCCGCAGCTGGTCGGCGTCCCGTGGCGCGGCGATCCGCAGTCCCGGCACGACCTGGAGGATCGACATGTCCCACATGCCGTTGTGGGAGGCGCCGTCGACACCCGTGACGCCGGCCCGGTCGAGCACGAACGTCACCCCGCAGCGATGCAGGGCGACGTCCATCAGCAACTGGTCGAAGGCACGGTTCAGGAAGGTCGCGTACACGGCGACGACGGGATGCAGTCCGCCGGTCGCGAGCCCGGCCGCCGAGACGGCCGCGTGCTGCTCGGCGATACCGACGTCCCACACCCGGTCCGGGAAGCGTTCGGCGAACTTGCCGAGCCCCACCGGGTGCAGCATGGCCGCCGTGATCGCCACGACGTCCTGGCGCTCCTCCCCGATCCTGGCGATCTCGTCGCCGAACACGGAGGTCCAGGAGGGTCCGTTGGCGGGTGCGAGGGGCTCGCAGGTGAGCGGGTCCATCACCCCGACGGTGTGGAAGTGGTCCTCCTCGTGGGCGAGGGCGGGTTCGTAGCCGCGACCCTTCTCCGTGAGGCAGTGGATGAGCACCGGCCCGTGGAAGCGTTTCGCCCGCCGCAGCGCCGACTCGACGGCCCCGATGTCGTGTCCGTCGATCGGGCCGACGTACTTCAGGCCCAGGTCCTCGAAGAGCCCCTGCGGCGCGAAGGCGTCCTTGAAGCCCTTCTTCGCGCCGTGGAGCGCCTCGTAGACGGTGGTGCCGATGACGGGGGTGCGCTGGAGGACGTTCTTCCCCCAGGCCAGCACCCGTTCGTAGCTGTCGGTCGTGCGCAGGGTGGCCAGGTGGTTGGCGAGGCCGCCGATGGTCGGCGCGTAGGACCGCTCGTTGTCGTTGACGACGATGATCAGCGGCCGGTCCTTGGCGGCCGCGATGTTGTTCAGCGCCTCCCAGGCCATACCGCCGGTGAGCGCGCCGTCGCCGATGACCGCGACGACGTGTCCCTTCTCGCCCTGCACCTGACGGGCCTTGGCGAGTCCGTCGGCCCAGCCGAGCGCGGTGGAGGCGTGGCTGTTCTCGACGATGTCGTGCTCGGACTCCTCGCGCGAGGGGTAGCCGGACAGACCGCCCTTGCCGCGCAGCTTGGAGAAGTCCTGACGTCCCGTCAGGATCTTGTGCACATAGCTCTGATGGCCGGTGTCCCACACGATGCGGTCGACCGGCGACTCGAAGACCCGGTGGAGCGCGATGGAGAGTTCCACCACCCCCAGGTTGGGCCCGAGGTGGCCGCCGGTCCTGGCGACCGAGTGCACCAGGAACTCTCTGATCTCTTCGGACAGTTCACCGAGTTCCGCCTCGGACAGCGCCTTAAGGTCGCGTGGTCCCCGGATGTTCTCCAGAATCGTCACGCTCGGGCCCCCTTCGGTCCGTGCTGTTCAACTCACGGTGACGGCCGGCTCCCCCGACGCGACGCCGTCCTGCTCCATCTGTTCGGCGATCTTCATCGCCTCCTCGATGAGGGTCTCCACGATCTTCGACTCGGGGACGGTCTTGATGACCTCGCCCTTCACGAAGATCTGCCCCTTGCCGTTGCCGGAGGCGACCCCGAGGTCGGCCTCCCGCGCCTCGCCGGGACCGTTGACCACACAACCCATCACGGCTACCCGCAGGGGCACTTCCATGCCCTCCAGGCCCGCCGTGACCTCGTCGGCCAGCTTGTAGACGTCGACCTGGGCGCGCCCGCAGGACGGGCACGACACGATCTCCAGCCGGCGTTGCCGCAGCCCCAGGGACTCCAGGATCTGGATGCCGACCTTGACCTCCTCGGCGGGCGGCGCGGACAGCGACACGCGGATGGTGTCGCCGATTCCCCTGCTGAGGAGCGCCCCGAAGGCGACCGCCGACTTGATCGTCCCCTGGAAGGCGGGACCGGCCTCGGTGACGCCCAGGTGCAGCGGGTAGTCGCACTGCTCGGCGAGCAGTCGGTACGCCGCCACCATCACCACGGGGTCGTTGTGCTTCACGGAGATCTTGATGTCCCGGAACCCGTGCTCCTCGAAGAGCGACGCCTCCCACAGCGCCGACTCCACGAGCGCCTCCGGCGTCGCCCTGCCGTGCTTCTCCAGCAACCGCCGGTCCAGCGAACCGGCGTTGACCCCGATCCGGATCGGCGTGCCGTGATCGCGGGCGGCCCGCGCGATCTCCTTGACCTGGTCGTCGAACTTCTTGATGTTGCCGGGATTGACGCGTACGGCCGCGCAGCCGGCCTCGATCGCCGCGAACACGTACTTGGGCTGGAAGTGGATGTCGGCGATCACCGGGATCTGCGACTTGCGGGCGATGGTGGCCAGCGCGTCCGCGTCGTCCTGCGTGGGGCAGGCGACGCGGACGATCTGGCAGCCGGACGCGGTGAGTTCGGCGATCTGCTGGAGCGTGGCGCCGATGTCGGACGTACGGGTCGTCGTCATCGACTGCACCGACACCGGGGCCCCGCCCCCGACCGCCACCGGCCCGACCTGGATCCGCCGCGACTGGCGTCGCTCGGCGATCGGCCGGACCGGCATCTCGGGGACGCCCAGGGAGACGGCGGTCATGACCTCACTCCCGGTTTCCGGAGACCGTCTCGCGCATCGCGCGCAGGGACTCCTTGAGCGAGCCCATGGTGGCGAGGACGGCGGTGGGCTCGTAGCCGCAGTGCGCCATGCAGTTGGCGCAGCGCGGGTCCTTGCCGCGGCCGTACTTGTCCCAGTCGGTCTCCTCGATGAGTTCGCGGTACGTCGGCACGTACCCGTCGCTCATCAGGTAGCAGGGGCGCTGCCAGCCGAACAGGGAGTAGTTCGGGATCGCCCACGCGGTGCAGGGGAAGTCGACCTTGCCCTCCAGGAAGTCCAGGAAGAGGGGCGAGTGGTTGAGCCGCCACTTGCGGCGGTTGCCGCCCGCGAAGGCCTTCTTGAACAGCTCGCGGGTCTGCTCCACGCCGAGGAAGTGCTCCTGGTCGGGAGCCTTCTCGTAGGCGTAGGCGGGCGAGATCATCATCTCGTCGACCTTGAGGTCGTCGTTGAGGAAGTTGAGCACCTCGATGATGGTCTGCGGGGTGTCGGTGTTGAAGAAGGTCGAGTTGGTGGTGACCCGGAAGCCGCGCTTCTTGGCCTCCTTGATCGCCTCCACCGCCTCGTCGAACACACCCTCCTTCGCCACGGACTCGTCGTGCCGCTCGCGCAGCCCGTCGATGTGCACGGCGAAGGCGAAGTAGGGCGAGGGCTTGAACTTGTCCATCTTCTTGCGCAGCAGCATGGCGTTGGTGCAGAGGAAGACGTACTTCTTCTTCGCCACCAACTGGCGCACGATCTCGTCGATCTGAGGGTGCATCAGCGGCTCACCGCCGGCGATGGACACCATCGGCGCACCGGACTCGAGCACCGCCCCGACGGCCTGCGCCACCGGCATGCGCTGCTTGAGCACGCCCGCCGGATGCTGGATCTTGCCGCAGCCCTCGCACTTCAGGTTGCACGCGAAGAGGGGTTCCAGCTCCACGATGAGCGGGAACTTGTCCCGCTTGCGGAGCTTCTGTTCGGCCAAGTATGTAGCGACCTTGATGGACTGACGCAGCGGCATGGCCATCTGGCTCACCTCCTGGGGAGCAGCAAGGAACGGTGCCATTCATAGAAAGCGGGAAGGACGGAACGAAGGACGCGGAAAGCCGATATTCCACCGCGCACCGTGCCGATCCGGACGAGTTCATGTTCCGGAGCGTCCACGACCACCCGGACGGCCGCAACGGGGCGTGGGCCCGTGCGCACGGCGCTGTGGAGCGTGGCCGCGGACTCCATGTCGACGGCGATCGCGCCGGTCGCGAGCAGGTCGGAGCGTTCATGGCCGCGTACGACGTGATCGGAGCCGGTGAGGGGTCCGGTGTGGACGGTGCGTCCGGGTAGGGCCCGCACCAGCTCCTTGACGAGTAGGTCGGTTCCCACGCACGGAACGGTTCCCGCCGGTCCCCGGGTTTCTTCGGCGACGACGAGGTCGCCCGGGTGCATGCCGGGCGCGAGCCCGGCGCAGAAGCCGGTGGCGAGCACGGCGGCCTCGGCGAACGCCGGGGCGGCCAGGGCCCGGGTGACGGCCCGCTCGGCCGCCTTGGGTCCCATGCCGGTGCGCAGGACGGTCACCGGCCCGTCGGCACCGCTCCGGTCGCCGCTGCGCAGGGCCAGCCGCTCGATGCCGAGCGCGCAGGCGATCAGCAGCGGGGCCGGGACGGGCGGGGTGCTCATCTCATGCCTCCCCCGCCTGGGAGAACGGTTCTCCATGGACGTAGCGGCCGAGTGCCGTGAGCGGGAAGACCTGCCGGTAGAGGTGGTAGTTGATGGAGAAGTCCCACGGGAAGCCGGTGCCGGTGAAGTAGGGCTCGTCCCAGGAGCCGTCGGCCCGCTGGGTGGCGACGAGCCATTCGACGCCCCGCTCGACGGCCTTGGAGTCCTTCTCGCCGGCGGCCAGCAGGGCCATCAGCGCCCAGGCCGTCTGCGAGGCGGTGGAGGCCCCTCGGCCGCTCCACTCCCTGGTGTGCTGGTAGGAGCGCAGATCCTCGCCCCAGCCGCCGTCGTCGTTCTGGACGGTCTCCAGCCAGGTCACGGCCCGCCGGATCGCCGGATGTGCGGCGGGGATGCCCGCGGCGACCAGGGCCGGCACGACGGACCCGGTGCCGTAGACGTAGTTGACGCCCCAGCGCCCGAACCACGAGCCGTTCGGCTCCTGCTCGGCGAGGAGCCACTCGATGCCGCGCCGGGTGCGCGGGTCGTGGGCGAGCCCCTCGACGGCGAGCATCTCCACCACGTGGGCGGTGACGTCGGCGGACGGCGGGTCGATGACCTCGCCGAAGTCGCAGAACGGCAGCCGGTTGGGGAAGGGGCTGGTGTTGTCGACGTCGAAGGCGCCCCACGCCCCGTTCTTGGACTGCATGCCGAGGTTCCAGCGCACCCCGCGTCCGATGGCCTTCTCCACCCGCTCCGGATCGTGGTGCCGGACGCGGCGCAGGGCGAGGACGACCTCGGCGGTGTCGTCGATGTCGGGGTAGTTGTCGTTGTGGAACTCGAACGCCCAGCCGCCCGGCGGCAGTTGGGGTCGCTTCACGGCCCAGTCGCCGGGCCGCACGATCTCCTCGCCCAGCATCCAGTCCGCCGCCTTGACGAGCTGCGGATGGTCGGGCGCCACCCCGGCGTCGGCGAGCGCGATGGTCGCCAGGCAGGTGTCCCACACCGGCGACTGGCAGGCCTCGATCATCCGGGCTCCGTCCTCGCGCCAGATCGCGAAGCGGTCCAGGGACTCCAACCCGGCCCTCATGACCGGGTGTTCGAGGTCGTAGCCCATGAGGTGCAGGGCGATCACCGAGTACACGGCGGGCGGCTGGATGCCGCCCCAGCAGCCGTCGTTCTCCTGCCGCTCGATGATCCAGCGGGCGGCGGTGTTCAGGGCCGCCCTGCGCAGTCTGCGGGGCACGACCTTGCGCACCTGGTGCAGCGCCTTGTCCAGGCGCTGGAAGGCGCCGTCCCAACTGGCCGCCGGGGCAAGGGGCTTGACCGGGTTGGGGTGCGCCGGGTCGGTGTGCAACTCGTCGAGAGCGAAGGGCGCGGGCCGTACCGGGCGCTTCGCGGAGACGATCGTCAGCGGGACGATGGTCTGCCGGGCCCAGCAGCCGAAGTCGTAGATGTTGAGCGGCACCCACGTGGGGAAGTAGATGAGCTCGGGCGGCAGTTCGGGCAGGTCCTCCCACTTCCACCAGCCGAACAGGGCGAGCCAGATCCGGGTGAAGACCCGGGCGCCGGCGATACCGCCCTGCTCGCGGATCCACGCGGACGCCTTCGCCATGTGCGGCGCGTCGGGCGCGTCCCCGGCCAGCCGCAGGGCGACGTACGCCTCGACGGTGGTGGAGAGTTCGCCGGGCCCGCCGTAGAAGGAGGCCCAGGTGCCGTCCTCGCGCTGCTCGCCGCGGATGAACAGACCGGCGGCTCGGGTGGTGGACTCGTCGCGGATGCCCAGGAACTGACGGAGCAGCAGATCCTCGGCGTCCATGGTGACGTTGGTCTCCAGGTCGCCCTTCCACCAGCCCTGGGCGTCCTGCCGCGCCAGCAGGTGATCGGTGGCGCGCTGCACCGCGAACGCGGCGGCTTCGCGCACCCCGGCCGCCACGGGGGTGTTGATGTCGGTTTCGCTGGCCGCGGCAGCGCGGGGCGGCAGGGCCCCGGTGCTTCCGTCGGTCGTCGCTGTCATGGCTTCCCCTTCGTGCAGTGTGCAAATGGTGCTCTGCTGTGGGTCCGCCGTCGGCCGGTGCCCTGATGGTGCTTTCGGCACCGGCCGGCGACTACGCGAGGGCTATTCGACCGATAGTGATCATCTCTTTCGTACGACGACGAAGTCGGCGAGCGCCGTGAACTGCGCCCGTACCCGGTCGGGCATGTCGACGGCGTTCAGGGCCTCGATGGCGATGGTGTGCTGACGACGTGCCTCCTGGGCCGTCCAGTCCCGGCCGCCGGCCTCCTCGATGAGGGCGGCGCGGGCCGCGAACTCCTCCTCGGAGAAGTTCTCGAAGTCGCTGCTCTTGGCGTCGGCGGCGAGGATCTCGCCGAGTCGCTCGGCGGCGGGACCGTTCGCCGCGAGGGCGGCCACGACCGGCAGGGACTTCTTGCGCTGGCGCAGGTCGCTCCAGGTCTGCTTGCCGGTGGCGACCGGGTCGCCCCAGATGCCGAGGAGGTCGTCCACGGCCTGGAAGGCGAGGCCCAGGTGGTAGCCGTACTTCTCCAGGGTGTCGGCGGTGCGGTCGTCCGCGCCGCCGAGCACGGCGCCGATGGAGCTGGCGCAGGCCAGCAGGGCGCCGGTCTTGTTGCCCTCCATCTCCAGGCACTCCTCGACGCTGACGCGGTCGCGGTGCTCGTAGGAGATGTCCTGGGCCTGGCCGTCGATGAGGGCCCGGGTGGCGGTGGTCAGCCGACGGGTGGCGCGGCCGGCCTCGACGGTGCCGAGCTCCAGCAGGACCTCGTTGGCGAGGGCGAACATGGCGTCGCCGACGAGGATGGCCTGGGCGGGGCCGTGCACCTTCCAGACGGTGTCGCGGTGCCGGCGCTGCTCGTCGCCGTCCATCAGGTCGTCGTGCAGGAGCGAGAAGTTGTGGACCAGTTCGACGGCGACGGCGCCGGGGATGCCGACCTCGGGGGCGGCGCCGGTGATCTCGGCGGAGAGCACCGCGAGCGCGGGGCGCACGGCCTTGCCGCCGTCGCCGGCCGTGGGCTTGCCGTCGGCGTCGATCCAGCCGAAGTGGTAGGCGGAAACGGTGTCCATGGGAGCGGCCAGGCGATCGATCGCCGCCCGCAGTACCGGTGTGGCCAAGGTCCGGCCGCGCTCCAGCAGCGCGGTCACGTCCACCGCCTCGGCAGCCTTCGAGGCCGGGGGAACAGTGGGCACAGTCTCTCCTCTTGTTGCGGTACCGGGGGTGCGGGGACCTGCCGCGCCATGCTGATCGAGCATCAGGCCGCCTCCTCGACGTCGAAGAGGTGGCTCGGGCGGGGCCGGCCCAGGGCGCTCAGCGCGGCGTCCGCCGCCTGCACGCCGCTGCGGACCGCACTCTCCATGGTCGCGGGCCACCCCGTGGCGGTCCACGCTCCGGCCAGGTAGAGGCCGGGTGCTCTGGTACGGGCGCCGGGCCGCAGCCGTCCGACGCCGGGGGCGGGATCGAACGTCGCCGTGCGCTCCCTGGTGACGAAGAAGTCCCTCACCTCGGCACCACGAGTGCCGGGCAGCAGCCGCTCCAGCTCCGGGAGGTACCGCTCCCGGAGTACGGCGACGGGCTCGTCGATCTCGTCCTGTGCCGCCGACTGGGACAGCGCGAGGTACTGGCCCTCGCGCAGTCCGGAGGCGTCGGTGCGGTCGAAGACCCACTGGACCGGGGTGCCGAGGGCCGCGAAGAACGGTCGGTGGAGCACCTTGCGGTCGTAGACGACATGCACGTTGAGGATCGGCGCGGTGCCGATCCGCAGAAGATTTTCCGGCGCGTCCAGCGCGCCCTCGGGCAGCAGGTCATGGGCCTCGCGCTGGGGTACGGCGAGGACGACCGAGTCCGCCCGCAGCGTCTCGCCGGGAACCTCGACGCGCCAAGCCCCGTTCTCGTCAGTGGAGATGGAGGTGACGCGTGTACGGACCTCGGTACGGACACCCGCGGAGTCGAGCGCCTTGCGGGCCAGCCGGTCGTGCAGTTCACCCAGCGGGACGTGCGCCCATCCGATGTCGGCCGCACCCGGGTCGGACAGCAGACCGGTCTTGAACACCATCGCGGCGAGCCCCAGTGAGGCGTCGCCCGCGACCGCGTTGAGGGTGGCGACCCCGACCAGGTCCCACAGGGCCTCGACGGCACGCGCCGACTGACCGTGCGCGGTCAGCCAGCTGCCGAAGTCCTGTGCGTCCAGGTCCGGATCGGCGAGGTCGAGCCCCTTGAGCGCGAGCGCGGCCCGCCCCACCCTGGCCCGGTCGGCGAGCGAGAGATGCGGGTACGTGGCGAGGCTGCGCCCCAGATGCAGGGGCACCGGCAGCGCGTCGCGCCGCAGTCTGCCGAGCCGTCGCCCCTCGGGCTTGTCGACGTCGAGTACGGGCACGTCGAGACGATCCTGCAACGGCGCCAGCGCGGCCCCCTCGATCCGGTCGAGGAACCAGCGGTAGGCGGTGCAGCAGCGCAGATAGACATGCTGTCCGTTGTCGACGGTCAGTTCGCCGCGCTGGAAGGAGAAGGCTAGCCCGCCGAGGCGGGGCCGGCCTTCGAGCAGGGTGACGCGGACACCCGCGTCGGCGAGGGCGAGCGCGGCGGTGATCCCGCCGAGCCCGCCGCCGATCACGACGGCGTCCCGCCCGGACTGATGGCCGTCGGTCATCGTGCACCCTCCCCTGCGCGGCCGCCGCGGTGCTTGAACGGTGCACGGTCGGCCGTTGCAGTCAGGGACGCCGCGCCCTGCCGGAGGGTTGCCTGCCGCTTTTCCCGGGTGGCATCACCTTGGACCGTTTTGTCCATCAGGCGCGCCTCCTGACGGTCCTGCGCGTCACATGCCGTGCGTCCAGCCCGGACAGTCCCCGTACGGCGACGTACGCCTTCTCCCGCCCGGGCAGCGAGACCCGGCCGCGCAGCACGGCCTCCGGGTCGCGCTCGATGCGGTCCAGGAGGCGGCGGTAGATCCCGGCCATGGCGGCGACACAGGCGCCGCTGCGCCGGTCGAGCATGGGCAGGAGCCGGTAGCCCTCGGCGAAAAGGGCGCGGGCCCGTCGCACTTCGAAGTGCACGAGGCCCGCGAAGTCGGAGCCTTCCGGCGGTCTCGGCCCGTTGAACCCGGCCGAGCAGCCGAACTTCGCGAGATCGTCGGCGGGCAGATAGGTGCGTCCGCCCAGGGCGTCCTCACGGACGTCCCGCAGGATGTTGGTGAGCTGAAGCGCGAGCCCGAGCGTGTCGGCGTACTCCGGCGCGCGCTCGACGCCGCGCGCCCCGGGTTCCGTACCGAACACCCCGAGCGAGAGCCGTCCGATGGCGCCCGCGACACAGCGGCAGTAGACCTTCAGGTCGTCCCAGGTCTCGTAGGTCTCGCCGCGGACGTCCATCAGGACGCCGTCGATCAGCTCGTCCAGGCCGCCCAGCGGGATCGGGAACGCGGTGGCGGCGTGGGCCAGGGCGACCGCGACCGGGTCGGTGTCGTCCTCGTCGACCACGCCGTCACGGACCCGGGCCAGCATCGCCCGGGTGTCCTCCAGCCTGGCGGCCTTGACGTCCGGCGGCAGGGTGCCGTCGCCGATGTCGTCGACGCGGCGCGAGAAGGCGTACAACGCCGACATCGCGCGCCGCCTGGGCATCGGCAGCAGCCTGATGCCGTACGCGAAGTTCCGCGCCTGCTGTCCGGTCACGGCCTCGCAGTAGCTGTAGGCGGCGAGTACCGGTGCGGACACGTGTGGTTCGGCCTCCACGGTCCGGATCACCCCTCTCCTCGCAGAGTCACGCCCACCTCACGCAGCAGCTGGAGCTTGCCGGGCTTGGGCGGGCCGGGAAGTACGTCGTATTCGGCGGCGGCGATCGCGCGGATCGCCGCCCTTCCCCCCGCCACGAACCCTGCGAGCAGCAGCTTCAACCTGCCGTGGACGCTACCCACCAGGGGGGCGCCTTCATTCAGGAGACAGCGGGCGCGTTCTGCTTCGTGGGCGACCAGTGCGCGCACCGGTGCGCCCGCGGTCCTCGTGGCGAGATCCGCCTCCTGGACATGGAAGCGTTTCATGTCCTCGGCGGGCAGATAGATGCGGTCGCGGCCGAGGTCCTCGGTCACGTCCTGGAGGTGTTCGACGATCTGGAGCGCCGTGCAGATCGCGTCCGAGAGCCGGATCCGCTCCGGGGTCGAGGTGCCGGTGACGCCGAGGACCAGGCGGCCCACGGGGTTGGCCGACAGTTCGCAGTAGGCGAGCAGGTCGTCGTAGGTCTCGTACCGCTTGACCAGCTGGTCCCGGCGGTTCGCGGCGATCAGGCCGAGGAAGGGCTCGGGGGGCAGCGCCCGGCGGCGGACCGTGGGCTGCAGGCGGCGCAGCAGCGGGTGGCGGGGTTCGCCGGTGAAGACCCGGTCGAGGTCGGCCTCGAAGGCGTCCAGCAGCTCCAGACGATCCTCGGCCTTCGCGGCGGAAACGCCGAGGAGGCGGGCGTCGGCGCCGCCGGGGGCGAGGTCGCCGTCGCCGATGTCGTCGACGAGGCGGGCGAAGCCGTAGACGGCCATGAGGTCGGCGCGCCAGGCCCGGGGCAGGAAGAAGGGGGCCACGGGGAAGTTCTCACCCGCGGCCTTGTCCAGCGTGCCGCGCTCCGGATCCGAGGCGCGTGCCGTCTCTGTTCCCGTCACCGCCGACTGCCCGGGCCGAGGACGGCACATGCGTTGAGCTGGGGAGTTTCCGTAGCCATAGCCGTCACATCTCCCGTTCTACACCGCCGACCCAATACACACTATTTCGGACACGCCGCCCGGCTTTCCGTGCGGCGGCCCTGACAGAGGGTGTCGGGCATTATCGCCCCACTTGCCGCTATTCGGGACCGGTACAGCTTACGTTGTACAGCGCGGTGTGGATCGTCGGGGTGTCCTGCGCATCACAACAACACACCGATTGACTTCAAGATTCCTGCGGGGTACCGAAGTTGACGTTTCCTTTGCAGACGCGGGGCCCCGCCGGAGCAGTTCCGGCGGGGCCCTGCGAAGCGTCGTGGGCCGATACACCGAGGCCCTTGTGGACTACTTGCCCGTGAACTTCTCGTACTCCTTGAGGACCTCGTCGGTCGGGCCGTCCATGCGCAGCTCGCCGCGCTCCAGCCACAGGACCCGGTCGCAGGTGTCACGGATCGACTTGTTGTTGTGGCTGACCAGGAAGACCGTGCCGGCCTCCTTGCGCAGTTCCCGGATGCGCGCCTCGGAGCGCTTCTGGAACTTGCGGTCGCCGGTGGCCAGGGCCTCGTCGATCATCAGGACGTCGTGGTCCTTGGCGGCGGCGATGGAGAAGCGCAGCCGGGCCGCCATGCCGGAGGAGTAGGTGCGCATGGGCAGGGTGATGAAGTCACCCTTCTCGTTGATGCCCGAGAAGTCGACGATCTCCTGGTAGCGCTCCTTGATCTGCTCCCGGGACATGCCCATGGCGAGCCCGCCTAGTATGACGTTCCGCTCGCCGGTGAGGTCGTTCATCAGGGCGGCGTTGACGCCGAGCAGCGAGGGCTGGCCGTCCGTGTAGACCTTGCCGCTCTCGGCGGGCAGCAGACCGGCGATGGCACGCAGCAGGGTGGACTTGCCGGAGCCGTTGGAACCGATCAGGCCGATGGCCTCGCCGCGGTAGGCGATGAAGGAGACCCCGCGCACGGCGTGCACCTTGCGCACACCGCGTTCCTCGCCGCGCTTGACGATGCGGCTCAGGGCCGCGGTGGCGCTGCCCTTGCCGGACTTGGCGCCGTTGACGCGGTAGACGATGTGGAGGTCGTCCGCGATGACGGTGGGACGGGGGTCCCGGGGGGCGGTCTGCTGCTCGGTCTCAGCCACGGCCGTACCTCTCTTCCGCCTTCCAGAAGTAGACGAATCCGAAGGCCCCGGCGAGCACCGCCCAGCCCAGCGCGAAGAGCCACACGTGCGGGGGCAGGTACTCGGAGCCGTAGCCGTCGATCAGCGCGAAGCGGATCAGGTCCATGTAGATGGCGGCGGGGTTCCACTGCAGGACCTCGGTGACCCAGCCCGGCAGGTCCTTGCCGGCGAGCATCGCGGGGATGCTGAACATGACACCGGACGCGTACATCCACGTACGCAGCACGAACGGCATCAGCTGGGCGAGGTCGGGGGTCTTGCTGCCCATGCGGGCGAAGGTCAGCGCGAGGCCGGTGTTGAACACGAAGTGCAGGGTCAGCGCGGGCAGGACCAGCAGCCAGGACAGACCCGGGTAGCTGCCGAACGCCACCATGATCAGGACCAGCACGATCATCGAGTACAGCAGCTGCTGGAGCTGCTGGAGGGCGAACGAGATCGGCAGGGACGCCCGCGGGAAGTGCAGCGCCCGCACCAGGCCCAGGTTTCCGGAGATCGCGCGCACGCCCGCGAGCACCGAGCTCTGGGTGAAGGTGAACACGAACACACCGGTCACCAGGAACGGCACGTAGATGTCGTGCGGGATGCCCTTCCGGGCGCCCAGCAGCAGACCGAAGATGAAGAAGTAGACCAGCGCGTTGAGCAGCGGCGTGGCCACCTGCCACAGCTGGCCGAGCTTGGCCTGGCTGTACTGGGCGGTCAGCTTCGCCCGCGAGAACGCGAGGATGAAGTGGCGCCGGTCCCAGAGCTGGCGGACGTACTCGACGAGTGAGGGGCGGGCACCGCTCACGGCCAGCCCGTACTTGGCGGCGAGCTGTGCCGCCGTGAGGCCCTCGTCGGGCGACGGAGGCGCGGTCACCGCGACTCCGCCGTCATGCGTTGTCTCACTCACTGGTGGAAACTTTCGTCTTCGAGATGCGTCGAGATGCGCAGCCTGCGCGGCTTGGGCATGAGCCGGGGCCGGGTGTCGGCCCGGCCGTTCCCTGGTTCGAGCTTGTCAGATGACCGGGGGCCGGCCCAGTCGGGTCAGCCGCCACACGGTACGCCACTTCATGGGCTTGCGTGGGCCGCACGTGGTGGTCCAACCTTCCCGGAATCCACCGAACCATGCCTTCAGCGCAGGCCGGGAGGGGCGGCGCAGCAGGGTGAGCAGCAGCCAGACCCCGAGGTAGACGGGGACCAGGAGCGCGGGCAGGTTGCGGCGGGCGAGCCAGACCCGGTTGCGGGCGACCATGCGGTGGTAGACCGCGTGCCGCGAGGGCGCGGTCGTCGGGTGGTACAGCACCATGTCGGACCGGTAGTCGATCATCCAGCCCGCGTCGAGGGCCCGCCATGCCAGGTCGGTTTCCTCGTGCGCGTAGAAGAACTCGTCCGGCAGGCCGCCGACTTCGGCGAAGACCTTGGTGCGGACGGCGTTGGCGCCGCCGAGGAAGGTGGTCACGCGCGAGGAGCGCATGGGGTCGGCGGCGCGCAGCCGGGGAACGTGGCGGCGCTGGGTGACGCCGGTGTCCGGGTCGGCGATGCGGAAGCTGATGATGCCGAGCTTCGGGTCCTCGGTGAACGCCGTGCGGCACAGCTCGGCGGTGTCGTGGTTCGCCAGGAGGCCGTCGTCGTCGAGGAAGAGCAGTATGTCGACGTCGCGGCCGCTGGGGCCGAAGGCCTCGATGCCGACGTTGCGGCCGCCGGGGATGCCGAGGTTCTCGGGCAGCTCGATGGTGCGCACACCCGCGGGGACGTCCGGCACGGGCGAGCCGTTGCCCACGACGACCACCTCGACGCGGTCGCCGTCCTGCTTGGCGACCGAGTCCAGCAGGGCTCGCAGCTCCTCGGGCCGGTTGCCCATCGTGATGATGACGGCGCCGACCTTCATGGGGGCGCTCACTTGAGCCTGCTCGACGCGAGGATGGACACCAGGTGCAGCAGCGTCTGGAGCAGGGCGATGCCGGCCAGTACGGCGACACCGAGCCGCGAGAAGAACAGGTCGCCGCGCATGTTGTCCACGACCGCGAGGACCAGGATCAGCAGGGACGCCTCGATACCGAGGATGAGGCGGTGGAACTTCAGCAGGGACGCGGCCTTGCGGGCCAGCGCCATGCCGGAGGAGCGCATCTCGGCCGCCGACTCCTGGACCGGCGGCTTGCCGGTCTGGTGCCGGGCGACGCCGACGAGGTCGGTCTCCGCCTTGATCAGGATGGCGCCGAGCGCGGCGAGGGTGCCGAGGAACGCCCACAGCCAGTCGATACGGCCGCTGCCGAACAGGTCGGCCGCGCGCAGACCGAAGCCGACGAGGACGGCGGCGTCGGTCAGATAGGCGCCGACCCGGTCGAGGTAGACGCCGTTGAGCGAGTACTGCTTCTTCCAGCGGGCGATCTCGCCGTCGACGCAGTCGAGGAGCAGGTACATCTGCACGCAGACCACGCCGAGCACGGCCCCCGGGATCCCCGGCACGATCAGTGCCGGGGCCGCGAGGACGCCGAAGACGGTCATCAGGTACGTGAGCTGGTTGGGCGTGACCCTGGTGTTCACCAGGTAGCGGTCCACCCGCAGGGACACCTCGCGCATGTAGAGGCGCCCCATCCAGTGCTCACCGCTGCGCCGGTCCTTCACCCCTGCGGGGTGCACGACCGGACGGAGTTCAGCTACCGATGGTCTTGACATAGTCGACGTAGAGATCCTTGATCTGGTCGGTCTTGAGGTCGAGGTGTTCGAGGATCGTGTACCGGCCGGGCCGGGTCTCCGGAGCGAACTCCACGGCGCGGACGAACTCGTCCACCGAGAAGCCGATCTCCTCCGGCAGTACCGGCAGTCCGTGCCGGCGCAGTACCGAGGCCATGTACGCCGACTCCTCGTGCGCACCTCGCAGGAACATCGCGAAGGTGGCGCCGAGGCCGCACTGCTCGCCATGCGCGGCGGCGCGCTTGGGGAAGAGCAGGTCGAAGGCGTGGTTGATCTCGTGGCAGGCGCCGGAGGACGGGCGGGAGTCGCCCGAGACCGACATCGCGATACCGCTGAGCACGAGCGCCTCGGCGAGCACCTGGAGGAAGTCGGTGTCCCCTATGCCGCCGGGGTGCCTGAGCACGGCCTCGCCTGCCTGGCGGGCGATCGAGGCGGCGAGGCCGTCGATCTTCTCGCCCTTGACGCGGTTGGCCAGCTCCCAGTCCGCGATCGCGGAGATGTTGGAGACGGCGTCGCCGATACCGGCCCGCACGAAGCGGGACGGGGCCTCGTGGATGACGTCGAGGTCGATGACGACCGCGATCGGGTTCGGCACGCCGTAGGAGCCGCGGCCCGCGTCGTTGTCGAGGGTCGCGACCGGCGAGCACAGGCCGTCGTGCGCGAGGTTGGTCGGCACGGCGACCAGCGGCAGGCCGACCCGCGCCGCGGCGAACTTGGCGCAGTCGATGATCTTGCCGCCGCCGAGGCCCACGACCGCGTCGTAGTGGCCGGCCTTTATGGCGCTCGCCAGCTGCACCGCGTCGTCGAGGGTGCCGCCGCCGACCTCGTACCAGCTGGCGCCGGGCAGCGAGGGTTCGAGCCGCTTGCGCAGCTTGGCGCCGGAACCGCCGCTGACGGCGACGGCGAGCCTGCCGGAGTGCGAGATGCGCTCGTCGGCGAGAACGCCGACCAGGTCGTCGAGGGCACCCGGGCGGATGTCGACGACGACCGGCGCAGGGATGAGCCGGGTCAGTAGAGGCACGCGATCTCCCGTCCGCGGGCGAGATCGTCGTGGTTGTCGATCTCCACCCACTGAACGTCACCGATCGGCGCGACGTCGATCCTGAAGCCGCGGTTCACCAGTTCCTGGTACCCGTGCTCGTAGAACTGCTGCGGGTCCGTCTCCCAGACCGTCTTCAGCGCGTCGGCCAGTTCGGGGGCGGCGTCGCCCTCGATGAGCGTGACGCCGATGTACTCGCCGGTGGCCTCGGCGGGGTCCATCAGCTTGGTGATCTTCGTCATGCCCTTCCCGGGGTCGACGACGACCTTCATCTCCTCGTCCGCGAGGGACTTCACCGTGTCGAGGGCGAGGATGATGCGCTTGCCCTCGCCGCGGGCGGCGAGCAGCGTCTTCTCGACGGAGACCGGGTGGACGGTGTCGCCGTTGGCGAGGATCACGCCGTCCTTGAGGGCGTCACGGCCGCACCACAGGGAGTACGCGTTGTTCCACTCCTCGGCCTTGTCGTTGTCGATGAGCGTGAGCTTGAGGCCGTACTTGGCCTCAAGGGCCTCCTTGCGCGCGTACACGGCCTCCTTGCGGTAGCCGACGATGATCGCGACCTCGGTCAGCCCGATCTCCGCGAAGTTGCCGAGAGTGAGGTCGAGAACCGTGGGTTCGCCCTCTATGCCCGCGGGGCCCACCGGCACCAGAGCCTTGGGAAGGCTGTCGGTGTAGGGGCGCAGACGCCGTCCGGCGCCGGCCGCCAGCACGAGGCCGATCATGCGGGTTCTCCTTCATCGTGTACGGCGGGCGCCCCGGAGGACACCCAGAAGCGGATGCTCTCGACGAGCACCACGAGGGCGACGGCCACGGCCAGAGCCGTGAGCGCGACCTTGAACTGCGAGGCGGTGAGCACCGCGGCCAGGACGGTGACGAGCAGCGTCCGCCCCTCGTGCCCCCCGATGGCGCGCACCAGCCAGGCCGGGGACGCGCCGGCGTTGCCGCGGATGCGGTACACCGTGTCGTAGTGATGGTAGGCGACCGCCGACACCAGCCCGAAAGCCGCAGGAAGGGCTCCGTTCACGTCTGCCCCGGCCGCCAGCACCAGGACGGTGCCGTACTCGGCGGCCCGGAAGAAGGGCGGGACGAGCCAGTCGAGGGCGCCCTTGAGGGGGCGGGCGACGGCGAGGGCGGAGGTGACGGCGTAGACGGCGGCGCCGATGATCGGCCACGGTCCGCCGAAGTCGGTGAACGCGGCGGAGGCGACGAGGGCGAGGCCGCCGAGGAGGGCCACCGCGGGGGCCGTGAAGCCGGGGAGCTTGCGCGCGGGGTTCTTGAGGGCGCCGGCGAGGGCCTGGGCGAGCGGGCCCGAGTCCGCGAGGTCGGCCAGCGCCTGTGCGGCCCGGTCCGTGCGCCGCGCCCTACGCGTCAGCGACCGCAGCACGCGGCCGGCCGTGGTGTAGGTCGCCGCGAAGGCGCAGCCGACGAGGAGCGCGTAGAAGGTGATCCGCGGGGTGGTCAACGCCGTGAGGACCGCGATCATCGCCCAGCGCTCACCGATCGGGAGCACGATCATGCGCCGTACCCACACCGTCCAGCCGACGCTGTCGAGCTTGTCGGAGAGGGCGGCGGTGGGGCTGGTGTTGGCGGTGGCGTCGTGGTTGGCCTCGTTGAAGGAGAAGTCGACGACGTGCCGGCAGGTCTGCAGGACCATCGCCCCGAGCGCCAGCGCCCACACGTCGTCACCGCCGCGAGCCGCGCCCAGCGCCAGTCCGGCGTAGTAGGCGTACTCCTTGGCCCGGTCGAAGGTGGCGTCCAGCCAGGCACCGAGCGTGGAGTACTGGAGCGAGTAGCGGGCGAGCTGGCCGTCGGTGCAGTCCAGGACGAAGGAGAAGATCAGCAGCAGACCGGCCGCGACGTACCCGGCCCGGGTGCCCGTCGCCGCGCAGCCCGCGGCGATGAGGGCGGTGACGAGCGAGGCGGTGGTGACCTGGTTCGGGGTCAGACCCCGGCGGGCGCACCAGCGGGCGATGTAGCGGGAGTACGGGCTGATGCAGTACGTGGTGAAGAAGCCGTCGCGGGACTTCACGGCCGACTTCAGGCGTACGGCTTCGTCGTCGACGGCGGCGACGGCCTGCCGTGCCTCGTTGCGGGCCTGCGGGTCGGCCGGGACCACGGCGACGAGACTGCCGAGCTCGGGGTGGTGCACTCCGGCGTCGTCCGCGTCCAGCGCGGTGACGATCCGGTCGGCGAGGCTGTCCACGACGAGTGCCGTCCCGCCGCCCGCGCTGTTCTCCCGGGCCATCGCGCGGGTCAGGGCCTGGCGGCCGGCCGGCTGGGCCGTGACGGCGCCGGGGATCGCGGCGAGCGGGAAGCGCGGGTCGGTCAGACCGAGGCGCAGGGCGTGCAGATGGCCGACGAAACCGGCGTCGACGACGGCGACCCGCTGGTCACCGGGCACCTGGGCGAGGAGCGTCTCGGTCTCGGTGGCGTCGGAGGCGGTCCGGACGTCGAAGCCGAGGGACCGCAGATCGCCCTCGATCGACGATCCGGGGACCGGCTGACCGGTGAGGATGGCGGTCGACAACCGAACTCACTCCCTGGGTGCCGACGTCTGCACGTCGGCGGGTACACGGTGGGGGCGCCCCTTACCGGTGACGGCCGGGCGGCATGTCGGCAGAGGCTATCGGATGCCGGGAAGCCCGCGTTCACCGCCCGTTCACGGGCCGATCCACGGCGGCTCCCCCGGCCTTTGCCGCGATCATCATGGGTGATCACGGGCCCCGCCCACAAACCGCGTCCCGCGGGATCGGGCATCCGGGACATAGCGTCCGTCGCCGTGGCCTCGACATAGGGTGGGCGACCATGACATGGCTGATCACAGGCGGAGCGGGATACATAGGGGCCCATGTGGCGCGGGCCATGACGGAGGCCGGTGAGCGCGTCCTCGCGCTGGACGACCTGTCGGCCGGGGTTCCCGCGCGGCTGCCGGCGGACGTGCCGCTCGTGCGGGGGTCGTCGCTCGACGCCGGGCTGCTGAAGCGGGTGCTGGCCGAGCACGAGGTGACCGGCGTGCTGCACCTGGCCGCGCGCAAGCAGGTCGCCGAGTCGGTGGCGCAGCCGACGCGCTACTACCAGGAGAACGTCGGCGGTCTGGCGACGCTCCTCGACGCGGTCGCCGAGGCCGGGGTGGGGCGGTTCGTGTTCTCCTCGTCGGCGGCCGTCTACGGCAATCCCGACGCCGGGCTGATCACGGAGGAGACCCCGTGCGCCCCGGTGAACCCCTACGGCGAGACGAAGCTCGCCGGGGAGTGGCTGGTCCGGGCGGCCGGACAGGCGCACGGGATCTCCACCGTGTGTCTGCGGTACTTCAACGTGGCGGGGGCCGCGGCGCCGGAGCTGGCGGACACGGGCGTCTTCAACATCGTGCCGATGGTCTTCGACCGGCTCACCCGTGACGAGGCCCCGCGGATCTTCGGTGACGACTACCCGACGCCGGACGGCACCTGCGTCCGCGACTACATCCATGTCGCCGACCTGGCCGAGGCGCATCTCGCGGCCGCCCGCCGGGTCGTCGACCGGGCGGGCGACCTGACCGTCAACATCGGCCGCGGCGAAGGTGTCTCCGTACGGGAGCTGGTCACGGTCATCGGCGAGGTCACCGGCGACCGGCGGGAGCCCGTCGTGGAACCCCGGCGTCCCGGCGACGCCCCCGTCTCGGTCGCCTCGGCCGAGCTGGCCGCCCGCGAGCTCGGCTGGACCGCCCGGCGCGGGGTGCGGGAGATGATCGAGTCGGCGTGGGCCGGCTGGCGGCTGCACCACGGCCAGTGAACTGAGGGCGCCCTGACCTGCGCTTCGTTTACGCAGGTCAGGGCACATGACAACGGTGTTCAGTGCCGCGTTGCCGGATACCCCCCACCCGTAGTTCACTGTGAAGCCGGGCGGAGATCACAGGAGGCGGCTTCCATGGGGGCAGGGCACGATCACGGGCACGCGCACTCGCATGCGCCGGCCGGCGGTACGGCGACCGCGGCGTACCGCGGCAGGCTGCGGGTGGCGTTGTCGATCACGCTCACCGTCATGGTGGTCGAGATCGTCGGCGGCATCATGGCGGACTCCCTCGCGCTGATCGCGGACGCGGCGCACATGGCGACGGACGCACTGGGCCTGGGCATGGCGCTGATGGCGATCCACTTCGCGAGCCTCCCGCCGAGCGGGACGCGCACCTTCGGGTACGCCCGCGCCGAGATCCTCGCCGCGCTCGCCAACTGTCTGCTGCTGTTCTGTGTCGGCGGCTATGTCCTGTACGAGGCCGTCCAGCGGTTCCTCACCCCGGCCGGCACCGAGGGCGGACTGACCATCGTGTTCGGTGCGATCGGCCTGGTCGCCAACATGATCTCGCTGTCCCTGCTGATGCGGGGCCAGAAGGACAGTCTGAACGTCCGCGGCGCGTTCCTGGAGGTCGCGGCGGACGCCCTCGGCTCGCTCGCGGTGATCATCTCGGCGGTGGTGATCCTCACCACCGGCTGGCAGGCCGCCGACCCGATCGCCTCGCTCGTCATCGGCCTGATGATCGTGCCCCGCACCTGGAAGCTGCTGCGCGAGACCCTCGACGTACTCCTGGAGGCGGCCCCGAAGAACGTCGACATGAACGACGTACGGACGCACATCCTGGCCCTGGACGGCGTCGAGGACGTCCATGACCTGCACGCCTGGACCATCACTTCCGGGATGCCGGTGCTGTCCGCGCACGTGGTGGTGCGCTCCGACGTCCTGAACGCGATCGGGCACGAGAAGATGCTCCACGAGCTCCAGGGCTGCCTGGGCGACCACTTCGACGTGGAGCACTGCACCTTCCAGCTGGAGCCGGGCGGGCACGCGGAGCACGAGGCCCGGCTGTGCCACTGAGGGTCCGGTCCGGGAGTCCGGTAAGTCCGGCAGGGGACGGAATGCAGCGATCCGGTGCACGGTGGCGTCCTCGACCTCACAGTGCGCCCCGGACGGTTCCCCGTCCGCCGCGCCGGGCACGATCAACGGCCGGGAGTGTCGTGTCAGTACGGCACACTTGGGGCGCGTAAGACCGATGCGAAGGATGGGTATGCCGATCACACCTGCCACCGCGACGCACAGTTCGTCGAACGGCACCGCTGACCCGATTCTGCTGGAACTGGTCGACGAGGACGGCGTCACGATCGGCACCGCGGAGAAGCTCGCCGCCCATCAACCACCCGGGCAACTGCACCGCGCCTTCTCCGTGTTCCTCTTCGACGAGCAGGGCCGGCTGCTGCTCCAGCAGCGGGCGCTGGGCAAGTACCACTCCCCCGGCGTGTGGTCCAACACCTGCTGCGGCCATCCCTACCCGGGCGAGGCGCCCTTCGCGGCGGCGGCCCGGCGGACGTACGAGGAGCTGGGCGCGTCCCCGTCGCTCCTCGCGGAGGCGGGGACCGTGCGCTACAACCACCCGGACCCGGAGTCGGGCCTGGTGGAGCAGGAGTACAACCACCTCTTCGTCGGGATGCTCCAGGCGCCGCTGCGCCCGGACGCGGAGGAGGTCGGCGCGACGGCCTTCGTGACCCCGGCCGAACTCGCCGAGCGGCACGCACGCGACACCTTCTCGTCCTGGTTCATGACGGTCCTGGACGCGGCCCGCCCCGCGGTCCGCGAACTGACCGGCCCCGGCGCCGGCTGGTAGCGAGTTCTAGAGCACACGCACCGGAGCGAGCGGCAGGGCGGCCCAGATCACCTTGCCGCCGTTCGCCGTGTGTTCGACGTCGCAGACGCCGCCGGCCTCGCGCGTGACCTCCCGCACCAGCAGCAGTCCGCGGCCACCGGTCTGCGCGTGGTCCGCCTCCAGGGCGGTCGGCCGGTAGGGGTGGTTGTCCTCGACGGACACCCGCACCCACTCGGCGCCTACGGCGACCTCCACGGCGAGCATCGGCGACAGCAGGGCCGCGTGCCGCACCGCGTTGGTGACCAGCTCGGAGACGATCAGCAGGAGCCCCTGCACGAGATCGTCCGAGACCGGCACCCCCTGCCGCAGCAGCAGGTCACGCACGGCGTGCCGCGCCTGCGGGACCGAGGCGTCCACGGCGGGGGCGGTGAACCGCCAGACGCCCTCGTAAGGCAGCGGGTCCCGGTCCGCGCCGCCTGGTGGACGTGGGCCTGACCCACGCCCGCGGTTCTCCATCGTCCGGTCGCCACCCTCGCGCTCGATTGTCACCACACGTCGAGTGTTGGTAACGCGTCGCTCCACTCTCGATGACTGAACAGAAGTCAGCGCATATCGAGCGTTTGTGATCCCCAATGCCGGACGCGGCCTCATGCAGGACCGTTTCTGTCCGGGTCGTGCCGCGTTCGCGAACTATTCGGGTTGTACGGGTTTGGTGGCACCCTCGTCCGTTTCGCTCCCTCCGCCGCCCTCGGCGGCGAGCCGGTCGGAGACCATGCCGACGATGCGCCGGCCGCCGTAGCCGGTGGCGATCAGACCGAGGCCGTCGAAGAGCAGCGCGAGCGAGAAGAAGCAGCCGATGACGTACTTGCTGCTGCTCGGCCAGGAGGCCAGCACGAGGATGCCGAGGAGCAGACCGAAGGCGCCCTGCACCAGCGTCCAGCCGAACTGCGGCCCCCGCACCACCAGGCTGCCGGCCAGCCGGAACACCCCACCGGTGAGGAAGAGCAGCGCGGCGAACATGGTCAGCGCCGCGGCCGCGGCCTCGGGACGGCTGATGACGACCACGCCGGCCGCGATGTTCAGGGCGGCGACGACCACGCCGAGCCAGAAGAAGTTGGTGCCGCGCGCCTGGATCGCGTGCAGCAGGCCCACGACGCCCCCGATGAGCAGCAGCCAGCCGAACAGGATCATCGAGGTGAGCGTGGCCACTCCGGTGTAGATCAGCCCCACGAGTCCCGCGAGGACCAGGATCACGCCGAGTGCGGCCAGCCAGCCGAAGTCCCGGCTCAGCTTCGCGGTCTCGTCCGTGCGTTTACCGGCCCTGCCCTTGCCGTCCCTGTCCATCGGCACCTCCTCGCGCGGGAGCCCCTTGCCGATCGTACGGAAGGCGGGTGCGGTTAGCATCCGGCCATGGAGCCCCAGCTGCAGCACGGCGTGACCGAATCGGTCGCCACCGTCGTCATCCGCCACCCGGCCAAGCGCAACGCCATGACGGCCGCGATGTGGCGGTCGCTGCCGCCGCTGCTCGACATGCTGGCCGCCGATCCGGACGTACGGGCCCTGGTGCTGACCGGTGAGGGCGGCACGTTCTGTGCCGGGGCCGACATCTCCACGCTGCGCGGGTCGCCGGAGGAGGCGCAGGGGCTGGCGGTCGCCGCCGAGGAGGCGCTCGCGGCTTTTCCGAAGCCGACGTTGGCCGCGATCCGCGGGCACTGCGTGGGCGGCGGCTCACAGCTCGCGGCGGCCTGCGATCTGCGGTTCGCGCAGGAGGGCTCGCTGTTCGGGGTCACACCGGCCAAGCTGGGGATCGTGTATCCGGCCTCCTCCACGCGGCGGTTGACTGCGCTGGTGGGGCCGTCCGCCGCCAAGTACCTGCTGTTCTCGGGCGAGTTGATCGACGCGGAGCGGGCCCTGCGCACCGGCCTCGTGGACGAGGTGCTGCCGGAGGGCGAACTGGACAAGCGGGTCGCCGAGTTCACCCGGATCCTGGTGTCCCGCTCGCAGTTGACGCAGGCGGCGGCGAAGGAGTTCGCGGGCGGACTGACGGACCGGGACGCCCACTGGACCGAGCAGGCGCGCGGCAGCGGCGACACCGCGGAGGGCGTCGCCGCGTTCCTGGAGCGCAGGCAGCCGCGCTTCACGTGGACTACGTCAGGATGAAGCGGCTCTTCGTGCGGAACTCCTCCACGAGGTGCGCGGGGGCCTTCTCCGGTGAGCCGGAGTCGTAGGGCGGCTGCGGGTCGTACTCGGTCAACAGCTGTACGGCCTGGGCGTGTTCGTCGCCGGCGAGCCTGCCGAGCAGGGTGAGCCCCATGTCGATGCCGGAGGAGACGCCGGCCGCGGTGACGTACTTGCCGTCGAGGACGACCCGCTCCCCCGTCGGCTCCGCGCCGAACTGCCTCAGGTGGTCCAGGGCCAGCCAGTGCGAGGTCGCGCGGCGGCCCGTCAGCAGTCCGGCGGCGGCCAGCAGGAGGGAGCCGGTGCACACGGACGTCGTCCAGGTGCTGGTGGCGTCGGCGCTGCGCAGCCAGTCGAGCAGCACCGGGTTCTCCATCTGCGGGGTCTGCCCAGGCCCGCCGGGCACGATCACGATGTCCGGGTTCGGCACCTCGGCGAAGGTCCGGTCGGCGGTGAGGGCGAGGTTCCCGGTGTCGGTGCGGTGCGGTCCGGTGCGCTCGGCGACGAAGACGGTCTCCGAGTCCGGCGCTCGGCCGAGGGTCTCGTAGGGGCCGACGGCGTCGAGGGCGGTGAAGCGGTCGAACAGGACGATGGCGATCTGCACGGTTTTCGAGGTCCCTTCAGTGGGCCGGTACCGGGTGGAACCGGCGGCGGTACTCGGCCGGTGACGCGCCGAGTGTTCGGACGAAGGCGCGGCGCATCGCCTCGGGGGTGCCGTAGCCGCTGGCGCGGGAGATCTCCTCGACGCCGTCGGTGGTGTCCTCCAGCAGGCGCCGGGCGTGTTCGAGGCGGACCCGGTCGACGTAGCGGCCGGGGGTCGTGCCGGTCTCGGCCTGGAAGGCGCGGGCGAAGTGGCGCGGGGAGAGCCGGGCGCGGGCGGCGAGGGACTCGACGGTGAGGTCGGCGCCCGGGTGCTCGCTGATCCAGCGCTGGACCTCGCGCAGGGGCTCGCGCCGCGCCGTCTGCACGGCCAGCTGGGCGCTGAACTGGGCCTGGTTGCCGGGTCGGCGGAGGAAGACGACCAGATGGCGGGCGATCGTCAGCGCCACGTCCCGGTCCAGGTCCTCCTCGACCAGTGCGAGGGCGAGGTCGATGCCCGAGGTGACGCCGGCGGAGGTGGCGACCTTGCCGTCCCGGATGTAGATCGGGTCGGGTTCGACGTCGACGGCCGGGTGATCGCGGGCGAGCGTGTCGCTGTAGGCCCAGTGGGTGGTGACGCGGTGGCCGTCGAGGAGGCCCGCCTCGGCGAGCAGGATCGCTCCCGTGCACACCGAGACCAGCCGCTCGGCACGCGGCCCGTTCGCGCGCAGCCACGCGGTCAGGCGCGGGTCGGGGCGCCGGGTCCCCTGTCCGCCCGGGACGAGCAGGGTGTGCGGGACGGGAGCGTCGGACAGGGCCAGATCCGGTACGACGGTCAGACCGCTGGAGGTGCGCACGGGGGCGCCGTCCAGGGACGCGGTACGGATGCGGTAGGTGCCCGGCGTGTGGTGCTCGGCCCCGGCGAACACCTCCAGGGGGCCGGTGACATCGAGGCTCTGCACCTCGTCGAAGAGGACGACGAGGACGGTTCGCTGCGTCATGCCGTCGATTCTTCGCGGGCCGCGCAATGGCCGCAACGACGAGTACCCCACCTTTCCTGCCATGGTCCGCCGCATCGACCCCGCCGACCCATGGGCTACGTACCAAGCGGTTGGTAACCTGCCGGGCATGACTTCTGCCGCCCTTGAGCCGCGGTCCGGCCGCCGCTGTCACAACGTGCTCAACTCCCTGCACGCCACCTCCTACTTCGCCCCCGAGCTGGGCACCGAACTGGCGGGGATCGGGATCACGCACCCCCGGGCCGTCAACTTCGCGGTGCGGGCCGCCGCGCTGGGGCGGGTGGGCGCCGGAACGGTCACGGCGGCCTTCTACAACTACCGGCACGAGCTGGTGGCCCGGCATGTCCCCGCGGTGTGGGAGACCGCCTCGCCGGAGGCCGTCCTCGCGGCACGCACGCGTGCCGTGGACACGTCCCTGAGGCGACTGCTGGGCGAGGAGGCGGTCACCTCCCCGGAGATCGCGGAGGCCGCGGAGCTCGCGCTGCGGGCCGCCGAGGCCTGTTCGCGCAGCGCCCGTCCGCTGTACGCGGCGCACGCGGACCTGCCGGTGCCCGAGGAGCCGCACCTGGCGTACTTCCACGCCGCGACCCTGCTGCGTGAGCACCGGGGTGACGGCCATCTCGCCGCGCTGCTGGCCGCGGGCCTCGACGGTCTGGAGGCCCTGGTGACGCACACCGCGACCGGGCGGGGCATGACCCCGAAGTGGGTCTTCACCACGCGCGGCTGGACCCAGGACGACTGGGACGCGGCGACCCGCCGCCTCAGGGACCGCGAGCTGCTGGACCACAGCGGCGAGCTCACCGAGCGGGGTGCGGCGCTGCGCGCGGAGATCGAGGACATGACGGACCGCCTGGACCGGGCGCCGTACGAACACCTGGGCGCGCGGGGCGTGGCCCGTCTGACGGAACTCGGCACAGGGTTCGCGCGGGCGGCCATGGCGGCGGGCGCGTATCCGGCGGACCTGATCGGGAAGGGCTGAGGCCGGACACGGACGGTGGGGTGCATGGCGTGGCACGAGTGAGGTACTCAGGGCCCGTCCGGTCGTCGTGGCCGGACGAGGAAAGGAGATGCTCGTGTTCCGTGCCATCGCTGATGTCCTGCGCCAGATCGGCGGCGCCCTCGCCACCGTCGTGACGCTGCCCTTCCGGGCCCTGGCCCGGCTCTTCGGCGGAGCCTCGGGCTCCACCCGGAGCCGCCGCGCCTGATGGCCGCGCCCTGATCCCCCGATGTCCGTGCCACCTGCCACAATTGCCGCGCAACCTCAGTGAGAAGGCGGTACGGGATCGTGACGACACGCACCCCCATCGGCGTTGGGTCCATCGAAGGAAGGATCGCCGAGGAGCTCGGCGTAAGGGAGCGGCAGGTCAAGGCCGCCGTGGAGCTGCTCGACGGCGGTTCGACGGTGCCCTTCATCGCCCGCTACCGCAAGGAAGCGACCGAGATGCTCGACGACGCGCAGCTGCGCACGCTCGAGGAGCGGCTGCGCTATCTGCGGGAGCTGGAGGAGCGGCGGACCGCGATCCTCGAGTCGGTGCGCGAGCAGGGCAAGCTCACCGAGGAGTTGGAGGCGCAGATCCGCGGCGCCGAGACCAAGGCGCGCCTCGAGGACATCTACCTGCCGTTCAAGCCCAAGCGGCGCACCAAGGCGCAGATCGCGCGCGAGGCCGGGCTGGAGCCCCTCGCCGAGGGGCTGCTCGGCGACCCGACGGTGGACCCGCTCGCCGCTGCCGCCGCGTTCGTCGACGCCGACAAGGGCGTCGCCGATCCGCAGGCCGCGCTGGACGGCGCCCGGGCCATCCTCACGGAGCGGTTCTCCGAGGACGCCGACCTGATCGGCGACCTGCGTGAGCGCATGTGGGTGCGCGGGCGGCTGGCCGCGAAGGTGAAGGACGGCAAGGAGGAGGCGGGCGCCAAGTTCGCCGACTACTTCGACTTCTCCGAGCCGTTCAAGGACCTCCCCTCGCACCGCATCCTGGCGATGCTGCGCGGCGAGAAGGAGGACGTCCTCGACCTCGTCCTGGAGCCCGAGGAGGCGACGGAGGGACCTTCGTCGTACGAGGGGATCGTCGCCCACAGGTTCGGCATCACCGACCGTGGCCGCCCCGGCGACAAGTGGCTCAAGGACACGGTCCGTTGGGCCTGGCGCACCCGCATCCTCGTGCACCTCGGCATCGACCTGCGGCTGCGGCTGCGCACGGCCGCCGAGGACGAGGCGGTCGACGTGTTCGCCAAGAACCTCCGCGACCTGCTGCTCGCCGCCCCGGCCGGCACGCGTTCGACGCTGGGCCTCGACCCCGGCTTCCGTACGGGTGTGAAGGTCGCCGTCGTCGACGCCACCGGCAAGGTCGTCGCCACGGACGTCATCCACCCGCACGTCCCGGCCAACAAGTGGGACGAGGCGCTCGCCAAGCTGGCCGTGCTCGCCGCCCGGCACTCGGTCGAGCTGATCGCGATCGGCAACGGCACGGCGTCCCGTGAGACCGACAAGCTCGCCGGTGAACTCATCACCAAGCACCCGGAGTTGAAGCTCACCAAGGTGATGGTGTCCGAGGCGGGCGCGTCGGTGTACTCGGCCTCCGCGTTCGCCTCGCAGGAGCTGCCCGACATGGACGTGTCGCTGCGCGGCGCGGTCTCCATCGCGCGCCGCCTCCAGGACCCGCTCGCCGAGCTGGTGAAGATCGACCCGAAGTCGATCGGTGTCGGCCAGTACCAGCACGACCTGTCCGAGGTGAAGCTGTCGCGTTCGCTGGACGCGGTGGTCGAGGACTGTGTGAACGGCGTCGGCGTGGACGTGAACACCGCGTCCGCCCCGCTCCTCGCGCGTGTCTCCGGCATCACCTCCGGGCTCGCCGAGAACATCGTGTCGCACCGCGACTCCAACGGGCCCTTCACCTCCCGTACGGAGCTGAAGAAGGTGGCCCGGCTCGGCCCCAAGGCCTACGAGCAGTGCGCGGGCTTCCTCCGCATCCGCGACGGTGTCGACCCGCTGGACGCGTCCAGCGTGCACCCGGAGGCCTACCCGGTCGTCCGGCGGATGGTGAAGACCTCCGGGCAGGAGGTCGCGTCCCTCATCGGCAACACGGGTGTGCTGCGTTCGCTGCGGCCGCAGGAGTTCGTGGACGAGACGTTCGGTCTGCCCACGGTCACGGACATCCTCAAGGAGCTGGAGAAGCCCGGGCGCGACCCGCGGCCCGCGTTCAAGACGGCCACCTTCAAGGAGGGCGTCGAGAAGATCTCCGACCTCGCTCCCGGGATGGTGCTGGAGGGCGTGGTGACGAACGTGGCGGCCTTCGGGGCGTTCATCGACGTCGGTGTCCACCAGGACGGGCTGGCGCATGTGTCCGCGCTGTCGAAGACGTTCGTGAAGGACCCGCGCGATGTGGTCAAGCCCGGTGACATCGTCAAGGTGAAGGTGCTGGACGTCGACATCCCGCGGAAGCGGATCTCGTTGACGCTGCGGCTCGATGACGAGAAGGCTCCGCAGGGTCAGCAGGGTGGCGGGGGTGAGCGTCGGCAGCGGGGTGGGCGGCCGCCTCAGCAGCGGCAGCAACAGCGGCAGGCTCCGCCGGCCAACGGGGCTATGGCTGACGCCCTCAGGCGTGCGGGGTTGTTGGACCCGAAGAAAAAGGGGCGGTAGCGGTTTGTGGGGAACTGCGGGCCGGTTGTGGCTGGTCGCGCAGTTCCCCGCGCCCCTGGGTAAGGGACCCTCGAGGCGATTTCAACGCTCCGTCACCTTGCCCGCAGCTACCTCCAAACGGCGCGTCACCCTCACCGCGTCCAGCATCCTGCGGTCGTGGGTGACCAGGAGGAGCGTGCCCTCGTAGGCGTCCAGGGCCTGTTCCAGTTGTTCGATGGCCGGTAGGTCCAGGTGGTTGGTCGGCTCGTCCAGCACCAGGAGGTTGACGCCTCTGCCCTGGAGCAGGGCCAGCGCCGCGCGGGTGCGCTCTCCCGGGGACAGGGTCGCCGCCGAGCGCAGTACGTGGTCCGCCTTCAGGCCGAACTTGGCCAGCAGGGTGCGGACCTCGGCCGGCTCGGTGTCCGGGACGGCCGCCCCGAAGGCGTCCAGCAGCGACTCCTCGCCGTGGAACAGCTTGCGCGCCTGGTCGACCTCACCGATCAGGACGCCGGAGCCGAGCGAGGCCTGGCCGGCGGTCAGCGGCACCCTGCCCAGCAGTGCGGCCAGCAGGGTCGACTTGCCGGCGCCGTTCGCGCCTGTCACCGCCACGCGGTCCGCCCAGTCGATCTGGAGGGAGACCGGGCCCAGGGTGAAGTCGCCGCGCCCTACCTCCGCGTCGCGCAGGGTCGCCACGACCGACCCCGAGCGGGGCGCCGAGGCGATCTCCATCCGCAGTTCCCACTCCTTGCGGGGCTCCTCGACCACGTCGAGCCGTTCGATCATGCGCTGGGTCTGGCGGGCCTTCGCGGCCTGCTTCTCGCTGGCCTCGCTGCGGAACTTGCGGCCGATCTTGTCGTTGTCGTTGTTCGCCTTGCGGCGGGCGTTCTTGACGCCCTTGTCCATCCAGGAGCGCTGCATCTGGGCCCGGTCCTGGAGGGCCGCCTTCTTGTCGGCGTACTCCTCGTAGTCGTCGCGGGCGTGCCTGCGGGCCACGTCGCGCTCCTCCAGGTATGCCTCGTAGCCGCCGCCGTAGAGGTTGATCTGTCCCTGGGCGAGGTCGAGTTCGAGGACCTTGGTGACGGTGCGGGTGAGGAACTCGCGGTCGTGGCTGACGACGACGGTGCCGGCGCGCAGACCGCTCACAAAGCGTTCCAGGCGTTCCAGGCCGTCGAGGTCGAGGTCGTTGGTGGGCTCGTCGAGGAGGAAGACGTCGTAGCGGGACAGGAGCAGGGAGGCGAGTCCGGCGCGGGCCGCCTGGCCGCCGGACAGGGAGGTCATCGGCTGGTCGAGGTCGACGCTCAGGCCGAGGGAGTCGGCGATCTCCGCGGCGCGTTCGTCGAGGTCGGCGCCGCCGAGGTCGAGCCAGCGCTCCAGACTGGTGGCGTAGGCGTCGTCCGCGCCGGGCGCGCCGTCGACGAGGGCCTGGGTCGCCTCGTCCATGACGCGCTGGGCCACGGCGACGCCGGTGCGGCGGGCCAGGAACTCCCGGATCGTCTCGCCGGGGCGGCGCTCCGGTTCCTGCGGGAGGTGGCCGACGGTGGCGGTCGGCGGGGAGAGCCTGAGCTCTCCCTCCTCCGGTGCGGTCAGCCCGGCCAGCAGCCTGAGCAGGGTGGACTTGCCGGCGCCGTTGGCGCCGACCAGCCCGATGACGTCACCGGGTGCGACGACGAGGTCGAGTCCGGTGAACAGGGAGCGGTCGCCGTGGCCGGCGGCGAGGTTCTTGGCGACGAGGGTGGCAGTCATCAGGGGACCGATTTTAGCGAGGCCGGCCGGTGGGTCCGCCCCGGCTTCTCGGCGCCTCCCCGTCAATGGGCCATCGCCTCCACCAGCACGCTCCCCGACGTCCGGGCGACCACGAAGGCCTCCCCCTTCACCGCCTTCGCGTCCAGGACGATGCGATGCCGGCCCGCTTCCAGGACGCCGTCGAAGACCTCCTGGGCGTGGGTGCGGAAGAACCGGTCGAGACGGTACGCGGTGAGCCGTACCCGGCAGGGCGAGGTGACCTCGACGCCCGCCTCGCCGTCGGCGGCCACCAGGCGGGTCAGCCGGCGCTGTTCCTCGGGGCTGCGGTCGAGGGCGTGTTCGATCTGGGCGACGAGCAGGGGGACGATCGGGGCGAGTCCGTTCACGTAGGTCACGTGCACGCCCGCGCGGTCGAAGGCGCGGCGCACGGAGGCCCGCTCCGCCTCGCCGATCCCCCGGCCGAAGGCGACGGCTCCGTATCCGCGCAGCTCGTCGGCGGGGACACCGTCGGCGTCGTGGGCGATGTCGGCGCCGATGCCGATGGTGCGCAGGGCGGCGGCGAGCTTGGCGAGGAGGGCGACGCGGGCGCCGATCAGCAGGACGCGGCGGGGCCGGCTCGCGGTGTCGGAAGAGAGCAGGGAGTCGAGGGCCGCGCGGTAGTCGGCGCCGTGGAACCGGAAGGGGCCGATCCCGTGGTAGCCGTTGAGCTGGAGGTCGGCCAGCTCGTCGGTCTGCCAGGCGAAGTCCCGCCAGATGTAGTCGGCGCCCTCCTTCTCGATGACGGCGGTGACGGCTCCGCAGGCGAGGTCCTCGCACTCGGGGCAGCCGTAGATGACATAGCGCCCGCCCGGAAGCGGGGCGTCCGTCTCCAGCAGGAGACTGCGGACCTGGGCGGTGAAGATCGAGGGTGGTACGTCCGAGGCGAGTGGGGAGACGGCGTCGAGGTCGGAGAGCTGGAAGAGCAACGGTCGTCCGTCGACGATGAAGTCCACGAAGTCGCGGTGGACTTGGTAGTCACCGTTGACGAGGACTCCACCGGCACGCATCGCCGGTGCCAGGCCGAAGGTCGCGTACTCGGCAGACATGCTGCGAGTATTCCCTCAGCAAGCGCCCTCTGAGCACGGCATGACACATTCCGCTACGTTTCGGTCGTGGACGGTGAGATGAGCGGCGAGATCGTGGTGGTCGGCGGTGGTGTGGTCGGGCTGACGACCGCCGTGGTGCTGGCCGAGCGTGGGCGTCGGGTGCGGGTGGTGTCCCGGGACCCGGTCGAGCGGACCACCTCGGCGGTCGCCGGGGCGCTGTGGTGGCCGTACCGGATCAGGCCGGTCGCGTCGGCACGCGCGTGGGCGCTGCGCTCGTTGGACGTGTACGAGGAGCTGGCGGCGGACCCGGACCGTACCGGCGTACGCATGGTCGAGGGGGTGCTGGGCGAGGAAGAGCTGGACGACGGGTTCGGCTGGCTGACCGCCCGGCTGCCGGGGCTGCGGCCGGTCACCGCCGAGGAGTACGCCGGGACCGGACTGTGGGCGCGGCTGCCGCTGGTCGACATGGCGGCGCATCTGCCGTGGCTGCGGCGGCGGTTCGTGGCGGCGGGCGGGGTGGTCGAGACGCGTACGGTGTCCGATCTGGCGGAGGTCGAGGCACCGGTGGTGGTCAACTGCACGGGCCTCGGGGCGGCCGAGCTGGTGCCGGACCCTTCGATGGTGCCGGTGCGGGGGCAGTTGGTCGTGGTGGAGGACCCGGGCATCCGGACGTGGATGGTGTCGAAGGGCGCCGACGGCGAGATGGCGTACTTCTTCCCGCAGCCGGGGCGGCTCCTGCTGGGCGGTACGGCGGTCGAGGGCGAGTGGTCCACGGAGCCTGATCCCGACGTGGCGGAGGCGATCGTACGGCGGTGCGCGGCACTGCGCCCGGAGATCGCGGGGGCGCGGGTGCTGGACCATCGGGTGGGGCTGCGTCCCGCGCGGGACGCGGTCCGGCTGGAGCGTGAACTCCGGCCGGACGGGCGGGTGTTGGTGCACAACTACGGGCACGGCGGGGCGGGCGTGACGGTGGCGTGGGGGTGCGCGCAGGAGGCGGCGGAGTTGGCCACCGCCTGAATCCCGCCGGGCGGGACTTCGCGGACACGACCTAGGTGTATTGATCACGAGCGTTGTTGACACTGGCGGGCCTTGAACATGGCGAAGACCTCCGATGTGGTGGAGCTGTCTAGGAACACACCGCACGGAGGTCTTCGTGTCCCACCGTAATGCCCGGCTGACCGTTCATGGCAGGCGGCTACTCGTCGAACGGGTCCGCTCGGGCCGTCCTGTGGCTCATGTGGCCGCCGAGATGGGCATCTCGCGGGCCACGGCCCACAAATGGATCCGCCGCTGGCGCCACGAAGGCGAGGCGGGACTGGTTGACCGCTGCAGCAGGCCGCACCGGACACCGCACCGCACCCCGGCGACGATGGAGGACCGGGTGTGCCGGCTGCGGCGGGAGCGCAAGCTCGGCCCGGCCCGCATCGGCCCCATCCTGGGCCTGCCCGCCTCCAC